>NZ_VLJP01000010.1:0-42205 GCF_007829525.1 Mesorhizobium sp. J18
AGATGGCCAAAGGAAAATTTGAGCGTACGAAGCCGCATGTTAACATTGGGACGATTGGTCATGTTGACCATGGCAAGACGTCGTTGACGGCTGCGATTACGAAGTATTTTGGCGAGTTCAAGGCGTATGACCAGATTGATGCTGCGCCTGAGGAGAAGGCGCGCGGCATCACGATCTCGACGGCGCATGTGGAGTATGAGACGGAGAACCGTCACTATGCGCATGTGGACTGCCCTGGGCATGCGGATTATGTGAAGAACATGATCACGGGTGCCGCGCAGATGGACGGTGCGATCCTGGTTGTTTCTGCTGCCGATGGTCCGATGCCGCAGACGCGCGAGCACATTCTGCTTGCCCGCCAGGTTGGTGTTCCGGCGATTGTGGTTTTTTTGAACAAGGTTGACCAGGTTGACGATCCGGAGCTTTTGGAGCTTGTCGAGCTTGAGGTTCGCGAGCTTCTGTCTGCCTATGAGTTTCCTGGCGACGACATTCCGATTGTGAAGGGTTCGGCGCTTGCTGCGCTTGAGGACTCCAACAAGGAGATCGGCGAGGATGCGGTTCGCGAGCTGATGAAGCAGGTCGATGCCTATATTCCGACGCCTGAGCGTCCGATTGACCAGCCGTTCCTGATGCCGATTGAGGATGTGTTCTCGATCTCGGGCCGCGGCACGGTTGTGACGGGTCGTGTGGAGCGCGGCGTTGTCAAGGTTGGCGAGGAGATCGAGATTGTCGGCATCCGTCCGACGTCGAAGACGACGGTTACGGGCGTTGAGATGTTCCGCAAGCTTTTGGACCAGGGTCAGGCGGGCGACAATATTGGTGCGCTTCTTCGCGGTGTTGAGCGAGACGGTGTTGAGCGCGGGCAGGTTCTGGCGAAGCCGGGCACTGTGACGCCGCACACGAAGTTCAAGGCGGAGGCCTATATCCTGACGAAGGAGGAGGGTGGCCGTCATACGCCGTTCTTCACCAACTACCGTCCGCAGTTTTACTTCCGCACGACGGATGTGACCGGCATCGTGAAGCTGCCTGAGGGGACGGAGATGGTGATGCCTGGCGACAATGTTACGGTTGACGTCGAGCTGATCGTGCCGATCGCCATGGAGGAGAAGCTGCGCTTCGCCATCCGTGAGGGCGGCCGCACCGTCGGCGCCGGCATCGTCGCCAGCATCACGGAATAAAAAGGCTCGGTAAACGCATCCGGCGCGGCGCGGCCAAAGAGCCGCGCCGCAGCGGAACAAGGATTTGACGAATGAACGGACAAAATATCCGCATCCGCCTGAAGGCGTTTGACCACCGGGTGCTTGACGCCTCGACGCGGGAAATCGTCTCGACGGCCAAGCGCACCGGCGCCAACGTTCGCGGCCCGATTCCGCTGCCGACGCGCATCGAGAAGTTCACTGTGAACCGCTCGCCGCATATCGACAAGAAGAGCCGCGAGCAGTTCGAGATGCGGACGCACAAGCGGCTGCTCGATATCGTGGACCCGACGCCCCAGACCGTCGATGCGCTGATGAAGCTGGATCTCGCCGCTGGCGTCGATGTCGAGATCAAGCTCTAAGAGGGCTGCAAACATGAGCCGGAAGGTTTCCCGAAGGCTCCTCTGATGAACAAGAGGCATGTCAGGGCTCAGGTCCGACAGGCTGCTCTAAAGGAAGATGAACCGATGCGTTCAGGTGTGATTGCGAAGAAGGTCGGGATGACCCGCATCTATAATGATGCAGGGGAGCATATCCCTGTGACCGTTCTGCAGATGGAGAATTGCCAGGTCGTGGCTCAGCGCACGCAGGAGAAGAACGGCTACACGGCTGTTCAGCTCGGCGTCGGCCTGTCGAAGGTGAAGAACACGTCGAAGGCGATGCGCGGTCATTTTGCCGGCGCCGGCGTGGAGCCGAAGGCCAAGCTCGCTGAGTTCCGCGTGTCTCCGGAAAACATGCTGGACGTCGGTGCCGAGATCACGGTCGAGCATTTCGTCGCGGGCCAGAAGGTCGACGTGACGGGAACTTCGATCGGCAAGGGGTTCCAGGGCGTCATGAAGCGTCACAACTTCGGTGGCGGCCGCGCGACCCACGGTAACTCGGTCTCGCACCGCACGCACGGTTCGACCGGCCAGCGCCAGGATCCCGGCAAGGTCTTCAAGGGAAAGAAGATGGCCGGTCATATGGGCGCGACCCGCGTGACCACGCAGAACCTCGAAGTGGTGTCGACCGATGTGGATCGGGGTCTGATCCTGATCCGTGGCGCGGTGCCGGGCTCCAAGGGTGCCTGGATCATGGTGCGTGATGCCGTCAAGGTGCCGCTGCCTGACAGCGCGCCCAAGCCGGCCGCGATCCGCGCCGCTCAGAAGAACGATGCCGCGAAGGCTGAAGAAGCCACGGCGAGCGAAGGGGCAGAGTAATGGACCTGAAGATTACCACCCTGGCAGGTAAGGATGCCGGCAAGCTGCAGGTCTCGGACGAGATCTTCGGCCTGGAGCCGCGCGAGGACATCCTCCAGCGCGTCGTTCGCTGGCAGCTCGCCAAGAAGCAGCAGGGCACGCACAAGGCCAAGGGGCGCGCCGAAATCGCGCGCACCGGCGCCAAGATGTACAAGCAGAAGGGTACGGGCCGTGCCCGCCACTCCTCGGCTCGCGCTCCGCAGTTCCGCGGTGGTGGCAAGGCGCATGGCCCGGTCGTGCGCAGCCATGCCCATGATCTGCCGAAGAAGGTGCGCGCGCTTGGCCTGAAGCATGCGCTTTCGGCCAAGGCCAAGGCTTCGAACATCATCGTCATTGACGAGTTCTCGGCCAAGGACGCCAAGACCAAGGCTCTCGTGGAGGCTTTCGCCAAGCTGGGGCTCAACAATGCGCTGATGATCGACGGCGCGGAGATCGACCAGAACTTCCGCCGCGCTACGTCGAACATTCCTAATATCGATGTGCTGCCCGTTCAGGGCATCAACGTCTACGACATTCTGCGCCGTGGCACGCTCGTCCTGTCGAAGGCGGCGGTCGAGGCTCTTGAGGAGCGGTTCAAATGACTGATCTTCGCCACTATGACGTGATCGTCAGCCCGGCGATCACCGAGAAGACGACCATGGCGTCGGAAAACAACCAGGTGATCTTCAACGTCGCCAAAAAGGCTTCGAAGCCGGAGATCAAGGCTGCCGTCGAGGCATTGTTCGGCGTCAAGGTCACCTCGGTGAACACCCTTGTCCGCAAGGGCAAGGTGAAGCGTTTCCGTGGCACGATCGGGCGCCAGAGCGACGTGAAAAAAGCCATCGTGACGCTGGCCGAAGGCCACTCGATCGACATTGCGACTGGTCTTTGAGAGGCCGTGAGGTAAGAGAAAATGGCACTCAAGAATTACAAACCGGTAACGCCAGGCCAGCGCCAGCTGGTCATCGTCGACCGCTCCGGCCTCTACAAGGGCAAGCCCGTGAAGGGCCTGACGGAGGGCCTTACGAGCAAGGGCGGACGCAACAATATGGGCCGCATCACCGCTCGCTTTCAGGGCGGTGGTCACAAGCGGACCTATCGCGTCATTGATTTCAAGCGCCGCAAGTTCGATATAGCGGGCACGGTCGAGCGTCTGGAATATGATCCGAACCGCACGGCTTTCATCGCTCTCATCAAGTATGAGGACGGCGAGCTCAGCTACATCCTGGCGCCGCAGCGCCTTGCCGTCGGCGACCGCGTGGTCTCGGGCGAGAAGGCGATCGACGTCAAGCCGGGCAATGCCATGCCGCTTTCGGCCATGCCCGTCGGTACCATCATCCATAATGTGGAGATGAAGCCGGGCAAGGGCGGCCAGATCGCGCGCTCCGCCGGAACCTATGCGCAGCTCGTCGGTCGCGATCAGGGCAGGGCGATCCTGCGCCTGAACTCGGGCGAGCAGCGCGTCGTGCCCGGTGCATGCCTCGCCACGGTCGGCGCCGTGTCCAATCCGGATCACGGCAATGTCAATCTCGGCAAGGCTGGTCGTAGCCGCTGGCTGGGCAAGCGCCCGCACAATCGCGGCGTGACCATGAACCCGGTCGACCATCCGCATGGCGGCGGCGAAGGCCGCACCTCCGGTGGCCGGCATCCGGTTTCGCCCTGGGGCAAGCCCACCAAGGGCATGAAGACGCGGTCCAACAAGGCGACCGACAAGTTCATCATGCGCTCGCGCCATCAGCGCAAGAGCTAAGGAAAGGTAACGCCAAGTGTCCCGTTCAGTCTGGAAGGGTCCCTTCGTCGACGGCTATCTCCTGAAGAAGGCCGACAAGGTTCGCGAGGGTGGCCGCAACGAGGTGATCAAGATGTGGAGCCGCCGCTCCACCATCCTGCCGCAATTCGTCGGCCTCACCTTCGGCGTCTATAACGGCCAGAAGCACATACCGGTTTCGGTCAGTGAAGAAATGGTCGGCCATAAGTTCGGTGAATTCGCTCCGACCCGTACCTATTACGGCCACGGTGCGGACAAGAAGGCAAAGAGGAAATAAAGATGGGCAAGGCCAAAGCGCCGCGCAGGCTTGCTGATAACGAGGCGCGTGCTGTTCTGCGCACGATCCGCGTCAGCCCGCAGAAGCTGAACCTCGTCGCGGCGCTGATCCGCGGCAAGAAGGTTTCGACCGCGCTCGCCGATCTGGAATTCTCGCGCAAGCGCATCGCCGGCACCGTCAAGAAGACGCTCGAATCGGCGATCGCGAATGCGGAGAACAACCATGATCTCGACGTGGACGCTCTCATCGTCGCGGAAGCCTATGTCGGCAAGTCGATTGTCATGAAGCGTTTCCATGCGCGCGGTCGTGGCCGCGCCAGCCGCATTGAGAAGCCGTTCTCGAACCTGACGATCGTGGTTCGTGAAATGGAAGAGAAAGTGGAGGCCGCCTGATGGGCCAGAAAGTCAATCCGATCGGTCTCCGTCTCGGTATCAACCGCACCTGGGACTCGCGCTGGTATGCCAATACCGGTGAATACGGCAAGCTGCTGCACGAAGATCTGAAGATCCGTAAATATATCGAGCAGGAGCTGAAGCAGGCAGCGATTTCCAAGGTCGTGATCGAGCGCCCGCACAAGAAGTGCCGGGTAACGATCCACTCGGCGCGTCCTGGCCTGATCATCGGCAAGAAGGGCGCCGACATCGAGAAGTTGCGCCGCAAGCTGACCGAGATGACCAATGCCGAGACGCATCTCAACATCGTCGAGGTGCGCAAGCCTGAGATCGACGCGACGCTCATCGCCCAGTCGATCGCCCAGCAGCTCGAGCGCCGCGTGGCCTTCCGCCGCGCCATGAAGCGCGCCGTGCAGTCGGCAATGCGTCTTGGTGCCGAAGGCATCCGCATCAATTGCGGTGGCCGGCTAGGGGGCGCGGAGATCGCCCGCATGGAATGGTACCGCGAGGGCCGTGTGCCGCTGCATACGCTGCGCGCCGATGTCGACTACGGGACTGCCGAGGCGCAGACCGCCTATGGCATCTGTGGCGTCAAGGTGTGGGTGTTCAAGGGCGAGATCCTCGAGCACGACCCAATGGCCTCCGAGCGCCGCGCGGTCGAGGGCGAGCAGGGCGGCGGTCGCCGCCGCGAAAACGCCTGAGCCGGAATTCTGGAGTAAAGAAAGATGCTGCAACCAAAGCGCACCAAATTCCGCAAGCAGTTCAAGGGCCGCATTCACGGCGCCGCGAAGGGCGGCACCGATCTGAATTTCGGTGCCTTCGGACTGAAGGCGTTGGAGCCGGAGCGGGTCACCGCCCGTCAGATCGAGGCTGCCCGCCGGGCCATCACGCGTCAGATGAAGCGTCAGGGCCGCGTGTGGATCCGTATCTTCCCGGACGTCCCGGTCACCTCGAAGCCGACCGAAGTCCGCATGGGTAAGGGTAAGGGCTCGGTCGATTTCTGGGCCTGCCGCGTGAAGCCGGGCAGGATCATGTTCGAGATCGACGGCGTTGATGCCGAGGTGGCGCGCGAGGCGCTGCGTCTCGGTGCCGCCAAGCTTCCGATCAAGACGCGCTTCGTACAGCGCATCGCAGAGTAGAGGCAGACGCCATGAAGGCCGCAGACGTCAGGTCGATGACCCAGGATCAGCTCTCCGACGAGCTGGCCAAGCTAAAGAAAGAGCAGTTCAACCTTCGCTTCCAGAAGGCGACGGGACAGCTCGAGAAAACCGCGCGTGTGAAGCAGGTCCGCAGGGACATCGCGCGCATCAAGACAATCGCCGCCGAGAAGTCGGCCGGCAAGAAGGCCTAAGGGGCGAATAGATGCCAAAGCGCGTTTTGCAGGGCACCGTCGTAAGCGACAAGAACGACAAGACGGTCGTCGTCCGTGTCGAACGCCGGTTCACGCATCCGGTGATGAAGAAGACCGTGCGGATGAGCAAGAAGTACAAGGCGCACGACGAGAACAACGCGTGCAAGGTCGGCGATATGGTTTTCATCCAGGAATCCCGGCCGATCTCCAAGGACAAGTGCTGGGTCGTCGTGAACCCCACGCAGGCCCAGGCGTAAGACAACAGTTAATCGGACATGCCGGGGGCGGTTGAAACGCTCTCCAGACAAGAAGAAGGCGGCCAGTCATGATTCAGATGCAAACAAACCTCGATGTGGCGGACAATTCCGGCGCCCGTCGTGTCATGTGCATCAAGGTGCTGGGCGGCTCGAAGCGGAAATATGCTTCCGTGGGCGACATCATCGTCGTCTCGGTGAAGGAAGCCATTCCGCGCGGCCGCGTGAAGAAGGGCGACGTGATGAAGGCGGTCGTGGTCCGCACGGCGAAGGATATCCGTCGGCCGGATGGCAGCGTGATCCGCTTCGACAAGAATGCGGCCGTCCTCGTGGACAACAAGAGAGAGCCTGTCGGCACGCGTATCTTCGGCCCGGTTCCGCGCGAGCTTCGCGCCAAGAACCACATGAAGATCATCTCGCTCGCGCCTGAAGTGCTCTGAAGGAGGCCGGAAGATGCAGAAGATCAAGAAAGGCGACAAGGTCGTCGTGCTCGCCGGCAAGGACAAGGGCCGCACCGGTGAAGTGCTGAAGGTCATGCCGAAGGACGACAAGGCAATCGTTCGCGGTATCAATATCGTTCGCCGCCACCAGAAGCAGACGCAGGCTCAGGAAGGCGGCATTATTTCCAAGGAAGCGCCGATCCACCTGTCGAACGTCGCTTTGGCGGACCCCAAGGACGGCAAGCCGACCCGTGTCGGCTTCCAGGTCCAGAAGGACGGCAAGAAGGTGCGCGTGGCGAAGCGCTCGGGAGAATTGATCGATGGCTAACGCGCAGTATCAGCCGCGCTTGAAGAAGCAATACAACGAGGTGATCCGCAAGGCTCTCCTCGAGCAGTTCAAGTATGAAAACGAGATGCAGGTTCCGCGCATCGAAAAGGTCGTCATCAATATGGGTGTCGGCGAGGCCACGGGCGATTCCAAGAAGCCTTCCGTCGCCGCCGAAGACCTTTCTCTGATTGCCGGCCAGAAGGCCGTGGTAACGCGCGCACGCAACTCCATCGCCGGCTTCAAGGTCCGCGAGGGCATGCCGATCGGCGCCAAGGTCACGCTGCGCCAGGACCGCATGTACGAGTTCCTCGACCGCCTGGTGACGGTCGCGCTGCCGCGTGTGCGTGACTTCCGCGGGTTGAACCCGAAGAGCTTCGACGGCCGTGGCAATTTCGCCATGGGCATCAAGGAACACATCGTGTTCCCCGAGATCAACTACGACAAGGTCGATCAGATCTGGGGAATGGACATCATCGTCTGCACGACCGCCAAGACGGACGACGAGGCGAGGGCACTTCTTAAGGCCTTCAACTTCCCGTTCCGGCAGTAACGGCAGGCGAGAAAAAGGAACTTTCCGAAATGGCAAAGACCAGTTCAGTCGAGAAGAACAACCGGCGCCGCAAGCTCGTCGATCAGTATGCTGCAAAGCGGGCGGCTTTGAAGGCGATCATCATGGATCAGAGCAAGTCCATGGAAGAGCGCTTCCGGGCACAGCTCAAGCTTGCCGAGCTGCCGCGCAACTCGTCGAAGACCCGCATCCGCAACCGCTGCGAGGTGACGGGCCGTCCGCGGGCTTACTATCGCAAGCTCAAGATGTCGCGCGTCGCGCTGCGGGAGTTGGGCAATAACGGCCTGATCCCGGGCCTGGTCAAGTCGAGCTGGTAAGGAGGACTGAAGAATGTCCGTGAATGATCCTCTCGGCGATATGCTGACCCGTATCCGCAACGCCATCGGGCGCGGCAAGCCAAAAGTCTCCACGCCGGCCTCGACGCTGCGCGCCCGCGTGCTCGACGTCATGAAGGCTGAAGGCTATATCCGGGACTACAGCCAGATCGACTACGACAATGGCAAGTCGGAAATCGAGATAGAGCTGAAGTACTCGGACGGCGCTCCGGTGATCCGCGAGATCGCGCGTGTCTCGAAGCCGGGCCGCCGCGTCTATGTGTCGGTCAAGTCGATCCCGAATGTGGCCAACGGTCTTGGCATCGCTATCCTTTCGACCCCGAAGGGTGTGATGGCTGATCATCAGGCCCGCGAGCAGAATGTCGGCGGAGAAGTCCTCTGCCAGATCTTCTGATCCTGCAGGCAAACAAGTAGAGAACGAGGACAAGCAAGATGTCTCGTATTGGCAAGAAGCCGGTCCCGGTTCCCCAGGGCGTGACTGCCACAGTGGATGGCCAGACCGTCACGGCCAAGGGCCCGAAGGGCGAACTCAAGTTCGTCGTGAATGACGAAGTGCTGGTGAAGATGGAAGATGGCGCGGTTTCCGTCGATCCACGCGACCAGTCGAAGGACGCCCGCTCCAAGTGGGGTATGTCGCGCACACAGATCGCGAATATCCTGCAGGGCGTGAAGGACGGGTTCGAGAAGCGTCTCGAAATCAACGGCGTCGGCTACCGCGCGGCGATGCAGGGCAAGAATCTGCAACTTTCGCTGGGCTACAGCCATGACGTGGTTTATGAGCCCCCGGCAGGAATCACGCTTGCCGTGACCAAGCCGACCGAAATCGTCGTCAGCGGGATCGACAAGCAGGCCGTGGGCCAGGTCGCTTCCGAAATCCGCAAGTTCCGCGGTCCCGAACCCTATAAGGGCAAGGGCGTGAAATATGCGAACGAGACGATCGTGCGCAAAGAAGGCAAGAAGAAGTAAGGAACAAGGCAATGGCCTCCAAGGACTCGGTCAAACGTCGTGCCGCTCGCACGCGCCGGAAGATCAAGGCGGTTGCCGGAGATCGGCCGCGCCTGTCGATCTATCGGTCGTCGAAGAACATTTATGTTCAGGTGATCGACGATGCGAAGGGCCATACTCTGGCTGCCGCCTCGACGCTCGAAGGCGAAATCAGGGGTTCCCTGAAAACGGGTGCCGATACTGCGGCTGCGGCCGTCGGCAAGCTGATTGCCGAACGTGCCTCCAAGGCCGGGGTCAAGGACGTGGTCTTCGATCGCGGCGCCTATCGGTATCACGGCCGCGTCAAGGCGCTTGCCGATGCGGCTCGCGAAGGCGGCTTGAACTTCTGATTTCAACCGGGCCGGCACGTTAGAAGGCCGGCTCTCATTTCAATCGGTGCTTCCGGAAAAGAACAAGGAAAAGGGCAATGGCACAAAACCGCAGGGACGATCGCCGCGACCGCGAAGAGCGCGACAGCGAATTCGTCGACAAGCTCGTTCACATCAATCGCGTCGCCAAGGTGGTCAAGGGCGGACGCCGCTTCGGCTTCGCCGCGCTCGTCGTCGTCGGCGACCAGAAGGGCCGGGTCGGCTTCGGTCACGGCAAGGCGCGCGAAGTGCCCGAGGCGATCCGCAAGGCGACCGAAAGCGCCAAGCGTGACATGATCTTCGTGCCGCTGCGCTCTGGACGTACGCTGCATCACGATGTAGCCGGCCGTCATGGCGCGGGCCGTGTGCTCTTGCGGGCTGCCAAGCCCGGTACCGGCATCATCGCCGGTGGCCCGATGCGCGCCGTCTTCGAGACGCTCGGTGTCCACGACGTGGTCGCCAAGTCAATGGGGTCGTCAAATCCGTACAACATGGTGCGGGCGACCTTCGACGCATTGAAGCGTCAGCTTCATCCGAAGGATGTGGCCTCCCAGCGCGGCATCAAGTATTCGACGCTGCAGGCGCGCCGCGGTGCGGCCGCAGGCGAGGAATAATCGGGCTGGCGATTGCCCCACCCGGCGACCGATGATATCGGCGCCGGCCTGTGCAAGGAATGGAAGACATGGCTGAGAAGAAGAAGGGCAAGACGGTCACCGTCGAGCAGATCGGAAGCCCAATCCGCCGTCCGGCAAGTCAGCGCGCGACGCTGGTCGGTCTGGGCCTCAACAAGATGGGACGCCGCGTGACGCTGGAGGATACGCCTTCCGTGCGCGGCATGATCGCCTCGGTGCAACATCTCGTCCGCGTCGTGGACGAGGCCTGAGGAACGGAGCGGAATCATGAAACTCAACGAACTCAGGGACAAGGAAGGCGCGACCAAGGCGCGCAAGCGTGTAGGCCGTGGCATCGGCTCTGGCTCCGGCAAGACCGGCGGTCGTGGCGTCAAGGGACAGAAGTCCCGCTCAGGCGTCTCGATCAACGGCTTCGAGGGCGGCCAGATGCCGCTCTATCGGCGTCTGCCCAAGCGTGGTTTCAAGAACATCTTCGGCAAGGACTTCAATGAGGTCTCGGTCGGCCGTATCCAGGCTGCCGTCGATGCCAAGAAGCTGGACGAGAAGGCGACGGTCGACACCGCTGCTCTGGTGAAGGCCGGCGTCATCCGCCGGGCGCGCGACGGTGTCCGTCTTCTGGGTAACGGCGAACTGAAGGCGAAGCTCACCTTCGACATTGCCGGCGCCTCCAAGTCGGCGATCGAAAAGGTCGAGAAGGCCGGCGGATCGGTCAAGCTTCCGGAAAAGGCGGCTTCCGAGTAAGCCTGCCTTGGCGGTGGGACGATCCGCCGCTTGCATCCTTGCGGGCCGGAGCCTATTTCGGGGCTTCGGTGACGCGCGCGATCTGATGTGGCGGACGCGTGACGAGGCGGAGAATTTTTCATGGCATCGGCAGCGGAACAACTTGCGTCCAATCTCAACTTCGCGGCCTTCGCGAAGGCGGAGGATCTGAAGAAACGCATCTGGTTCACGCTCGGCGCTCTGCTCGTATACCGGCTTGGCACCTATATTCCCATGCCGGGCATCAATCCCGATGCCTTTGCCCAGGCATTCAATCAGCAGTCCGGCGGCGTGCTTGGCATGTTCAATATGTTCGCCGGCGGTGCGGTCGAGCGCATGGCGATCTTTGCGCTGGGCATCATGCCCTACATCTCGGCTTCCATCATAATGCAGCTCATGACGTCCGTCGTGCCGTCGCTGGAGCAATTGAAGAAGGAAGGCGAACAGGGCCGCAAGGTCATCAATCAATATACCCGCTACGGCACGGTGCTGCTGGCGACCGTGCAGGCCTATGGCATTGCCGTCGGGCTTGAGGGCGGGGCGAATATCGTGACCGATCCCGGATGGTTCTTCCGCCTTTCGGCGGTGATCACGCTGGTCGGCGGCACGATGTTCCTCATGTGGCTCGGTGAGCAGATCACGGCGCGCGGTATCGGCAATGGCATTTCGCTCATCATCTTCTCCGGCATTGTAGCGGGTCTGCCGTCCGCCATCGGCGGTACGCTGGAACTGGGCCGGACTGGCGCGCTTTCCACAGGGCTGATCCTTGCCATCATCGCCCTTGCGATCGTCGTCATCGGCGTCATCGTTTTCTTCGAGCGGGCCCAGCGCCGGCTTCTCATCCAGTATCCGAAGCGCCAGGTCGGCAATCGCATGTTTCAGGGCGACACGTCGCATCTGCCGCTGAAGCTCAACACGTCGGGCGTCATCCCGCCGATCTTCGCCTCTTCGCTGCTCCTGCTGCCCGCCACGGTCGCCGGCTTCTCCGATACGACGACGCTGCCCGGCTGGGCCAATACGGTGCTTGCCGCGCTCGGCCACGGACAGCCGCTCTACATGCTGCTCTACGCCGCGCTGATCGTGTTCTTTGCCTTCTTCTATACGGCCATCGTGTTCAATCCGAAGGACACCGCCGACCAGTTGAAGAAGCATTCTGGCTTTATCCCGGGCTATCGTCCGGGCGAGCGGACGGCCGAATATATCGACTATGTGCTTACCCGCATCACCGTCGTCGGCGCCATCTATCTGGTGCTGGTCTGCCTTTTGCCGGAATTCCTGATTTCGGCGACCGGCGTTCCCTTCTATCTGGGCGGCACTTCGCTGCTGATCGTGGTGAGCGTCACTCTCGACACTGTGGCGCAGGTGCAGGGGCATCTGATCGCTCATCAGTATGAGGGGCTGATCAAGAAGTCGAAGCTGCGTGGAGGAAAGAGGGGACGATGAGGCTGATACTGCTTGGCCCGCCAGGGGCAGGGAAGGGAACCCAGGCGCAGCGCCTAGTGGAACGCCACGGCATACCGCAGCTTTCGACGGGGGACATGCTGCGCAAGGCAGTGGCCGAAGGAAGCGATGTCGGCAAGCGCGCCAAGGCTGTCATGGATGCCGGTCAACTGGTCTCGGATGATATCGTCAACCAGATCGTATCCGAGCGCATCGATGATCCGGATTGCGCGAAGGGCTTCATCCTGGATGGTTATCCGCGCACGGTGCCGCAGGCCGAGGCGCTGACGCGCATGCTGGCGGAAAAGGGCCTCAGGCTTGATGCCGTCATCGAGTTGAAGGTCGATGAGAAGGCTCTGGTCAATCGTATGGAAAAGCGTGTCGCCGAAACGCGCGCCGCCGGCGGCGAGGTGCGGGCCGACGACAATCCGGAGTCCTTCCGCAAGCGGTTGGACGAATACAGGCAGAAGACCGCGCCGCTGTCGGACTACTACAAGGGAACCGGCGAACTGGTGACGATCGATGGCATGGCGGATATGGATACCGTGACCGCCGAGATCGAGAACGTGGTCGGAGCCGCTGCGCTGAAATAATAGGCGCGAGCCTGTTGACTTTGAAGGCTTTGTGAATTAAGGCACCGCGTCTCCCTGAAAAGCAGGCGGACCGCGGAGCGGCAAACGCCATTGTCATTGGGAACCCCCGCAAGGGCCGGCCTCCACCGGACGCGGGTTTGATGAAACGCCGGACGATGTTTCCGGCCTACATGGAGAAGAAGAATGGCTCGTATAGCCGGCGTCAACATTCCGACCAACAAGCGCGTCATCATCGCGCTTCAGTATATTCACGGCATCGGGCCGAAATTCGCTTCCGAGATCGTCGAGAAGGTTGGCATTCCCCCGGAGCGCCGCGTCAACGAACTCACGGACGCGGAAGTGCTGCAGATTCGCGAGACGATCGACCGCGACTACCAGGTCGAGGGCGACCTCCGCCGCGAAGTCTCGATGAACATAAAGCGCCTCATGGACCTTGGCTGCTATCGCGGCCTGCGTCATCGTCGCTCCCTGCCGGTTCGCGGCCAACGGACGCATACCAATGCCCGCACCCGCAAGGGTCCGGCAAAGGCGATTGCAGGTAAGAAGAAGTAATCGGTGAATGGTCAATGGTGAATAGTGAATGGTAGGCAGAACTGCTTGTACCATTCACCATTCCTCCATTCACCACTCACTACAGGTGGAGCCGCTGGCATTACGGCGGTGTAGAGATCGTTTGAAAGGAATAAAATGGCCAAGGAAGCCACAAGAATTCGCCGCCGCGAGCGCAAGAACATTTCGTCCGGCGTTGCGCACGTCAATTCGACGTTCAACAATACGATGATTACCATCACCGACGCGCAGGGCAATGCGATCGCCTGGTCGTCGGCTGGGGCTCAGGGCTTCAAGGGCTCGCGCAAGTCCACCCCGTTTGCTGCCCAGGTGGCCGCCGAGGATTGCGCCAAGAAGGCCCAGGAGCACGGCATGCGTACACTCGAGGTCGAGGTTTCCGGTCCTGGTTCGGGCCGTGAATCGGCGCTTCGCGCCCTGCAGGCCGCGGGTTTCATGATCACGTCGATCCGCGACGTGACGCCGATCCCGCACAATGGATGCCGTCCGCGCAAGAAGCGCCGCGTCTGAAAAACAGTTTCATCATCGTATGAGCGCCTCCGGGCGCTCCTCTGCGATTTCCAGGTCGCCCGTCACGATTGGATGGTGGCGGGGTAACGGAAGGAAAGACTATGATCCAGAAAAACTGGCAGGAACTGATCAAGCCGAACAAGATCGAGTTCTCGTCCAAGGGCAGGACCCTCACCACGCTTGTCGCCGAGCCGCTGGAGCGCGGCTTCGGTCTGACGCTCGGCAATGCGCTTCGTCGCGTTCTGCTCTCGTCGCTGCGCGGCGCTGCGGTAACCGCAGTGCAGATCGACGGCGTGCTGCATGAATTCTCCTCGATCGCCGGTGTGCGCGAGGACGTGACCGATATCGTTCTCAATATCAAGGAAATCGCCATCCGCATGGAAGGCGATGGCCCGAAGCGCATGGTCGTGCGCAAGCAGGGACCTGGCGCCGTCACGGCTGGAGACATCCAGACCGTTGGCGACGTCGAGATCCTCAATCCCGACCACGTGATCTGCACCTTGGACGAAGGCGCGGAAATCCGCATGGAGTTCACCGTCGACACGGGCAAGGGCTATGTACCGGCCGATCGCAACCGTGCCGAAGATGCGCCGATTGGCCTCATTCCGGTCGACAGCCTCTATTCGCCGGTCAAGAAGGTCTCTTACAAGGTCGAGAACACCCGCGAAGGTCAGGTCCTCGATTATGACAAGCTGACCATGACCATCGAGACGGATGGTTCGGTTACGGGCGAGGATGCGGTCGCATTTGCCGCCCGCATCCTGCAGGACCAGCTCGGTCTCTTCGTCAATTTCGAAGAGCCGCAGAAGGAGCAGGCGGCCGAGCAGGTCACCGAGCTTGCTTTCAACCCGGCGCTGCTCAAGAAGGTGGACGAACTGGAGCTTTCCGTCCGTTCGGCCAACTGCCTGAAGAACGACAACATCGTCTATATCGGCGATCTCATTCAGAAGACCGAGGCGGAGATGCTGCGCACTCCGAATTTCGGTCGCAAATCGCTGAACGAGATCAAGGAAGTCCTGGCGTCGATGGGGCTGCATCTCGGCATGGAAGTGCCGGACTGGCCGCCGGAAAACATCGAAGAACTCGCCAAGCGCTACGAAGACCAGTATTGAGGGTGAATAGAGAATGGTAAAATGGTGAATGGTTAGCACTCCGATGATGCGGCAAATCTTCCATTCACCATTCACCATTCACCATTCGCCATTCACGATAGGAAACACCCGGGCTTTGCCCTCAAACCAGGAGTTAAGCCATGCGCCACGGAAAATCCGGCCGCAAGCTGAACCGCACCGCCAGCCATCGCAAGGCCATGTTTTCCAACATGGCTGCATCGCTGATCGAGCATGAGCAGATCGTGACCACCTTGCCCAAGGCAAAGGAACTGCGTCCGATCGTTGAAAAGCTGGTCACGCTTGGCAAGCGGGGCGATCTTCACGCCCGCCGTCAGGCCATCTCGGCCATTCGCAGCGACGCGCTTGTGAAGCGCCTGTTCGACACCATCGCTCCCCGCTATGCTTCGCGCAATGGCGGTTATCTGCGGATCATGAAGGCTGGCTTCCGCCAGGGCGACAATGCGCCGATGGCGGTGATCGAGTTTGTCGATCGCGACACCAGCGCCAAGGGTGCTGCCGATCGTGCCCGGCTTGAGGCCGAAAGCGCGACCGAGGCCGCCGAAGCAGCATAAGCGGTTCCTTTCATGAAGGACTTGCGAGAAGGGGCCACTTTCGGCCCCTTTTCGCATTTGTACGCCCGCGAGGCATCCCATATGGCAATTGGGAGGCACGGTAGTCTGCCCCCATTGGTGGGTTGCTACCAAAAGCCTTTCAAAATGCATATTCCTTTGTGAAAAGCGTTGGATGCCATCGTTCAAGGATTCGAAGATGCCGAGAAAGCGGAAGTTCCTTCATTCCTTCCTTGGGTTGGTATTTGCTGGCGCTACTCTTTTTGGGCCGGCGGCAATTGCGCAGGAAGCCCGGCAGCCGAGCGATCCCATTTCCAGGCTTCTCGGGGGCATGGAGGACGCCACTGATACGGATGTGCAGGCGGCACGCCGCATTCCCTTCAGCCGCGAGCAGATACAGCTTTCCTATGCACCCCTGGTGAAGAAGACCGCGCCGGCGGTCGTCAACGTCTATGCGTCGTCGCGGGTGCAGGTTCGCTCGCCCTTCATGGGCGATCCGTTCTTCGAGCAGTTCTTCGGGCGCCAGATGCCGCCTCGCATCCAATCCTCGCTTGGCTCCGGCGTTCTTGTCGATCCGTCCGGCATCGTGGTGACGAACAATCACGTTATTCGCGACGCCGACGAGGTGAAGGTGGCGCTTTCGGACGGGCGCGAATACGAATCCAGGATCCTGATGAAGGACGAGTCCCTCGACCTGGCGGTGTTGAAAATCGAGGGTTCAGAGCAATTTCCGACGATCACGGTCGGAGATTCCGATGCCCTGGAAGTCGGTGACCTTGTGCTCGCCATCGGTAACCCTTTCGGCGTCGGGCAAACAACGACCAGCGGCATTGTATCGGCGCTGGCGCGCAACCATCTCGGAATTTCCGATTTCGGCTTCTTCATCCAGACCGATGCCGCCATTAATCCCGGCAATTCCGGCGGCGCGCTGATTAACATGAAAGGCGAGCTCGTCGGCATAAATACTGCCATTTTCAGCCAGACCGGCGGCTCGATCGGCATTGGTTTCGCGATACCTTCCAATATGGTGCGGGCCGTGGTGGCGGCGGCGAAGACAGGGGCGGATTTCTTTGAGCGCCCCTATACGGGTGCCCAATTCGATCCGGTCACGCCCCAGATCGCCGAAGCACTCGGGATGGATCGGCCAGTCGGCGCTCTCGTGTCCGATGTCGCGTCGGAAAGCCCCGCTGCCAAGGCAGGCTTGCGGCCCGGCGACGTGGTCGTGGCGCTGAACGGCAATGCCATCGAGCATCCCGACGCACTGGAATACCGTCTTGCCACTCAGTCGATAGGCAAGACAGCCGAGATCGAGGTCCTGCGGCAGGGTCAGCCGACGACACTGGAAATCCGGCTGACACGTGCGCCTGCCGGCAATTCCCGGGAATTGATCATCGGAGGCCAAGGCCCCTTTGCGGGAATCAAGGTGGCCGATCTTTCACCTTATCTGGCGCAGAAGCTGCGCTTGCCGGTCAATCTGGATGGCGTGGCGATTGTGGAGGTTGACCGCAACTCACCTGCCGGCAGCGTCGGCTTGCGGCCGCGTGACATCGTGCGTGAAGTGAACGGCCAGAAGATTGCGACCGCCGAGGAACTGAAGCAGATTGCCGAAAACCGGACACGCTGGTGGCGCTTTACCATCGAGCGCGACGGACGGATATTGCAGCAGATGCTGCGCTATTGATCCGATAAAGAGTCCTCAACAGTCATGGCGGATCTTTTCGAGCCCAACGAACCCACCTCCGCATCCGCCGGCAGGCCACTCGCGGACCGGCTACGACCGACGCGGCTGGCCGATGTCGTGGGTCAGGAGCATCTGACCGGAGAGGATGGAGCGCTGACGCGGATGATCCGCTCCGGGTCGCTCGGCTCTCTGATCTTCTGGGGGCCGCCCGGCACGGGCAAGACGACCGTGGCGCGGCTTCTTGCCGGTGAGACGGATTTGGCGTTCGAGCAGATATCGGCCATTTTCTCCGGGGTTGCGGATCTGAAGAAGGTATTCGAGGCAGCCCGTCTGCGGCGTTCGAAAGGACGGCAGACGCTGCTTTTCGTCGACGAGATCCATCGCTTCAATCGTGCCCAGCAGGATTCCTTCCTGCCGGTGATGGAAGACGGTACCGTGATCCTTGTGGGCGCAACGACGGAGAATCCCTCCTTCGAACTGAACGCCGCGCTCCTGTCCCGCGCCCGAGTGCTGACCTTCCATTCCCTTGACACCGACAGTCTTGGCAAGCTCCTGCAGCGCGCGGAGGAGACGGAAGGAAAATCTCTGCCGCTCGACAAGGAGGCAAGGGCGGTTCTCCTGCGTATGGCCGATGGCGACGGTCGCGCTGTCCTCACACTCGCCGAAGAGGTTTGGCGGGCGGCAGGCGAGGACGAGATATTCGATGCGGAAGGGCTGCAGCGGGTGGTTCAACGCCGCGCGCCGATCTACGACAAGAGCCAGGACGGCCACTACAATCTGATCTCGGCACTGCACAAATCCGTCCGCGGCTCCGATCCGGATGCAGCTCTCTATTATCTCTCGCGCATGCTGGACGCAGGAGAGGACCCGCTTTATCTCGGCCGGCGGCTGGTGCGCATGGCGGTCGAGGATATAGGGCTTGCCGATCCGCAGGCGCTTGTCATCGCCAATGCAGCCAAGGATGCCTATGATTATCTTGGCTCGCCGGAAGGTGAACTGGCATTGGCGCAGGCCTGCATCTATCTGGCCACCGCACCGAAATCCAACGCCGCCTACACGGCCTACAATGCCGCAATGCGCGCGGCGAGGGAGCATGGCTCGCTCCTGCCCCCGAGGCATATTCTCAATGCTCCCACGAAGCTGATGAAGCAGGAAGGCTACGGGAGCGGCTATGCCTATGACCATGATGAGCCCGATGCGTTTTCCGGTCAGGATTACTTTCCCGAGGAGCTTGGGCGCCGGCAATTTTACGACCCGCCGGAGCGCGGTTTCGAACGTGAGATCCGCAAACGCCTCGATTACTGGAAAAAGCTGAGGCAGGAGCGGCAACGAGGCTGATTCCACGCTGTCATCATCCACGTTGACCTTTTCCCGCCTTATGCGCAAAAGGGCACAATGAACCATGTCCTCATCGTTGCGGCGGGCGGCGCCATCGGAGCATCGTTGCGCCATCTGACCAACCTCGCCGCGTTGCGCCTCTGGGGGCCAGGATTCCCATGGGGAACGCTGGCGGTAAATCTGGTCGGCTCCTTCGTGATGGGGCTGTTTATCGAATGGCTCGCCCGCAGGACGGGGGCGTCGAATGAGTTACGCCTTTTCGTCGCGACAGGGGTACTTGGCGGCTTCACAACCTTTTCCGCCTTCTCTTTGGATTTCGCGATTTTATGGGAGCGTGGGGCGATGGGAATCGCGCTGCTTTATGCCCTGGTCAGCGTCGTCGGTGCGATTTTGGCCCTTTTCGGAGCTTTCTGGATCGTGAGGGCGATGGCGTGACTGTCCCAATGCAGTTTTCCGTGATGGCATTCTGATGCCTGGCGTGGAGCAGATCGCCGTCGAGCCCGGAGAGGCCGGAATGCGGCTCGACCGCTGGTTCAAGATCCACTATCCGGGGCTTGGCTTCGGACAGCTTCAGAAACTTCTTCGCTCGGGGCAGGTTCGGGTCGATGGCGGGCGGGCCAAATCCGACACCCGCGTCCAGCCGGGGCAGGTGATCCGCGTCCCTCCTCTCGCCGTCGACCGTAAAGGCGCCGACCAGACGATGCGCACCATCCGTGACCGCGGAGATGCCGAGGTTCTTTCGCAAATGCTGCTCTACGAAGACCCGAAGGTCTTCGTCTTCAACAAGCCGGCGGGACTTGCGGTGCAGGGCGGTTCTGGTGTCAATCGCCATGTCGATGGGATGCTGGAGGCCTGGCGCAACAAGAAGGGCGAGAAGCCGCGCCTCGTCCATCGTCTCGATCGCGATACGTCCGGTGTTCTGGTCGTCGCGCGCACAAGGCTTGCTGCGGTGAAACTCACCGAAGCATTCCGCGCCCGGGAAACGAAGAAGACCTATTGGACGCTGGTCAAGGGCGTGCCGAAAAAGCGCGAGGACCGTATCTCGACCTGGCTTGCCAAGGAAGCGACGCCAGACGGCGACCGGATGCGTATAGCCAGGCATGGCGAGCCGGGTGCCGACCATGCAGTTTCCTTCTACCGCATCGTCGAACAGGCAGGGCAGGCGCTTTCCTGGCTCGAAATGGAGCCCTATACCGGGCGCACCCATCAGCTACGTGTTCATGCCGCATCCATTGACTGCCCGATCATCGGCGACCCGAAATATTTCGAGGCGGACCAGAACTGGGAATTTCCCGGCGGAATCCAGAACAGGCTGCATTTGCACGCGCGCCGCATCGTCATCCCGCATCCTGACGGCGGTGTCATAGACGTCACGGCGCCCATGCCTCCGCATATGCGCCAGAGCTGGTCCCTGCTCGGCTTCGACGAGACAGCGGCGGAGGAGACATGACGGCTGCCGGGGCGATTTCCGACCGACGCGATGCCATGGATGCCTTCGCGGTGTCCCTGATGCTGCTCCTGACTTTCTCCTGGGGCCTCAATCAGGTCGCGGTGAAGATCTCGAATACCGGCTACAATCCGGTCTTCCTCTCAATTGTGCGATCGGCAATCGGCGCGGCGCTGGTCCTTGCATGGTGCCGCTATCGCCGCATCCCGCTCTTTGAAAGGGACGGCACGCTTTTGGCCGGGCTGACGGCCGGCCTGCTTTTCGGCGTGGAATTTGTGCTGATCTTCTTCGGCCTTGATTATACGAGCGCCGCCCGCAGCACGCTGATGGTCAACACCATGCCTTTCTGGGTGCTGCTCGGCGGGCATTTCTTTCTCGGCGAACGCATCACCTTGACGAAGTTCCTGGGACTCGCGCTGGCCTTTGCCGGAGTTGTCCTTGTTTTCTCCGACCAGTTGAGCCTGCCGACTCCGGAGGCAATCCGGGGCGACATACTGTGCCTTACGGCAGGAATCCTCTGGGCAGCGACGACCATTCTTATCAAGAACTCCCGTCTGGCCACCGCAAGCCCCGAAAAGACGCTGATGTATCAGCTCGGTGTTTCAGCCTTGGCATCCATCCCGCTCCTGCCTTTTGCCGGGCCGGCGTTGCGTGACGTTTCGGCTCTGGCCACCGGATCTGTTCTTTTCCAGGCGATCTACATCGTCGCTTTCACCTATATTTTGTGGTTCTGGCTTGTAAGCCGCTATCCGGCTACGGGGCTTGCCAGCTTCGCCTTCCTGAGCCCCGTCTTCGGCGTTCTTTGCGGTGGGCTTCTCCTCGGCGAGCCGCTTTCGGTGAAGATCTTTCTTGCCCTCGGACTGATCGCTGTCGGCCTCGTCGTCGTCAATCGACCTGTGCGCCGCGGCATTCCAGGTTAGCGAATATGTTGGAAAGCACTATATCAGGCTGATGCGCGATATTCTGAACGATCTCGAAAGCGGCAAGCTCCTGTCCGATCCCGATCCGGCACGGCGCGCGCAGTTGCAGATGCGCACGCCTCTGCCGAAGCGGTTTTACAAGGAGGTTGCGATAGCCGCCGATCCGGACGGCGTCTATCTCGTCCATCTGGATGGCAAGCCGGTGCGTACGCCTGCGGCATCCGTTTTGAAGCTGCCGACAGAGGCCGCGGCAAAGCTGGTGGCGGACGAATTTTCCGCTCAGGGCGATAGGATTGATCCGGTGACCATGCCTGTCACCCGGCTGGTCAACACGGCAATAGATGGAGTTGCCACGGATATGCAGGCTGTGCTCGAAGATATTTTGCGTTTCGCCTCGAGCGACATGCTCTGCTATCGCGCCGACAGCCCGCAGACACTGGTCGATCGGCAGAATGAGGCGTGGGATCCTGTTCTCGACTGGGCGCGTTCCGATCTAGGCGCGCGATTCTTCCTGGCCGAGGGTGTGATGCATGTCGAGCAGCCGCGCGAGACAATCGGTGCTATCGGCATTCATCTGGCGCAGCGAAGGGAGCCTTTGCGGCTGGCGGCCCTGCATGTCATGACGACCCTTACCGGTTCGGCGCTCCTGGCACTCGCCGTGGAGCGTCAGGTTCTGGATGCCGAAACGGCCTGGAAGGCTGCCCATATCGATGAGGATTGGAATATCGAGCAATGGGGGGAGGATGCGGAAGCCGCCGCCCGCCGTGCAGCTCGCGAGCGCGATTTCCGCTCGGCGGTGAGCCTGCTGGAAGCAATCGGTGTGACCGGCTGATTAGATTCCACCGGCCGAAAGCGCCCTCAGCACATTGGGGATTGCCGGGAGCGTGAGCAGCACCGCACCTGCGACCCATAAACCTGAAGCCACCATGGGCCGTGGCGCCGGCGCAAAGCGCTCGTAAAGTGCGGGCAGGATGCCTGAAGCCATCAGCGTTAGAGTGGAAAGAATGAGAGCGCTGGCCATATAGACGATCTGGCTGAGCGGAGGCGCCCAAACCGGATACCAGACCGGGTAAAGCACGAAAACGACGAGCACCCATGGCGAAAAGATGCCGTTGACTATGGCGACGGCCATGACCGGGACGAGTGTATTAGGGTGCATTGGCTCAACTCGCCTGAGATGAAATCGGCGCCAGGCCGAGGTCAAGAAGAAGCACCAGGTATCCTATGCGCGCAGCCATCAGCCACAGAACGGCGAAGATGACAACAACCGTATGGGTGAGCAATTGTGGGGTGATGACGCGCACGACGTGCAGCACGGGGTCCGTGATCCTCTTGAACGCCCGCCAGATGTAGTTGTCCCAGTTCTCGGGCACGAAAAAGCCGAGTACGAGACGTCCGAGGAGCGTGTACATCACCGCCGCGAGGATGAAGTTCGGGATGTGGAAGTACCAATAAGACCAGAAACCGTTCATCAGCCGAGCCCGGACATGTCTGCAGAAGGTTTGTAAGGGAAAAATTCCGGAAAGAAAGCGGGGTCCGCTGCCGGACCCCGCTTCGTTGGTCTTGGGAAAAGACTAGACGGTCTTTTCTTCCATGATCGTTCGACCTCGCGGGACACGGATATCGTCGATGAAATCCTGCATTTCCTGCGATGGCGCCCTTGTTAGAAGGCTGACCACTATCATCACAGCAAAGCCAATCGGCAGACCGAACGCGGCCGCGGAGACGTTCTTCACGCCCCACCACAATGCCCATTCGTCTCCCGTATCCTTTGCAAGATCGAGACCGTATTGCGTTCCGACCAGATAGAGCACGGTTATGCCGAAGCCAGCGATCATGCCCGCAATGGCTCCTGCCGCGTTGGTGCGTTTCCACCAGACGCCGAGTACGAGGGCGGGGAAAAGACCCGCGGCGGCCAGGGAGAAGGCCCATGCGACCATGGACAATATGTCCGATGGCCTGGTCGACGCCGTGTAGGCCGCAAGAGCCGCCACGATAACAAGCAGAACCCGGGACACCACCAGCCGGCGTGATGTGGGAGCGTTCTGATCGATCATCTTGTAGTAGATGTCGTGACTGAGCGCGTTGGCGATGGCGAGCAGGAGCCCGTCAGCCGTCGAAAGTGCCGCGGCAAGACCGCCGGCGGCGACAAGGCCGGATATGAAATACGGCATGCCTGCCATTTCCGGCGTCGCAAGCACGATCATATCCGCGTTCAGCGTGATGTCACTGAACGCCAGATTGCCGGTAACCCCGGCTTCCTGGCAGGCTGCTGCGATGGCCGCCGCGTCAACGGCTGCCTGACCGCAGATCTGGACCATCGTGCCGTCAGCGGCTGCCCAGTTCATCAACCAGCCTGCCTTGTCGGCGATGTTGTCCGGCGTCAGGCCGCTGGATACCAGATCAAGCATCGTCCACTTCGCGAAGGCGGCATAGGCCGGTGCCGTGAAGTAGAGGATGAAGATGAAGAGCAGCGACCAGGCCACCGACAGGCGCGCTTCACGAACCGAAGGCGTGGTGAAGTAACGCATGAGGACGTGTGGCAGGGATGCCGTGCCGACCATCAGGCAGACGATGAGCAGGAAGTAGTTCGTGGCATCGAATCCGCCATGCGCAAAGGGCGTGATATGTCCGGGGCTGATGCTCTGCGCCGCTTCGAGGACCGAGATGTTCTGCAGCGCGCTGCCATACATGAGCTGCGGTATCGGTATGCCCGTCTTGGCGGTGGACATCCAGATCGCCGGGATCAGGTAGGCAATGATCAGGACGATATATTGCGCCACCTGCGTCCAGGTCACGGCCCGCATGCCGCCGAGCATCGAGCAGACGAGAATGCCGGCCAGTCCCACATAGACTGCGACGTTGAAGTCCAGTCCGAGGAAACGGGATGCGATGATGCCCGTCGCGTAGATCTGCGCCACCACATAGGTGAAGGAGCAGGAGAACAGCACGATGATGCCGATGAAGCGGGCAACATTGCCGCCGTAGCGCGCCGACAGGAAGTCGGGAACCGTATAGGCGCCGAACTTGCGCAGATAGGGCGCTACGAGGATCGCCACGAGGACATATCCGCCGGTCCAGCCGAGAACATAGGCGAGGCCGTCATATCCAAGCAGGTAAAGCGTGCCGGCCATGCCGACGAAGGATGCGCCCGACATCCAGTCCGCACCGGTGGCCATGCCGTTATAGAGCGCAGGCACCCGGCGCCCGGCGACGTAATATTCGCCGACCTGCATTGTGCGGCTCATGATCCCGATCACGGCGTAGATCAGGATCGTGAAGCCCATGAACATGTAGCCGATAACACGATTGGGCACGCCCATCGCGTTGAGGATGGCCATCAGAATGATGAAAACGATAAAGCCGCCGGTGTACATCATATACACCCGGCCGAGATTGGAGGTGAAGCTGTCGCCCGCCCCCGTTCCAGTGGTTGTCGTAACCATCTTGCGTCCCCCGCTTAATCCTCTGCCACGCCATGTTCTTCATCGATCGCATTCTGTTTGCGAGCGAACCAGAAGAGCATGATGACAAAGGCGATGAGAGATCCCTGGGCCGCCATGTAGAAGCCTAGCGGAAACCCGAGGATGACGATGTTGTTGAGTCCGTTGACGAAAATATGGATGACGAACGAGAAAAAGAACCATAGCCCCAGCATGACGAACATGAGGCTCCGGGTCTTGTTCCAGTAACTAAGGCGATCTGGCGTAGCCATCTATTGACCCTCCCTTGATGCGTCCCGGACGGCACCTCCCTGCCGAAGACGCTGTTACCGATTGCCTTGTCCCTAGAAGGGGATGAGGCGGCACTGGTAGCGAATCGCAAATAAACGACGCCCAGTGTCGACTCATTTGGTAACACCAATCGTGCTCGCTGTTCATTGAACCTTAGGCGAATATGCCTGGCTTCAGGCCGGACCCATATGGCGTCATCAGACCGGGCCGCGTATACTTCGAGCAAAGGGAAACGGAAGCCGACCAATGGGAGTTCTCGACAATCTGCTGCAGGGCGTTTTCTCCAAACCGCCGGCAATTGCCACCGTCGCGGAGCTCATGCAGTTCATGGATTCCCGTGTTTCCTTCCTGGCGCAGAAGGGCGTTGTCGAGTTCTGTCGCGTCCGAGCCGGCGTACATTGGGAAAAACTGTTCGGGGAGGCCGAATTTCAGCAGGAGCTCACCCGCTCGCGCTGGCAAGCCTATCCGCCGGCCTTTGCCATGATTGCTGAGGTGATCGAGGGTGTCCTGCGTGAACCCGCAGGTATCCGTCAGCGTCAATTGCCCGCTGTCATTGCAACCCTGTCGAAGGACATATTCAGAAAGTATCCGGTCCCGGAAGGACTGGCCCCCGGTTTCTGGGACGAGGCCCTGAAGCTCGTTCGCGAGAAGTTGGATCAGGCGCAAGGCGGCCCGCCGCGTCCGGTGCGCGAGATACCGAAGAAGACGGCGAGGCTGATCTTCGATGCACTGCCGCTGCATGAGGACGTCGTCACCAACGACTATGACTACATCTTCAACTTCCTGCGCATGAACCTTCTCCGCATACACGAGGATTTCACGCGCGCCGCCGATCTGCCGCTATTGGTCGAAGATCTGCTCGGCAAGACGACGGAATAGAAAAGGCCCGGACGAACCGGGCCTTCTCGTTCCGTACATGTCGGTGATCAGACCGAATAATACATATCGAATTCGACGGGGTGCGGGGTCATCTCGAAACGCATGACCTCGGCCATCTTCAGCTCGATATAGGAGTCGATCTGGTCGTCGTCGAAGACGCCGCCAGCCTTCAGGAAGCCGCGGTCCTTGTCGAGGTTCATCAGGGCCTCGCGGAGCGATCCGCAAACGGTCGGGATCTTCTTCAATTCCTTCGGCGGCAGGTCATACAGATCCTTGTCCATGGCCTGACCGGGATGGATCTTGTTCTTGATGCCGTCGATGCCGGCCATCAGCATGGCCGCGAAGCCGAGATAGGGGTTCGCCGTCGGGTCGGGGAAGCGCACTTCGACGCGCTTGGACTTGGGCGAGGAGCCAAAAGGGATGCGGCAGGAAGCGGAGCGGTTGCGAGCCGAATAGGCAAGCAGTACCGGTGCTTCGAAGCCCGGAACCAGACGCTTGTAGGAATTGGTCGACGGGTTGGTGAAGGCGTTGATCGCCTTGGCGTGCTTGATGATGCCGCCGATATAGTAGAGGCAGGTCTCGGAAAGGCCCGCATATTCGTTGCCGGCGAAGGTCGGCTTGCCTTCCTTCCAGATCGACTGATGCACATGCATGCCGGAGCCATTGTCGCCATAGACCGGCTTCGGCATGAAGGTGGCCGTCTTGCCATAGGCATTGGCGACCTGATGCACGACATATTTGTAGATCTGCATCTTGTCGGCGTTGCGGGTCAGCGTGTCGAACTTCAGGCCGAGCTCGTGCTGGGCGGCTGCCACTTCGTGGTGATGCTTTTCGACCACCACGCCCATTTCCGTGAGGACCGTCAGCATCTCGGAACGCATGTCCTGCGCGGAGTCAACGGGCGGGACGGGGAAATAACCGCCCTTTGTGCGCGGACGATGGCCCAGATTGCCTGTCTCGTAATCGGTATCGTCGTTGGAAGGCAGTTCGCTGGAATCGAGCTTGAAGCCGGTATTGTACGGATCGGACTTATACCGGACATCGTCGAATACAAAGAATTCGGCCTCCGGACCGACATAGACCGTGTCGCCGATTCCCTCCGACTTCACATAGGCCTCGGCCTTCTTGGCCGTGGTGCGCGGATCGCGGTTGTAGGATTCACCGGAGATCGGATCGAGGATGTCGCAAATGACAACCATGGTCGACTGGGCGAAGAACGGATCCATATGGGCCGTCTCGGTATCGGGCATCAGAACCATGTCCGACTCGTTGATGGCCTTCCAGCCGGCGATCGAGGAGCCGTCGAACATGACGCCGTCGGCGAACATGTCCTCATCGACTGCGGCGACATCCATCGTCACATGCTGGAGCTTGCCCTTCGGGTCGGTAAAGCGCAGATCGACAAACTTCACGTCGTTGTCCTTGATCTGCTTCATAATCTCATTTGCTGTCGTCATGGTCTTTCCCTGTCTATGACAATCCCAAATTCGTCGGAGTCGCCGGTCAAATGGCGTCTGGCCCGGTTTCACCGGTACGGATGCGCACCACTTCCTCAATATCGGAGACGAAAATCTTCCCATCACCGATGCGGCCCGTCTGTGCGGCCTTTCGAATGGCTTCGATCGCCGCTTCGACGGTCTCGTCGCCAAGTACCACCTCGATCTTCACCTTCGGCAGGAAGTCGACCACGTATTCAGCGCCGCGATAAAGTTCGGTATGGCCCTTCTGCCGCCCGAAGCCTTTTGCTTCTGTTACCGTGATGCCCTGCAGCCCGACTTCCTGAAGGGCTTCCTTCACTTCATCGAGCTTGAACGGTTTGATGATCGCCTCGATCTTTTTCATCTGCTGGTGGCCTCCGAATGCCGCTAAAAGCAGGGTGTCGGCCTGCTTCGCCGTTCCTTAAGCAGGAACCGTGCCAGAATGGACCATCTGCGTTGTTTTGCCTCAGAATCCAATGCCGTGGCCAAGGGACCCCCCGATCTGTGAGGGAAACTGCACCGAAGGACGCAGGAAAGACCTTTTGCGAGCAGATGATCCGCGTGCGGAATGCCTAACAAATAAGCAGCAAGCAATGCAATTGGGCATTTGCCCATTTGCGCGGGATCGTCCTCAGCGTTTAGTCTTTGTGTCGCTTTGCATCGGTGATTTTCATGCTCGAACTTTTGACGCCTGACGAAATGGCCATGGCTGACCGGTTGGCGGCCGAGCGCGGGCCGTTCGACGGATACCGGCTGATGGAAAATGCCGGGGCGGCTGTCGTGGCTGAAATTCTCACGCGCCTTCCGGACGCCGGAAGTTTCGACGTGCTCTGCGGGCCGGGCAACAATGGCGGCGACGGCTATGTCGTCGCGCGTCTGTTGCGAGAAGCCGGACTGGATGTGCGGCTTTGGCGCGATGCCGCCCCGCGCCAGGGGACGGACGCTGCAAAGGCGGCCGCGTCCTGTCCGCTGGAAGCGCGCGCCCTTGCGGATTTCGCGCCGCAATCCGGGGCTCTGGTCATAGACGCGCTGTTCGGCGCCGGTCTTTCGAAGCCCGTGGGCGGTGTCTATGCGGCGGCGATAGAGAAAGTCTCCCATGCCGGGGGGAGGGTGGTGGCGATCGATTTGTCTTCCGGCATTTCCGGCGCCAGCGGTGCTGTGCTCGGATCGGCATTCAAGGCCGAACTGACGGTGACCTTCTTCCGCAAGAAGCCGGGGCATCTTCTTTATCCCGGCCGCGCCCATTGCGGTGACATCGTCGTTGCCGATATCGGCATTCCGGATGCCGTGCTGAAGGACATCGCTCCTTCCTCTTTCGAAAATCATCCCGCATTGTGGCTGGAGGTGCTTCCGAGACCGGCCGAGGACGCTCACAAATACAGACGCGGTCACGTGGCCGTCTTTTCCGGCGGTGCGAGCTCCACGGGCGCTGCGCGGCTTTCCGCTCTCGGAGCCGCCCGCGCCGGGGCAGGGGCGGTGACGGTGCTCTCGCCGCCGGATGCTCTCCTCATCAACGCGGCCCATCTGACCGCGATCATGCTGAGGCGCTGCGGGAATGTGGAAGCTCTGGGCGAATTCATCCACGACCGCAAACCTTCTTCCTTCGTGCTCGGGCCTGGCTTCGGCCTTGGCGAGACGTTGCAGGAATTTGCACTGGCTGTCCTCGAGACAACCGGCGAGGGCGCTACGCTGGTGCTCGATGCGGACGGCATCACATCGTTCCGCGATGCGCCGGCGTCGCTCTTCATCGCGGCCGGCGCGCGGGGCGCGCCGGGGCTGGTGCTGACGCCGCACGAGGGCGAGTTCGGCCGGCTCTTCCCCGGACTTGCCGAAGAAGGCGCTCTTTCCAAACTCGACAAGGCGCGCAAGGCCGCGGCCCGCTCGCACGGCACTGTCGTCTACAAGGGGCCGGATACGGTGATCGCCGCGCCGGACGGTCGCGCTGCGATCAATACCAACGGAACGCCCTGGCTGGCGACGGCGGGTTCGGGAGATGTTCTCGCGGGCATCATTGCGGGGCTGGCCGCACATGGAATGCCGCCTTTCGAGGCTGCCTGCGCGGCGGTCTGGATACATGCGGAAGCAGCCCGCTCCATCGGCCCCGGCCTGATAGCCGAGGACCTGCCTGCCGCGCTCGCTCCGGTATTGCAGAAGCTGTATTCAAAGCAGGGGTCAGCCCTTCATACGCTCCATGAATGACATTGCTCCGTGCGGCGCATTCACCTTGCCGGAGGTGATGAAATAGACGAAGACGTCGCGCGGCTTCACCGGCGCATCGCTTTCAGGATCGGCCCGCGGCAGATCGCCCGGCACATTGCCTTCGGCCCAGGTCCTGGCGCGTCCGGCCCATTCATCGAGTGCCTCTGGCGCGTAACAGGTGGGGATGTCGTCCGAGCCGGTCTGCAGCCGCGCATAAACGAAATCGCCGGTAACATCGGCCATGGCCGGATATTTCTCGTGGTCGGCATAAACCACCGCGACACCGTGCTTCCTGAGCAGCGCGACGAATTCCGGCACGGCGAAGGACGGGTTGCGGATCTCGACGGCGTGACGCAACTTCACGCCGTCCTGCTTCTCGGGCAGCAGTCTCAGGAATGCGCCGAAATCGTCCGGGTCGAACTTCTTGGTCGGCGCGAACTGCCAGAGTATCGGGCCGAGCTTGTCGCCAAGCTCCGACAAGCCTGACCCGAGGAAGCGTTCGACGGACTCGCCTGCTTCGGCCAGAATCCGGCGGTTGGTGGCGAAGCGGATCGCCTTCAGCGAGTAGACAAATCCATCCGGTGCCTCCTTTGCCCATTTGGCGAAGGTCGGCGGCTTGAAGGTCGAGTAATAGGTGCCATTGACCTCGATGGTCGGCACCTGCCGGCTAGCATAGTGAAGCTGCTTCGTCTTGGCCAGCTTCTCGGGATAGAAGGATTTCTCCCACGGCTCGAAATTCCAGCCACCCATGCCCGCGCGAATGGTGCCTCTCTGCATCTCATCGTTCCTCGCGTTTACGCGGCCCGAAAATGCGTCCGCCTTTTCTCTTTGTCCACCCGGCATCCTCAGGCTCCTGACAGCAGCGGCCTTCGGTTGGTTTCTCTTCGCTCACGGCCGGACGCTTCCCCCGGATCAAGTCCGGGGTCACTGGCCTCCGCGAGGACGCCCGAAAAGTCGGGCGGGCGGCAGTCGCCGCCTCGGCCTTCGGCCGTGCAGGTTTCCCTTTGCTCACGGCCGGGCGCTCCTCCGGACCAAGTCCGGGTCGCTGGCCTCTGCTGGGCGCCCGAAAAGTCGGGCGGGCGGCAGTCACCGCCTCGGCCTTCGACCGTGTTCTATCGTTTCCATGCACGGTTCTTACTCCGTGTGGCTGTTTAGAATGCCGGCTTCTGAATACATTCGCGCCGCCCGCGTCATGACGTGTCGGGGTTCTCCAGCGCGTACACGGCCAGCGAATGGGCGTGCGCCAGAATCTCGTCCACCTCACGGATGTTGTGGGGCGCCTTTTGTCCTCGCGCGCCTGCGGCGGCGTGAGCGGCGGCAGGGTCGAAGCGGGACAGCCGGCCGCCGGGTGGCCGTCCTCCCCGCAGCGGCCAGGCGCGGCGCGCAAGCCCCCGATCGCGGCGCGCCTTCCAGCGGGCAAAGCGCATGGCCTGTCGCGGCAGATCGTCGAGTGCCGCTGCGAGTGCGGCGAGGCGCTGGCCGAGACGCGCGGCACTGACGGGATCGTTGGGCGATGGCGGCGGCGGGAGGCGATAGGGCTCGATCACGCCCGGCAGCATGATGCGCGGGACAGCGCGCGCGGGTACGTAACGGCGCTTGGCCCCTGCAAAGTCAGGGCGACGCAGCGGGTCGAAGAGCGGCAGGCTCACATTTCGCGGACGGGCGGGAGCGGCCCGCCTCGCCGCCGCCACGGCGCGGGCGCGATCGGCAGGCGACATCACGACGGCAATGCCGAGGCGGCGCAGGAACTGGTCCGCGGGCACGGGCTTCGGCGCCGGCTTGCGCGGGGGCGGCAGGGATGCGGCCAGACCGCGCGCGGCCGCGATGATCAGCCGCCGCGCGGCGGCTTCGGCCGGGCGCAACAGCCGCAATATGGCGAGCCGGAGATGGCGGGGAAGCGTCGCGGCAATCGGCAATCGGCAATCGGGAGTAGGGGCTTGGGGAGCAGCATCGCCCATACGCGTTTCCGACTGCCGATTGCCTGTTCCCGACTGCCGATCGCCCACGGCGAGCCCGGCCATGGCGATGAGCGAAGCGACGATGCGCTTCAGCGCCACGTGATTTCGCTCGATTGCCGCACTCCCGTCCATCCGCCGCCTCCTTTCGTCCAAGTGGCGGGATTATCGCATGGGGTGGAGGTGCGGGAATAAAATAATGGCTGTCGTGCCATGCACGGGGTGATCCTGCTCGTCTGAAAACTGACGCACTGAACGATCCCCCCTCTTGCAAAATCTAACACTTGGCTGCGCCAAGATGTTGATTTTGCTTTTTCCCCCGCAAAGGGGGGAGACAGGGCACGCTGCATCCTCGCTTCCGCAAATCACCAACATTTTGTCGCTAGCGGCGAGGTTTATGCAGGCGTTATCTCCCCCTTTGCGGGGGAGAAAGCGATTTCAACATCTTAGCTGGAGTAAAGCGGAGGCGAAGTGTTAGAAATCGCCAGAGGGGGGATCGATCGGGGGATCGATGCGTTACCAACCACCGGATAGCCACCGCAACCGCGCCCGGAGCATGCGCAAGGACGCGACCAAGGCGGAAAACTTGCTCTGGCAGGCGCTGCGCCGCAATCAGCTCGAGGGGCTGGCCTTCCGCAGGCAATATCCGCTCGACGGCTACATTCTCGATTTCGTTTGCTTCCGCCCGAAGTTGATCGTCGAGGTCGATGGCGCTCAGCATGCGGAATCGGAGTCGGATGCGAGGCGCGACGCGCACTTTCGCCAGAGCGGCTTCACGGTGCTTCGGTTCTGGAATGACGACGTGATCCGCAACCTCGACGGCGTGTGCATGGAGATCCTGATGGCGGCCGGGAAATGGCGGTGATCATCCGGTCTTCGTTGCCTGAAGGTGATCCCTGAATACGATCCCCCCCCTTGCAAAATCTAACACTTGGCTGCGCCAAGGTGTTGATTTTGCTTTCTCCCCCGCAAAGGGGGGAGAAAGGAGCGCCCCGCACCCTCCGCGCCAAACGTGAACGTTGGTGATTGCGGCGAGGCTGATGCAGTCCTATCCCCCCTTTCGGGGAGAAAGGCCTGGGGCCAGTGTACTGACTTGTCTAACTATTGAGTTTTGGTAGCGGATGATACTGACTCAACCCGAGCGCGAATTCGATCGAGAAGATATCCCGCAATTCCTGGCGCCTTCCCTTCGCGAATATCCTTTGACGGTATTAGTTTGTCAGCCGGGTTGAACGCCAATTGCTCCAGTACCAGTGCAGCGATCTCCTGCTTGTACAAGGGGGCCTGCTGTTTAAATCCTTCGACTGCAACTGCCATGGAATACTTGTACGCATAGTGCTCCCGAAGCCGGAACAGCGAGGAATGCCGAATTGCCGTAAACGAAACGAACCAAGCGGCTGGTAGCAAGATTGCGATACGGACAAGAACTTGTCCAAGATACTGCCAACCGTTGTCTGCTGGATGTGGAGCGTAATCCGACACTACGAACGTCAAATTGGGAAACATCGACTGAAGAACTGGTGCTATCAGCGGCATAATAACGAAAGCAAATAACGGAAAAGCTGAAAGTGTCAGGAACGCGATGCCTACATAAAATGCAAAGCGTGCCCGACCGAGCTCCGTTGTCAGTTTGTCCATCATGGTCGAAAAGTTGGAGGCCAACCCCGCGACTGTTGCCGAGGACAGCATTTTCTCTGAGCTTTCGATTAGACTCGCCACGTCGGCGCGTTGGTTTTCGAAGGATGCGATCAATTCGGTTAGCTTTTCGGTTCCGATCGAAAATGCTTTTTCACGATCATCTATCTGTTGTTGAAACTCTTCGAAGCGCTCCTGATAGGCCTTAACTGTCGTTTGCAGGTTGGATGCTTCGTCAGATACCGCTCGGATTGAGGTTCTTTCCTGTGTGGCCTGTGAGAGATAGTCAGCAATTGTCTTGCGGTCACTGTCGCTATCGGCCTTTAGGCGCTTGATTTCCTCAAGGTTCTTTGTTGCCTCTCCATCCTTAGCCGCCAGGCTCTGTTCCAAGATGGTGACTTGCGTCAGAGTTTTCTTGAGAGCAGACAGTTGCTCGTTTGCATCATCGATCACGGATGACAACGCATTGGCCGCGGCCTGAAAACTGTAGGATGCGCGTGGCTTGAGGATATAGAGACTTTCGAAGAATCGCTGGAGAAGCGTTTCACACCCGTTATGCAAGGTCTGAAATTGACCTTGCATATTGTGATTGTTCCCGTTTCTCGTTTGTGCGTGGAAATTCGAATAATTAAATGCCTGCAAGCCACCTTGCGATGTTTTCAGATTATCAGTTTGCTTCGCCAGCCCATTTGCCGCCGACACAGTTTCATCTATCGCCTGTTGCAAATTAGTGAGAACTGACAGGGGAACAAGGTCGGCACGAGTCGCCCTATCGAACTCTGCAATGATCCCAGCTACCGCATGGATGCGTGCCACTATTTGGGATAGCGAGCTATCCGTACCGCGAATTGTCTTCCTTACATCGAAAGGTTGGCCGTTTGCGTCCTCAAACCGGGCGAGGCTGTTTAATAAGTTATCCGCGGTTGTCGAAAGCTCCTCGGCCTTCTGAATAATCGTTTCAATGTTCTTCCTGCGCATCAGTCCCCCCTCATTTCAACCAGTAGTAATAACAACAGGCTAATCAAAGAGGAAGAACGGTAGGAGATCAGCAGCCGGAATCGCGCTTCTATGCATAACGCAAGACGGAACTCCCCCAAGCTTGACTGCCTAGGAGCGGCGAAAAGTGTGCTCTACTCCGCCGCTTCCTGCTTCCGCCCCGGCCGTCGCTGCAGCAGTTCCTTGAGGAACTTGCCGGTATAGCTGCGGGGCTCGGCCATGATGTCCTCGATGCCGCCGGAAGCCACCAGCTCGCCGCCGCCGTCGCCGCCTTCGGGGCCAAGGTCGAGGATCCAGTCGGCCGTCTTGATCACTTCAAGGTTATGCTCGATGACGACGACCGTGTTGCCCTGGTCGACAAGCTCATGCAGAACTTCAAGAAGCTTGGCTACGTCATGGAAATGCAAGCCGGTGGTCGGCTCGTCGAGGATGTAAAGCGTGCGGCCGGTGGCCCGCTTGGACAATTCCTTGGCAAGCTTGATGCGCTGTGCCTCGCCGCCCGAAAGCGTGGTCGCCTGCTGGCCGATATGGATATAGCCGAGGCCGACGCGTGAAAGCGTCGTCAGCTTGTCGCGCACGGCCGGCACGGCGGAGAAGAACTCTACGCCTTCGTCCACCGTCATTTCCAGCACATCCGCGATGGATTTGCCCTTGAACAGAACTTCCAGCGTCTCGCGATTGTAGCGTTTGCCGTGGCAGACGTCGCAGGTGACATAGACATCCGGCAGGAAGTGCATCTCGATCTTGATGACGCCGTCGCCCTGGCAGGCCTCGCAGCGCCCGCCCTTGACGTTGAAGGAGAAGCGGCCCGGCTGATAGCCGCGCGCCTTGGCCTCCGGCAGGCCGGCGAACCAGTCGCGGATCGGCGTGAAGGCGCCGGTATAGGTCGCCGGGTTCGAGCGCGGCGTGCGCCCGATGGGCGACTGGTCGATGTCGATGACCTTGTCGAGATGCTCCAGCCCCTCGATGCGATTATGTTCCGCCGGGTGCTCGCGCGAACCCATGATGCGCCGCGAGGCTGCCTTGAACAGCGTCTCGATCAGGAAGGTGGATTTGCCGCCGCCGGAAACGCCCGTCACGCAGGCGAAAGTGCCGAGGGGGATTTCCGCCGTCACATTCTTCAGATTGTTGCCGCGCGCGCCGACAACCCTGATCTTCCGTTTCGGATTGATCTCGCGGCGTGCGGCCGGCATGGGGATTTCGAGTTCGCCGGTCAGATACTTGCCGGTGATCGAATTCGGGTTCGCCATGATGTCGCGCGGCGTGCCCTCGGCGATGATGCGCCCGCCATGCACTCCCGCAGCCGGGCCGATATCGACCACGTGATCCGCCGTCAGGATGGCATCCTCGTCATGCTCCACCACGACGACGGTGTTGCCGAGGTCACGCAGATGCTTCAACGTGTCGAGAAGGCGGTCGTTGTCGCGCTGGTGCAGGCCGATGGACGGCTCGTCGAGCACATAGAGGACGCCGGTCAGGCCCGAGCCGATCTGCGAGGCAAGGCGGATGCGCTGGCTTTCCCCGCCCGATAGCGTGCCGGAATTGCGCGACAGCGTCAGATAGTCGAGCCCGACATCGTTGAGAAAGGCAAGCCGCTCGCGAATCTCCTTCAGGATGCGCGCGGCGATCTCGTTCTGCTTGGCGTTGAGCCTGCCCGGCAACTCCTCGAACCAGCCGCCTGCCTTGCGGATCGACATTTCCGTCACTTCGCCGATATGCAGTCCGGCGATCTTGACAGCCAGCGCCTCCGGCTTGAGCCGATAGCCGTTGCAGGCGGGGCAGGGCGATGCCGACATGAAGCGCTCGATCTCCTCGCGCATCCAGGCCGATTCCGTCTCCTTCCAGCGCCGCTGGAGATTGGGAATGACGCCCTCGAAGCTCTTGGTGGTGCGATAGGAGCGCAGTCCGTCATCATAGTCGAAAGCAATCTGGCGCTCGCCCGTGCCGTACAGGATGGCTTCCCTGGCTTCGTCGGACAGATCGCGCCAGCGGTCGCCGACCTTGAAGCCGTAGGCCTTGCCGAGACCTTCGAGCGTCTGGATGTAATAGGGCGAGGTGGATTTCGCCCAGGGCGCGATCGCGCCCTCGCGCATGCTCACATGCTCTTCCGGTACGATCAGATCCGGGTCGATAGCCCGCTGGCTGCCGAGCCCGTCGCAGCTCGGGCAGGCGCCGGCCGGATTGTTGAAGGAGAACAGCCGCGGCTCGATCTCCGGAATGGTGAAGCCGGAGACCGGGCAGGCGAATTTCTCCGAAAAGACGATCCGCTCATGGGTATCGTTCTTCGATTTGTAGGCCGATTCCGAGGAGGTCTCCTCAGGCGGCAAGGGGCGGTCGGCAAATTCCGCGACAGCCAGCCCGTCCGCCAGCTTCAGGCACGTCTCCAGGCTGTCGGCAAGGCGCGTCGCCAGGTCGCCGCGCACCACGATGCGGTCGACCACGACATCGATATCGTGCTTGTACTTCTTGTCGAGCGCCGGCACGTCGGCGATCTCATAGAAGGTGCCGTCCACCTTGACGCGCTGGAAGCCCTTCTTCTGCAGTTCGGCCAGTTCCTTGCGGTACTCGCCTTTGCGGCCGCGCACGATCGGCGCCATGATGTAAAGGCGCGTGCCTTCCTCCAGCTCCAGCAGGCGGTCGACCATCTGGCTGACGGTCTGGCTCTCGATCGGCAGGCCGGTCGCCGGGGAATAGGGAACGCCGACGCGCGCAAACAGCAGCCGCATATAGTCGTAGATCTCGGTGACCGTGCCGACGGTCGAGCGCGGATTGCGCGAGGTCGTCTTCTGCTCGATGGAAATGGCAGGAGACAGCCCGTCGATCTGATCGACATCCGGCTTCTGCATCATCTCCAGGAACTGGCGTGCATAGGCCGAAAGGCTTTCGACATAGCGGCGCTGGCCCTCGGCATAGATCGTGTCGAAGGCGAGCGACGATTTGCCCGAGCCCGAAAGCCCGGTCATGACGATCAGCTTCTCGCGTGGCAGGTCGAGATCGACATTCTTCAGATTGTGTTCGCGCGCGCCGCGAATGGAAATGAATTTGTGGTCAGGCATGACCGGCTTGCCGCCTCACATATAAAATAACGGGGATTGGCCCGGTCCGCGCCGGCCAACCTCTCATGTAGGTATTGCATCCGCTGCGTCGAGGGAGGCGGACTGCATGCTTTCCCGCGCGACTTTTTCCCGCGTTTTTCGGCAATGAGCAAGTAAAAAGAACAAAGATCGAACAGGCTCCTGACAATTGGTGGGGCAGGAGCCGGGACCATCTTGATCACATTTTTCCCGGAGAGGGCCGCAAGCCTTGACCCTCGCGGCATGAAAGCGCAAATTTACCTTGTCGCTGGTGCCGCGGTGGGAGGTTCGGTACCCTCTCGACGGCCGGATCGAGCATCGTGCACCCGGCAATGGAGCAAAATCCGAGACAGGAGGGAGGCATGACTCCGCCGGACAGTCCCGTAAGGCTCCGCCTGCTCGTGGAGCCACGACCGGCAAGGGCTTGAACGCCCTTCAGCCCAAAAAGCCGGTTGCTCATTCAAAATTGATTTCAATGGAATGCTGTCAGCGAGAGCTGAAGCATTAAAGAGCGGGAAAGGTTCCCGCAGACCGGGCATAGGCCCAAAAATCTGACAAAGCCCCGCGCGCTCAAGAAACAGGAAGCGGCGGGGCATTCATGTGGCTGCGGGCTCGAGGCTGTGGGCATGCCGATGGGGGATTGGCGCGGCTAGTCCTTGCCGTCTCCCAGATGTTTCCCGAAGCCGATACCGACAGTCACGCTGCCCGAAATGGTGACGTCCCAATCGCCGACCTTGAAATTGTTTTCTTTCGCGGGCGGTGAAGGCTCTTCCGGTTCGGGCGGGGGCGGCGATACGGTGCTGTGCCCGCTTTCTACGCCGGGCAGAGCATCCCGAGCGGGCAGAGGATCGGCGGATGCGCCGGAGATCGCGGCAGCCAGTGGCGCTGCAGCAATCGCGAAACTCTTGGCCCATCTGCTTGACATCCGGCCTTTATAGAACCGGAGCGCGCTTTGGCCAAGAAGCGGCGCCGAAAGAGCGCCACGGACTTGCCATCAGGCTTCCGGTATACTAGAACAAAAAAAGAACAAACAGACCGGGAACGAATTGGTTGTGGACGAAGTGCATGTGTGGAGGAAGCGCGGGCGCGCCGGACGGATCGTTCGGCTAGAGTGCTTCCGAAATCGGATCGAGCGTGGAGATAAAGTAATGGCGGGCAGCGTCAACAAGGTCATTCTCGTGGGAAATCTCGGCGCCGACCCGGAAGTGCGGCGGATGCCCTCCGGCGATCCTGTCGTCAATATGCGCATCGCCACTTCCGAAACCTGGCGTGACCGCAATTCCGGCGAGCGCCGTGAACGCACCGAATGGCATAATGTCGTTATCTTCAACGACAACCTCGCCAAGGTTGCCGAGCAATATCTCAAGAAGGGCATGAAGGTTTATATCGAGGGCGCCCTTCAGACCCGCAAATGGCAGGATCAGTCCGGGCAGGATCGCTATACGACGGAGGTCGTGCTGCAGAAGTTCCGGGGTGAACTGCAGATGCTGGATTCACGCGGGCAGGGCGAGGGCGGCCAGGTCGGCTATTCGGGCGGCGGCGGCCGGGGTTCCGATTTCGGCCAGTCGAGCCCGTCGGATTCACACAACCGCGGCAGCAGCGATTATTCGCGTGATCTCGACGACGAGATACCGTTCTAGAGTCGATCACGGTTCATTTCGCAAGTGTGGTCCCGAGGCATTGTTGCGCCTGATCTGGCGCGCTCAGCGAACAGGCTGCGACCCTGCCCATCAGGCAACAGCTTCCCGATGCTCCCTGTTTTCCGGTAATCCCCGTGCGACGGAAAAGGCTTCCTGGCTCGCGAGGCTAGCTCGGATCATCACGATGGACATCGTGCACCGTCATGCCGATCGACTCCGGGGGTTTCACCAACCACTTACGGTGCTTCAGCGTCTTGCGCGTGTCCTGATAGCCCGAATCCCAGTGCTCCCGCATCGAGGTGCCGGAGAACTCGTAGTCCTTGGCGTCGCTCTCGTAAACTTTCGGCTGGTAGATGAGATGGACTATGTTGATCTGAGGCACGTCCTCCATCGCAGCGAGGAATGCGTGGTCCTCGTCGGTCAGCACCTCTGACGGGACGCGCTGCAGCGCCTTATGCAACCTCAGCCGCAGGTTGTGCAGCCGCCGGAAAGTGTCGGTGTTGTTGCGGGTGCGGCTCGAATACATGATGTCCTTGTGCCGAGCGAGCACATCGGCCATGTCGCGCGGCAGGATTCCGCGCGCGCTGAACAGGTCGACCTGGAAGACCAGCGTGTCGTGCACGTCTTCCTGCTCCAGCAGATATTGCAGTGGCGTGTTGGAGACGATGCCGCCGTCCCAGTAATATTCGTTCTCGATGTGGATCGCCGGAAAGGCTGGCGGCAGGGCGCCCGAGGCCATGATGTGCTGCGGGCCGATCACCTCGATCTCGCTGTCGAAGTAACGGAAATTGCCCGTCCGCACATTGACCGCGCCGACGCTCAGCCTGCGCTGTCGGTCGTTCAGCACCTCCCAGTCGATCAGCCGGTTGAGTGTATGCTCCAGTTCGGACGTATCGTAGAAACTGGTGGCGCCCGATGCTCCCGGAAGCTGGAACCATGGATTGAGGCCGCGTGGCTTGAAGAAGCCGGGCAGGCCCGACATCATTGTCATCAATGAGCTGGTGTGGTTGCGCGCATTGCGGAACAGGTCGCCCTCGGGTGTGAAATACCAGACCTTGCGGGCCGATACCGTCTCCCAGAAGTCGCGCAGCCGGTCGAGCTGGTCGCCGGGCCGGTTACCGGCGATGATCGCCGCGTTGATCGCACCGATCGACACGCCCGACAACCAGTTGGGGTCGATGCCGGCCTCGGCCAGCGCCTGGAATACGCCGGCCTGATAGGCGCCCAGCGCGCCGCCGCCCTGAAGTACCAGCGCCACGGACTGATATTCCGAGAGCATTTCCTTGATGTCGGGCGTTTCGCTCCTGCGCCTGCGCATCGTCTCGGACATTGCGGACCCCCTTACTCCTGGTTCATGTAGTCATGCACGACCTCGCCGAGCCCCAGCGTGAGGTCGGCGACGAAATGCACGGCCGAGACGACTTCCAGCACCGGAAGGCGGGCGACATCGGCCACGACGTGACGGAACAGCTGCAGGTCGGCCGGACCGGACCATGCGCCCTTCACGGTGATGTCCTCCAGATGGTAGCGCACCAGCTCGCAGATGCGCGGGCTGGCGTCCACATGCGGGATGACCTTGACGAGGAAGTTCGGCTTCGCCAGCGAGGCCGCGATATCGCTCCCGTCGAGGGTCCGGTGCTTGTAGCCCATGGTCGCGGTCGCGCACAGCACCGAGCCGTAATGCAGCGTGCCCACGATTACCTCGCCTTCATGGGCGAGTTTGGGAAAGGCAAGCTTCTTGGGGAAGCCCCAGATCTCGCGTCCGCCGGCGATCGGCGCGTCGTCGTCGAGATACATGGAATGGACGTAGACGCCTTCTTCGCCGGCGAAGCGGACCGGGATCACCTGGCCCGTTTCCGTGTAATCGCCGAACCCGGTCGAGTCCGGCATGCGGATGAACTCGTATTTGACGATCGGCTCGACGATTTCCAGCGGCTCCGGCACCACCGCCCGCAGCGCCTCAGGATCGGTGCGATAGCTGATGATGACATATTCCCGGTCGATGAAGCGGTATGGTCCCGGCGGATAGGCCGGGTTGGTCAAGGGCATGGCATAGGCCCGGCGAACGTCTTCGGTTTTCATGTGGGTAATCCTGAAAGAGGGAAGGTCTTCGGCGTGCCTAGTGGGCCGTCCATCCACCATCGATAGAAAGGATTGCGCCGGTCATTGAGGCAGCATCGTCGCCACACAGGAAGAGCGCGAGCCCGGCCACCTGGTCGACAGTCACGAACTGCTTGGTCGGCTGGGCCTCCAGGAGCACGTCGTTGATAACCTGTTCCTTCGTCAGCCCGCGCGCGGCCATTGTGTCGGGGATCTGTGCCTCGACCAGCGGTGTCCATACATAGCCGGGACAGATCGCGTTGACCGTGATGCCGGCCGTGGCGACCTCGAGCGCGACCGTCTTGGTGAGGCCGGCAATGCCGTGCTTGGCCGCCACATAGGCGGATTTGTACGGCGAGGCGACAAGCGCATGGGCCGAGGCTATGTTGATGATGCGGCCCCAGCCTCGCGCCTTCATCGCCGGCAGCGCCGCCTTGACCGAATGGAACGCGGCGACGAGGTTGATCCGGACGATCGCCTCCCATTTCTCGTCGGGGAATTCGTCGATCGGCGCGACATGCTGGATGCCGGCATTGTTGATGAGGATGTCGCAGCCGCCGAAGCTGTCCACGGCAAGTTTCACCATGTCGGCGATCTCCGCACCCGACAGCATGTTGGCCGAAGAATAGAGGCAGCGCACGCCGAACTCCGCCTCGATGCCGGCACGCTCGGCCTCGATGGCAGCGGCATCGCCCAGCCCGTTGATGACCACATCCACACCCTCCGCGGCGAAGCGGCGAGCAATACCGAGACCGATGCCGCTGGTCGAGCCGGTTACAATTGCTGCCTTGCCGTGCAAGCTCGACATTCTGTTGCGATCGACCATCTGGACGCTCCCATCTTCCTCTTGGGGTTCGTGTTCCGGGATCCATCAGTCCCGTCGACAGAAAACGGCACCGAGGGGGCTCGGTCCCGCGCATGATGTTGGGGCACACGGACGTTTCAATACGATGACAGCTTACCCGCCCGCTCACCTCCGGGGCCGGTTCGCGGTGTCATCCAACCGTCAAGCAATGGCGCTACCAACGATCTGACTTTCTTAGGTTTATGCCCGGAGCGCGCCCGCGTTTCGGCAATCGGGGACTGCTGGGACTGCAACCGGAAGCCGGTAATCCGGAATGGCGCTGTCTTGCGCGCAAGAGGCTTAGCCTGGGGCCGGCCGGGGAGGGCATATTGCATGTTTGAATTCACATCTTTCCGCACCCGTGCAGGGCGAGCAGCAGCGGCTGTAGTGATCGGGATTCTTGGACTCGCTGTTTCGCTCCCTGGTTCTCCTTCGCAGGCCCACGCCGAGCCGATCCAGGGTGCGGGATCGACCTTCGCCGCGCCGATAATCAACCAGTGGTCACGCGACTATGAGGCGATGCGCAGCGGCGGCGGCTTCGCATCGCCGCTTCAATCCTGTCCGTTGTGCCAGGAACTGGCTGCGCGCGACGAGGGGGGCGCCACGGCTTCACAGGATTTGCGGG
>NZ_VLJP01000010.1:42313-82839 GCF_007829525.1 Mesorhizobium sp. J18
GCTCGCTGGCTGGCATCATGCGCCTTGCCCAGCCAAATGTGGATTTCGCGGCAACCGACGCGCCGCTGTCGCCGGAAGAGGTCACGCAGCGCGGGTGGACGCAGTTTCCTATCGTCATGGGCGGCATCGTGATCGTTGCCAATATAGATGGTGTCGCCGCCGGCGAGTTGCGCTTGTCTGGCGAGGCCGTTGCCGACATCTACCTCGGCAAGATCACGAAATGGTCCGACCCTGCCATCGTGGAGCTCAATCCGGACCTGAACCTGCCCGACGCCGAGATCGTGGTGCTTCATCGCGCCGACGGGTCCGGTTCGACCTTCACCTTTGCGAGTTTCCTGGCCAAATCCAGCTCGGAATGGAAAGAAAAGCTTGGCGCCGACACGCTGATCGCCTGGCCGCTCGGTCGCGCCGAGAAGGGCACCGGCGGATTGGCAGCGGCTGCCGCAACAACGAAGAACTCCATCGCCTATCTGGAATATGGCCAGGTGGTGCGCGCCGGTCTGCCTTTTGTGTCCCTGCGCAACGAGGCGGGTGAATTTGTCCGGCCCGAGCCCGCGGCTTTCCAGGCCGGGCTCGGTGCGGTCGACTGGGATCCCGGCAAGCATTTCCACGCCGACACGACCAGCCTCCCCGGCGCCGGGGCCTATCCGATGGCCGCCGTCACCTATGCCATCGTGCCTCGCGACCGGAGCGGGGTGCGTATCGGCCGGGTACTTGACCTGTTTCGCATCGCCTATGGCCAGGGTTCGGACAAAGCGTCTGCGCTCGGCTACATCCCGATCCCGCCGGAACTCGCCGGCAGGATCGAAGACTACTGGGCCGTACAGTTCGACCCGGCGCAGAACTGAAATCCTTAGCAAGCGAGCAGCGCAATGCAGATTGATATTTTCAAGGACATTCTCGTCCCCGTCATCGGCGGCCTCGGCATCTTCATGCTGGGCCTCGAATTCATGGCTAACGGAATTCAGGCGCTGTCGGTTAACAAGATGCGTGAGTTCCTCGCCAAGGCGGCGGGCACCCCCATCAAGGGTGTTCTGGCTGGCACACTCATCACCGGCGTGATTCAGTCCTCCACTGCGATGACCGTCATGGTCGTCGGCCTCGTCAATGCCGGCGTGGTGGCGCTCAGACCGGCGATCAGCGTGATCATGGGTGCCAATATTGGCACCACGCTCGGCAACGGTCTGATCGCCCTGCCGCTCGGGCCGCTCGGGTTGATCTTCGCAGGCGCCTTCGCGCTGGTTTACTGCTTCTCGCACAGCGAGCGCACCCGCAACATCGCGCTCGCCTGCATGGGCTTCGCGCTGATCTTCTACGGCCTCAATCTCATGACGGGCGGCCTGAAGCCTTTGCGCAACATGCCGGAAGTGATGGAGTTGCTCCAGACGCTCAAGGCCGACTCCTACTTCAATCTCTTGAAATGCGTCCTGATCGCCGCCGGTGTGACCGCGATGATCCACTCGTCATCCGCTACTATCGGTATCGTCATGGGGCTGGGTGCAGCGGGCGTGGTCGACTGGACCACCGCAGTGGCCTTCTCGCTGGGCGCTGATCTCGGCACGACCATCACCTCCTGGCTGGCCTCGCTCAACCTGTCGAGGAACGCCAAGCGCGCAGCCTATGCCCATATCTCCTTCAACATCATCGGCGTGTGTATCACCGTGCCGCTGTTCTTCGTCTCGATCGGGATATTGAGATGGGCAATGCATGCCTTCGGCCTGGGGGATCCGGGCACTCCAGTGATGATCGATGGCAAGGAGACTTTTCCGCTGGTGCCGGTAGCCGTTGGCCTCTACTCGACGGTGTTCAATATCTTCAACACGGCGCTGCTCTTCCCCTTCGTGGGCGTGTTCGAGCGGGTGCTTTCGCGCATCGGTCATACGGCTGCGGAGGACGTCGAGGACTATTCGCTGCCAAAGTTCCTCGATCGCCAGATTGCTGACGACTTCGCCAAGGCCGTTCCCGCTGTCCAGCAGGAGACCGCGCGCCATCTGCAGGCCGGGGCGATGTTCCTCAACATCGCCCGCGGCGACAAGAAGGCCCCGTCCGATCCAGGCGAGCATTATCTTGCAACCGATATCCTCAGCCGTGATATCCGCTCCTATACGGCGAATCTGATGAAGGAAGACCTGCCCTACGAACAGCTCGACCTCATCGCCAGTCTCATCGAGGAGGCCGACTTCACGGCCGCTCTCACGGAATCGATGCATCAGGTGGCGCGCCGTGTGAAACGCGAGAAGTTCAGCGATCAGGCACAGGCGATCGTCGATACCGCTCTGAACAGGCTTGATGCCGCGCTCCGGTCCATCCTCCCCGACCAAGGCGTCCCGGACCCGCAGATGCCGGCCGGTCACGTCACCTTCCCCGAGGTTGAGGAGTTGCGCGCAAGGACGCTGGCGCTCGGTCCCAATGCCGGCGCGGGAGAAAGGGGCACTATACTTGCCCTGCTTGGCTCGATCGAGCGCGCGGAGCTGCTGATCCAGCGCATCGACGCCGAGCGCAAATCGGTCAACCGGCAGAGCGTGGTGGCGCGGGCGGCAGCCCGCAGGGGAAGCCAGGAGCGGCCGATGGATGAAGGCGGCCTGAGCCCCGTCCCGGCGGAGTAAACGTCAGGGCGCAATATAGCCACCTGAACGGCTATATTGCGCTTCGGTTGCGAACGGGCTAGTGGGCGGTAACAAATTCGGAGAGGCGCAATGAGCGTTGGTCTTATCGCCCTTCTTGACGATGTCGCCGCACTCGCCAAGGCCGCCGCCGCCTCGCTCGATGATGTCGCCTCCCAGGCGGCGCAGGCCAGCACGAAGGCCGCCGGTGTTGTCATAGACGACGCGGCTGTCACGCCACGCTACGTGACCGGTTTCTCCCCCTCGCGCGAATTGCCGATCATCTGGAAGATTGCACTCGGCTCGCTGCGCAACAAATTGCTTTTCCTGCTTCCGGCAGCGCTCGTCCTGAGTCTACTTTTGCCGGAGGCGATCATGCCGCTGCTCATGCTCGGGGGCCTCTATCTCTGCTACGAGGGCACGGAAAAGATTTATGAACTCGTCTTTCCGCACGCCGCCCACGCGCACCAGGCCGAAGTCGAACCGGCTACCATCGATGCAAAGACCTTTGAGGATCAGAAAGTCGCAGGCGCCATCAGGACCGATTTCATTCTCTCGGCTGAGATCATGACCATTACGCTGGGTTCTGTATCCAATGCCGGCCTGCCGATGCAGGCGATGGTCCTGGCCCTGGTCGGAAGCCTTATCACCGTCGGGGTCTACGGCGTGGTGGCCCTGATTGTGAAGGCTGATGATGTCGGGTTGATGCTTGCCCGCGTGTCTTCGCCATCGCTGGCGGGCGCATTGTCCCGCCTGATCGGCCGGGGACTGGTCCAAGGCATGCCCTATTTCCTGAAGCTCCTCGGGGGGATCGGGACGGCCGCCATGATCTGGGTGGGCGGTGGTATCATCCTGCACGGCTTTGAAAGCTACGGCCTTGGCTGGCCTAGCCATTTCCTCCACGATGCCGGCGACGCGACCATGCAGGCGCTTCCCGCCATAGGAGTCCTGGCATCCTGGCTGGTACAGGCGTTGGGCGCTGGCCTTGCCGGCATTGCCTTCGGGGCGGTCGCCATCTCAGCGATGAGCTACTGCGTTTCGCCCCTCTGGCGGCAATTCAAGACACGTTTCCGTCAATTCCGAACAGCTTCCGAATGACCGGTTAGCAAGCGCAAGCGCGCGCACGCAACTGCCCGCGAGCGTCGGCGAAGCCATATTTGGATCCATGGGTCAGAGTATATGTCATGCAACACAGAATCGGGGAAAATAACAATTTCCCGTCCCGCGCGACCGCCTGATTGAAACTGCTCAAGAAAATACTGCCGGCAGGGAAGATAAAGAGATCGCCGGATTCGCGATTGTTGCTGATTTCCGAGAAAAGACAGTTTTGTCCTGAATTCTTGCACGACGAAATAAAAATTCACATCAGGATTTGTTTCGTCGGGAAAGCCGAATTGAAGCTCTGAAGGCTGTTGCCGCCTTCAATGTGCCACTCCGGTATCCATCTTCGACTTATGCCGCCGATGTTTTCAGCCCGAGTCGGGCAGAAGCATCCATGACGGATCGTTCGCGGCAGCGCAAACGAAGTTGAAGGAAGGACAAGAGACGTGATTTTCCAGAACCATACGAAGCAGCTTCTCATGGCTGCCGGTATTGCTGCGGCCGCTCTCTTTGCTACCCAGGCCGGGGCCCAGGATCAGGCCGCGCCAGCGCAGGAAACGCAGCCGTCGGTGCAGCCCCCGACAACGCAGGCCCCTGCGGTGACGCAATCGGAGTTCAGCGAGGAGAAGCTGCAATCCTTCGCCGTGGCATTCCTGGAGGTCGACAAGATCACCAAGGAATACATGCCCAAGATGCAGCAGGCTTCCTCGGAAGAGGAGCAGAAGCAGGTCCGTGACGAAGCCGGTGCCAAGATGGTCGAAGCGGTCGAGGGCTCCGACGGCATCACGGTGGAGGAATACAACAAGATCATCGAATCCGCCCAGGCCGATCCGGACCTGGCGCAGAAGATCAGCGGCTATATCCAGCAAAGCGCTGGTGGACAGACCGCGCCGGCGGAATCCGCCGAACCTGAAACGGCACAGTAAGGCCGCAGTTATAGTAAGTAAGCTGCAAGGCGATCCGCGGCGGCTGGCATGTTCCAGCCGCCGCTTTCTTGCTTGAAACGGCACAAGGCATCGGTCGGCAAGCTAAGCCGCGATCAACTCCCTGATCCCGTCGGCCACGAATTGCACGGCGAGCGCCGCCAGGATCACGCCGAGCAGGCGGGTCAGGATGGAGCGTCCCGTTTCGCCCAGGAAGCGATCGATGCGCTCCGCCAGCACGAAGACGGCATAGGTAACCAGGATACAGGCAAGGATGATCGCGACCAGCGCGATCTTGGCCAATATGCTGTCGAAAGCTCCCGAAGTCAGGACGGTTGCCGAAATCGCGCCCGGCCCGGCAATCAGCGGTATCGCCAGCGGGAAGGCGGCGATATTGTGGATCATGTCTTTCGTGATAGCCCTTACGGCGCTCTTTTCGTGCCGTTCCTGCCGGCGCTCGAAGATCATCTCGAAAGCGATGTAGAACAGCAGCATTCCGCCGGCCACGCGGAAGGCGGGCAGGGTGATGCCAAAGACCGACAGGATCGCGCTGCCGGCAACGGCGAACAGCGCCAGGACGCCAAAACCGATTATGCTGGCCCGCACGGCGACCTGATTGCGCTCGGAACGGTTCATTCCGCCCGTGAGGGCGAGGAACAAAGGCGCCAGTCCGGGCGGATCGATCGTTACCAGGATGGTGACGAAGGCATTGAGAAAGGCATCAAAACCGGGCATCAGATCCCCCTTCGGCAGCATCATTAGCATGCGATGCGCCCAGCCTGACACCCTCGGAGAGCGGGATTTTCATCCCAGAAGGGTGCCGGCGGAATGCCTGCGGCGATAAATCTCGCATTCGCTTGGCCGCCTTATCTATATCCTTTTGAAATCATTTGGAAAATCACTGATGGAAAAGTATTTTCAAGGTTGGAGAATTAAGTGCGCTTCCTATATAAGAAGACAGTGATTCCCAATCAGAACGTGAAGCGAATTGACTGACCAGACCACGCCGCGCGGGCCGGGCGAGCCCGACGACATCGAGCCGATTTCCATCATAGAGGAGATGCAGCGCTCTTACCTCGACTACGCCATGAGCGTGATCGTGAGCCGGGCGCTGCCCGATGTGCGTGATGGCCTCAAGCCCGTGCATCGGCGTATCCTCTACGCCTCGCATGAGAGCGGCTATCACTGGAACCGCAAATATGTGAAATCCGCTCGGCCCGTCGCCGACGTGATGGGTAAATATCACCCTCACGGCGACGCCTCCATCTATGACGCGCTGGTGCGCATGGCGCAGGACTGGTCCATGCGCGTGCCGCTGATCGACGGGCAGGGCAATTTCGGCTCGATCGACGGCGACCCGCCGGCGGCCATGCGTTACACCGAATCACGCCTGACCAAGGTCGCCCACGAACTTCTGGAGGATATCGACAAGGAGACCGTCGACTTCCAGGATACCTACGATTCTTCGGCCCAGGAGCCGAAGGTCCTGCCGGCGCGCTATCCCAATCTTCTGGTCAACGGCTCCGGCGGTATCGCCGTCGGCATGGCGACCAATATCCCGCCGCATAATCTCACCGAAGTCGTCAACGGCTGTATTGCGCTGATCGATAATCCGGCTATCGACCTTGCCGAGCTGCTGACCATCATTCCGGGGCCGGATTTCCCGACCGGCGGCATCATTCTCGGCCGCGCGGGCATCCATAGCGCCTATGCAACGGGACGCGGCTCCATCATCATGCGTGGCCGCGTGGAGATCGAGCAGATCCGAGCTGATCGCGAGGCGATTGTCGTCACCGAGGTCCCGTATCAGGTGAACAAGGCGACGATGATCGAGAAGATGGCCGAGCTGGTGCGCGAAAAGCGCATCGAGGGCATTTCCGACATCCGCGACGAGAGCGATCGCCAGGGCTATCGTGTCGTCATCGAACTGAAGCGCGATGCCGTGGCCGATGTGGTCCTGAACCAGCTCTATCGATTCACGCCCCTGCAGACCTCTTTCGGCGCCAATATGGTGGCGCTGAACGGTGGCAAGCCGGAAGTGCTGACGCTGCTCGACATGCTGCGGGCTTTCGTCAGCTTCCGCGAGGAGGTCGTCAGCCGCCGTACCAAATATCTCCTGCGCAAGGCCCGCGACCGCGCGCATGTGCTGGTCGGACTGGCGATTGCCGTGGCCAATATCGATGAAGTCATAGCCCTGATCCGCCATGCTCCCGATCCGCAGACCGCACGCGACCAGTTGATGGAGCGCCGCTGGCCGGCGGCGGATGTCGAGGCTCTCATCCGGCTGATCGACGATCCGCGCCACCGGATCAACGAGGATGGCACCTACAATCTCTCCGAGGAGCAGGCGAGGGCGATCCTCGAACTGCGCCTGCAGCGGCTGACCGCGCTCGGCCGTGACGAGATCGCCGACGAGCTGAACAAGATCGGCGCCGAGATCAGCGATTTCCTCGATATCCTCTCTTCCCGCGCGCGCATCCAGCAGATCGTCAAGGACGAGCTGACGGCCGTACGGGATGAATTCGGCACGCCGCGGCGCACCGAGATCGCCGAAGGCGGCGCCGACATGGATGACGAGGATCTCATCCAGCGCGAGGACATGGTCGTCACCGTGTCGCACGAGGGCTATATCAAGCGTGTGCCGCTTTCGCTCTACCGGGCGCAGCGGCGCGGCGGCAAGGGCCGATCGGGCATGTCCACCAAGGACGAGGATTTCGTCACCCGGCTCTTCGTCGCCAACACGCATACGCCGATCCTGTTTTTCTCCTCGCGCGGCATCGTCTACAAGGAGAAGGTCTGGCGCCTGCCCGTGGGCTCGCCGCAGTCGCGCGGGAAATTCCTGCGCAACATGCTGCCATTGCAGCAAGGCGAACGCATCACCACCATCATGCCGCTTCCCGAGGATGAGGATAGCTGGGGCGAGCTCGACGTGATGTTCGCCACCACGCGCGGCACGGTTCGCCGCAACAAGCTGTCGGATTTCGTTCAGGTGAACCGCAACGGCAAGATCGCCATGAAGCTGGACGAGGGCGACGAGATCCTCGGCGTCTTTACCTGCAGCGAGAGCGACGACGTGCTTCTGACAGCCGCCTCGGGCCAGTGCATCCGCTTCCCCGTCACCGATGTGCGCGTCTTTGCCGGCCGCAACTCGGTCGGCGTGCGCGGCATCAATCTCGCCGAAGGCGACCGGGTCATTTCGATGGCGATCCTGGGCCATGTCGACGCCACGCCGGCCGAACGCGCCGCTTATCTGAAGCAGGCAGCCGCCGAGCGCCGGCTGACCAATGGCGACGAGGAAGAGATCGCGCTGACCAACGAGGATGTCGGCGAGGAGACCACCCTTTCGCCCGAGCGTTATGAAGAGCTGAAGGCGGCTGAGCAGTTCGTACTGACCGTAAGCGAGTACGGCTATGGCAAGCGCTCGTCGTCCTATGATTTCCGCATCATCGGGCGGGGCGGCAAGGGCATCCGCGCCACGGACGTCTCCAAGGCGGACGAGATTGGACGCCTCGTCGCCGCTTTCCCGGTCGCGCATGAGGATCAGGTCATGCTGGTGACCAATGGCGGCCAGGTGATCCGCGTGCCTGTCGCAGGTATCCGCATAGCCAGCCGCGCCACCAAGGGCGTCATGATATTCCGCACGGGAGAAGGCGAGAAAGTCGTCTCCGTGGAGGGAATTTCAGAGCCGCAGGGCGAGGAAGATGTGGAAGGCGCGCCGGACTCGGCGGGTGAAGAGGCTGCTGGTGAAGGGAACGGAGCAGGCGAGACTGGAGTTTGACGCGGATACTTCTCCGTCCTGCCTGTCCGTAACTGAACTGACTAGTGGTGACGGAAGCCGCGATGCGTTCTGGTGCGGTTTTCCAGTTTTACGCGCTCGGCTTCCTCATAAAGGCCAAAAACGGTCGCGATGAGCATTGCCAAGGTCATTGCGGCAGCAAGTGTGAAAATCAGCATTGCTTTATCTCCTTGCACCAGTAACGGGCAACGCCGGGAAAGGTTTCACAAGAGATCCGGGCCGGCGGTGTCTTCTTGATTTGCATATGGGTGTGGAACGCCGCCTGAACCAGATGTTCACACAGTGTTCACACTAATTTTCCTGCTTGCGAGGCATTGCTAAGGGGTCTCGATCAAGGTTCCTGGAGGGAATTCCGTGCCGAATACTGCCGATCGGCCCGTCCTGGTCTTCGATTCCGGTATCGGCGGACTGAGCGTGCTGCGCGAGGCGCGGGTGCTGATGCCGGATCGGCGCTTTGTCTATGTGGCGGATGATGCGGCCTTCCCCTACGGCGCATGGGAAGAGCCGGCGCTGCGCGAGCATATCCTCAAGCAGTTCGGCATCCTGCTCGACCGTTTCCGGCCAGAAATTTCGGTCATTGCATGCAATACGGCTTCGACCCTGGTCATCGATGCGTTGCGGCAGGTTTTCCCTGGCCACCCTTTCGTCGGTACCGTGCCGGCGATCAAGCCGGCGGCCGAGCGCACCCGTTCCGGTCTGGTCTCCGTGCTCGCAACTCCGGGAACGGTGAAGCGGCAATATACACGTGATCTCATCCGCCAATGGGCGTCGAAATGCCATGTCCGCCTGGTCGGCAGCGACAGGCTCGCAACTCTTGCGGAGACTTATATGCGCGACGGTTTTGTCGACGAGGAAGCTGTCCGTGCCGAGATCGCCCCCTGTTTCATCGAGCAGGAAGGCAGGCGGACGGATATCGTGGTGCTTGCCTGCACGCATTATCCTTTCCTGGTCAACCGCATGCGCAAGACCGCGCCCTGGCCAGTGGACTGGATCGATACCGGCGAAGCGATCGCGCGGCGCGCGCTGTCGCTGCTTGGACCAGCCGAGGCACGACGTCCGACCGCCTATCCGGAAGCGCCGGATCTTGCCGTATTCACTTCGGTTGCTCCGGCTGCTTCCGTTGCCAGGCTGGTCAGAGGCTTCGGCTTGGCGATCTGCGATCAGGCTGTTTGAGGGCTCCGCAACCGGAATGTCGATAGAAGCCGACCCCTCTCGGGAACGCTTATGCGGCCATGGAAGAGCGCACGCGCCCGATCATCAGGGCGGCTTTGGCAGCTTCCCGCCCTTTTTCCACGAAATGCGCGCGGTAAATCTTCTTGTGGTGTTCGGTCTCCTGATACTGATGCGGCGTCAGTGATACGGACAGGACCGGCACGCCCGTATCCATTCCGGCACGCATCAGCCCATTGATAACGGCCTGAGCGACGAATTCATGGCGATAGATTCCGCCATCCACGACAAATGCCGCAGCTACGACTGCTGCATACCGGCCGGTGGCGGCAAGATCGCGTGAGAGCAGCGGCATCTCGAAGGCTCCGGGAACATCGAACACATCGACCTGTTCGACCGGCACAAGTTCGAGGAAACCTTCAAGCGCCCGATCCACAATATCGGCGTGCCAGTTGGCTTTGATGAAGGCATAGCGGGTGGGTGTCATCGGGGATCTCCTTTGGCAAACAGACACGTCACCCAAGGCGATCACGAACGATCCTGATGCCCAGTCGGCATCGGAAACGCGCGTTCTCTTTCATCCGGACTATAACCGTCGGCTCAGGCATCGCACCTGATCTGCTGTCCCTTCCGAAGAAGGCGCTCGCGGGCTCGCGGCTTTCGCCGCATACCGCCGGTGGGGACTTGCACCCCGCCCTGAGAACACCCCGGACAATATGTGGAATGGCTTGGGCGGGCAATATGGAAGATGAAACGCCGCTTCAAATCGCCCAATGTTGACAAACCGGCCGCAGCCCTCTAGAAGCGCGCCAGTCCCGTTCGCAAGCTGCGTTCGGGGCTTTTTGACGTGTCCCGTGGACAGGCCGCAAAGCGTGCGCGGCATGTCCTGTCAGGCTTCGAAAAAGGAGGCCAGAGGAGGGCGCGTTTCCTTCACCCGGCACATGAGGTTCCGGGCATTGCTTTTTGAAAGGGAATGCGATGAGCAAACGCCAGTCCGCAAAGTACAAACTCGATCGCCGTTTGGGCGAGAATATCTGGGGCCGTCCGAAATCCCCGGTCAACCGCCGCGAATATGGTCCCGGCCAGCATGGCCAGCGTCGCAAGGGCAAGCTGTCCGACTTCGGCCTGCAGCTTCGCGCCAAGCAGAAGCTCAAGGGCTATTACGGCGACATTTCGGAAAAGCAGTTCCGCAAGACCTATGAGGAGGCCAACCGCCGCAAGGGCGACACGCCGGAGAACCTCATCGGCCTCCTGGAATCACGCCTTGACGCGCTCGTATATCGCGCCAAGTTCGTGCCGACCATCTTCGCATCGCGCCAGTTCATCAATCACGGCCATGTCAAGGTGAATGGCCGCCGCGTGAACATTCCATCCTATCGCTGCAAGCCCGGCGACGTGATCGAGGTGCGCGAGAAGTCCAAGCAGCTTGCATTGGTTCTCGAGGCGACGCAGCTCGCCGAGCGCGACGTGCCGGATTATGTGGATGCCGACCACTCCAAGATGGTCGCGACCTATGTCCGTGTCCCGGGCCTGTCGGATGTGCCCTACGCCGTCCAGATGGAGCCGAATCTCGTCATCGAGTACTACTCCCGCTGATCCTTCGGCCGGAGCCGGAAGATTGGAAAGGCCGCGCTTTCGTGCGGCCTTTTCTTTTGGGCATGTGACCGGTCTTCCGCTATTCAGAACCGGAAGAGGAACGCCATGACTGTACATCAGACGCTCGAAACCCTCACCGAGGATGCGGACGCCAGGAGCCATCCGCTCTTTGCCGACGTGCCGGCCACGGTCGAGTTCAACAAGCTGCGAAAACGCCTTCTGCGCCAGGCGCGGCAGGCGATCGAGGATTTCTCCATGGTGAAGCCCGGGCAGCGCTGGCTCGTGGCGCTGTCGGGCGGCAAGGATTCCTATGGTCTTCTGGCGCTGCTGCTCGATCTCAAATGGCGCGGGCTCCTGCCGGTGGAACTGCTCGCCTGCAATCTCGATCAGGGCCAGCCGAATTTCCCGAAACATATCCTGCCGAACTATCTCGCCGGGCTCGGCGTGCCGTATCGCATCGAATATCAGGACACCTATTCGGTGGTGACGGACAAGATCCCCGAAGGGCGCACCTATTGCTCGCTGTGCTCGCGCCTGCGGCGCGGCCATCTCTACCGCATCGCGCGTGAGGAAGGCTGCGCGGCGCTGGTGCTCGGCCACCATCGGGAGGACATCCTCGAAACCTTCTTCATGAATCTCTTCCATGGCGGACGGCTCGCCGCCATGCCGCCCAAGCTCGTCAATGACGAGGGCGACGTGCTGGTATTGCGTCCGCTTGCCTATTGTGCCGAGGCCGATCTGGCGAAATTCGCCGAAGCCATGCGCTTCCCCATCATTCCTTGCGATCTCTGCGGCAGCCAGGACGGTTTGCAGCGCAACGCGATGAAGGCGATGCTCGACGACATCGAGCGGCGCATGCCTGGCCGCAAGGATACGATGATACGGGCGCTCACCAATGTGCGCCCGTCCCATCTGCTCGACCGCGGCCTGTTCGACTTCACCGCGCTCGGAGTCGACGCCGGCTGATCCTCACACCGGAGGATTGTGCACGGCAAACAGCTTGCCGCGCTCGGCTATCAGCACCATGACGAGGCCGAGCACCGAGACTATGCAAAAGCCGGCCGCAAGCGGCGTCACCGTGCCGTCGAAAGATTGGCCGATGATCGTGCCGATCACGCCGCCGCCAAATGTCTGCATGAAACCGAGCACCGAGGAAGCCGTGCCCGCGACATGGCCCAAGGGCTCCATGGCCAGTGCATTGAAGTTGGCGCCGATCCAGCCGAACTGGAACATGGCCAGCATGAAGAACAGCAGAAGCAGCGGGAAGGGCATACTGTCCATCACCAGCGAGGTGGCGAACCATGCCGCGTTCACTGCCAGGAAGCCCAGCAGGGCTCCGTGTGAAAGCCTGCGCATTCCGATACGCCCGACCAGCCGCGAGTTGAGGAAGGACGACACCGCCATCAGGCCGGCCACGCCGGCAAAGACGATCGGGAACCACGCGCCGAGATCATAGATGTCGACATAGATCTGCTGCGCCGAATTGATGAAGCCGAAAAGCGCGCCGAAGATGAAGGCGGTTCCGAATGCGTAGCACAGCGAAATGCGGTTGCTCATGACGGTCGAGAAAGCTTCGGCCACGGAAACCAAAGTGAAGGGGCGGCGGAATTCTGGTTTCAGCGTTTCCGGCAAGCGGATCGCCGCCCATATCGAGATGAGAAACGCCACCGCGCCCATGAAGATGAAGATCATGTGCCAGCCGGAGATCATCATGGCGACCTGACCGATGCTCGGCGCGATCACCGGAACGATCATGAAAACCATCATGACCAGCGACATGACCTCCGCCATCTGCCTGCCGCCATAAACGTCGCGGACGACCGAAACGGCCACGACCCGTGTTGCCGCGGCGCCTGCACCCTGCAGGAAGCGGAGCAGGAGGAGGATGGGAAAGCTCGTGGTTAACGCAGCCAACAGGGAAGCAGCCAGATAGACCGCAATGCCGACAAGAAGCGGTGCACGGCGCCCGAAGCGGTCCGAGATCGGCCCAAAGGGAAGTTGGGCCAGCCCGAACCCGACCACATAGGCAGTGATGATGTATTGGCGGTGGTTCTCATTCTCGACGCCGAGCGCGGCGCCCATCTGCTGCAGGCCCGGCAGCATGATGTCGATCGCCAGGGCGTTCAAGGCCATCAGGCCGGCGGCCAGGGCGATGAATTCGGCTCGTCCAATGGACAATGTCGAAGCGACTAAGCGCGGTTGGCTGGCCTTATCCATCGAACTCTCCGAAAAATGCGAACGAAAAAGATGCGCCGGCAGAACCGGCGCATCGCTTGAAAATGGGCTCCCTGGCTAGGGGAGAAGGACGTTATGTGTCGGCGTCAGGCGGCGCCTTTCGCGCTCACGCCCTTCTCGTCCAGGAAAGATTGCAATTCACCAGCCTGGAACATCTCACGGATGATGTCGCACCCGCCGACGAATTCTCCCTTCACATAGAGCTGGGGGATGGTCGGCCAGTTGGAATATTCCTTGATGCCCTGCCTGAGTTCGTCGGAGGTCAGGACATTGACGCCCTTGTAGTCAACGCCGAGATAGTCAAGAATCTGTACCACCTGGCCCGAGAAGCCGCATTGCGGGAAGCCGGGCGTGCCCTTCATGAAGAGCACGACATCGTTCGACTTCACCTCATTGTCGATAAAATCGCTGATACCGCTCATTGAACTTGCCCTTTCGCGACGGGATCGCCCATCGGTTCGAAACTCGAACCTTATCTATTGCACGAATCGGTTTGATGCAATGCAGCAGCCTTCGGCTGCCGACATCTCACCGATACTTGAAGAGGGGGAAAGGACCGCCGCTCAATCCGGTACGCTGGTCTGCAAGGCGAGGGCGTGGAGGACACCGCCCATATTTCCCTTCAGCGCGTCATAGACCATCTGATGCTGCTGAACGCGCGACTTGCCGCGAAAACTTTCCGCCACCACTTCGGCGGCATAGTGGTCCCCATCGCCGGCGAGATCACGGATCGTGACTTTTGCATCGGGAATAGCGGCCTTTATCATCCGCTCGATGTCATGCGCCTGCATCGCCATTCGAGTTACCCTATTTCGGCTCCCATATAGCCCGGAAACCATCCCTCATGCGCCGCTTTCATATCCTCGATTGATATGGCACGCGCCTGGCCGAGTTTCAATTCGCGGCCGCCGGTCCTGCCGATGATGCTTGCCGGAATCCCAAGCTTTTCCTGTTCCTCGAGCAAAGCCTTGCATTCGTCGCTGTCGGGATCGAGCGCGACCGTCACCACATAGCGTCCCTGGTCCTCGCCGAACAGCGCCCTGGTCACGTCCTCACCGGCCGGCAGATCGATCTTCGCACCGATGCCGGAAGCCATCGCCATCTCGGCCAGCGCGACCGCCAGGCCGCCATCGGAGCAGTCATGGACCGCGGTTGCCACGCCCTTGCGGATCAGGCCTCGAACGTAATCGCCAATCTTCCTCTCATGTACCAGATCCACCGGCGGCGGCGGACCGTCTGTCCGCCCGTGAATCTCGCGCATATAGACGGATTGCCCGAGATGGCTGCCAAGCGATTTTGGCGCACCGAGAATCAGGATCGTTTCTCCCTCGGCGGCGAAGCGGATGCGCGCCATGTGTGACCAGTCATCGATAAGACCGACGCCGCCGATGGTGGGGGTTGGAAGGATGGCCTGGCCATTGGTCTCGTTATAGAGCGAGACATTGCCGGACACGATCGGGAAATCGAGCGCCCGGCAGGCGTCACCGATGCCCTGAATGGCCTTGACGAACTGGCCCATGATCTCGGGCCGCTCCGGATTGCCGAAATTCAGGTTGTCGGTCACGGCGAGCGGCTCGGCGCCCGTGGCGGTCAGGTTGCGCCAGCATTCGGCCACCGCCTGCTTGCCGCCTTCGAACGGGTCGGCCTCGCAATAGCGGGGCGTCACGTCTGAAGAGAAGGCGAGCGCCTTGGCCGGATGGCCGTCGACCCGCACCACGCCGGCATCGCCGCCCGGTATCTGAAGTGAGTTGCCTTGGATCAGCGTGTCATACTGTTCCCAGACCCAGTGGCGGCTCGAAAGATCCGGCGAGGCGAGGAGAGCAAGCAGCGCATCCGCCGTGTCGGCTTCCGGCACATCGTCGTCCGCAAGCGGGGCAGGGGCCTTGGGCTCCACCCATGGCCGGTCGTATTCCGGGGCCTGGTCGCCCAGATCCTTGATAGGCAGGTTGGCGACCTCTTTGCCCTGGTGCAGGACGCGGAAGCGAAGATCGTCCGTCGTCCGGCCGACAATGGCGAAATCGAGCCCCCATTTGCGGAAGATGGCCTCCGCCTCGGCCTCCTTTTCGGGCCGCAGCACCATGAGCATGCGCTCCTGGCTCTCCGACAGCATCATCTCATAGGCGGTCATGCGCTCCTCGCGCACCGGCACCTTGTCGAGGTCGAGCTCGATGCCGAGATCGCCCTTGGCGCCCATTTCGACGGCCGAGCAGGTGAGGCCTGCCGCGCCCATATCCTGGATCGCGATCACCGCGCCGGAAGCCATAAGTTCGAGGCAGGCTTCCAGCAGGCATTTTTCGGTGAAGGGATCGCCGACCTGCACCGTCGGCCGTTTTTCCTCGATCTTTTCGTCGAATTCTGCCGAGGCCATGGTCGCGCCGCCGACGCCGTCGCGGCCCGTCTTCGCACCGAGATAGACGACGGGAAGGCCGACGCCTTCCGCCTTGGAGTAGAAGATCGCATCGGTCTTGGCGATGCCGGCGGCAAAGGCGTTGACGAGGCAGTTGCCGTTGTAGCGGGCATCGAAATTCACCTCTCCACCGACCGTCGGTACCCCGAAGGAATTGCCATAGCCGCCGATGCCGGCCACGACGCCAGCGACCAGATGGCGGGTTTTCGGATGATCAGGCTCGCCGAAACGCAGCGCGTTCATTGCCGCCACGGGGCGCGCGCCCATGGTGAACACATCCCTCAGGATGCCGCCGACGCCGGTCGCAGCCCCCTGATATGGCTCGATATAGGAGGGGTGGTTGTGGCTCTCCATCTTGAAGACCACGCAGTCGCCATCGCCTATATCGACCACGCCGGCATTCTCGCCCGGTCCCTGGATGATGCGCGGTCCCTTGGTCGGCAGCGTCCTCAGCCATTTCTTCGATGATTTGTAGGAGCAATGCTCGTTCCACATGGCCGAGAAAATGCCGAGCTCGGTGAAGGTGGGCTCGCGTTCGATCAGGTCGAGAATGCGCTGATATTCGTCCGGCTTGAGACCATGGGAGGCAACAAGCTCGGGCGTGATGGGAAAGTCGTTGCGGATATTCATGTGCTGCTTGCCGCTGCCGTGATTTTACCACTCCCGAGGGAGGTATGGAGAGCTGCTATGGTTCGAATTCTTCATGCCGCGCTTCCGCAGCCGCTGTCGCCGCTCGCCCAGCGCTTCACATCGGCGCTGATGCGGCGGCCATGCTTGCCATCCAGGAGCGGGCCGAAGGCATGGACCTCGCCGGCCGGTCCCTCGGCCTGCACGACGAGCAGCGGCCGTCCACCGAAATCGCCTTTCGGGACAAGCAGGAAGCGCGGACGCCCGGAGAAAGAGTTCAATTCGTTGGCGAAACTGTACTCCCGGAAAGCCGGGTCGCCGGAGGCGAACCAGCATCGATGCGCGGCCGTCGCCACCTGTTCCATGTTGCGCAGCGCCGCGCTCTTACCCGAAGAAGGGGCCGGCTTGCTTGGCGCCGATTGGCAGGCGGGAAGCATGATCGCCGCGCCAAGTGCCGCTGCGGTCGCAAGTGCCGCCCTCACGCGGCTTTCCCCACCAGGCCCTCGAACAGCGCACGTCCATCCGTTCCGCCATGGGCGGATTCGATCAGGTTTTCCGGATGCGGCATCAGTCCGAGAACGTTTCCGCCCTCGCTGACAATACCGGCAATATCGTTGATCGAGCCGTTGGGGTTGGTGCCTTCGGCATAGCGGAAGACCACCTGGCCTTCTCCCTCAAGGCGCGCAAGCGTCTCCGCATCGGCAAAATAATTGCCGTCATGGTGCGCGACGGGGCAGCGGATGATCTGGTTCGGGCTGTAGCCACGCGTGAAGGCGGTGTTGGCATTGGCGACTTCCAGCTTCACCTCGCGGCAGACGAATTTCAGCGAGGCGTTGCGCATCAGGGCGCCCGGCAGGAGGCCCGCCTCAAGCAGGATCTGGAAGCCGTTGCACACGCCCATGACGAGCGTTCCCCTGGCAGCCTTCTCCGCCACGGCCCGCATGACCGGCATGCGCGCGGCAATTGCGCCGCAGCGCAGATAGTCGCCATAGGAAAAGCCGCCCGGAATGACGATCAGGTCGACATCGGGGATTTCCGTGTCCGTCTGCCAGACGGTCAGCGGCGGCTTGCCGGAAATCTTCGTCAGCGCCGCGATCATGTCTCGGTCGCGATTCAGGCCGGGGAGGAGGACAACGGCTGATTTCATTTGTCTCTGTCGAATTTGGCTTGGGCTTCGGCCAGTTCACGCAGTTCCAGACGCCGTTCTATGCGATCAAAACGATCGTCATGGCGGGCGATGCTGGCATAGATATTCGAGATATCGGTCTGTATCGAGATCATATGACCGCGCATGGCACCATGGCTGTGGCGCAACTCATCTATTCCGGCGTCGATCTTATCCAGCCTGAAGTGGATCTTCTTCGACAGCTCGTACATCAATTCGTTCGTAACGTCGGCCACCGCAAGCTCCATACAACCTCAGGTTATGCTTACAGTGTAATCCTCAATCACCGTATTCGCCAGAAGCTTGTCGCACATGGCTTTCAATTCGGCTTCGGCCTTGCCCTTGTCTGCGCCTTCCAGCTCCAGGTCGAACACCTTGCCCTGGCGAACCGAGCCGACGCCGGAAAAGCCAAGGCTGGCAAGCGCGTGCTCGATCGCTTTTCCCTGCGGATCGAGAACGCCATTCTTCAGCGTAACGGTGACGCGGGCCTTGATCACGGCTGCAAATACTCCGAACGGTCAGTGACGGGTCTTGTTGTCCTTGGACGAAACCAGCACGGGACCCGAAGGCCGCGCCGGCTCGTTCTCGTTCATGATGCCGAGGCGGCGTGCCACTTCCTGATAGGCCTCGACGAGTCCTCCCATGTCGCGGCGGAAACGATCCTTGTCGAGCTTGTCCTTTGTGGCGACATCCCAGAGCCGGCAGGAATCCGGCGAAATCTCGTCGGCAACGACGATGCGCATCATGTCGCCTTCCCAGAGCCGTCCGCATTCCATCTTGAAATCGACAAGCTGGATGCCGACGCCCAGAAAAAGGCCGGAAAGGAAATCATTGACACGGATGGCGAGCGCCATGATGTCGTCGATTTCCTGCGGGTTCGCCCAGCCGAAGGCGGTGATATGCTCTTCCGATACCATCGGATCGTCCAGCGCATCGGCCTTGTAGTAGAATTCGATGATCGAGCGCGGCAGGATCGTGCCTTCCTCGATGCCGAGCCGCTTCGCCAGCGATCCGGCGGCAACATTGCGCACCACCACTTCGAGCGGGATGATCTCGACTTCCTTGATCAATTGCTCCCGCATATTGAGGCGGCGGATGAAATGCGTCGGAATTCCGATGCGGTTCAGGTGCTCGAAGATGAATTCCGAGATGCGATTGTTGAGGACGCCCTTGCCGTCCACAATCTCATGTTTCTTCTTGTTGAAGGCGGTTGCATCGTCCTTGAAGAACTGGATCAGCGTGCCAGGCTCCGGTCCTTCGTAAAGGATCTTGGCCTTGCCTTCGTAGATACGGCGGCGACGATTCATTGTTTTCTCTGGTCTGGAGCGTCTGACGGTGCCGTCTCGGCATGACGCGGCAAAATCGAGGACGCGAGACAGGTTTCAAGGCGGTCTCTAGCGCAAACAGGCGCGCGGCTCAATTGCCATTTGCTCCCGTCAACCGGTTTCCTGTGCGACAAAGTCGATCCTCTCGCAGCCTTTGATTTCTGTCCGGGAAGTGCATATTCATCTATGTGTCGCCGAAGCCGGAGGAATGCAAATGACATCGATGAAGGATCGCGAGGAAGCTTTCGAGCGGATGTTCGTCCGCGACGAGGAACTGAAATTCAGGGCAATGTCCCGCCGAAACAAGCTGTTCGGCCTCTGGGCGGCCGAGAAACTCGGCAAAAGCGGGGACGAAGCCGAGGCCTATGCGCGCGAAGTCATGAATGCCGATTTCGAGGAAGCCGGCGATCACGACGTCTTCCGCAAGGTCCGCAAGGATTTCGACGCGGCGGGCGTTGCCCAATCGGATCATCAGATTCGCCGCACCATGGATGAGCTGCTGGCCCAGGCCGTCGAAGACATCCAGAAGAGCCAGCAGTAAAGTAGCCCCCGTACGGGCTCCTGTGCCGAAGTCTGCCCTTCGCCACATTCGCGAGCGAATTTTTTGACCCGGGATTCTGTTTCATGTCCTTAGCCGAGCGCCTGCGGGCGGGCGAAACGCTTTTTACCTCATGGTCAGCCATTCCGGACGCCATAACGGCCGAGATGCTGGCTGCGGCGGAATTCGACGCCGTGACGCTCGACATGCAGCATGGCGGGCACCACGAGGACAGCGTGCTGCGGTGCCTGTTCCCGATTCGCACCAAGGGCCGGCACGGCATTGTCAGAATTCCGGTCGGCCGCTTCGACATGGCGAGCCGGGCGCTGGATTTCGGCGCCGAAGCGGTCATCGCTCCCATGGTGAATTCTGTCGAGGATGCGCGTCTTTTCGCTGCCGCCATGAAATATCCGCCGGTCGGCCAGCGCTCCTGGGGGCCCAGTTTCGCTATGCCCCGCAAAGGTACCCTGGACCAGCAGGCATGGCTGGAATCGGCCAATCGCGACACGCTCGCTTTTGCCATGATCGAGACGCGCGCCGCATTGGAGGCGCTGGACGGAATCCTCGGCGTCCCTGGCATAGACGGCGTATTCGTCGGCCCTTCCGATTTTTCCATCGCATGGTCCGGCGGCCGCACCGTTAATCCCACCCTCGAGGACATGATGGCGGCCATCGCGACCATCGTCGAGCGAGCAACGAATGCCGGCAAGCTGGCGGCGATCTACGTGGTTGATCCGGGCCTTGTCGGCCGCTTTGCCGGCATGGGCTTCAACCTCTTCGCCGTCGGCAATGAGGCGCGATACATGGCGCTGGGGGCGAAAGCCCTGCTTGCCGACGCCCGCGCGTCAATGGAATAGGCGGGTCGCGCCTACAGCTTCGACAGGAATTTGGCGAAGGCCATGGAGCCTTCCGGCCATGGGCCGTAGCCCGATTCGGCGTTGATGTGTCCGGCATGGCCGGCGTCGAGAAAGAGTGAACCCCAGGCGGCGGCCGCATCCTCGGCGACCTCGAAGGCACAAAAATCGTCGTTGCGGCTCGCCACGGTCACCGAAGGAAAGGGCAAGGGATCGCGCGGATAGGGTCCGAAGGTCATCAGGTGTTTCGGCCGGATGTTGCCATTCGCGACATCGGGCGGGGCTACGAAGAAGGCGCCCGCGACCGGTTTGCGAAATTCGGGCAAGGCATGAATTGCCGTCGGCACACCGAGAGAATGAGCAACCAGCACCACCGGTTTCACGGCCTCGTTCACCGCCTCCGCCACTTTCGCGACCCAATCCTCGCGTACCGGCTTCGACCATTCCTCCTGTTCCACGCGGCGGGCGGTGGAAAGCCGGGCCTGCCACCGGCTTTGCCAATGGTCGGGACCGGAATTCGTATATCCCGGAATGATGAGGATGTCTGCGTCCTTGGCTTTCATGGTCCCGGATGTAACCATGCGCTTTTGGCTTCGCAACAGGCACTCTTTGCAGACATGCCGCGCGGCTATGTTTCGGTTTACTGAACAGCGTGTCTGCAATCAGCCATCTTGCCCGGCTCCTTCCTTTCCCGACCTAATGACAAAAAGGCGAAATCCGCCGAAAGGAGTCTGAATGAGTCCCTTGCCCTTTGCCGTGACGACGCCCGTCAGCGTTTCCAGGGTCGGATTGAAGGCGCGCGACGCCGACGCGCTTGCGCGCTACTACCGGGAGGTGATCGGTCTCACTGAGCTTTCCCGCACCGATGGCAACATCGTGCTTGGGACCGGCCAGCGCCCGCTTCTGGAAATCGAGGAGGACCGGAGCGCCGAGCCGGACAATCCGCGTGCTGCCGGCTTGTTCCACACGGCCTTTCTGTTGCCGGCCCGCGAGGATCTCGCGCGCTGGATCCGTCATGCGATCGAAAAGCGCATCAGGATAGACGGGGCATCGGATCATCTGGTCAGCGAGGCCCTTTATCTGACCGATCCGGAGGGCAACGGCATTGAGATCTATGCCGACCGTCCGCGCGAACAGTGGCCGATGAAGGGCTCCGAGGTCGAAATGGCGACCATTCCGCTCGATATCGAAGCTCTCCTCGGCACGATTTCGGAGGGAGATAGGTGGAAAGGCGCGCCGGATGGCAGCGTGGTCGGCCATGTTCATCTGCGTGTCGGCGATCCGAAAAAGGCCGAGGACTGGTGGAACGGCGAAATGGGCTTCGCCACCATGGCGCGCTATGGCGACGCGGCCGTATTCCTTTCTTCCGGCGGCTATCACCATCATATCGGCGCCAATTCCTGGCGCAGCGTCGGCGCGGGCAGACGCGATCCTCATCGCACGGGGCTGGCCTGGGTGGAACTGCAGGACAGGAATGCCACTGCGACGAAGCTGTTCGAGGATCCCTGGGGCACCGAAATCAGGCTTTCTCCGGTCACCGGATAAGTGGGCAAGATTGGGCTTCGCGCTACTCCGCCAAGGTCATTTCTTCTCGAGAAGTATCCCCTTCGGCATGTCGGCAGTTACACCTTCCGCGCTGCTCTCGTTAAAGTAACCATCGAGATACATGAACCCTGCGAACATGAGACAGGTCGCGACGACTCCCGCCATGAACCACCGCGCCCGATTGCCTTTATGCGTCGCGACCTCGCCCTCGGTCATTTCTGCTCTCCGTTACTGAACCAGCCGGAGCATAAACGCCGACGGGGAAGCCGGGTTCCCAAAGGTCAATATTGCGGATTCCCGATCCTTCAGGCGCGGCCAAACACCCGCTTGAAGATCGTTTCGACATGCTTGGTGTGATAGCCGAGGTCGAATTTCTTGCGGATGTCGTCTTCGGATAGAGCTGCCCGCACGTCCTTGTCCGCGAGGAGTTCCTGAAGAAAATCAGCGCCTTCTTCCCAGACCTTCATGGCGTTTCTCTGCACCAGCCGATAGGCGTCCTCGCGGCTGACACCTGCCTGGGTCAGTGCCAGCAGAACGCGCTGCGAATGCACCAGGCCGCGGAAGCGGTCGAGATTCTTCATCATGTTCTCGGGGTAGACCACCAGCTTCTCCACCACGCCCGTCAGCCGGGCGAGGGCGAAATCGAGAGTGACGGTCGCATCCGGTCCGATCATGCGCTCGACCGAGGAATGCGAGATGTCGCGTTCGTGCCATAGCGCGACATTCTCCATTGCCGGCTGGGCGAAGGCGCGGACCATGCGGGCGAGGCCGGTCAGGTTCTCGGTCAATACGGGGTTGCGCTTGTGCGGCATTGCCGACGAGCCCTTCTGGCCCGGCGAGAAGTATTCCTCCGCCTCCAGAACTTCCGTGCGCTGCAGATGGCGTATTTCGGTCGCGAGGCGCTCCACCGACGAGGCGATGACGGCGAGGGTGGCAAAGAACATGGCATGGCGGTCCCGCGGAATGACCTGCGTCGAGACTGGCTCGGGCTTCAGACCAAGCTTTTCGGCCACATGCTCTTCGACGCGCGGGTCGATATTGGCGAAAGTGCCGACCGCGCCGGAAATGGCGCAGGTGGCGACTTCGTCGCGCGCCCTGACCAGCCGTTCCCGGCAGCGGGAGAATTCCGCATAGGCATAGGCCAGCTTGACGCCGAAGGTCGTTGGCTCTGCATGGATGCCGTGGCTGCGGCCGATGGTCACCGTATCCTTGTGCTCGAATGCGCGTTTTTCCAGCGCCGCGAGCAGGGCGTCGAGATCGGCCAGCAATATGTCGCTGGCCCGCTTGAGCTGCACGCTCAGGCAGGTGTCCAGCACGTCCGACGAGGTCATGCCCTGATGCACGAAGCGGGCATCGGGGCCGACGATTTCGGCCAGATGTGTCAGGAAGGCGATGACGTCATGCTTCGTCTCGCGCTCGATCTCGTCGATTCGGGCGATGTCGAATTCGGCCTTGCCGCCTTTTTCCCAGATAGTCCTTGCGGCCTCGGCCGGGATGATGCCTAGCTCCGCCAGTGCGTCGCAGGCATGCGCCTCGATCTCGAACCAGATGCGGAACTTGGTCTCGGGCGACCAGATGGCGACCATTTCAGGTCGCGAATAGCGCGGAATCATGCTTTTGGCCCATATCGAAGAATTCTGTCGCCTGGCTCGTACCAGACCCCGGCGGCTTGCTCAACGCAAGAAGCGCCTCAAAACCGTCCCGTCACTGCCATCCAGCGATAGTCCGGCCCTTCGAAGCCGAAGCTTCTGATGGCAACGAGGACGGCGAAGACTGGCGGGCCTTCGGCGGGAAAAAAGGTCTGTACGCCGCCGATCTGATAACCGAGCGGACAACGGCGGCTCGAGGGTACCATCTTGTCCTCGTGTATGATTTCCGTCTGTTCGCCGGGTACGGTGGCTATCCGCGTAAGGCGAAAGCCGACAATGTCGCCGCCGAGCGCATCGCAGTGTTCCGGCGGCTCCAGCGCCAGTTCCTCCAGCCGGAACTCAAGCGCGTCATCGACTGGCGGAAATACTGGCCTCGGATTGACGCTGATGCGTTTCGGATCGGCCGAATACTCAGTTACCGGGTTCCAGCCTGCGGTGTTTCCGCGATTTTCCTGCAATTCCTCGTCAGCGAGGATCGACTGGCCGGCCTCCCTGGCTTCCTCGCGCGCTGCATCGAGACTGGCGCCTTCGTCGTCCAGCCGCACCCGGATCGGCGTTCCGGCAACGAATCCATCCTTCGTGGTGTCGATATAGAAGCGGTTGGCGTAGGGAAACCCGGAGCCATCCTGGATCCCGTATTCCTCGAAGGCGAAGATCCTGCCGTCCTCGCTGAAGCCGAGCACTTCAACCGAGGCGGTGTCGTCGGCATATACGGACGAGGCGAGGGCGCTGAACGCCGTGACCAGTATTGATCCGATGCGAAAACGCATATCCTATCCTTTTATCCGCGAGCGCCACACCGGCAGGAGATCGCCGGGTTCGGCCGTGGCCGCATGGACCCCGCGGGCGATCGCCCGCGCCATGGTCTGTGCCGCAGCAGCGTAGAAATCAATGGATGTCTCGAGGTCGAGCGCGGTTTTATTGCGTCCTGTGGCAAGGGCAAAGACGAGATCTCCGTCGACCGGTGTGTGGGCCGGCCATATCGCTCGTGCGAAGCCGTCATGGGCGGCGATTGCAAGCCGCTTGGCGGCCGCGCTGGTGAGCTCCGCATCGGTTGCGATGATCCCTATGGTGGTGTTGGCGCCTGCCTTTACGATCTCGCGGCCTTTCAGGATGACTTCCTGCGCATCGTCCGGCATGGGCGAGGGCAGGCCGAGGCCGCCGAACTCCCCGCCGATCTCGAAAGGAGCAGCCCAGAAATGCGGGCTGCGGCCAACCGTGACCGAACCGACGGCGTTTACGGCTACCAATGCGCCGAGCGTGATGCCGTTTTCCATGACGGTCGAGGCGGAGCCGAGGCCGCCCTTCAGTCCGGCGACCATTGCCCCGGCGCCCGCGCCGGCCGTTCCGATGTCGAAGCTGGTTCCTGCATTGCCTGCCGCCTCGAAGCCGAATTCCCTATACGGCGAATGGCGCCCCCAGTCCTTGTCACCGCCATTCGGCAGGTCGAACAGGATGGCCGCAGGCACGATCGGAACGCGGTGGCCTGCGATCTCGAAGCCCGCTCCCTGCTCGCGCAGCCAGGCCTGCACGCCGGAGGCGGCATCGAGCCCGAAGGCCGAGCCGCCGGAAAGCGCCAGCGCATTGACGCGTTCGACGGAATTATGCGGCTCCAGGAGATCGGTTTCCCGCGTTCCCGGAGCACCGCCCAATACCTGCACACCGGCGACCGCCGGCTCGTCGCAGATCACGACCGTCACGCCGGATTTCAGGCGCTTGTCCGAATGGTTGCCGACCCGCAGGCCGGCCACGTCCGTGATGAGATTGTTCGGTCCCGAGCGAGTCTTTGTCGGCATTTCTATTGCACTTCCATGAATTCGGCGCCGTCGAAACGGAAGAGACGATAAGGGTTTTGCGCCGGATCGCCCTTTTCGTCGAAATTCACCGGTCCGAGGGCCGTTTCGAATTCCGACGAGGAAAGGATTTCCGCAACGGGCCTGTTTTCCGTTTCCGCCTGCTCCAGGGCCGCGACAGCAACCTGCAGGGCGGCATAACCGGGAATGGCATAGCCGTCCGGCACGATATTGGCGGCTTCGAGTGCTTGCAGCGCATCCTCCGACGCAATCTCGGCGGGGAGAGGCAGACCGATCATCAGCACGCCGCGCGCCAGCGGCACGGAGTTGCCTTCCGCGCGCAATGCCTCGCCCCCGGCGATTGCCAGCTCGTAGTCCAGCGAGGCGGCGTCGCGCGCGATGATGGCGATATCGCTGCGGTCTCCGCCGACGAAGACATGGGTCGCACCGGCCCTGCGCAACCGTCCGACGAGCCCGATCTGATTGTCGAGTTGCGGGCGGTAAGTATCGATGAAGACCGGCTTCAAGCCTTGCAACTCCGCCGCGGCGCGAAGATTTTCGGCAAGGTTGCGGCCATAGATCGTGCCGTCGTCGATAATAGCGAAATGTTGGTTGCGCCAGCGGTCGATGACGATCTCGGCTACGGCCTTTTCCTCCTGGTCCGCACGAGGGGCCAGCCGGTAGACCGGCCACCCGGTCCTTTCGCGATTGTCCGTCAGACTGTTGGTTCTCACGCCGGGCGTTATTACGGGAATGCCCGCATCTTTCAGGATCGGCAATGCGGCCTCGATCGATTCGGTGCAGAGGAAACCGATGACGACGGAGACGCGCTGCTCGACGAACTGCCGTGCCGCCGCGGCTCCCGCCTCGGCGCTGCATCGGTCGTCCGCGACCGCAAGGCTGACATCATGCTGCCCGATGGCTGACGCGGCTGCCTCGGCCCCTTGCCGCAATTGCTGACCCAGCCGCTCGGCGGTTTCCGTCAGGGGCGCGGAAAGTCCGATCCTCATTTCCAATGCATGCGCAGCACCGGAAGCGAATCCGGCTGCCATGAACAGGAAGAGAGAAGCGAGGCGCATGGAAGGCAGTCTGTTTCCCCCGTATGACCGGTCACTGAGCGCGAACCCGGCAAACTGGTAAATGCTGGCGGCGCGCCGTGCAACACGCTATTGGAGCAGGCTCATGCTTGTGAGCAAAGTGCTTCAACCTATATTGAATGCAGTATACGGGATCGGTCGTGCTGAAAATCAAAGATATCGAGCCGCAGGATTATCGCGACGCCATGGCCCATTTCGCCGGCGCCGTCCATGTGGTGACCACCGACGGCGAGGCGGGGCGGCGAGGCGTAACCGTGATTGCGGCCTGCTCGGTCTCGGACAATCCGCCGACGGTGCTGGTCTGCCTGAACCGGCAGAACACCAGCAACGATCTCTTCCTGCACAATGGCGTTTTCGCGCTGAATACGCTTTCGTCCGGCCACAGGGAGCTTTCAGACGCTTTTTCCGGACTTACCGCCCTGTCGCAGGACGAGCGCTTCGCGCTTGGTGAATGGGACACGCTTTCCACCGGCGCGCCGACTTTGGTAGACGCGATGGCGATTTTTGACTGCCAGCTTGTCGAGGCGAAGGACTTCGCCACCCATCGGGTCTATTTCGGCAAGGTGACAGGCTTGCGCGTGGGCGCTAACCTCAAGCCGCTGATCTATCACGATCGCGGCTATCGCGTGTTGCAGGGGTGAACGCAGGATGGCACCCGCATCTTCCGGAGACGGCATGGCCAAGCCGGCAGAACTCGCCCCGCGCGGCCTTCCGCAATCCATCGACGAGACGATGGAGCTTCTTGCCGCTGCCGATTATGTCGCCGAGCGTTCGCTGGCGACGGTGCTCTATCTCAGCCTCAAGATGCGCCGCCCGCTTTTTCTCGAGGGCGAGGCGGGTGTCGGCAAGACCGAGATCGCCAAGGTCCTGGCCAGCTCTCTCGGCCGCCGGCTGATCCGCCTGCAATGCTACGAGGGCCTGGATGTGTCCTCGGCGGTCTATGAGTGGAACTATGCCGCCCAGATGATCGAAATCCGCATGGAGGAGGCCGCCGGCGGCGTCGATCGCGATGCCATGGAGCGCAATGTCTTCGCGGAAAAATATCTGATCCGCCGGCCGGTGCTCGACGCCCTGAGCGGGACGGCGGGACAGGCGCCGGTTTTCCTGATCGATGAACTCGATCGTACCGACGAGGCCTTCGAGGCCTTCCTTCTCGAAATCCTGTCTGATTATCAGGTGACAATCCCCGAACTCGGCACCATCCGCGCCGAAGAGCCGCCGATCGTCATTATCACCACCAACCGTACCCGCGAAATCCACGATGCGCTGAAGCGCCGCTGCCTCTACCATTGGGTCGACTACCCGAATGCGGAACGCGAGCTGGAGATCGTGCACCGCAAGGTGCCGAACGCCAACAGACGGCTTTCGGCGGAGGTGGTGAGCTTCATCCAGAGGCTGCGCGAGATGGATCTCTTCAAGGTTCCCGGCGTGGCCGAGACCATCGACTGGGCCGGCGCGCTGACGGAACTCGACAAGGTCGCGCTCGATCCCGAGACGGTTTCCGACACGCTCGGCGTGCTGCTCAAATATCAGGACGACATTGCCCGCATAGAGCAGGGCGAGGGGCGGCGCATACTGAACGAGGTGAAGGCCGAGCTTTCCGCGGCCTGAGCGCCATGCAAGACAATTTCAGCGATCCTCTCCCCAACGCCGCCAAGCCGGACGGGCGGATTGCCGACAATATCGTTTATTTCGCCCGCACCTTGCGCAAGGCCGGCCTGCGTGTCGGGCCGGCGGCGGTGAAAGACGCCATAGAGGCGGTGCTGGCCGCGGGCATCTCGACGCGTGAAGATTTCTACTGGACCCTTCACGCGGTCCTGGTGACGCGGCACGAGGATCATGCGATCTTCGACGAGGCTTTCCGGCTCTTCTGGCGCTCGCGCGAGCTCATCGAGAAGATGCTGGCCATGTTTTCACCGGTCGCGCCCGACATGCGCGAAAAGGAAAAGCCGCGCGCGGCCGAGACGCGCGTCGGCGATGCCTTATTCGAAGCGCATCGCAAAAAGCAGCCAGCGCGCGAAATACCGGAACTGGAGATCGATGCCCGTTTCACCTTTTCCGGCAACGAGGTGCTGCGCGACCGCGATTTCGCGCAGATGACGGCCACGGAGCTTGCCGACGCCAAGCGTGCCATCTCCACGCTGACATTGCCTTTCGACCTTGTTCGCACACGCCGCTTCCGGCCGGACCCGCGTGGCCCCCGCACGGACCCGCGCGCCATGATGCGCACCGGCTTGCGTMCCGGCGGCGACATCATCCTGCCGCGCTTCCGGTCGCAACGGCTGGTCCMYCCGCCGCTGGTGGCGATCGCCGATATTTCCGGCTCCATGAGCCAGTACACGCGCATCTTCCTGCATTTCCTGCATGCGCTGACCGAGAAGCGTCGGCGTGTGCACAGCTTTGTGTTCGGCACGAGGCTCACCAATCTCACCCGCCAGATGCGCCACCGCGACCCCGACGAGGCGCTTGCCGAATGCGCGCAGGCCGTGCGCGACTGGTCGGGCGGCACGCGGATCGGGGAGGCGATCGGCGAGTTCAACCGGCTCTGGTCGCGCCGGGTGCTGAGCCAGGGCGCGGTCGTGCTGCTGATCACCGACGGGCTGGAGCGTGACAATGTCGAGCATCTCGGCCGCGAGATGGAGCGGCTGCACAAGTCGTGCCGGCGGCTGATCTGGCTCAACCCGCTGTTGCGTTTCGACGCCTTCGAGGCGCGGGCGCGTGGGGTGAGGGCGATGCTGCCGCATGTGGACGAGTTCCGGCCGGTCCACACCCTGAACGCGCTTTCGGACCTCTGCGACTCGCTCGGCTCTGAGCGGCCGCGGGTTGCGGATCCGCGTCTGTGGCTTGGCAAGGACGCCGCGGCATGACCATATACGGATAACATTCTGCAGGAGGCTCCCATGCAGGAAACAGCAGTGACCGAGACGCGCGATCCGCTGATGATCGCCGAGGACTGGATGAAGGACGGCAGGGATGTCGTCATCGCCACGGTGGTGGAAACCTGGGGCTCGGCGCCACGCCCCATCGGCAGCCACCTGGTGATCGACGCTGAGGGCAATTTCGAGGGTTCCGTTTCCGGCGGCTGTGTCGAAGGCGCAGTCGTGGCCGAGGCGGCGGAGGTGTTGGAAGACGGCAAGCCACGCATGCTGGAATTCGGTGTGGCCGACGAGACCGCCTGGCGCGTCGGCCTTTCCTGCGGCGGCCGCATCAAAGTCTATGTCGAACGGCTCGGCTGATCATGGACCCCTATTCCCTCAAGAAGCTCAACGCGGCCCGGCGCGAAAGGCGGGCGGTGGTTCTGCTCACCGATCTCGGCGACGGCCGCGACCGCGTGATTCTCGAAGGTGATCCGGTCACCGGAGAATTGGGGGAGGCGATTTCGAAAGCCTTCCGGTCGGGCAGGTCGGGTTCGGTCGAGATCGAGAACCGCAGCTATTTCCTGAACGTCCATGTTCCTCCGCCACGGCTGGTGGTGATCGGCGCTGTCCATATCAGCCAGGCTATGGCTCCGATGGCCAGGATCGCCGGCTTCGACATGGAGATTATCGATCCGCGCACGGCCTTCGCCTCGCCGGAACGCTTCCCGGATGTGCCGCTTTATGCGGAATGGCCCGATGAGGTGCTGGAGCGCCGTCCGCTCGATACCTTTACCGCGCTGGCCGCACTCACCCATGACCCGAAGATAGACGATCCGGCGCTGAAGGCCGCCCTGGAGGCCGGATGCTTCTATATCGGCGCGCTGGGCAGCCGGAAGACTCACGCCAGTCGTGTTGAACGGCTGACGGGCATGGGGATTTCTTCGTCGGCTATCGAAGCCATTCATGCGCCGATCGGCCTGGATATCGGAGCCTCCAGCCCGCAGGAGATCGCGGTAGCCATATTGGCCCAGATCATCCTCGCGCTGCGCTCGCGCGGCCTGGAAAGCCGGACGGCCAGAGGCAAGGCGGCATGAAATTCGGACCGGTACCGGTCGGGCAAGCGGAAGGCGCGATATTGGCGCATGCCACCATGGCGGGCGGAAAACGTCTCCGCAAAGCCCATCGGCTGACGGCTGAAGATATTGCCCTGTTGCAGGAAGCCGGCATTGCCGAGGTGACTGCCGCTGTGCTCGGCACCGACGACCTCGACGAGGATGTTGCCGCGACACGGATCGCGCAGGCGCTTCGCACGGCGAATGTCGAGATGAAGCCGGCAGCGACCGGCCGCGTCAACCTGCATGCCGAAAAGGCCGGCATCTTCACCGTCGACAAGGATCTGATCGACGCAATCAATGGCATCGACCCGGCGGTGACCATCGCGACGGTGGCGCAATATGCGCGTGTCGAGGCCGGTCAGATGGTGGCCACGGTCAAGATCATTCCTTTTGCCGTGCCCGGCCCGCTCGTGGAGCGGGCCTCGGAGATCGCGCGAGGCAGCGAAGCCTTCTCCGTTCATCCCTTCGCGCCGCGCCGGATTGGCCTTGCCCAGACGGTGCTGCCGAGCCTCAAGGAAAGCGTGCTCGACAAGACGGCCCGCACCACCGCTTCGCGTCTGGAGCGTTCTTCCGGTTCCGTCACCAGGGAGTTGCGGCCGCGCCACGAGCAGGATGCCGTCGCCAAGGTGATTGGCGAACTGGCGAGGGACAACGACCTCGTGCTCGTCTTCGGCGCCTCGGCGATATGCGACGAGGACGATGTGATACCGGCGGCTATCCGTCAGGCCGGTGGCCACGTCGAGCGCGTCGGTATGCCCGTCGATCCCGGCAATCTGCTGGTATTGGGCTCGCTCGATGGCAAGCCGGTCATTGGCGCCCCCGGCTGCGCCCGCAGTCCGAAGCTGAACGGCTTCGACTGGGTGCTGGACCGGCTCATGGCGGGCGTGGAGGTGACTTCGGAGGACATCGGCGGCATGGGCGTCGGCGGCCTTCTGATGGAAATCCCGACGCGTCCGCAACCGCGTGAATCCATTCGCAAGCCGGAAGGCGATTCCGTCTGGGCGGTGCTGCTTGCCGCCGGAAAGTCGAGCCGCATGGGCGCCGGCAACAAACTGCTCGCTGATTTTGCCGGTGTTCCGCTGGCTCGGCGCACCGCCGGCCGCATTGTCAATTCCAAGGTCGCCGGCACCATCGTCGTGACCGGTCACCAGGCAAATGAAATCAAAAGGCTGGTGTCAAATCTTGATGTGAAGCTCGTGGAAAATCCGGACTATGCCAGCGGCCTTGCAAGCTCGCTCAAGGCCGGAATCCACGCGCTTCCGGCTGATGTTGCCGGGGCGCTGATCGTCCTTGCCGACATGCCCGGAATAACTACGGCGGATCTCGACATGCTCATTGAAGCCTTCGCCGCTTCCGGGGGGAAGGCCGTGGTCCGTGCGGCCCATAACGGCAAGCGCGGCAATCCTGTTCTTCTGCCGCGGGCGCTCTTTGGCGAAATCGAGAACCTCGAAGGCGACACCGGTGCCCGGCAGGTGGTGGAGTCGAGCCCGCTGGAGGTGATCGACGTGGAGATCGGAGAAGCCGCCAGCATTGATGTCGATACGCCGGAAGCCCTGCGCGAGGCCGGCGGCGTGTTGAGCCCGCAGGGGCAGTAGTGCGGCTGATGATATTCAGTACGGTTGCTGAGAGGCCAGAGGGAGGCAGGAAGAATGCCTTCGTCACGCGAGTGGGTCGTAAGCCCCAAACCAGCTACCCGTTGGCAACTCTTCTCTTCCTCTCCGTCTTCCTCCTCGCCAATCCCGCAGACGCGTTCCAGCTCGCTCCCTACAAGGACCAGCTTTTCGCCTATCCGGCCATCCTTTCGCAAAGTGACGGCGGCGCCTATCGCGTCGTCGACTATCGCGAAATGCGCGATATCAATGGCCGTGACCAGATCCCGGAGCGCCGTGCTCATGGCCGCTACATCTCGACCGGTATCCGCTCCATGCAGCAGGATCTGGTGGCCGAAACCGGTGCCGGCAAAATACCTCACGTCGCCGTCGGTCGGCGGGAAGGGGCCAGCATGATCGTCGTCTACCTGCACGGGCAGGGCGGCAGCCGCAAGCAGGGAGCAGACGACTTTACCTTCGGCGGCAATTTCAACCGCATCAAGAACCTGATGGGCCGCAACGGCGGCCTTTACCTTTCACCGGACTTTTCCGATTTCGAGACCAAAGGTGCGGCCGAGATCGCGGCGCTCATATCCCTTTATGCGAGCAGGTCTCCGCATGCGCCGGTCTTCGTCGCGTGCGGCTCCATGGGTGGGGCGCTGTGCTGGCGGCTCGCCCATGATCCGGCGGCTGCTCGGCAATTGAGCGGCCTTCTTCTACTTGGATCCCTGTGGGATAGCCGATTTTTCGAAAGTACAGCCTTCAAAAGACGCGTGCCGCTTTTTTTCAGCCATGGCAGCCGTGACACGGTCTTTGCTGTCGAAAAGCAGGAAGCCTTTTTCAGATCGATCCGGGAGAAAGCGCCTGGCTACCCGGCCCGGTTCGTGCGCTTCGAGACCGGCACGCATGGCACCCCGATCCGCATGACCGACTGGCGCGAAACCCTGAACTGGATGCTGTCGGCCCGGCCATAAGGACGGTTATGGCCCGCCGTGATAGTCGATCACCGTTTCGGGATTGATCTCTCCGTCATAGGAGGCGTCGACGTCATACTTGACGAGGGAGAAGGTGCCCGAGCGGAAGATCCAGGTGCCGTTCTCCGAAGCGTCTCCGACCCCCCGCCATTTGGCATGGGAGGTGAGGGTCAGTGTGGCCTCATCATATTCGGAATTCACCAACTGGTCCTGCGCGGTAAAGCCGATGAGGTTCACTTCCCGCACGGCTCCTTCCGGGTCGTCGTTTTCGTAGCGGATATCGAGTTCCGGCGTGGCGAACTGGAGCTGGCTGACCTCGCCGCTGTCACTTGCCAGGTAGTAGACATGCACCTCGTTATATGCGCCCGTCATGCACCAGAAGCGGAAAAGCTTCGCCTCGCGCCTGGGCTCGCTTTCCTCGTCATAAGGATAGTTGAAGGAGATGGGATAGGTTTGCGGCTCCGCCGCGCCATCATCCGCATCGACCGAAGGGGAATCGCAGATGCCGCCATAGCTAGCGGCGAAAGCTTTCCGGGCCCGCTCCAGCGTGGCATCAACCGGCGGCGCCGGGGGGCCGTCACCGCATTTTTCCGGCAGCGCTTCCTCCAGCGGGCCTTCGGCGGGCTTCAACTCGCCGCTTTCGATATGCAGGGGCGTGAAGGAGCTTTCCTGTATCTGCGGATTGGCCAGCCGCAGGGTATAGCAGCCGGCGAACATGCGCTCCGTGCCGTCGGCGGCGGTGGCGCGGATAGCCACGGGAAGGGAATAGTATACGCTGCCCGCCGCACCCTCGCTGGACGCCTGGCCGGTCAGCAGATCGACGGATTCGGTATCGGCATAGCCCTTGGCATAGGTTTCCAGGTCTTTCGACGGCGGTTCCGCGAAATAGCTGAAGGCACGCGAATATTCCTTGCGGTCGATGGCGTTGTAGAGGGAACGGACAAGCGCTTCCGCGCTCGACCGGTCGTCGAGATAGGGCGGTTCGGCGCCTGCCGCCGGGACAATGGACGCGAGACTGAAAACGGCGGCACCGAAAAGCGGATATTTCATAGCGGCCTCCCGTAACGGACCGGAATCATAGCGCCGATTTTGTCATTGAGGCGGCAGCGTCTTTTCGTCCCCGATTGAACCGCTTTTCTTGGCTGATTAATACGCCTAGGAGACGAAGCGGCTCAGGCAGAAAAAGGCACAAGGCGGTTGCGCCCAAGCCAGCGGCTGATCAGCAGGACCGCCACGCTGGCAAGGCCAATGAAAAGGCCGAGCCAGATTCCGACGCCTCCGTAACCGAACTGAAATGCCAGCACGACGCCGAGCGGCAGGCCGATGCCCCAATAGCCGATCGCGGCATAGATCATGGGCACGGTCGTGTCATGCAGGCCGCGCAGCATGCCGCTGGCGACCGCCTGTGCGCCGTCGGCAATCTGGAACAGTGCAGCCAAGGCCAGAAAGGTGATTGCCATCTTGATCACGGCCTGATTCCCCGGCGCTTCGAGGTTGATGAAACCGCCGATCAGCAGGCGTGGCGCAAGCAGCATCAGAAGCGCCATTGCAGCCATGAAGCTGACGCCCATCACGAAGGCGGTCCAGCCGGCGCGGGTGACGGCAGTGCCATCGCGCGCGCCGAAAGCACGGCCAACCCGAACGGTTGCCGCCTGGCCAAGTCCCATAGGCACCATGAAGCTGACCGAGGCGATCTGGATCGCAATGCCGTGGGCGGCGAGCGCAACCGGGCCGATCAGTCCCATGAGAAACGCCGCGGCGTTGAAGATCGAGACCTCGAAAGTGAGAATGCCGGCGATCGGCAGGCCGAGTTTCAGGAGAGCAATAAAGCGTGGCCAGTCCGGCCGCCAGAATCGGCCGAAGAGACGGTAGCGGCGGAAATTGCGGTCCAGGGAGACGACGGCTGTCAGCCCAAAGAACATCAGAAGGCTGCAAAGCGTCGTTGCTATGCCGGAGCCAGGCACGCCGAGCGCCGGAAAGCCGAGATTGCCGAACATCAGACACCAGTTGGCGAGCACGTTGAAGGCGACGCAGAAGAAGGCCACCGCCAAGGCCCAGCGCGGCCTTTCCAGCGCCGAAATGAAGGAGCGCAGCACGATATAGCCGTAGAAGGGCAGTACTGCCCATTGCAGCGCGCGTACATAGCTCGCGGCGATTCCGGCCAGCGCAGGGTCCTGGCCCATCGCCAGTAGAATTGTCTCTGCCTGCCACAGAATGAGCCAGATGGGCACGGAAACGGCGATCGCCATCCACAGTCCTTGCCGTGCCGTTCGCCGGACTTCGCGCAGCGAGTGCAGTTTGCGGCCAAGCGCGCTCGCCATCATCGGGGATGCGGCCACCATCAGCCCCAGGCCGAAGATCAGCAGGAGGAAATAGAGGTTGTGACCGAGTGTGCCGGCCGCCAAAGCTTCTGGTGAAAGCCGGCCCATCATCATCACGTCGGTCACCGTCATGGCGGTCTGGGCTAGATTGGTCAGAATCATGGGCCAGGCCAGCGCCAGTGTGGCGCGTGCCTCGGCAAGCCAGGATTTGACCGATGGCGCGCCTGCGCCTGAAACCACCGCCGTCATGACCGGGACTTTCTTTGAGACGGCACTTGTCGTGAAAATCACGGTTTTGGTGCCGTAAAGGCACGGCCGCGTTCAAAAAGGCGCACCGGCACCATGCTTTTAGCGGTTTGACCGGCTCAAACAAGTCAAATTTCCTTTGCCTTAGGGCCAATCAGATTGATGAATCGGCTCTGCTGCAAGCGGAGCATTCCATCTTGGCGGGTCGTTTCGGGTTGCCTATAGTGGCGGCTCTCCATGGCGCTCTGTCCCGCGCCGCCAGCCCGATCTTCAGGAGACTTTCATGGAAAAGCGCCGTCTCGGCCGCACCGATATTCTCGTTTCCAAGATTTGCCTTGGCACCATGACCTTCGGTGAGCAGAACACCGAAGCCGAAGGCCACGCACAGCTTGATCTCGCCTTCGAAAACGGCGTCAATTTCGTCGATACGGCGGAGCTTTATCCCATTCCGCCGAAAGCCGAGACCCAGGGTCGGACCGAGACGATCATCGGTACCTGGATGAAGGCGCGAGGCAATCGCGACAAGGTCATCCTGGCCTCCAAGGTGGTCGGCCGTACGGAGAATGACTGGTTTCGCGGCAGCAGGCCCTCAAGGCTGGTGCGAGCCGATATCTTCGATGCAATCGACAAGTCACTCGCAAAGCTGCAGACCGATTATCTCGATCTCTACCAGATCCATTGGCCGGAGCGCCGCACGCCATGGGGTGCCAATCCCACGCGGGTCAACGGACATCCCGAAACGGATGCCGACGAGACCCCGATTTCCGAAACGCTGGCCGTATTCGACGAACTGGTGAAGGCCGGCAAGATCCGTCATCTCGGCCTGTCGAACGAAAGCACCTGGGGGTTGATGCGCTTCATCTCGGAGGCCGAGAAGGGGATCGGGCCGCGTGTCGTTTCGATCCAGAACGCCTACAACCTCGTCAACCGCACCTTCGAGGTTAACCTTGCCGAGGCGTGTTTCCGGGAGGATGTCAGCCTGCTTGCCTATTCGCCTCTGGCGCAGGGCTATCTGACCGGCAAATACGACCATGGCGCGCTTCCCGAGGGTTCGCGCAAGCAGCTTTTCGACCGCCTGCAGCGCTATGAGAAGCCCGGAGCGGCAGAGGCCCATCTCGCCTATAACGAGCTAGCCCGCTCTTTCGGTCTGGAGCCGGCGATTTTCGCCAGCGCCTTTGTTACCAGCCGTCCCTTCGTGACCGCAAACATCGTCGGGGCAACGTCGATCGAGCAGCTTCAGGCTGCCCTGGCGGCGGGCGAGGTGACCTGGACCGAAGAGATGCAGAAGGCCGTGGACGATCTCCACCAGAAGGTCGGCAATCCCTGTCCTTAGCGCCAAGGGCCTCCGCCCTTTTGGGACGTATGATGCCGTTCCGGGAACCAGACATCCGATGGTACCGTTGTCGGGTGTCTGAATGAGAGGGTCGGCGAATGTCCATTTTGTCCGAGATTTCACGCATCCTTTTCGGCGAGTCCGATACGGCGCATATAGGCTTCTTCGTCGAAGTCGCCCTTCGCACGGTTGTAATGTATTTCTACACGATCTTCCTTGCCCGCATGGTGGGCCAGAGCGGCGTCGGGCAGATCGGGCCGTTCGAATTCGTGCTGGTGATCGCCGTCGGCTCAGCGGCGGGCGACCCGATGCTCTATCCCGATGTGGCGCTCCTGCATGGCATCATCGTCATCACGGTCGTCATTCTGCTGCATCGGGCGACGGCCTCGATACTGAACCGCGACAGGAAGCTGGAGGAAAGGCTGGAAGGCGTTCCCATCCTGGTGGTGGAGAAAGGCAAGGTGAAGGAGGAGGTGCTCGGCTCAGGCTCGCTCACCAAGCGCGAACTGATGTCGCTCCTTCGAATCGAAGGCATACGCAATACCGGCGAGGTGGAGCATGCCTGGTTCGAACCGGCAGGACGGCTGAGCATCTTCCGCGTCGATGGCCGGGCCCGCAAGGGCGAGAACACCCTGCCGGATGTATAGGCTGGGCTCTATTCGCTGCGGGCGACCAGCGTGCCGCCATGCTCTTCGGTATCGAGCACCAGCGCGCCGCTGTCATCCAGCTGGAAGCTCTTCACCGCAGCCAGTATGTCAAGAAATTTGCGCTCCTGTTCCATGAGGACCGGGGCGCAGGCCATCATGGTGGCGACTGCATCGCCGATTTCCAGCTTCTGGCCGACTGCGGTGTAGCTCGCCCTGTAGGTATTGCAGGATGCGCGGCCGCTGAGCGAACCGTCTATGCCGAAATTGAGCGTCACCCGCGAATTGTCGACGATTTCGCCGCCGCCGATCTCTTCCACAATCCATTCCGTGCCCTGAATGTCCTGCAACCGGGTCACCGCTTCCTCGGCTCCGAACGGTACTGGTTCGCTCGACTGTTTCAGCATCAGCATGCCGACATCGATCTCGGCTTTGCTCGGGTCGATTGGCACCGGATCGGTAAGCCAGGTGGCGACGGCACCGTTCAGGATCACGCCGCGAAGCACATAGTCGGTGCCCTGCTTGAAGCCGGAGCGGTTCGTCTCGAGCTTGAAATCCACCGGCACCTGCCGCCCTTCGAGCGCGATGCGCTGTTCAGCTATGGCCTCGGCGCCTGCCGCCTGCGCAGCGTCGCGTATCTCGACGACCGCAACGCTATTGTCCGACAAGGCAATCTTCTGACGGTAGGTGAGGCTGCCGCTGATCGAGATCATCGTTTCCTGCGCATATGCTGGCCCTATAGACGCAATGGCGGCTATGCCCGCGGTCAGGGCGAAGGACAGAAGGAGGGTGAAGGCACGCGCGACCATGGCGAATCCTTTTTACGAGCCGGGCGGGGGCAGGGTAGAATGAAGGCGTCCGAGCGTAAAGCCGGCGAGCTTCGTCGCAAGTCCCGGCCATGCTGTGACGCGGGTGCGAAGGATTGCGCAAAGCCTGGAAGGGGAGGAGACAGCGATGCCGATGAATGAGGCGGAGATCGAGACGCTGGCGGTGCGCATTCTCGCGGCCATGGATGATGCCCGTCAGATCGAGACGATCAGCAGCGGCCGCGCGGACTTCTCGCTCGAAGAGGCCTATCGCATTTCGGGCAGGATCACCGCCCGCAGGATGGCCCGGGGCGAGGAGCCCGTCGGCTGGAAGATCGGCTTCACCAACAGCACGATCTGGGACGAATATGGCGTGCATGCACCAATCTGGGGGCCGGTCTATGCCGGCACGCTCGGTGAGGCGGGCAGTCCGGACAAGCCGGCCGCCTGCACCGTTGGCCGCTTGACGGAACCGCTTGTCGAGCCCGAGATCGTGTTCCGGCTTTCCGGGACGCCCCGCGCGGGAATGAACGAGGCGGAATTGCTGGGCTGCATCGATGCCGTCGGTCATGGATTCGAGATCGTCCAGTCGGTCTATCCCGGTTGGAAGTTCCGGCCGGCGGATACCGTCGCGGCCTTTGCCATGCATGCGAGGCTGATGGCCGGGCCGCTGTTGCCGGTTGACGAACTGCCTGCGTCCGACTGGCTTGAATTGCTGGCCGATTTCGATGTCATCCTGCATCGCGACGGAACCGCAATTGACCGCGGCACGGCCAAAAATGTCCTGGACGGACCGTTGAGCGCGCTCAGGCATTTTGTCGATGGCTTTGATGGCGCTTTCTTCGGCCGCCACCTGCAGGCGGGTGATCTTGTCACGACAGGCTCGATCACGCGTGCTTTCCCGGTGCGCGCGGGCGAGGTGTGGACGACGGAACTCACCCGACTGCCGCTCGCGGGCATCGGCTTGCGCATGGAGTAGACGGCTGGCGACAAGCTGATTCGTTGCGGCTTCTCTCCGGCGGGTATATCCTGAAAGACCATTCGCGCCGGCTTCGGGCAGGGCGGCGCGACGGCCAGCCGACGAAAATGCGAGGTGCTGGTCACAGGGCGGATACAGTTCCGCTAGCGCCCCGCGCGTTCCCATGTCCTTGCAGACAAAGCTGGTCGCCACCACGGCTGCCCGCGGTGAAAGGAAAGCGCCATGGGTATCGCGCGAACGGTGCAGGAATATCTGGACGACAATCACATCCCATATGAGGCGACGAAGCATGCCAGAACGAGCTGCTCGATGATGACGGCCGAGGCCGGTCACATTCCGGGCAGCGCGCTTGCCAAGGGCGTGGTGCTGCGATGGGGCGACGGCTATGTGCTGGCTGTTCTGCCTGCTTCCCGCTATGTCGATCTCGACAAGGTGCGCGGGATCATCGGAGACCGCGTGGAGATCGCCACCGAAAGCGAGGCGAGCGCATTGTTCCCCGATTGCGAAGAGGGCGCCGTGCCGGTTCTGGGCGTGCCCTACCGGCTCGCTTGCGTGGTAGACGACGGGCTGGAGGAACATGACGACATCTGGTTCGAAGGCGGCGACCATCGAACCTTGATTCATGTGCCCGGTGATGAATTCGCCCGCATGATGTATGGCGTGCCGCACGGCCACATCAGCATGTAACAGGCAGCGGCTCCGTAGATGGCAGGAAACTGGTCGTCTGGCTTGCCGAGGCATGGCTGGAGCCTTGTTTCTGCGCGGAGTGTTGTGCTCCGTCCTGCCATCCGCGTCCGTCATCGGCCGTCGAGACCTAGGTCCCCCGACACTCTCCGCTGCGCTGCCAGGTCGAGGACGACGAGGGTGGGGCGGCATCGGCAGATCGCCGACCTTCGCGATTGGCTGAGGCAGCCCATGCCGCCGTCATTCCCGTGCCCTGAACGCGAGCGAAGCGAGCAGCGGAAGGGTCGCGGGAATCCAGGTCTCGCCCTTTCCGCACCTGAAATGTCGCTGATGAGCCTCGGTACCGCACCAGTCCTCGTCCTTTCCGTTCCATGATCATTGCCGGATGCTTTATACCCCCACCCCGTCTCGCAATCCTTCGCTCTGCTCCCGATTGCTTGCCGACCCTCCCCGCAAGGGGGAGGGTGAGGAGCGGCACATGCCTCCCCGTTGCCACGCCCCGTTGCCGGTCTGGCCATTGAGAGAATGAGGGCAGTCGGGAAGCGGGGCGCGA
>NZ_VLJP01000011.1:0-28765 GCF_007829525.1 Mesorhizobium sp. J18
AACGCCCGCTTCCGCGATGAAATGCTGAATGGAGAAGTCTTCTACAGCCTCCGCGAGGCACAAATACTGATCGAGCAATGGAGGAAGCACTACAACACGAAACGACCACACAGCGCATTGGGCTAYCSCCCGCCAGCCCCGGAAACCATCCTTCCGATGGACCAAAGACCGGCGATGCACTAACTTTTAAAATGGACCACTCAAGTGGGGCTGATCAGTCAGCGGCTCTGTAGTGCTTTCGAGTCTGATCTTCCCTGGCACCCGAAATCGCGGCCGCGCGCGTCGCCAATGCTTCCAGGATGGCGCTATATGCGGCTGCCCACAAATTCGCACCAGCCGCATGCCCCTCTGTAGGCAGGGCAAGTATCGGCTCGCCGGGACCAGTCTCCATGACCTGGCACCAGACCACCGGCACTCCCGTTGGCGAGGGGACCTGCCAGAGCGCGACGGACAATCCATTCGTGCGCGCGAGTTCGAGAAGCCGCTGCACGTCCTCATCCGGCGGCGTCGCAAATGAGAGACGCATCCTTTCGAAGAAGCCGTGGGTGACAAAGGCCCGAGCCATGGCATCGCGTTCGATGCATTCGAGCAGCCCGTGCAAGAATGCGTAAGCTTTGCTGCTGTGACAGGCGAGCCCCGTCGTGCTGCGGTGAAAGATGCCGTCACCGATCGGGGGCGGATCGGTATAGCAGGTATGGACAAGTTCGAACGGTACCGGATGCGGCGAATTCGACGAAACGTCGATGCCAATGATCCAGGGAATCCTGACAGTGCGCCAGACATCCCGGCATTCGGGCAGAACATGATTTTCGAACAGGCCGGTGGGAACAGCGAGATCCTCGGCACTGGCAAAAAAGAGCCGCTCGGCGCTCACCTTCTCCGAGTAGAAGCGTTCAAGCGACTCCATGACGGCCCCGACAGCGGCTGTCTCCCTGCACAGGCCACGCCCAAGGGCCGTCACTTCCGAAAATGCCGCTGGCCGGATGGCCTGGATTACCGGCAAACCGATACGGTCGAGCCCGGTCAGATCCGCCAGCCGCGTGATCCCGCATCTTGCGCAAAGAGGCAAAAGCTGCGCCATCAAGCCTTTAAGATCGGTTCGGTGCGATAAGTCACGCAATGGCACCGAACCGGCCGCAGACAATGCAGCAGCCAGCTTGCTCAAACGGGGCTCCAATTTTCAATTCCGATTTGAGAGTTCGACGCCGAAACCAAATCCTCGGGCCGATCGGATCGTGCGGTCAAGGAGGGCTCGCGCGCCCTGCTCTGTCGCAGTGACCATGGCGAGCCTCAAATCCTGAGCGACGAGGTCAGAATCCATTTTGGCCTGGACACGAAGTTCCGCCCGGCAACGATAAAGCTCCGCCAGCCAATAACTGTGACCTGTCTCGTTACCCTGGCTGATGGCCTCGGTTACGGCAATGATGCCCGCATCCGGCTTGCCCTGGAGACCGAGGATCGTTGCCTGCATGTACAGATAGATCGGCAGGTCCACTATCGAGCCCAACTGCTTCAGGATTCCGAGCCCTGTGATGAACATCTCGTGACCGGTCGCGAGATCCTGCAGTCGTGCCTTGGCCCAGCCGCCGAACAGCAGGGAAAGGCCTGTGAGGAATTCCATTTCATGTTTGGCTGCAAAGTCTCTCATGCGCTTGGAAATGTGCACAAGACGGCTGAAGTCTTCGCGATAGAATGCCGAGACCGCCTCCGTATCGAACGCATGCGCCCTGCTCGGAAGGTGCCCGATGTCATCGATGAAGGCGAGCATCTCCGCCAGAGCAGCGTCGGAGGCTTCGCTTTGGCCCGTCAGCCAGAGTGACAATGCTTTCTGTCCCAAACCGCATACTTTCGCATCATGGCCGCCGAACAGAGCGCGGTTCGTCTGCGCCCGCGTGGCGTCATAGAGCGCCAGCCCTTTCTCGATCGCCAGCAGGGTCTCCCGATGGCGCCCCAGATTGAAGTCGATGGCCCAGATGCAATGGTTGATTTGCAGCTGGATTTCGGGATCTTTCAGTTCTGCAAGCATCTCCTGTACCCGCAAGGCACGATCGTGCATGACGCGGAAATCCGATCCGGTGTACCACCAACCCCAGAATATCGGGAAATGGTCACCGAGTTCGGCGCCGGGCCGCCGGCGGGCGATATCGACGCCACGATCATAGAGCTGCTGAGCGCGTCGGTCACGAGGGCCGAACTGACTGGTCAACAGAGGGCCGAGGGCAGCCACTATTTCCAGATGGAGACGCTCACGCGCATCAACATCGTCGATATGATCCGTAAGCTCGAGGGCGTGGGAAAGGGATGATCTGGCTTCGGCGATGGCAGAACGCGCCGCGCTGTCCCGTCCCGCTTTGGCGAGGATCTTCGCAGCAATGCGATAATTGCCGGCTCTTTCGGCATGCCATGCAAGATCCACATCCATGGTGGGCCAATCGTCATAAGGCTGATCCTCCAGCCATTTGAACATCCGCCAATGCAGGACGCGCCGATCCGCATCCCGGAGCGAACTGTAGGCAGCCTCCCGTAGCAGCGAATGACGAAATTCATACTCGGCTTCCGGCGGCGGCCATATCTGCCTCAGGATGTTGTTCTCAACCAATTGCTGTAAAAGCTCAGGCAGACTCTCCGCTGGAAGCAGATCGCCAGCCACTTCCTCCAGCATGGAAAGATCGAAGCTGCGGCCAATCACCGAAGCGACCTGGGCTACCTTGCGCCCTTCCCCCAGGAAGGTCATGCGCGAAAGCAGCAGGTCGTTGAGCGGCATTGTGGGATCGTTCAAAGTGTCCTTTCGCAATGCCGGGCTGGGACCTACAACCCGTTCCATCCGAAGGCGCCACAGAACCAACTCCTCCAGGTACAGAGGAATTCCTTCGCTGAGGGCCGCAAGAAAGGCAACCTGATCGGGCGTTGGCCGGTCCTCGGCCACCATCTCCCAAAGAGCCGTTGCAAGCGCCTGTGTTTCTGCGCGGTCCAGCCGCCGCAGGGTCAGATCAAGCGTGTTGCTCTCGTCAGAAATTGCCCGAAGCGCATCATCGCGAGTCGTCAGAACAATCAGGAGCGGCTTGTTGGCAATCCATTTTGCCAGGGCCTCTAACTCGGTCAGGGTGGATGGATCGGCCCAATGTATGTCCTCGATAATGACACATAGCGGCCCCCGGCGGACCCGCGCAGTGATCATCGATTGTATGGCCTGCCGGGTGTGCCGCAAGGCTTCCTTCGCCGACAAGGGCGAATTGTCATCGGATACGGCAACAAGGCCGCTGGCGAAGCCGAGATGTTCTATTTCGTCAGGGCTGGAAGCACCCAGGCGGCGAGCTGCTCTGGCAAACACCGCATCGGGTTGCTGTAGCCACCGCCGTCGGCCGACGAACAAGTTGGCGATGGGCGAGAATGCCGTGCGCTCGCCGCCGGGCGTGCATTGCAGAAGCCAAGGCCGCAGACTGGAGGCCTTGAGCCGGCCGCGCAGATCGTAAAGCAATCGCGATTTGCCGATGCCCGGGCTGCCACGGATGATCGCGATCTGCCCATGTCCGGCTTGTGCGTCGGACCAGCGGCTGATCAACATATCCAGCTCGCTGCGCCGGCCGGTGATGGGGAGGATGCGCTGACGCCGGGCTTCGAAACGATCCTGGGGACGGCGAGGCGTGACCAATTGCCAGACCGGTTCGGCTCCATTTCCCTCCGTGTAAGGATTGAATTTGAAGTAGCTGCTTACGCGGTTGCGAAGATTGTCGCTGACCAGGATTCCTGGATCAGATGCCTCCAAGCATATTCTGCGGGCGTTCAGTTCCGCGCAACCGACCACTTTCGGTCCGGCGGCATCTCCCTTCCCTGTCGAGAATACGAGCGACAGACTGCTGTCCAGAGCAGTCCTGAGCGCGAACCGGTGGTTGGGACGGCCGGACCATCGGAAATTGGCGATCGCTTCGCTGAGTTCGTTGGCCGCAGTGACGGCGTCGCTGGCATAGTCCTCCGATACACAGTCCACCCCGAAAAAAATGGTTCCCCGATCAAGGGCAGCGCCTCCCATCACCCCCAGCCATTCCTCCGCGATAGTTCGCACGATCCTGTCAAGCTCGGAGATGAGATTGGTCAGGCTTTCGGGGTCCAGGTGTTTGGCTATTTCGGCAACCCCGACTATTTCGTAACTGAGCGCTACGACCATGCGCTGCTCAATCAGGGCCTCGGGTTCCCCATGCACCGCAGGCGCAGGGGATAGCGATGTGGCACTAGTCGCTTCCGGCGGAAGCACCTGGGGCGGTACGGCGGGCGCCCCCGAATCCTTAGTCACCCGCTCTATGACAGCCATGGTTGCCGGAGAGGGCGACACACCCAACGAGCTCTCGAACAATTCCAGCATCGCACGTGCATGCCGCATCGCCTCTCCACGCCGGTTCGAGGCGAGCAGGGCGTTCAGCAGGGCCCGGTGCGCCTCCTCGGCCAGGTCGTCCAGAAGGACCGCACGCCGCGCTTCCTGTATGGCAGCGTCCAGATCACCGGCTGCAAGCGAACTGTCTGAAAGCTTGACGAAGGCCTCAAGCGCACGGGCACGATACCATCTACGCTGATCGGATACCCACTGTTCCGCCTCGCCATCGCGAATGCGGATGTCACTGAGGAAATCGCCGCTGTACAGGTCTGCCGCAGCGTGAAGGGACTGCGGATCTCCATCCCTCAGCAGTCTTTTGAATTCCAATGCGTCCACTTTGATCAGATCGGGCTCAAGGCGAACCTCTTCACGATGCGCTACAAGTACGGGCTCTTCGGCAAATTGCTTTCTTAGCTGGCTGAGCGCGGTACGAAGATTTTGGCTCGCTCCGCCGTCACCGCGCCCTCCCCACAGGCGTTCCGCCAAGACATCCCTGTTGCAGCTATTGGGTAACGCAAGAGCCAGCGTGGCCAGCAAGCAGCGCTGCTTGGCGGACCCGATTTGAACCTGCACACCGTCATGCAGCAATTCGAAGCCCCCCAGCACACGCAGACTATAACTCATGGCGTGTGACCCGGACGGGTTAACGGAGACGCCGGTAAAGTGCCAGAAAGCATGTGCTTTCCCCGAAACTGCGGCCGCCCTCAAGGCGCCAGTTGGCCAGCCTGCGGCCAAGCCAGGCGGCTCGTTATGGACATTTTAGCACAAATGTCTGCCGGCCGCCCTCGGCAAAAAGGTCAACCGCCCGCAGCAAAAGCCACAAGTATCGGATTCCGGTCGGCTTTCGCTTTCACGCCGAGACGACGCGCAATTCACGTTCGCTTTTTGGGGCAATGGTCCTGTCGGGGCACGTTGAGCATTCCGGTTCAACGCCAACAAGCAGGGAACTGAAACATGAAGAAAAATATGAAGCTCGCTATGGCAGCACTGCTGCTGCCCCTGAGCCTTACCGCGATCGCCTCGGCCCAGGAGGCTCCCGTCCTCATCGGCAACTACTCCGCCAATATCGAAGGCGCTGTCAATCCGATGGGGGAAGCCAAGCCGGTGACAACGTCCACCTGGACACGATCCTTCGGCTTCGCTCAGCCGACAAAGGACAAGACTCTGGTCGGCAACTACTCCGCGAATGTGCGGATGGATGACATTCGCGGCAGATAAAACGCCATTGGGGGGCCAGCAGCCTTGGCTGCGAAGCACTGTCCGGGCACCATGCCCGGGCAGTGCAATTGTTTGATGGAGAGGATGAGCATAGCCACATCAGATCATCATCTGCCGCCTCCGAGGATCGCATCGTTCCCGAACCCTTTGCGAAGCTCCATATCGAGGGTATCAAGCCGTCACAGGAGACAAACCGCGTTCAGCAGCACCTGCCTGTGAAATGAGCTTTGAGGGAGACGGCATTGACCGAAAAAGTGAAAATCCTGGTCGTCGGGCTCGGCAATATGGGAGCCTCGCATGCCAGCGCCTATCACAGGCTGGAAGGTTTCGAGATCGTCGGCATCATGAGCCGCTCGATAAAGAGCAGGAAGATTCCGGAGGATCTTGCAGGCTATCCGCTTTTCGAGGATTTCGACGAGGCGCTGGCGCAGACTAAGCCCGACGCTGTGTCCATCAACTCCTGGCCGAACACCCATGCGGAATATGCGCTGAAAGCGATCGAGGCAAACTGTCACGTCTTCATGGAAAAGCCGATCGCAACCAATATCAAGGATGCGGAGAAGGTCGTCGCGGCGGCCAAAGCAAAAAACCGCAAGCTGGTGCTCGGCTATATCCTGCGCGTCCATCCCTCATGGATCAAGTTCATCGAGGTTGGCAAGACGCTCGGCAAGCCTCTGGTCATGCGGTTGAACCTGAACCAGCAGAGCAGCGGTCAAGCTTGGCACTGGCACAAGAACCTGATCGATTCACTGATCCCTATCGTGGATTGCGGCGTGCATTATGTTGATGTGATGTGCCAGCTCACCGGCGCAAAACCGGTCCGTGTGCATGGCATCGGCGCCAAGCTCTGGGCGGAAGCTGCTAAGCAGAACTATGGCCATCTCCATGTCACCTTCGATGACGGTTCGGTCGGCTGGTATGAAGCCGGCTGGGGTCCGATGATGAGCGAGACCGCCTATTTCGTGAAGGACGTGATCGGCCCGAACGGCGCCGTGTCAATCGTCGCCGATCAATCCGGGAGCGAGAGCAAGGACGCGGAAGAGGTTTCGGATTCAGCCGATATCGACCGCCACACCAAGACCGACGCGCTGAAGATCCACTACGCACAGGTCGATGCCGACAGGAATTTCGCCAAGCCGGACGAGATACTGAGCATGGAAGACGAGCCTGGTCACCAGGAACTTTGCGATCGCGAGCAGGAATTCTTTTTGCGCGCCATCCGGGAAGACCTCGACCTTTCCGAATCCATGGAGGCGGCGGTCAACAGCCTGCGCATCGTGCTGGCTGCGGAACAGAGCATCGAGCAGCAGCGGTCCATCGAACTGAGCTGACGCCTTTTGCAAGCTGTCCCTGGAATGGTCGAAAGATACGGTTGCCGCCCAAGCGGAACCTCAAGCCACTTCAACCCATCTCCCTTCCCTGAAAGAACGGGCCATGGCGTGGATTGTGCGTTCGATCCTGATGCCATCCTCGAAATCGATCACGGTCGTCTCCTCTCCAAGCATTAGGCCGACAAGCTGACGGCATTCGACAACCTTCAGATCGTTGAAGCCGAGGCCATGACCTGGCGCGGGGATGAAGCGGTCATAGGGCGGGTGGTGCGGTGCGGCGAGCACGGTGCGGAAGCCCTGCTCCGTTGTCCGGTCGGCCGTGAGATAGAGGCGGAATTCATTCATGCGTTCCTGATCGTAGAGGATCGAACCCTCGGAGCCGAATATCTGTAGCGTCAGCCTGCCCTTGCGCCCCCAGGCGGCGCGATTGAGTGCAATCACACCCGAAGCTCCGTTTTCAAGCCGCATCAGGATGGTAGCGATGTCGAAAACCTCGACGGGGCGCGTTTCGTCTCCCGCCGTCTTCCGGCTCTGATAGGGCTTTGCCATATCGCACATGACGCGGGCGACGCCGCCTAGCAGCATGTGGATGAGCGACAGCGGATGTACGCCGAAATCGTCGATCGCGCCGTATCCCGACGAAGCTTCGTGACGATACATGAAGGGAGCAGCCGCATCGGCCATGAAATCCTCGTCCATCTCGACACGGAGATGGTTGACCGCTCCGATTGCACCCTCGTCGAGGAGCCTGCGAATATGCCGGATGACCGGGTTCTGGATATAGTTATATCCGAGGATTGCCACTTTCCCGGAAGCGCGGGCGGCTGCAAGCATGGCCTCGGCGTCCGCAGGCTCCGGCGCCATGGGTTTCTCGCACCAGACATGTTTGCCCGCCTCCAGCGCGGCAATCGCCATCTCGGCATGGAACCTGTTGGGCGTGGTGATCGATACTATGTCGACTTCCGGATCCTCGACGACCCGCCGCCAGTCACCGGAAGCGCGGCTGAAGCCGAATTCCGCCGCCTTGGCGCGCGCCAATTCGTCGGTTGCCTCGCCGAGATGGACCAGCCGGATTTCAGGCACATCGGCGAAGACCGGTTTGACCGCATTCCAGGCCAGCGCATGGCACTTGCCCATATATCCTGTGCCGATCAGGCCGACATTGATTGATTTCATACCAGTCATTCCAAAAAGAGGGGCGGCCATGCCGCCCCAAGTCGTTCGGCGGCAAGCACCTGCCTCCGGGAAGGATTTCTGTCACACCGTTCCGCCAAGCTCGCTGGACAGCTCGGCCAGTTCTTTTCCGCCGGCCATCATATTCTGCAACTGGTCGGCAGTGATCTCGCCGCGCGCCGCGGTACCGAGCGTCTTGCCGCGATTTAGGACTGTAAAACGATCGCCAACAGCCATGGCATGGCGCACATTGTGGGTGATAAAGACAACACCCAGCCCCTTCCTGCGCACCATATCGATGTATTTCAGCACCATGGAGGTCTGACGCACGCCAAGCGCCGAGGTCGGCTCATCAAGAATTAGCACCTTGGCGCCGAAATAAACCGCTCTGCTGATGGCTACGCATTGCCGCTCGCCCCCGGACAGGGTGCCGACCGCCTGGCCGGGATCGCGCACGTCGATGCCGATGCGCTTCATTTCCTCCCGGGTGACGCGGTCGCAAAAGGCGAAATCTACATGGCGGAACGGCCAGATGCCTTTCACCGGCTCGCGGCCCATGAAGAAGTTGCGGGTGATCGACATCAGCGGGATCATCGCCAGGTCCTGGTATACCGTGGCGATCCCGGCATCGAGGGCCTCGCGGGGGCTGGAGAAGGTCACCGGCTTCCCCTCGATGAACATCTGCCCCTTTGTCGGCTGGTGGACGCCTGCCATGGTCTTGATGAAGGTCGACTTGCCGGCGCCATTGTCGCCGAGCAGACAATGCACCTCGCCCGCATGGATCGAGACGGAGACGCCGGCCAGCGCAATGACGGAGCCGAAATGCTTCTCGATATCGCGCATTTCCACGAGCGGTGCCGTCATCACCGTTCTCCCGTTACGCGCTTGCGGATGATATTGTTGAAGAAAACGGCCATCAGCAGCATGCCGCCAAGGAATACGAGATACCAGTCCTGGTCGATGGTGGTGTAGGTGAGCCCGATCAGCACCATGCCGAATATGATGGCTCCAAGCGCTGCTCCGATGACGGAACCGTAACCGCCCGTCAGAAGACAGCCGCCGATGACCGCCGCGATTATGGCTTCGAATTCCTTCTGGAAACCGCGACGGGCGTCGGTGGAGCCGGAGTCGAGAACTGTAAGGATGGCGACCAGCGCGGCACAGGCGGCAGTAATCATGAAAAGCGAGGTCTTGACCCGGTGCACCGGCACACCCGAATTGCGTGCGGCCTCGGGATCGCCGCCGGAAGCAAAGATCCAGTTTCCGTAACGGGTCCGCGTCAGCACATAGGCAGCAAGGACGGCAAGAACGGCAAACCACAATATCTCCACGGGAATGCCGGTTACTTTGGGCTGGCCATTGGGAAATTTGGAGATCCAGTCATTGGCTGCGAGCCAGGCGAACAATCCCTCAAAAGCCTCGCCCGAGAAAAGTTCAAAGACGATCTCCCCCACTGCCGAGTCCTGCGCGGCCTCGCGGACACCGCGAAGCTGGGTGGCGCCGCCGGTAGCCCATTTCAGCCCGACCAGCGACAAGCCGCGCAGTATGAACAGGAACGCCAGCGTAACGATGAAGCTCGGCAGGCCGGTATGGATGACGATCTGGCCGTTTGCGAAGCCCATCGCGGCGGCAAAAAGCAGGGTTGTTAGGATGGCCACCGGCAGCGGCAACCCGAAGGTCACCACACATGCGGCGAAGATCAGGCCGGCAAAGGCGACCATGGAGCCGACCGACAGGTCGAATTCACCGCCAACCATGAGAAGGGCGGCCCCGATCGCCAATATGCCGAGCTGGGCCGCAGGTGCCATGAAGTTCATGATGCCGGAAAGCTCGAACATCACGGGATTGGCCATGACGAAGAAGAATATGATGACGAGGATGACGCCCATGGCCGCGCCCAGTTCAGGCCGGCGCATCAGGCGGGTGGCGAGCGAGCTGTGCTTCAGCCGCTCATCCTTGGCCTGTTCGATGATGGCGTCCTGTTTCGACATCACAATCCCTCCTTCGGCCTCCAGTCAGGCCGAAGGCGATGTGTCACCGCCTAGCGGATGCCCTTCGAAGATAGATCGATCACCTGTGCGGCCTTCTCCTTGGTGACGAGGTTCGGGCCCGAAGGTACGTTGCCGCCTGGCACCAGGCCGTATTTCGCATTGAGCGCCAGGAACGTAACCGGCAAATAGCCCTGCAGATATTGCTGCTGATCGATGGCAAAGGCGGCATTGCCGTCGGCTACAGCCTGCAGGAAATTGGCGGAGAGATCGAAGGAGGCGATATTCACCTCGCCTTCCATGCCGGATTCGCTGACAGCCGTCACAGTGGGCTCGCCGGCAAGCGAGGCGCTGAGAGTCATGATGGTGTCGATCTCCGGATCTGATGCCAGTGCCGCCTTCACCTTGGACAGAATCTCGGCGGGGTCGTTGCTCGCCGGCAATACCGTCAGCTCACCTCCAAAGCCTTCTGCAAAGCCCTTGCAACGCAAGTCGAGCGAAACATTGCCGACCTCATGATTGACGCACAGGCCCTTGTCGCCCCCCATCTCCTTCAGCTTCTCGCCGCCGGCCTTGCCGGCATCATATTCGTCCTGGCCGACATGGAGCAGTGTTCCCAGGTCTTTCGACACGTCGGAGCCGGAATTCATGGAAATGACAGGGATACCGGCGGCAACAGCCTTTTCGATGGATGGACCGAGCGCGTCGGCATCGGGAATGGAAACAACGAGACCGTCGGGGCTCTGGTTCACTGCTGCGTCAATGAGCTGGCCCATCGCCACCATGTCGAAGGTCTCCGGCGCCCGGTAATCGACGGTGACGCCCATATCCTCCGCCGCCTGGCTGACGCCGTTCTTGACGACCGACCAGAACGGATCGGAGGCCTGGCCATGGCTGACGACGATGATGTTGACGTCCTCCTGCGCCTGCGCAGTCGTTACAGCGCCCATGATCGCGGTCGCAGCGAATAAAGCCCTCAATGTGTGTCTCATTGCAAATTCCTCCCGATGGCTGACGCAGGCATTGGGCATTCCTCCGGCCCGATCCTGTCGCGCGACGAAACGGAATAAAAAGATCATTTAAAATCGTCGCTGGAATATTTATTCCATTTCTGGCATGCTGCGTCAAGCATTGATTTTCGCCACCGAATGACCAAAGCCAGGCTCCGCTGGCGTTGAGAAAGGATCAAACTGGATGGATGCCGAAGACCGCATGGAGCGGGCGCCACGTGATTTCGAGGCGTTGAGAGGGCTGATCCTCAACCGCCGCAAGGAACTGCCGAAGCGGCTTGCGCAAGTGGCGGTCTATGCCCTCGACCATCCCGAAGAGGTAGCCTTCGGTACCGCCGCCAGCATAGCGCAGGCGGCCGATGTGCAGCCTTCGACGCTGGTGCGCTTCGCCCAGCATCTCGGCTTCGATGGCTTTTCCGACCTGCAGGGTATCTTCCGCAACCGGCTCAAGGAACGCACCGGCAATTACGAGGAGCGGCTGGCAACGATCCGGGCGACGACAAAACAGGGCTCAGAGGACATAGCCATCCTCAACGGTTTTCTCGGCGCGGCGAGCCAGTCGATCGATAAACTGGTGCAGACGGTGAATCCGCTACGCTTCGAGCGCGCGACGGCCCTGCTGGCCGATGCCGAAACCATCTATCTGATCGCCCGACGCCGCTCCTATCCGATCGCCGCCTATCTGGCCTATGCTTTCGGCAAGATGAAGCTGCGCTACGTCCTGACCGGCTCCATGGCCGGTCTTGACCCGGAAATGCTTGCCATGGCCACCGAACGTGATGCCGCCATTGCCGTCTCTTTCTCGCCATATGCGCCTTCGACCATTGAACAGGCACGCCAACTCGGCGCTCTTGGCGTCCCCGTGGTGTCGATCACCGACAACGCCTTCTCGCCGCTTGCAGAATGTGCGGAGGAATGGCTGGAGGTGGCAGAGGCAGACTTCGCCGGCTTCCGCTCCCTCTCCGCCAGCATGGCGCTATGCATGGCACTGTCCGTCGCCGTTGCCGAGCGCCGACGTCGCCATGCCGCGCAAGGGTGAAACTGCCGCCGTGGAGCTTCAGGCGAGTCTGGCCGGCCGGCCGGAAAAGCAAGCTTCCGTAGCCGCATCCGCAAGAATTTGTGCTTTCAGGCCGTCCTCCCCGTCAGGCGACGGACTGGCTCCTTTTTCCACCACATCGATAAAAGCGTCGAGTTCACGCCGATAGGCGTCGGCATAGCGCTCCAGGAAGAAGTTTTGCACCGGATCGGCGGTTATCCCTTGGGCATTGGCGAAGCGTACCGTCGTCTCGTGCATGTTGCCCGCCGAAAGCATGCCCTCCGACCCATGCACCTCGATGCGCTGATCATAGCCGTAGGTCGCACGGCGAGAATTGGATATCTGGCACAGCTTGCCGGAAGCGGTTTTCAGCATCACGACAGCCGTGTCGACGTCACCCGCTTCGCCGATCATCGGATCGACGAGGGCCGAACCCATGGCCTGTACCTCGACCACCTCCTCGCCAAGGAGGAAACGCGCCATATCCAGGTCATGGATCATCATGTCGCGAAACAAACCCCCGGAGCGTTGGATATAGGCGACCGGCGGCGGTGCCGGATCCCGCGACAGGATGGTGACCAGTTCAACCTCGCCGGCGGCACCTTCCTCCAGCCGCCTGCGCAGCGCGGCGAAATTCGGATCGAAGCGGCGATTGAACCCGATCATGAGCGGCACACCGGCTTTTTTCACGCGGGCCAGCGTCTGGCGGATACGGTCGGCGCTCATATCCACCGGCTTTTCGCACAGTACGGCCTTCCCGGCTTCGGCGGCCTGCTCGATCAGATCGGCATGGGTGTCGGTGGGCGTGGCAATCAGCACGGCATCCACTGCCGGATCGGCAAATATCTCATCCGCTGCCCGCCCCGGAGCTCCCGTCGCCTGAGCCAGTTTCTCCGCATTTTCCGGCAGGGGGTCGGCGATTGCCGCCAGCCGGGCCCGTCCTGAAGCGGCAATGTTCCTGCCGTGGATCTGGCCAATACGGCCGGCGCCGAGCAGGGCGATCGAAATCATATGACTTGTTCCTTATGGATGGGAGCAAAACAGAATAAATATTCTACATTGACTGTCAAATGGAATTTGTGTTTCACTTATTTTCGCATCAGAATGGACGCTCGCACCGCAATGCCGCGATGATCGCCAGGAGGACCACCGTGAGCCAGACACAGGGGGAGGGTAGCCGGCTCGACGTTATCACCATGGGTCGCGCCTCGGTCGATCTCTACGGCCAGCAGGTCGGCACGCGGCTGGAGGACGTGGCGAGCTTTGCCAAATCGGTGGGTGGCTGCCCCGCCAACATAGCCATCGGCGCGGCAAGACTTGGCTTGCGCTCGGCCCTTCTCTCGCGCGTCGGAGACGAGCAGATGGGTCGCTTCATACGGCAGCAGATGACCCGCGAGGGCGTTTGCGTGGACGGGCTGAGAACCGACCGCGAACGGCTGACCGCACTAGCGATCCTGTCGGTGGAGAACGACCGGAGCTTTCCACTGCTCTTCTATCGTGAAAACTGCGCCGATATGGCTTTAGATGAAGGGGACGTCGATCCCGCTTTCATTGGCAGGGCGGGCGCGCTGGTGGTGACGGGCACGCATTTCTCCGCGCCGGGAACCGAAGCCGCCCAGCGCAAGGCTATGCGGCTGATGAAGGAGGCCGGTGGCAAGGTGGTGCTCGACATCGACTACCGGCCCAATCTCTGGGGGCTTGCCGGCCATGCTGCCGGCGACAGCCGTTATATCGCGTCGGAGGCTGTTTCGGCCAAAATGAAGACAGTGCTTTCCGGTTGCGATCTGATCGTCGGAACTGAGGAAGAAGTGCTGATCGCCTCGGGCGAAAGGGAGCTGTTGCCGGCCCTCAGAACAATCCGATCCCTTACAAGCGCAACCGTCGTCCTGAAACGCGGGCCGATGGGCTGCATCGTCTATGATGGTCCTATTCCGGACGACTTGGAGAGGGGCGTCGTCGGCAAGGGTTTTCCAATCGAAGTCTACAATGTCCTGGGCGCGGGCGATGCTTTCATGTCCGGTTTCCTGCGCGGCTGGCTGGCCGGCGAAGAACTGGCGACATGCGCCACTTGGGCCAATGCCTGCGGCGCTTTTGCGGTGTCGCGCCTTCTTTGCTCGCCCGAGATCCCGACCTTCGAGGAACTGCAGTATTTCCTCAAAAATGGCAGTCGCGAGCATGCACTCCGCAAGGACGAGGCTATCAGCCATATCCATTGGGTGACCACCCGCCGGCGCGACATCCCTTCGCTGATGGCCTTCGCCGTGGACCATCGCATGCAGTTGGAGGACACAGCGCGCAGAGCCGGTGTCGATCCATCGCGAATTGGCGACTTCAAGGTGTTGGCGGTCAAGGCCGCCGCCCAGGTCGCGGCCGGTCGCGACGGTTTCGGCATGCTGATCGACGAGAAATATGGTCGCGAGGCGATGTTCGAATTCGCCCGTAACGACTTCGCATGGCTCGGCCGGCCGGTCGAGCAACCGGGCTCGCGGCCGCTGCGCTTCGAATTCTCGCAGGATATAGGCTCGCAACTCATCGAATGGCCGGTGGATCATTGCATCAAGTGCCTGTGCTTCTACCATCCGGATGATCCCGAACCGCTCAAGCATGAGCAGCAGGAGAAGCTGCGCGCCTTGTTCGACGCGGCGCGCACGGTCGGCCGAGAGCTGTTGATCGAGATCATAGCTGGCAAACATGGAAAGCTCGGCGAGAATACCGTCGGCCGCGCCCTGGAGGAGCTTTACGCCCTTGGCATCAGGCCGGATTGGTGGAAGCTGGAACCGCAGGCCTCGCCGGCAGCATGGCAAAAGATCGAAGAAGTGATAGCGACCCACGATCCGTGGTGCCGGGGCGTGGTATTGCTGGGGCTGGAGGCGCCGCAGGACGAACTTGAGACCGTCTTTGCCGCGACCGCCAAGACACCGATAGTGAAAGGCTTTGCGGTCGGCCGCACGATCTTCGCCGAAGCGGCCGAGAAATGGCTTGCGGGAACGATCACGGATGAGGATGCCGTGGCCGATATGGCCGCCCGGTTTGGCAGGCTGGCCGATGCATGGCTCGCCGCCCGCGAAAACCCGAGAAGATGAATGAGCGGGGAGGAAACGAATTTGACCAAGACCATACGCCTTACCATGGCGCAGGCGCTCGCCCGCTTCCTGACCCGTCAGATGACGGAGATGGAGGGCGAGAAACTGCCGCTTTTCGGCGGCGTTTGGGCAATCTTTGGTCACGGCAATGTGGCGGGACTCGGCGAGGCGCTCTATCAGGTGCGCGAGGAGCTTCCCACCTATCGCGCCCATAACGAACAGGCGATGGCGCATGCAGCGATCGCCTATGCCAAGGCGCATTTCCGCCGGCGCATGATGGCCGCCACCACCTCTATCGGTCCCGGCGCGGTGAATATGGTCACCGCGGCGGCGCTGGCTCATGTCAACCGTCTGCCGGTGCTCCTGCTTCCCGGCGACGTCTTCGCAAGCCGCTTCCCCGACCCGGTGTTGCAACAGGTGGAGGATTTCGGTGACGGCACTATATCGGCCAATGACTGCTTCCGTCCGATCTCGCGCTATTTCGACCGAATCACCCGACCGGAGCAGATCGTGCCGGCACTCAACCGTGCCATGCAGGTGCTGACCGATCCAGCCGAATGTGGTCCGGTGACACTGGCACTCTGCCAGGATGTGCAAGCGGAGGCCTTTGACTATCCGGAAAGCTTCTTTGCCGAACGATTCTGGCTGCCGCGACGCCCACGGCCCGATCTGGGCGAGACCGAGGCCGCCGCTATAGCTCTCAGAAGGGCGAAGAAACCGCTGATCGTCGCCGGCGGCGGCGTGCTCTATTCACAGGCCTCTCCCCTTCTGGCCGAATTCGCTGAAGCGACCGGCATCCCGGTCTGCGAGACGCAAGGCGGAAAGTCTTCCCTGCCCGACGACCATCCGCTCAATATGGGTGCGGTAGGCGTGACCGGCACCTCGGCAGCAAACCGGCTCGCCGAGCAGGCCGACCTGGTGCTTGCTGTAGGTACACGGCTGCAGGACTTCACCACCGGCTCCTGGGCCCTTTTCAAGAACGATGGCAAGACCATTGTCGGTCTCAATGTGCAGCCCTTCGACGCCGGCAAGCACCGCGCCCTGCCTCTGGTCGCAGACGCGCGGGAGGGTCTCGGCGAACTCGCCCAGGCATTGGCCGGCTGGCAGTCGCCGGTGGACTGGACGGCTTATGCGAAGACGGGCAAGGCGGAATGGCGCAAGGATGCTGGCAAGGCAACTGCCGCGACCAATGCCCGGTTGCCATCCGACGCGCAGGTGATCGGAGCCGTCCAACGGACAATGGGCAAGGAAGTCGTCCTGCTGCACGCGGCCGGCGGCCTGCCGGGCGAACTGCACAAGCTCTGGCAGGCCGGCAGCCCCGGCTCTTATCACGCCGAATATGGATTCTCCTGCATGGGCTATGAGATCGCCGGCGGGCTCGGCGCTAAGCTGGCGCGACCGGAGCGCGAAGTCGTCGTCATGCTTGGCGACGGATCTTACCTGATGCTGAATTCAGAGATCGCCACCTCAGTGATGCTGGGGCTCAAGCTTATCATCGTCGTTCTCGACAATCGCGGCTTCGGCTGCATCAACCGCCTGCAGATGGCCACGGGCGGCGCCAGCTTCAACAATCTTCTGAAGGACACGCGACATGAAACGCTGCCCGACATCGACTTCGCGGCACACGCGGCAAGCCTCGGTGCGATAAGCGAAAAGGCCGCTTCAATCGCCGAGCTCGAGACTGCTCTCCAAAAGGCGCGAACCAATGACCGCACCACGGTTGTCGTGATCGAAACAGACCCGCAGGTCGCGACCGATGCCGGCGGCCACTGGTGGGACGTGACCGTTCCCGAAGTAAGCACACGCAGCGAAGTCAAGGCTGCCCGTGACGACTATGAGAAGAAACGGGGTTCGCAGCGGATAGGCGATTGACGCCTTCACTCCCCGTCTGGCCCCTAAAGCGACTTCAGGAGAAGAAAAATGATCCGCATCGGGGTGAACCCCATCGGCTGGTCGAATGACGACATGCCGGAGATCGGCGGAAATATCCCGCTGGAAACCTGCCTCGAAGAGGCGAGGACCGCCGGTTTTACCGGCATGGAGCTTGGCAACAAGTTCCCGCGCCAGGCAGAGCAGTTACAGCCGATCCTCGTCCGATACGGACATGCATTGGTCGGCGGCTGGTACTCCACTCATCTGCTTACGCGCAACGCGCGCGAGGAATTGCAAGCCGCAAAAGACCACGCTGTCCTGCTGCGGGACATGGGTTCAAAGATATTCATCGCCGCCGAGACATCGAATGCGATCCATTCGCACCGGCAATTGCCGCTCTCCGCAAGGCCTGTTCTGCCGAAGGCAGCGTGGAAAGAGTTCGGCAAACGATGTACCGAATTCGCACGAGCCATAGAGGGCGAATACGGTCTCCGTCTCGTCTATCATCACCATATGGGCACTGTGGTCCAGAACGAGGCCGAGATCGACCGCTTCATGGCGGTCACCGGCGACGCCGTTCACCTGCTGCTCGATACCGGCCATGCCGCCTGGGGCGGCGCGGATCCGGCTCGTTTGGCCCGCCATTACAGTCCGCGTATCGGTCATTTCCACGCCAAGGATGTGCGCGAAGAAGTCATGCTGCAGGCAAATGCAGAAGACTGGTCATTCCTCGATGCGGTTCTGGCGGGCGTCTATACCGTGCCCGGCGATGGCATGATCGACTATGTGCAGGTCTTGCGGGAGCTGAAGGGCTATTCCGGCTGGGCGGTAGTCGAGGCCGAGCAAGACCCGGAAAAGGCCAACCCCGCCCGATATGCGGAACTCGGCTACCGGAACCTCTCAGCCTGTCTAAAGGAGGCGGGATTCGAGATCGCCTAGCACCGCGACGAGCAAACAAGGAGAATGCCAATGTCTAAGCTGCTCCTGAAACCCAAGGGCGGGACTGGTCTTGTGACCCGCGTGACACCGCAAAATGCGGGCTGGACCTATGTCGGCTTCGATCTTTACCGGCTTGCGCCAGGTGAAACGGTTTCCGCCGAGACAGAGAGCCGCGAAGCCTGCCTCGTTTTCGTCTCCGGCAGGGGCAAAGCAAGCGCGGGGGACAAGGACTTTGGCCTGCTCGGAGAACGAATGACGCCGTTCGAGGGTAAGCCCTGGTCGGTCTATGTGCCGGAAAGTTCACACTGGAGCGTGACAGCCGAGACGGAGCTGGAACTCGCCGTCTGCACCGCTCCTGGCCTCGGCGGCGGGCTGCCCCCGCGCATGATCGCGCCAGACGATATCGGCCAGGAGGTGCGCGGCAAGGGCACCAATACGCGCTATGTCACCAACATCCTGCCGGAGAGCGAGCCGGCCGATTCACTCCTCGTCGTCGAGGTCATAACGCCGGGTGGCCATACGTCGAGCTATCCTCCACACAAGCATGACCAGGATAACCTGCCCGAGGAATCCTACCTGGAGGAAACCTATTACCACCGTCTCAATCCGCGCCAGGGTTTTGCCTTTCAGCGCGTCTATACGGATGACGGCTCACTGGACGAAACCATGGCGGTGGAGGATGGCGATGTGGTCATGGTGCCGAGGGGATATCATCCCTGCGCCGCCTGCCACGGCTACGATCTCTATTACCTCAATGTCATGGCGGGGCCGAAACGGACATGGAAATTCCACAATGCCAGGGAGCATGAATGGCTTCTCGGGGCCTGAGGGGTGGTATCGCCAGCGGGGCTTGAGCGCGACGCGACATGCGGTATGACAACAGGCCTGCACCGCAATGGAGAAGCCTCTGTGAGCCACGACAAACCCTCGATCGCCGCGGTCGACTGGGGTACCACCAGGATGCGCGTCTGGCTGCTCGATACGGCTGGTCGGGTGCTCGACGAGCGGCGCAGCGACGACGGGCTGCTCACCGCACGGTCGCGTGGCTTCTCCGTTGTCCTTGAACAGCATCTGGCGGCACTACGAGCGCCGGTCACCCTGCCCGTCATCATCTGCGGCATGGCCGGTTCGCGCCAGGGCTGGCTGGAAGTTCCTTATGTCGATGTTCCGGCCCCGATCGGCGGCATTCTCAAAAGCGCTACGGCGGTGAAGGGCGAGCGTAGCGATATCCGGATAATTCCCGGCCTGGCGCAGCGGCTTCAGTCCGAACCGGAAGTGCTGCGCGGCGAGGAAACGCAGCTTGCCGGCGCGGATTTGCCGGAAAAAGGCAGGCACATCGTCTGCATGCCCGGCACCCACTCGAAATGGATCGTCGTCGAGGAAGGCGTCGTTTCAAGATTCGGCACATGGATGACCGGCGAGCTGTTTTCGCTGCTCGCCAGTCATTCGATCCTGCGCCATTCGCTGGGCGAAAAACCGTCAACCGTAGCCGCCGATAATGCGACGTTTCGCCATTGGTGCGAAACCGCTCTCGCCAGCGGCGGCGACATTGCCTCGCGGCTGTTTTCGATCCGCGCGGCGGGCCTGCTGCACGGGCTTTCGCCAGACGAGGCGGCAGCCGCCCTGTCGGGCCTGCTCATTGGGGGCGAAATCGCCTCGGCACGGCGGGTCTACGAACCAGGCCGGCAGGAAATTGTCCTGATCTCTTCGGGAGCTCTGGGTGCGCTTTATGGCACGGCGCTGGAGATTGCGGGGATGGCGTTCCGGCCGGTCGATGCGGACGAGGCGGTGCGGGCCGGGCTTTTCGCGGCCGCGCGTCGGAACGGCATGATTGGAAACGGAGTTGCCGCATGACGCCTACCGCCCCCTTCCCGCAACTGCGCCGCGGTCTCATTGCCATTTTGCGCGGGCTGAGGCCGGAAGACGCCGTTGCCGTCGGCCAGGCCATCTTCGATGCCGGCATCGAAGCCATAGAGGTGCCGCTCAATTCGCCAGAGCCCTTCGTCTCGATCCGCAGCATGGTCGAAGCCCTGCCGAGCATGGCGCTTATCGGCGCGGGTACCGTCCTGGCGGCGGCAGACGTCGACAATCTGGCAGAAGCGGGCGGGCGGCTGCTCGTCAGTCCCAATATCGACGCTGCCGTCATGCAGCGGGCGGCGAGATACAATCTGGTAACCATGCCCGGCGTGTTGACGCCGAGTGAAGCCTTCCATGCAATCAGTCTGGGCGCGTCGGCGCTGAAGTTCTTCCCGGCCAGCGTTCTTGGCCCAGGCGGCATATCCGCCATGCGCGCGGTGCTGCCGAAGCATGTCCTGGTGGGCGCGGTCGGCGGCATATCGGCAAAGGATTTCGACAACTACAGCGCTGCGGGCGTCACATTGTTCGGCCTTGGATCAAGCCTCTTCAAGCCGGGCATGAGCGTCGATGAAATCCGGCAGCGCGCGATTGCCGCCGTCGCTGGGTGGGATGCGGTGTTTGCCGGAGCCTAGACATCAAGGCTTGCAAGCCCCTTTACATGTACCATGCTATCTTCACCGGATCGCCATCGACCAATGAATTGCCCATGAACATCGCATCCTGGCTTCACTCCACGGCGCGCACCCGCCCCGATGCGCCGGCCATATTTTCCGGGGAGCGCCTGCACGCGGACTATGCGACTTTCGCCCGGCGAAGCGCTGCGATTGCCGCCGGGCTCCATGCGCGCCACGGGATTGCGGCAGGCGACAGGGTGGTCGTCTTCCTGAAGAACTGTCCCGAATATCTGGAACTCCTCTACGGCATCTGGTGGCTCGGCGCCGTGGCGGTTCCGGCCAATGCCAAGCTGCATCCCGCCGAGATCGCCTATATCGCAGAGGATTCGGGAGCCCGTCTTCTCGTGTCCGATACGGGCAAACTCCGCTCCGAATCCGAGCTGCCCGCCAATTGCACTGAGATCGCGCTGGGGTCACCTTCCTGGGACGCGCTTCACGCCTCGGGCGGTCCCGAGAAGCCGGCCGAAACCGATGCGCATGATACGGCCTGGATTTTCTACACCTCCGGCACGACGGGGCGGCCGAAAGGGGTGATGCTCACGCACCGCAATCTCATGATGATGTCCCTGTGCTACGCGATCGACGTGGATCAGGTATCCCATACTCACACAATTCTCTACCCCGCTCCGATGTCGCATGGCGGCGGATTGTACAATTTCCCCTACGTCCGGGCCGGGGCCAGCCATTGCGTGCCTGTATCGCGGGGCTTCGATGCCGGCGAGATCGCCGCGCTCTCGCGTCATTTCGGAGAAACCGCTTATTTCGCGGCACCTACAATGGTGCGCCGCCAGATCGACGAAGCGCAGCGCAGCGGCTATCACGGCGAAGGCATCCGCACGGTCGTCTATGGAGGCGGCCCCATGTATGGACCGGACATTGACGAGGCGCTTGCTGTTTTCGGCCCCCGCTTCGTCCAGATCTACGGCCAGGGCGAATCCCCGATGACGATCAGCGTCCTGCCCCGCGACGTCGTTGCCGATACGTCGCATCCAAACTGGCGGAAACGGCGCGATTCCGTCGGTGTCGCACAGGCCTGCATCGAACTCAGGATCGTCGACAGCGAAGGGAACGATCTTCCGCCCGGCCGATCCGGCGAGATTCTCGTTCGCGGAGACACCGTCATGCGCGGCTACTGGCGCAACGAGGAGGCGACCGCAAAGACGATCGTCGATGGCTGGCTGCATACGGGTGATATCGGCCATCTGGACGAGGATGGTTTCCTGACGCTGACGGACCGATCGAAGGACGTGATCATCTCGGGAGGCACCAATATCTATCCGCGCGAGGTGGAGGATGTTCTGATCAGCCATCCCGGCGTGGCGGAAGCAGCCGTAATCGGCCTTCCCGATCCCGAATGGGGCGAGATCGTTGTCGCCGTGGTGGCGGCGCGCGGCGACGCCATATTGCACGAGGACGAGTTGGAAGCCCTCTGCCGCTCCCGGATCGCCTCATTCAAGAAGCCACGCAGATATGTCTTCCTGGACGAGCTTCCCAAGAACGCCTATGGCAAGATCCTCAAGCGCGAGCTCAGGGCACAGCTGGAGCAAAAATAATCCGGAGCGATTGTCTACAGCGCCCTGGACTTACTCACCTCCATTGCGCCAGGAGACGGCCAAGGCAAGCAACAGCGCAGCCGCCGCAAGGATGACGACGGAGACGCCGATTGACAGATAGAGGGCGCCTGCCTGTCCGAACCGATTGATGGCGAAGGCGTAGATGATAGGGCTTGCTGCCGACAAGACGAAGCTCGGTGCGATCAGGCGACCGACAAAAGCGCCGTAGGTCCGGTGATCGAACAGCACGAGGGGCAACGTGCCTCGTGTGATCGTGAGCAGCCCGTTGCCAACGCCGTATAGAAAGGCGAAAGCGATTGCGGCCGCCCCGAGATATCCGCTGAACAGGCCGGCGACGAACGAGAGCGGCAAGAACAGGCTGGCGATCAGGTTGAGCATGAGCGGATCGAGCTTCCTGCCGAACAGGACCTCGCACAGCCGCGCTGAGGACTGACCGACGCCGCGCAGAGTCGCGACCCAGACGGAAGTGGAGGCGGCGAGCCCGAGGCCCGCAAGGATGCCGATCATATGGGCGGACATGCCGGCATTCAGAAAATTGGCGAGAGCCATTATGAGTGCATAAAGGCCGCCGGCCACGGCGAGATTGCGCCTTTCCACGATCGGAGCCGGGCGGAGCAGGCGGTCTTCCGGCGCTGGCGCTTCCCTGTACCTTCCTTCCGGTATGGCCAGGTGAAGCGGCAGGGTCAGGAGCGCAAAGCCGGCATAGGCGAGCAGTGCCCCGCGCCAGCCGAAATATTCGGCCAGGAGATGGCCCAGCGGCCAGAATACGGTGGAAGCAAGGCCGCCAAGCAGGGTGATCTGGGCAATAGGCCAGCGCGCCTCGGGTCCACCGATCCGCGCCAGCGCGGCGAAAGCCGCGTCATAGAGGGTGAGGCGCATCGCGAGACCAAGACAGACCCAGGCCATGTAATAGGCGACGACGTCATGACTGGCTGCGATGCCGATACAACCGGCGGCGTTGAGCAATGACCCCACGATCATGACCCTGCGTCCGCCATAGCGGTCTATCAGACGGCCGGCAACCGGCGAGGTGAGTCCCATCACCAGAAGCGCCACGGAAAATCCGCCATAGACGCGATCCCGGCTCCAGCCGAGATCAGTCGTGATCTGCTCACCGAAGCCGCCGATCAGATAGTAGGAGATGCCCCAGGAAATGAGCTGTGCAAGCCCGAGACATAGAACAGTCCTGCGCAGGATCACATCTTCACCTTGCCTTCCCCGTGCCGCCTGCCTCAGGGCAAACGCCGACCTCTCTTAGGTGATCGTGGAACCCATGCAAGGTCTCACGCCGGCTAAATGCATTGCGCCAATCAAGGCATTCACACACCGCCTCCTCAGTCCGTGTTGACACTGGAAGCAAAACCACTTTAAGCTTGAAATAATAGATCGGGTCGAGGCGCAGGTTGTCTCGCCGATTGGGGAGATGTCTCGATCTCCCGAGCCGGGGTTTTTCGCAGATGAGATGCTGCGGCGCGAACACGCAGGCAGTTTCCCTCCAATTGGCCGGCACGATCGGACCGGCACTGGTCGTTGTTCCGGCCTGCGGCACCAGCGCTCGGCGACGGAAGCTCGAATAGCGATCTCCGGCCGGCGTTTTCGATGCCTTCACAAAGAGCAACCTAGAAAAAGGGGAACCGAATGAAGGGAACAGGGCGTATCGAACAGTGACTGAATAGGCATGGCGCACCGGGATTCCAGCATGGCGGCCCCTCGGTCGTCCGGACGGATGTTTCCCGTGCAAACGGACAATCTCGACCCTGCCGGACACATCGAGTGTGCCGGCTGCACCTGACGGAGGAAATTTTGAGAAAACTTGCTCTTGCGATGTCCGCCCTTGCGGGCCTCTCCCTCGCGGCGACAGCCGCTTATGCCGACATCAAGGTCGGCTTCGTCACGTCTCTCAGCGGTGCCGGCGCCTCTATAGGTATTCCCTATAGCGAAGGCATCAAAGCGGCTTATGAGTTTCAGAGCGAAGTCGGCGGCGAGAAAATCCAGCTCATCCAGCTTGACGACGGTTCCGATCCGTCCGCGGCGACGCGCGCAGCGCGCAAGCTGGTCGAAGAGGAAGGGGTGGATCTGCTCATAGGCACCGCCACCGCTCCCTCGACCATCGCCATGATCGCGGTGGCGAACGAGCTGAAGGTGCCTATGATCGCGGTGTCGCCGATCAATGTCGCACCGGCCGAAGGTGGCGAACGCTGGGGCATCGCCGTGCCGCAGACGCCGCAACTGATGGTCAAGGTGATTGCCGATCATATGAAGAAGGAAGGCGTCAAGTCGGTCGGCTTCATCGGCTATTCGGACGCCTGGGGCGATTTCGTCTATAACGGAGCCAAGGACGCCGAAGCCGAAGGCGGCCCGAAGGTGACGACCAACGAGCGCTACGCGCGTACGGACACTTCCGTGACCGGCCAAGTGCTGAAGGTCATCGCCACGCAGCCCGACGCCTTCATCAATGGCGGCTCCGGCACGCAGGGCGCGCTGCCGCTTCTCGAACTCCGCAAGCGCGGCTTCACGGGTGATTTCTACGGCACGCCGTCACTGCTCAATGCGGACTTCATCCGCGTCGGGGGCAAGGCGGCCGAGGGCGTGGAGGTCTCCGCGGGGCCGGTGATCGTCACCGATCAGCTCCCTGACGGCCACTTCGCAAAGGAGATCGGCTTGAAGTTCCATGAGGCCTACAAGAAGGTGAACGGCAAGGATGTGGCCGATGGTTTCTCCGGCTATTCCTTCGATGGCTGGTTGATTTTCCTCAATGCTGCGGAGACTGCCCTTGAGAAGGCGGAGCCGGGGACGCCGGAATTCCGCATGGCGCTCAACGACGCGATCTTCTCGACCAAGGAACTCGCCGGGGTGCACGCCGTCTACAACTTCACGCCCGAGTCGAGCTACGGCGTTGACGAGCGAAGCCTCGTCATCGTGAAGCTCGTGGACGGCAAATGGGTCTACCAGCCGGAATCGAACTGAAGAACGGCCGGCTCTGACAATAACGAGGTCCCATGACTCCTGACATCGCGGCAATCCTCGCCCTCGACGGGATCGCCACGGGAGCGATCTATGTCCTGATGGCTCTCGGCTTCGTGCTTATTTTCGCGGTTACGCGCGTGGTCTTCGTGCCCTTCGGCGACATCGCTGCATTCACGGCGCTCACGCTTGCCGCGCTGGAGCTTGGCCGGCTCCCGGGTACGGTCGGCCTGGTGATCGGGCTTGCGGTGCTTGCGACCCTGATGGAGTTGTATTCGATCCTGCGCGCGGGGAGCTATGAACGCATCCCGCGCGCGCTGCTGTTCTATCTTGTGCTACCCGTGGCGATAGCCGGGCTGGTCTGGATTACGTCCGGGACGCTCTGGCCTATGCCGTTCCGCATCGCCCTGGCGCTGCTCCTGATCCTGCCGGTGGCGCCGCTGCTCGACCGCATCGTCTACCGCCCGATTGCCGATGCCAGCGTGCTTTTGCTGCTGACGGTCTCCGTCGCCCTGCATTTCGCCCTTGTCGGGCTTGGGCTTCTCTTCTTCGGTCCCGATGGTGCGCGCACGGAAAGCCTTACCGACGCGATGTTCATGCTCGGCAATATCCCGATCTCGGGCCAGACAATTCTGATTGTCGTCGCGGCAGCCATTTTCTGCGGCCTGCTCTATCTGTTCTTCGACTTCACGCTGCTCGGCAAGGCCCTGCATGCGACCGCGCTGAACCGCACCGGGGCACGGCTCATGGGCATTCGGCCGGAACGTTCCGGCACGATCGCCTATCTCGCAGGCTCCGTGCTGGCAGGCGTTTCCGGCATACTGATCGCGCCCGTCAATACGATCTTCTACGATTCCGGCTTCCTGCTCGGGCTGAAAGCCTTCGTGGGAGCCATTATCGGCGGCCTCATCAGCTTCCCGGTTACGGCCATAGGCTCGATCTTCGTCGGGCTTCTTGAAAGCTTCGCGTCGTTCCAGAGCAGCGCCTTCAAGGAGGTGATCGTCTTTTCCGTCCTGATACCGGTGTTGCTCTGGCGCTCCTACACCTTCCAGCATACCGAAGAGGACATGGACGAATGAGCAGGCTGCAACTGCGTCTCGTGGCGATCGCGGCTGTGCTCTTGGTGGCGGCCGCGCCGCTGTTTCTTGACCCGTTCTCGGTCACGCTCGCCAATTATATCGGCATTTATGCACTTGTCGCGCTAGGGCTTGTCCTGATCACCGGCGTGGGCGGCATGGTTTCCTTCGGCCAGGCCTCCTTCATGGGCATAGCCGCCTATTCGACGGCATGGGCGAGCGCGCTGATGGACTATTCGCCATGGTTCGGATTGCTTCTGGCGCTTGTCCTCACCGGGCTGGTGGCCACCATTCTCGGTGCGGTGACGCTGCGCCTGCAGGGACATTTCCTTTCCCTCAGCACCATTGCCTGGGGGCTTGCGATCTATTTCCTGTTCGGCAATGTCGACGGGCTTGGCCACTTCAACGGCATCCCGTCGATCCCTCCGATCACCATCGGCTCATTCGCCCTGATCAGCAGCGAGCGCATCTATTACCTGATCTGGGCCGTGCTGATCGCCGCGATGCTGCTTTCACACAATCTTCTGAATTCGCGCGAAGGAAGGGCCATGCGGGCGCTCAGGGGCGGCGATGCCATGGTCGAATCTGTCGGAGTCAACGCTTTCCGCATCAAGCTGATCACCTTCGTGATCTCGGCATTGCTCGCTGCCCTATCGGGATGGCTCTATGCCCATATGGGCCGCTTTGTGAGCCCGACACCATTCGACGTAACTCGCGGCATCGAATATCTGATGATGGCCATGGTCGGGGGGTCGGGCTACCTGCTGGGCGCCGTGGTCGGCGCGGCTCTGATCACGCTCCTGAAGGATTGGGTACAGGACTTCCTGCCGCTGGTGGCACCGAACGCGGCAGGTCAGCTCGAGATCGTCGTCTTTTCCGCGCTTTTCATCCTCTTCCTTCAATATGCGCGCGACGGCATCGTGCCGTTCGTCGCAAAGTTCCTGCCGCAGGTGAGGCGCGAGCGTCCGCGCGCCGTCGAGCCGCTGCCGCGGCGCACCCAGCCGGAACCAGGCCAGACCCTGCTTAAGGTCGACAATGCCAAGCGCGCCTTTGGCGGCCTGATGGCGGTCAACGATGTCAGCTTCGAAGTGCGCTCGGGCGAGATCCTCGGCCTTATCGGGCCGAACGGAGCGGGCAAATCGACCATGTTTAACCTGATCACCGGCGCCCTGCCGGCGACCGGCGGCAAGGTCGTTTTCACCAGCAGCGACATCACCAACGAACCGCAGCGCCTTATCGCCCGTGCAGGCGTGGCCCGCACCTTCCAGCATGTGAAGCTCAGGCCGAAAATGACGCTGCTCGACAATGTCCTGCTCGGGACCTATGCACGCACGCAGTCCGGCTTCTTCAAGGGCGCGCTCGGGCTCGACAGGGCCGAGGAGGAGCAGGCGCGCCACGAGGCAATGATGCAGCTCGAACGCGTCGGCCTCGGCGATCGTCCGTTCGAACTGGCCGGCAATCTTCCGCTCGGCAACCAGCGCATCCTCGAAATCGCGCGCGCGCTCGCCGCCGATCCGATCCTGCTCGTTCTTGACGAACCAGCGGCCGGCCTGCGGCGGCAGGAGAAGCTGGCCTTGGCGAAATTGCTGCGTTCTCTGCGCGATGACGAGAACCTGACGATCCTGCTGGTCGAGCACGACATGGAATTCGTCATGGGCCTCGTCAACCGCATCGTCGTCATGGAGTTCGGCTCAAAGATCAGCGAGGGCGAGCCTTCGACGGTACGCAACGATGCGCGAGTCCAGGAAGCCTACCTCGGAGGCGTGGCCTGATGCCTTTGCTTGCAATCGACAATGTCAGCGTTTCCTATGGCAAGGCTGAGGCTGTCCGCGACGTTTCGCTTCAGGTCGAAAAAGGTCAGATCGTCACGGTGATCGGTCCCAATGGTGCCGGCAAGACGAGCCTGCTCATGGCGGCCATTGGCCTGCTCCGCTCCACGGGGCGCATCATCTATGACGGGCGGGATATTTCCCGACTCGAGACCGAGGAACGCATCGAGATGGGCTTCTGCCTCGTGCCGGAGCGGCGCGAGCTTTTCTCCGATCTCTCCGTCTATGACAATCTCCGGCTCGGCGCCTACAGCCGCAGGGCCGCCTCGGGCGAAATCAAGGACGACATCGCGCAGGTCTTCGATCGCTTCCCGCGCCTGCTGGAACGGCGAAACCAAATGGCCGGAACGCTTTCGGGCGGGGAGCGCCAGATGCTCGCCCTCGGTCGCGCCCTCATGGCCCGGCCGCGGCTCTTGATGCTGGACGAGCCGAGCCTCGGTCTCGCGCCATTGATCACGCGGGAGATATTCCGCATCATCGCATCATTACGCGATCTCGGCGTTTCCATCCTGCTTGTCGAGCAGAATGCGCGGGCCGCACTTGAAACGGCGGATTTCGGCTATGTGATGGAGACCGGCGAGATCGTCCATTCCGGCTCGGCGGATGCCCTGATGCACGACCCCAGACTGATCGCGACCTATATGGGTGGCAGCGAAGTGTCATGAGCCGGTGCCGCGAGTCCGGAGGGGTGATGGAATGACCGATCTCTCCGGCAAGGTTGCGCTCGTGACCGGTGGCACCCACAGCATAGGCGGCGCCATCGTCGAACGAC
>NZ_VLJP01000011.1:28873-75195 GCF_007829525.1 Mesorhizobium sp. J18
CCGCCGGTGCCTCAATCATGGCGACCGGGCTGGAGGATGAGCGAGGCCGGGCACTGGCGGACCGTCTCGGCGAAAATGTTGCCTATGCCCGTCTTGACCTGCGCGATGATGCCGGGATCGAGGCGGCGCTTTCACAATGCGTGGCCCGTTTCGGTCGGCTCGACATCATCGTGAACTGCGCCTGCTCCTATCTCGATGCCGGGCTTGAGACTTCGCGTGAGGACTGGCTGGCCTCGCTCGACGTCAACATCGTCGGCCCGGCGATTCTCACGCAGAAGGCTTTGCCCCATCTGACGAAGCCGGGCGGCGTGATCGTCAATATCGGCAGCATCGGCGGCAAATATGGCAGCCAGGCACGCGGTGCCTATGCTGCCGGCAAGGCTGCTCTCATGCAGTTCACCCGTACGGCCGCGGCGGCGCTCGGCCCCATGGGAATCCGCGCCGTCACCGTGTCGCCGGGATGGACCTGGACGCCCGCATTCGAAACGATCACGGATGGCGACCAGGATCGTGCCGACCGTGCCTGCGCGGAGGTCACGCCGCTGGGCCGCATCGGGCGGATGGAGGAAATCGCGAATGTCGTCGCCTTCGCCTGCTCGGACGAGGCTTCCTGGGTCAATGGCTGCGATCTTGCAGTGGATGGCGGCTATTCTGCCATCGGTCCGGACCAGGGACGCGGCCCCGTTCACTGGTCGAAACGTGCCGGTTCGGGAGCAAAATAAGGGTCATGAGGATATTCTGGCAGAGCTTCATCGATGAGACGGCGAGTCGTCCCTACATGGAACGCCTCCAGGCCTATCTCAATTCGATCGCCGCTCCTGGCACCACGGTCGATGTCTTCGGCATCTCGCCGCCCGATCGAGATTTCGGCCGCCTCAGCGAATTCCGTTGCGCGATCATGGCCGTCGACAACGGCATCGCAGCCGAGGAGAAGGGCTATGACGCCTATGTCATGGGCCATTTTCAGGATCCGGGCCTCTATGAACTGCGCTCCGCCGTCCGCATTCCCGTTATCGGCGTCGGGGAGGCTACGCTGCTTGCCGCCTCGCAGCTTGGCCGGCGTCTCGGACTGGTGACGCTCGACCCGGTCTTCGAGAACTGGCATCGCGAGCAGGCAGACCGCTACGGCATCGGCGGCAGGGTGACTCACGTTACCGGTATGGCCTGCAAGCCGGAAGATTTCAGCGCCGCATTTGCCGGCGACGAGGAAGCACGCCAACGCATGCTTTCCGATTTCGCCGCCTGCGCGGCTCCCCTGGTGCGCGACGGCGCAGACGTCATCGTACCCGCGGGCGTGCTGCCCGGGCTTCTGCTTTGCTCCGAACATGCCTTCAGGATCGAGCACGCGCCGGTCATCAATTGCGCCGCCGTCGGGCTGAAAAGTGCCGAAATGTGGGGTCAGCTTCGCCAGCTCAACGGGCTGGAGCCCAGCCGTGGTCAGAGCTTTGCGCTGGCTCCCGAGCGTGCTCGGGAAGATTTCAAACGGCTGGTCCGCAAAGGACGGGACGGCTGAGCCGCATTACACTGAAAAGGCAGGGCACATGACACCGGAAAAGATTCTCTACGAAGCCGAAGTGAAAGCAACCGGCGGGCGCGACGGGAAGGCGGAAAGCACTGACGGAACATTCTCGGTCAATCTTTCGGTCCCGAAAGGGCTCGGCGGCCCCGGCGGCGAAGGAACCAATCCAGAGCAGCTTTTCGCCGCGGGCTATGCGGCCTGTTTCCTCGGTGCGGTCAAGCTGGTGGCGCGCAACCGCAAGATCCCGGTTCCCGATGAGACATCGGTGACGGCGAAGGTCGGCATCGGGCCAGTCGCGGTCGGTTATGCGCTCGCCGTCGAACTCACGCTTTCCCTGCCGGGCGTGGACCGGACCGTCGGGGAAGAAATCCTCGCCGGCGCGCATGAGCGCTGCCCTTATTCCAATGCCACGCGCGGCAATGTCGATGTGAAGCTGACGCTCGCCTGAACAGCAGGCGTACCGGCAGGTACGGTCTGAATCCTTGGAAAACAAGGCTTTGTGCAGGAGCGTACCGGTGAGTACGCTCCATTCTGGTCATCGCACCGGGATGCCGTGTGCTTCCCTGTCCCAGGTTGCCGCCGTGACGCCACGCTCGCGCAGGACGAATTTCTGCAGCTTGCCGTTTTCGGTCGTCGGCAGGCTTTCCATCACCTCCAGATAACGCGGAATGGCGAAATAGGAGAGCTTCGGCCGGCAAAAGGCGATGAGCTCGGCCTCGTCGATCACGGCTCCGGGGGCGGCGACAAGAGCTGCCATCACCTCGTCCTCGCCCAGTTCGGACCGTACGGGAAAGACGGCCGCGGCGGCGACCGCCGGATGGGCAAGCAGCACCTGCTCGACCTCGAAGGACGATATGTTCTCTCCGCGGCGCCGGATCGCGTCCTTCAGGCGATCGATGAAGCGGAAATCGCCATCCACGTCCTGCACGACGCGGTCGCCGGTATGGAACCAGAGGTTCCGCCAGGCCTCGACCGTCTTTTCCGGCATGCCGAAATAGCCGCTCGCAAAGGCGAAGGGCTCATCGGCGCGCAGCACGAGTTCGCCAGCCTCTCCGTGCGGCAGCTCGTTGTCATCCTCATCGACCACACGGGCATGGAAACCCTGCCGCACGCGTCCCATGGTTCCGGGCTTGCCTTCCGTGCCCCGGGCGACGACAAAATTGGTTTCCGTCGAGCCGTAGCCCTCCACGAGATCGAAGCCGAAGCGCTCGCGGAAGGGCGCGTGGAACTCTGCCGGCACGCCTGGGCCAAGCGCGATCCGCACTGAATGCGCCCGGTCGAGCGGCGTTTCGGGACGCGACAGCAGGATCGGCACCATGGCGCCGAGCAGATAGGTCGCCGTGGCCTTGTTTTCGGCCACCGCCGGCCACAGACCCGAAGCGGAGAAGCGCTTGCCTATGATCACCGTCGAGCCAGTAAGCAGCGCCTGATAGACCGTATTGAGCGCATTAACGTGGAAAAGCGGCAAGGTCGTATAAAGCCGCTCCGCCTGGCCAAGGCCGAGGATGTCGGCGGTGTTCGCCCCCCACCAGAAAAGCTGGGCATGGGGACAACAGACGCCTTTGGACGGTCCCGTCGTGCCGGAAGTGTAGATGATGGCAATCAGATCGCCTGGGCGCAGGGCCGCCGCGTCGATCCTTCCCTCTGCAACAGGCATCGGCACGGCCATGGGCGGAGCCGGCACTGTCTCCCCGATCAGCCAGATCCTCTCGACCGCGAGGGCGCTGAAATCCAGCGTGTCGAGTGCCGGGCAAAGCGCGTCCTCGATGACGAGAAGGCGCGCACCGCAATTGGAAAGGATGTGCTGGAGTTGCATGCCGCGCGAGGATATGTTGATCGGCACGGCGACCGCACCGAGCCAGGCGCAGCCTAAGAACACCTCCAGAAATTCCAAGCGGTTGGAGACCATCAGGGCAACGCGATCCCCGGTTTCGACGCCCGCCACTTTCAGCGCATGTGCCCGTCGCGCAGCGACCGTGACGGCCTCGGCATAGGTCCAGGAACCCTCGTCGAAGGTGACAAGCGTGCGATTGCCGAACCGCTCGGCCTGTCCGACCAGCAATGCCGGCAGGGCGCGCGGCATATCGGCCCAGCGGTTCGGTTCAGTCTGGGTCAAATCCGCCTCCGCCCTTCACAACGACAGGCCGCCAAGACTGCCGCCGCCGCAGACGAAAAGCACCTGCCCCGTCACGAAGCCGGCTTCGGGCTCGGCGAAGAACAGCACCGCCCGCGACACGTCCTCGACCGTACCTAGCCGGCGCACCGGCAACTGGTCGGCAATCTTCTGTTCCCGCTCGGAGCCCTTGGGCACGATGCCCCAGAAATTGTCCGTCAGGATCGGTCCCGGTGCCACGACATTGACCGTGATGCCGTCCGGACCGAGCTCCAGCGCCCAGGTACGTGCCATGCCGTGCACGGCCGCCTTGGTTGCAGAATAGGCCGTACGCGTCGGTACGCCCATGGAGGCCCGCGAAGTGACGAAGACGACGCGGCCGAAGCCCCGCTCCCGCATGCCCGGAACAAGCGCCTGCGTCAGGATCATCGGCGAGGTGACATGCAGGCGGGTAAGCCCGTCGATCTCTTCCGGCTTCACATCCTCGAGAAGGTTCGGCCAGACCAGCCCGGCATTGTGGATGATATGGGTGACCTTGCGGCGTCCGGCGATATCCTTCGCCACAGCCGCGGTTTCGGCCTCGTCAAGAAGATCGACCGGGACCGTCTCGAAACGCTCATGGGTGAAGTCCGGCGCGCGGCGGGAAAGGCCGATGACATGCCAGCCGCGATCGAGCATGCGGCGAGCAAGGTCGAGCCCGATCCCGGAACTCGTTCCCGTGACAACGGCGGTGAAATCCCTGTCGCTCATGTCAGCTCTTCCGTGCCTTGCCGTCTGCCGGCACCAGCGCCAGAACACGCAGCGGGCTGCCCGAGCCGTGCCGTATTTTGAGTGGTGCGGCAAAGATCACGGCGCCGCGCGGCGGCAGGCGGTCAAGGCTGGCCAAGCATTGCAGTCCGTAGCGCCCGTTGCCATGCAGGATGTAGTGGGCCGGATAGGGCGGGCTCAGATGGCTGCCCTGCCCGCTGTCGGTGCCGACCGTCTCCGTGCCGAAACCGATGATGCCGCGCTCCTTCACCAGGAATTCCATGGCGTCGCTGTCCGGGCCAGGCGAATGGGCGCCATCCTCGCGCAAGTTGAGGTATTTCGCCGTGCCGAGATGCTTCGACCAGTCGGTGCGAAAGAGTACCCAGGTCCCGGCTTCGATCCGCCCGTGCCTGGCCTCCCATTCCTCGATATGGGCGCGCGTCAGCAGGAAATCCTCGTCGGCCGCACTTTCCTTCGAGAAATCGAGCACCACCGCCGGGCCGATCAGTTTCTCCGGCGGGATCGAATCCACCGTTCCGTCGGTGAGGTTGCGGCCGGAAATCCAATGCGCCGGGGCATCGAAATGGGTCCCGGCATGCTCGCTCATGGAGATGTTGTTCCAGTACCAGCCCGGTCCACGGCTGTCGTAGCGCGACACCTCCTCGATCCGGAAAGGCTGGCATTGCCCAAATTCCGGCGGCAGGACCATGACCGGGAAATCCGGCGACAGAGTGTGCGTCAGGTCAACGACCTCTACGCCGCCGTCCCGCATGCCGGCGACCAGCGCGCCGAGCAGGTCGGCACCTTTGGCGATTGCCGCATCCGTCATAGGCCAAGCTCCCTTTCCAGCACTTTGGGATCGTCGAGGAAGCGTTCGGCCACATCCTTGGCGACATCGCCCACGAAAGTCTCCTCAATGCCTTCCTCAAGCGCGGTGACGACCGCGCGGGCGATCTGCGAAGGCTGGACCTTCGGCGGCGGAACATGCTGACGCCAGTCGTCCTCCAGCGGTCCCGTAAAGACGCTCAGGACACGCACGCCACCCGGCCTCAGTTCCGCTCGCAGACATTGCAGCAGCGAATGGCGCGCGGCGGCACTTGCCGAATAGAAGCCGAAGGACGGTATGTTGGCGAGCGCATAGACGGGAAGGATATCGACCAATGCGGCAGCCGAATTCGTCCCGTCGGCACCACGGGCGCGCATGCCGGGGCCGAAGGCCTGCGCCAGTCGCTGCAGGCCGAAAACATTGACATCGAACGCGTCGCGGGCCGTCACCACGCTGCCGGGCGCCAGCAGACCGCCGGGGCGCACATAGTCTGCCGTGTTGACCAGAATGTCGGTCTTGCCGCCGATCTCGCCGCAAAGCTCGGTAACGGAGGTGGTGTCCGTGATGTCGAGCGGCATGATCTCGACCTTCGGGATCGCGGCCAGCTCCTTCTCGCCCGGGAACGGCTTCCAGGGCTCGGCAATACCTACAAAGATGATCGAGGCGCCGGCCTTGGAAAGGGCCGCCGCAACGGCCTGACCGACCGCGCTTCTGCCGTCCGTCACCAGTGCCCGCCGATGCTTCGGGCTTGCCGTCAGTTCGCGATATTGCACATCGTCCGCCATATTCTCGGTCTCCTGTGCAGGCAGCGCCATCATCACCGCATTGCCGCTCTTGTCGAGCTTCGCCGTCATGCGCACGCGCGACAGCACCTCCACGTCGCCATGCAGATGCGCCACCACGGACGGGCCGCAGTCGAGCCGCACGGTGCCGACGCGCCAGGGCATGCGCTGGCGGAAATAGAGGTCCGGGGTCGTATGCACCCTGGTCTCTGCGATCACTTCGCCGCCGTCATCGACCGGCCGGAAGCGCAAATTGATTGACAGGCATTTCGGACAGGCATCGCGCGGCGGATAGGCGATCGTTCCGCATAACTCACAATGCTGGAGCGCAAAGACGCCGCGCGCGGCCATGGCCGACAGTTCGAGCGAGGCACGGCTGCGCTGGATCGGCGGCAATTCGGGCGGCCGGGTAACCTTCTGCGGGTCCTTCCTGGGCGGCGGCGCGATGGGAGTGGTCATGCCTGCACCCCCTGGAGAATAGCCGCGCCCGAGCACAGCCCGCGATCATAGTTGATCATACCGAAGCCGGAGGCCAGCGCCGTCCGCGCGCCTGCCACCTGGGCCGAAAGTGATTGCCGTGTCACCTGCCGCAGCACCTCGACCAGGCCGAGATAACCCCCGGCTGCCCCTGCCTGGCCGGCGGATAGCTGGCCGCCGGACGTGTTTTGCGGGAAACTGCCATAGGCGGTGAAGTCATGCGAGCGGACGAAATCCGGCCCCTCGCCCTTCTTGCAGAAGCCGAGATCCTCGAACTGCATCATCACGATGACCGGATAGTCGTCATAGGTCGCCACGACGTCGATATCGTCCGGCGAGACGCCTGCGATCGCGTAGAGTTCATCGACATCCATCGCCCAGCCGCCGCGATACTGGATCGGGTCGTCCGGGAAAGCATTATGACGTTCGATGGCTGACAGGAGATTGGCATAGGGGAGTCCCAGGTCCTGTGCGATATCAACCGTCGTGACCAGGAAGGCCTCCGCCCCCGCACAAGGCATGACACAGTCGAAAAGATGGATCGGATCGGCGATCGGCCGCGCGTTCAGATAGTCCTCCAGCGTCAGCGGCTTCTTCATGATGGCATGGGGATAGGTCAGCGCGTTCTTGCGCTGGGCGACACAGATCTTGCCGAAATCCTCCCGCGTGGCACCATAGGTGCGCATATAGTGGTCCGTCAGCAGCGCGAAGGACCCGTTGGGGCCGCCATAGCCATAGGGATAGCTCGCATCCTGGGCGAAGCGGGAGAAGGACGAGAGCAGCTTACGGAAGGAATCCACCTGGTTCGCATCGCCCCCGACGCAGGCGACGATGGAGGCATCCCCCGCTTCCACGGCGCGCGCCGCCCGACGCAGGGCAACAACGGCGCTCGCCCCGCCCATCGGGATATTGTCGAGCCAGCGCGGCGTGAGTCCCAGATGCTGGGTCAGGCCGACGGCGGTATCCGGAACAAGCGTGAAGCTCGATACCGATAATCCATCGAGGTCGGCCGGCTGGATTCCCGCCCTTTGCGTCAGTTCCGAGAGAGCGCGGGCGATCCACCAATGGGCGCTTTCGATGGAGTAGCGCACATAAGGCACACTCACCGGAACGGCGACGGCGACATCGCGATAGCCACGGTGTGGATTTCCTGGCCGGGGCGCCATTCAAGCCGTCCGTTTCTTGAGGCTGCAAGTATCAATCGCACGGCCTTCGGCGATCGCCGCATCGACCGCGGCGCGCAGCGCTCCGCGCTGTATCTTCTCCGTGGCGGTAAGCGGGATCGCATCGACAAAGGCGACGAAGCCCGGTGCCTTGTAATAGGCAAGCCGCGTCAGGCAATAGCGCACGATATCCTCGGCAAGCACCCGCTCGTCCGACGGTTTCTCTGCGGGAACGATCAAGGCGACGACTTCCTCACCGCGCACGGGATCGGCGACCGGCGCCACAGCCACCTGCCTGACCGACGGGTGACGGGCAAGGGTATTTTCCACCTCGACCGCCGAGATGTTTTCGCCGGAGCGGCGGATGACATTCTTCTTGCGGTCCACGAAATGGAGCTGTCCGTCGCTGTCACGGCTCACCACGTCGCCCGTGTGGAACCAGCCTCCCTCCCAGGCCGTCGCAGTCGCCTCAGGGTCCTTCAGATATTCACGGAAGAACCCACGGCGCGGATCGTCACCCGCTTGCCGCACGAGCAGCTCGCCCGGTTCATCCACCGCCGCCTCGGCTCCGTCGTCGCGGCGGATCGAAACCTCCACTTGCCGTTCCGGGCAGCCGAAGCAGTTCGTGCCGATCTTGCGCGGCTCCTGATTTGCGATGACGACTGCGCCAGCGCCCGTCTCGGTCATCGCCCAAGCTTCCAGAAGCGGAAAGCCGAAGCGCTTCTCGAAGGGTTCGTGAAGCCCGCGGTCGACGCCTGCGCCGAAGCCAAAGCGGACATTGTGGTCGCGGTCGGCAGCGCTCGGCGGAGCCGACATCAGCATGGCCGGCATGACACCCAGATAGTGGATGATCGTGGCGCGGAAATTGCGCACGCTCTCCCACCAGCTTCGCGGATGGAAGCGGTCAAGCACCGCAATGCAGCCGGCTACGGTGACGGTGGCGATGACCGAATAGGCCATGGCATTCATGTGGAAGAGCGGCAACGGTGTCAGCATCCGCTCGGGCGGATCGACATTGATCGCGCACAGGCCGCCGATGGTCGCGTACCACTCGCCGGCGAGCAGGAAATAGGCATTGTCGAGCACGCAACCTTTCGGCTTGCCCGTCGTGCCGGAAGTGTAGAGAAGCGCACACTCGCTGCCGCGCGAAAGGGATGCAGGGGCGTTCGCGGGCCGGGAGACGTCAGGCGGCTCCTGTCCGGGCGTGACCACTTCGAGCGACGAGCCGATCGCTTTGGCCGCCTGCTTCAGGTCACCGGCGCGCGAGGGGATTGCCACCGCCAGCACCATCTCCGAATGGCCGATCAGATATTCGAGCTCGGCGGCGCGAAGATCGGGATTGATCGGGACGACCGAAGCGCCAAGGGCATTGAGAGCGAACCAGTGGAACAGGAAATCCGGCCGGTTCTGGAGCAGAAGGCCGACGCGGTGCCCTGGTCCATAGCCCGCCGCCATATAACGTCCGGTCAGGTTGCGGATGCGACCGAGAGCGTCTCCATACATGATCTCGCCAGCCTCGATGCCGTAAACATCCGCAGTCTCCGGCAAAACGGCCATGAATGGACGCTCGGGAAAGCGCTCCGCGCTCCGCTCGAAACGTTCATATACGGTGCGATCCTCCAGCACCCCTTCCAGAAGCTGCATGTCAGCGCTCACATGAACAGTTGGATATTACCGAAGGGCGCATCGAAATTGACCAGATCGACGCGCTTCAGGACGATCTTGAGCGCCCCGTCCTCGACCCGCAATTCGTGCCGCGCCCAGCCAGAATAGATGTTGAACTCGTCACCTCGCGTTTCGGAATAGTTGAACGCAGTCCAGGTCCGGTAGCGGTTCTCGGCCGGATTGATTTCGTCCACCTGCGGCAGCTGGAGAACGTGATGGGACCGGCTTTTCGGCTTCTGGCTGAAGGTGCGTGCTCCCCCCAGCCGCTCGACACGGATGCGCAGGAGCAGCATGTCCTCATACATCAGCGAAGCCTGCAGCCTGGGGTCTGTCTGCTGCCATTCGGCAGGCATCCAGTAATGGGCGTCCTCGGCATAGAGGGCGAGCCACTCCTCGTAACGCAACTCGTCCAGAAGCCGTGCTTCGCGGTAGACGAAATCGATAAGGTCCCTCTCGGTGATCTCGGTCATTCGGCGGCCTCATGGAATTTGCTGTCGTCGGCATTGCCTTCGGGCATCGACATCAGCATGTATTTGATCCAGGCAGAGAACTGGTTGCGCATCTGCCGCTCGCTGGTGCCGCCGGCGATCGCCGTCACGTCCTCGGGCTCCCCGGGCTCGTAAAGCCGCTGGACATTCACCCATTCATATCCGTTGGCATGCAGGCCGATCTGGGCCCGCTCATACATTTCAAGGTCGTCGTGGCCGACGATGGATGTCGGGGCGTTGATCAGCCGATTGTACATCAGCGTGCGCTCGAAAAGCAGGTCCGGCGCGCCGACCAGCCTGAAAGTGTAGCTCTCCACAAGCGTCTTGTCGGCGGCGATCGGCTTGAAGACACGCAGCGTCTGGATGGGTCCCTTCACCATGATATTCGGGAAGTAGATCGTGTTGTGGCGGTTCTCGCCGAGAATCTCCCTGGCCCGCTCCTCGCCATAGGCTTCGACCATCTTCTCGAAATAGCCGGGCACGGCGGAGTAATCCGCATGGATCGAAGTGGTCACGCCCGTGTGGCCATGGCCATTCGGCCAGACGCGCAGGCCCATCTTGTCGAAGAAATCATAAGGAGCCATGAAAGGCGCGTAGACCTCGACCGCCATCGGCTTCGGGCCGCCCTTAGCCTGCTCCCGCTCCCAGACCGAGATTGCGGTGCCGGCGGAGGATTCATGGGCGACCATCGGATGGCAGGTGTCGGTCTGGTTCTCCACCAGCATCTTCCAGTTGCAGGGATGCATGTAGCGCAGCGGCGCACCTTCCAGCACCAGCTTTCCTTCCGGAGAGCGATCGATCATGTTGTCGATCGACGACAGGCTCTCGCCGAAAAAGGTCTCGAAATCGACGCCTGTCTTTGCCAAGCGCGCGAAGATGAAGTCGCGATAGATATGGGTGGCGCCGACCGGGGAAAGGCCCCTGACGGCTTCCGTCTCCTCCAGTCCCGTGCCATCATAGCCCTTCTTGAGCGGGATCGCGAGCAGCGATCCATTGGTCTTGAACGACCATGCGTGATAGGGGCAGCGAAAGAATTTGCCGGTGTTGCCGCAAGTCTCCGAGGCGATCTTGACGCCCTTGTGAGGGCAGCGGTTGTAGAAAACATGGATCGAGCCGTCCGTATGGCGCGAGGCCATCACCGGCTGGTCGCCAATATCCGTCGTCAGGTAGTCGCCGGGATTCGGGATCTGACTGGCATGGCCGACATAGACCCAGGTATTGGCAAAGAGATGGCGCATCTCCAACCGGAAGATCTCGGGATCCGTGTAGACGTCACGATGGACGCGCTCCGGCTGAATGAGCGCCTTGAGTGCCGCTATATTATTGGCGTATCGGGGCATCGCAATGAACCTCCTTCATCCTGAATTGCCTCTGTGCTTCACACAGGCAATCTTCTCCGCCTAAAGATCGAGTACGAGCCGGGGCGACTTCGCCCTCGACACGCAGATCTGCATCACCTTGTTCGAAGCTTTTTCCTCATCCGTCAGCACCACGTCGCGATGCTCTGGAATGCCGTCCAGGACTTCGGTCTGGCAGATTCCGCAATCGCCGCGCCGGCAGTCATAGACCACGTCGAGGCCTGCTTCTTCCAATGCGTCGATAATCGACTGGCCTGGTGCGACTGTCACCACCTGACCGGTCGATTTCACCTCCACATCGAAAGGCACGTCTCCGCCTGCGGGTGCCGGCGTCGCCGTGAAAAGCTCGAAATGAAGCCGCTCGGCCGGCCGACCGGCAAGGGCCCAGGCCGTCTTCACCGCTTCGATCATGCCGGCAGGGCCGCAGACATAGACATGGCCATCACCGGCGAGCGGAGCGATCAGTTCGCCAAAATCAGGACGGCCGGGCGGCGTGTCGTCATAATGCAGATGCAGGCAGCCGCTGCAGATCTCCTTCAACGGCCCCGTAAAGGCGAGCTCGCCTTGGGCGCGGCCAAGATAATGGAAACTGAAGTCACGACCCGCCTTTGCAAGTTCCGCAGCCATGGAAAAGATCGGGGTGATCCCGACGCCGCCCGCAAGCAGAAGCACCTCGCCTTCGTCCTCCGCCAACTCGAACTGATTGATCGGCTGTGAGGCAGTGACCTGGTCGCCGACCTTCAGGCCATGGATATATTGCGAGCCGCCGGCGCTGTTTTCCTCCAGAAGCACGCCCAGCACATAATGCTGTCCTGTGCGCCATTGCGGCAGGTCGACCAGCGAATAAGGGCGATCGCCGCCCGCCGGCAGCTTGACGCGGATATGCGAGCCCGGCGTCCATTTCGGCAGAGGCATGTCGCCGGCACCTTCAAGGACAACGCGACGTATGCGCGGCGTCTCTTCTACGATCTCGCAGACTTTGAAACTAAGATCCTTCAACACACTCTCCAGGATGACTTCATGTGGCACCGTGTCGAAGCTTCATGGATTTCAACTCCGTATGAGGCCGGGCAGCCACAAAGCGATCTGTGGGTAGACAGCCAGTAGAAGCACGAGCAACAGCGTACAGCATATGTAGGGCAGCGCAGCCCATGCCACCTGCCCGATGGTCGTTCCCGCCGGTGCGACGCCCACCATCACGAACAGCAGCAGCCCGAAAGGCGGCGTTGCGAGGCTGAGTTCCAGGCCGAGCAGCATGATGACTCCGAACCAGATCGGGTCGAAGCCGTAGAGTCCGACCAGCGGCATGAAGATCGGCAGGGTCAGCATCATGATCGAAAGCTGATCCATGAACATTCCTAGCAGCATGATGATGAGGAACATCATCGCCAGCATCATCATCGGCGACAATTGGAAATCGGTCGCGAAAGCGATCAGACCCTGCGATGCACCGGAGAAAGCGAGTATCTGCGAAAAGGTCGTCGATCCCACGATGATCACTAGCATCATTGCCGTGACCACGAGTGTCCCGCGCAGCGACTTGTAGATCGCTTCCCATGTGAGCTCGCCATATATGGCTGCGAGGAAAATGACCGCGAGCGCGCCGAATGCAGCGGATTCAGTCGGCGTCGCCCAGCCAAGCAGGATGAGGCCAACCACCGCAAAGACGACAATGCCCATCGGGGCCACATCGACCAGAAGCGCCCGTGCAATCTCTGCTGCCGGCGCGCGCTCGGCGGCGTAACCAGGCGCCGAGTCAGGATCGAGTGCGATCTGCAGCCGAATAAGGCCGATGAACATGACGGCAAGAATCAGGCCGGGAACGAGCCCGGCAATCAGCAAGCCGCCAACATCGATACGCGCAAGCGAGCCCAGCAGCACTGCCAGCGACGACGGCGGGATGATCATCGCCAGACCGCCAGTCGCAAGGATCGGGCCCATGATCATATATGGCTTGTAGCCGCGCTTGATCATGTCGGGCATCATCGTGGTGCCAAGCAGGGCCGTATTGGCCATGGACGAGCCCGACAAGGTCGCGAAGATCGTGCCGCCGGCGACGGTGAGATAGGAGAGCCGCCCGCGAATACCGCCCAGGCATTTATCGAGCGCATTGAACACACGCAGCGCCAAGCCGGTGTGAAACAGCAATTCGCCCATGATGAGAAAAAGCGGCACCGGCACCAGCGCGAAACTGGTGATGGAGGTCGTGGCGTTGGCGATCAGTTGATCGATGCCAACCATCCCTCCCATGAAGATGTAGACACCCACGATATTGATGGCGAGGAAAGCGATCGCGACGGGCATGCCCATCACCATCAGGGCGAGGAGTCCGCCGACCATCAGCGCCGCTGCTCCATACCAGGGCATGATCATCTTATCCCTTTCCCGCCTTGATCAGGAATCATGTCAGTGCCCTGCCTCGTCGCCGACGTCGTAAATTTCCCCGCGCAGCAGAAGCCGCAAGAATTCGGTCGTCATCAGGCCGAAACCGACCGACAACATCGAATAGAGCACCCACCCCGGAATATTGATGGAGCGCATGTCCGTGGTACCGATTGTCTGCCAGCCCACGGCTCCGGCACGCCAGGCCAGCAGGCCAAGAGCGACGATCGACAAGACAACGACCAACTGTCCGATCAGGCGCCGAAGCCCGCCGGGCAGACGCTCGACGAAAGAGACAATCGCGATGTGACCGCCTATGCGCACAAGCCAGGGGCTGCCGGCCATTGTGGCAAACAGCAGCAGGTATTCGACGATCGCACTGGTCGCCTGGAAGGGTCGAAAACCCGTGTTTCGCAGGACCACGTCCAGCGCGATGGCAAGCGCCATGAAGGCCAGACTTGCTGCGCCCAGCACGGCCAGCGTGAAGATCAGACGGTCATAAAGGCGCGCAAAAAGCATATGACCCCCATCGGATGACACAAGGCATTCGCTCATCCGAATGCCTTGTGAAGGATTCAACGCGTGTAATAGGCCTTGCGTAGGGCATCGTAATATTTGCTGCCGGATTGCTTGAGCCTGTCCCAGGCGCTGTCATAAGCGAGGTCGAGGTACTTTTCGGCTGCCTCGCCCTCGATCTGGATGATCTCCATGCCGTCTTCCTGCACCTGCTTGGTGATCTCCTCGGCCATCCTCTGGAAATTGTCATAGGAGATCTTTTCATATTCGACTGCCGCCTCGCTTATGACGGCTTTCGCCTCTTCGCTCAGCGATTCCCACTTGGCCGGATTGATGACCACGGCAAGGTCGGCCTGGAAGAAGCCCGGATCGATCCGGTAACGCAGGAACTTGTCCCAGGAGAGGTCCCTGATGCCGATGATAGGCCATCCGGCGCCGTCGAAGGTGCTGCGTTCAAGGCCGGTATAGACGTCCGGAACCGGAACCGAGACCGGAATGGCCCCCAGTGCCTCGAAGAAAGAATTGTAGATCGGCTGCGAACGGATGCGCATGCCGTCGAGATCGACGCCGCCGTCCTCCGTCCGTTTCGGCTCCTTGATCGTGTAGATGTAAAATTGCACGCCGCTATCGAGATGTGCGAGAAGCTTTACCCCAAGCTTCTCCGCGAAGGCCTGTTGCATGATCTCGAAGCCGCCTTTCTCGCGCCCTTCGGCAGCGGTCACGGTCGAGCCCACCCAGGCATCGGCTTCAGGCATTGTGCCGAGATAATAAGTGGCCGGACCGTATTGCATGTCGATTACGCCGCGGCGCACGGCATCGACTTGCTGGTTCGGCGGGAACATTTCCGGGCCGCCGGCATAACTGATCTGGACCACACCTTTGCCTTTCTCGTTCACGAGATCGACAAAGCCCTGGAAGCTTTCCGAGAAGGCGAGAGACTTGGGAAAGGCCGAAATCGCCCTGATCGTCTCCTGGGCATTGGCTATTCCGGCAAGGCTGAAACAAGAAAGCGCCGCGGTCAGCAGACCGAGCCTCAGAGTTCTAGCGAGGTGCAAGGTTGATCCAATAGACATGATGTCCTCTCTGGGGTTGGATTCCGGCTTGTTCCGCCGGTTTCGATTACGGCTCTCCTCAAGGCACCGGTTCACGCGTCAGTCCGGCATTCTCCAGGGATTTCATGAAAGCTGTCATTTTCGCCCGCCGATAATCGTCAACACGAATGTCGGCGTAGTCGTAAAAACCCTTGCCGTCGCGCAGGCCGTTGCGCTTTTCGGCCATGTTGGATCGGACGATTTCAGGCGTGGCAAAGCGCGGATCATTCATCGCATCGGACAGATAGCGGCTGGCGTGATAGAGGATGTCGCCGCCGCCCCAGTCGATGAATTCGAGCAGGCCGAGCACCGCGAAACGAAAGCCGAAGCCGTATTTGACGGCCTTGTCGATATCCTCGGCCGAGGCAACGCCTTCTTCCACGAGGCGGGCGGCCTCGTTCATGGCGAGCGCCTGGATACGCGGCACGATATAGCCGGGCGAAGCCTTGCAGACGACCGGCACCTTGCCGATGCCTTCCAGCAGCGCCTTCGTCTCCGCCACCACGTCCGGATCGGTCTCGTCCGTCGGGCTGAGCTCGACCAACGGCACGATGAAGGCAGGGTTGAGCCAGTGTGCGTTGAGAAAATGGCGCGGCCGGCCGCTCCAGGCGGAAAGCTGGGTCGACAGGTAGGTCGAAGTGGTTGAGGCCACAATCGCATCGGCATCAGCCGCCTCGTCGATCAGGGCAAGGGCCTCCCGCTTTGCCTCATCCGTCTCCGGCACCGCCTCGAAGACGAAGCGCGCGCCTTCGAGAGCCGCCGAGGCGTCCTCGCGGGGAAAGACGGCTACCCGACCGGCTATTCTCTCCACCAGCTTGCGGTCGAAACCGCCCAGATCGGCGACCGTCGCCAGCGAACTGCGGATCTCTTCGTACGTCTGCTCAAAGAATGCGGCCTGCGCCGCTTTGCTCCGCTGCTTGGCATCGACCAGACGCACCTCGAAGCCGGCATAGGCGAAACAATGAGCAATGCCACGCCCCATGCGTCCGGCGCCCACGCAAGCAACAATCGGGACCGCGCCGTTCGCCATGGTCAGATCCCCTCGCGCAGCATGGTCTGAATTTCTGCCCTGCTCCGCCCGGCAAGACCGAGATTGGCAAGTGTGCGCCCGTCGCGGCGGAAATCATTGCCCGTAGCAGCCCCGGAGACAGCAAGCAGGCCGGCGGCGACCGGACAGGGAACCCCGGACCACTCGCCGACCGAAACAAGGAAGGCGAGTCCAAGGCCCACATCCTCGAGCATGTAACGATGCGTGTTCAGGTCGAGATGCTCGTGCCAGTCGCCTGAATCGACGAGCTTGTCGTGGGCGAGATTGCCATACATCCAATTTGATGTGTTGTAGTGGTCGGATAGTGGGAAATGCGGCGCGCCATAACCCAGCGTCTCGCGGATGGCGATGCGTTCGGCATCGAGCGCGTCATGCACGCGGCGGATCGTCGGCTGCGTTCCCTCCTTGTGGATGTCCCACCGCTCGAAATGCTCGATCGGACCGGCATTCATGACGATAAGCGGCGGGTGGATGATCGGGCCAGCATTCATGAGCGCGCCCGACAATGCATCCTCGATCGGTTCGATAGCATCCGGAAAAGCTTTAGAAATGACGGCGATCGCCTTGTCGGTCAGACGGGCAGGAAAGACGCCTGTCGGCAGGCGCGTGGCGCGGGTCGTGATGGCGATCTCGCCTGAGCCCCGCTTGCGCGTCAGCCAGGGAAGCGTGCCCGTTTCGGCGATCATGATCTCGGCCGTGCAGCCATTGTCGCGCAGCACCTTCATCATGAGATAGGAACCGAATGTACCGGGCGGCAGAAAGATCACCTGTCCGTCCGTCAGATGCGGCGCAAGCTTCCTGGCGATGTCCGGCTGGGCGAAGGCGGGCGTTGGCGCAACGATCAGGTCGACGCCAGCTACGGCCTCGCCTATATCGGCAGTCGCAACAGCGATCTTGACCGGGCGGCTGCCCTTGAAATCGCGCAGGCAGATGGTTCTTGTCTCGCTGAGTTCGCGCAGGGCCTCGGCGTTGCGCCGCCACATTCGAACCTCGTGGCCGGCCTCGGAAAAATCTGCCGCCGCCGCATAGCACCCATGTCCGCCGCCAAGAACCGCTATCCGCATGCTTCTTCCTCGTTTGCTCCTGCTCCAGTAAATGCTTTAACCTTAAACTTTTCAACCCCCTTCGATGCGCCTCCCGAAAGGGAGCCGAATTCCGATTCAGCAGCTCGCGCGTTCCGCCATGTTCCGTATTGAATGCCGGCGCAAAATTGTTTAAGCCTAAAACAAATAGAGCTTAGAGACCCGGACTGACGGCGATCCCATATTGGCTGGCGCCGGTGCCTCGGCTATCACCGGACGGGCCGTCGCGGCCGCCGGAGGAGAGGTATGAACGATAAAGAAATTGCGGATGTCCGCGATCATATCGATGCCGAATATGCGCTGCGCGAGAACCCGCATGACCATCGCAGCGAACTGCGCCTGTGGCTCCGCCTTCTGACCTGCGCCAATCTCATCGAGGCGGAAATCCGCAAACGCTTGCGTGAGCAATTCGATACGACGCTGCCGCGTTTCGACCTGATGGCGCAATTGTACCGGACAGAGGAAGGCATCCTTTTGGGCGAGCTGTCCCAGCGGATGATGGTGTCGAACGGCAATGTGACAGGGCTCGTGGAACGCCTCGTACAGGAAGGACTGATCGAGCGGCAGGTGACTGAAAACGACCGCCGGGCCGCCAGAGTGCGAATGACGCACCGCGGCCGCGCCGTCTTTTCCAAGATGGCGGAGGCGCATGGGGAATGGATCGCGGAATTGCTCGGCGGGGTCGGGGAGAGCGAGCAGGAACAGCTTTGGGAGCAGCTTGGCCATCTCAAGCTGTCCGTCCGCAACGCCAAGGGTACCGTGCCCGAGAGGAGGAAGAAGCAGTGACAAGACACACGCCGCACGCGGCGTCATAATCGCAATTTCCATCTGAAAACCGAGGACGGGCGACAGCTCGCAAGCTGCCTCGGTTTCGAGCGTGACACCTTGACCGGCGCTCGGAACCGCAGCCGCAACATAGAGACCGCGCTGGAGCAGCAGGACAGGAGACGATCCAGTGAGTGCATTCCGAACCGCGGAAAACCGACAGGCTGAAACGAAAGCACAGGAAGAGGCGGACGTGTTGCGCATCCTGCAACCAAGCGGTTGGAAGAAACCCAAGGGCTATGCCAACGGCGTGATGGGGCGGGGCACCATCGTGCTTACCGGCGGCCTTGTCGGCTGGGATGCCGACCAGCGCTTCGCCAAAGGATTCGTGCCGCAGGTCGAGCAGACATTGCGCAATATCGTGGCGGTTCTGGCAGAGGCCGGCGCAGAGAGCAGACATATCGCACGGCTGACCTGGTATGTGCGCAGCATCGAGACATATCGCAACTCGCTCAAGGAACTTGCCCCCGTCTATCGCACCGTCATCGGGACGCATTATCCCGCAATGGCGCTGTTGGAGGTCACGAACCTGGTCGAGCCGGAGGCGCTGGTCGAAATCGAGGCAACAGCGATCCTCCCCGACTGATCGCCGGATCGCATCCATGCGCTTCTGTTATTTCGCTTTCTTCGAGGCTCCCCACGACCCCAGCCTGCGTATATCGGAAGACGATCTGGAGAGGACTCGGGAGACCCTTGGCAGCCTCCCAGGCATGTCCAAGGCCCATATCTACCAACCCGCCGAGGCATCGGACCTTTACACGGATGACGGCACCGGGCCTGTTTTTGGCTTCCAGCTCTATTTCGACAGGATCGAGGATCTGGAGACGTCGGTCGGTTCGCGGGGCGTACTGAAGGGGCTGGCCGACAGCCTGCCGAGCCTTGGGCAGACGCTTGCAAGCCAGCAGGCGATGCTCAACCGGCAGTTTCCGGTGCCGGAGGAAAAGCCGTTTCCGCCCGAGGCCTGCAGCTATCTGGTGCACTATCCGGGACCGGCACAGGATCTGAGCGAATGGCTCGCCTATTATCTCGAGCACCATCCGGCGATCATGGCGCGCTTTCCCGGCATCCGCGAGATCGAGATCCTGTCCCGCATCGACTGGATCGACTCCATGCCATGGCGCCGGGTCCATTCCATGCAGCGCAACCGCGTCATGTTCGACAGTGACGAAGCACTCACGGCCGCGCTGCATTCGCCCGTGCGCCACGAGATGCGGGCGGATTTCGCGCAGTTTCCTGCCTTTGAAGGCGGCAATTTCCACCATCCCATGCTGACGGAGCGCGTGCTGCCACGGCAATGACCGCGGACTGGGACCGTTATTCGACAAACATATCCATTTGCATGCAGATCATCTATTGGAATAGGGTGTGGCCAGCAAAGATGCTTGCAAATGCATATTTATCCGCTAATCTGGCTGGATGGAGATGCAAAGGGGCGAGCAGTCGGCCGGAATCGGCACCCTGGTGAAGGATCATCCACCGACGGCCGTCGGTCGGGCGCTGACGGACGGGCGTCTGCATTCGCTCGGCGAGATCGGGTTGCAGCAATTTGCGCCCTATCTGATGAACCGGATCATCGGGCGCTACAACGCCACGATCCGGGACGATCTGAAGGCCCGCAACTTGACAACGCCGCAGATGCGCGCGCTGGCCGTGCTCGCGGTCGCAGACGGCCTGACGATCAACGAGCTTGCCGTCTATACGGTCACGGAGCAGTCCACCATGAGCCGGACGCTTGACGCCATGGAGGCTCAAGGTCTGGTCAGACGCGAATCTCATCAGACGGACAACCGTGTCCGCCAGATCTATCTGACCGAAGCCGGCCGGGCGCAATTCGACGAGATGTGGCCGACCATATGGAACGCCTTCAGCACCATGTTCCGGGGCGTGAGTGACGCCGAATACGAGACGTTTCTTTCAGTCCTGCACAAGATGCTGCGCAATGTCAGGCAACACGAGATCTGATCCGTAGGGACGAGCGCCATGGGAAAGGAGATACTTCATGGCTGAGCGGTCTTTCGCCAAGGAAGTCGAAAAACTGCGTCTCGGCGAGGGGGAAGAATTCCGTGGCGAGGGCATCCTTGCCATCACCAAGGCGCTGCTGGAATGCGGGGTCGGCTATGTCGGCGGCTACCAGGGCGCGCCGATCAGCCATCTGATGGATGTGCTTTCAGACGCGCAGGACATCCTCGAGGAGCTGGGCGTGCATTTCGAGGCCAGCGCATCCGAAGCGACGGCGACGGCGATGCTGGCGGCTTCCGTCCACTATCCGATCCGCGGGGCGGTGACGTTCAAATCCACCGTCGGCACCAATGTAGCCTCGGATGCGCTGGCCAACCTGGCATCCGGGGGCGTCACCGGCGGGGCGCTGATCATCGTTGGCGAGGACTATGGCGAAGGCTCCTCGATCATGCAGGAGCGCAGCCACGCCTTCGCCATGAAGAGCCAGGTCTGGCTGCTCGACCCGCGGCCGAACCTGCCTTCCATCGTGAAGGCTGTGCGCGAAGGCTTCGAGCTGTCGGAAGCCTCCAACACGCCGGTGATGATGGAGGTGCGCATCCGCTGCTGCCATGTCCATGGCAGCTTCATCGCTAGGGACAACCAGCGCCCGCCGATGACCGTCGCGGATGCGCTGGAGAACCCGCGCCGCGACACGCAGCGCATCGTGCTGCCGCCGGCCTCTTTCCTGCACGAGAAGGAGAAGATCGAACGCCGATGGCCGGCCGCTGTGGATTTCATCCGCTCGCGCAAGATCAACGAGTTCTTCGGACCGGAGCGAGGCAAGATCGGAATCGTCTGCCAGGGGGGCATGTATAACGGCGTGGTGCGCGCCCTGCAGCGCCTCGGCCTGTCCGACATCTATGGCGAGACGCAGGTGCCCATCTATGTGCTCAACGCCGTCTATCCGCTCATTGACGATGAATTCCTCGACTTCTGCAGCGACAAGGATGCCGTGCTCGTCGTGGAGGAAGGCCAGCCGAATTATATCGAGCAGGCCTTCGGCTCGATGCTCTACAAAGCGGGAGCGACGGCCCGGCTTGCCGGCAAGGACTATCTGCCCATGGCGGGCGAATATACCGGCCAGGTCATGCTCGACGGCATCGGTGCCTTCGTCCGCGACTTCGCACCGGACATCCTTTCCGACCGGCACCGGGCCCCGAACCAGAATGCGGAACCCGTCGCCGCTCCCGAACTGGCGCAAACCGTACCCGGCCGCCCGCCCGGTTTCTGCACCGGCTGTCCCGAACGGCCGATCTTCGCGGCGACCAAGCTCGTTGAACAGGAACTCGGGCCGCATCACATCGCTTCCGACATTGGTTGTCATCTCTTCTCGATCATGCCGCCTTTCGAACTGGGCGCCACGACCATGGGATACGGCCTCGGGCCGGCATCGGCTTCCGCCTTCAATGCACCAGACGCCAAGCGCCGTTCGATTTCTTTCGTCGGCGATGGCGGCTTCTGGCACAATGGCCTCACTTCCTCGATCGGCAACGCCGTCTTCAACCAGAATGACGGCGTGATCGTCATCGTCGACAATTACTATGCGGCGGCGACCGGCGGACAGGATATCCTGTCGTCGCGCGCCGACAATAAATCGAAATCGACCAAGCATCCGATCACCGAGGCCGTGAAGGGCATGGGCGTCAAATGGGTCCGGCAGATCGACCGCACCTACGACGTCGGCAAGATGCGCGCCACCCTGAAGGAAGCTCTGACGACGCTGGAGAAAGGGCCGAAGGTCATCGTGGCATCGTCGGAATGCATGCTGAACCGCCAGCGCCGTGAACGGCCGCTGATGCAGAAGGCGATCAAAAGCGGCGAGCGGGTGGTCAAGCCGCGTTTCGGGGTCGACGAGGACGTATGCACCGGCGACCACGCCTGTATGCGGCTTTCCGGCTGTCCCTCATTGTCGGTGAAGTCGCTCGACGATCCGCTGCGCGACGATCCGGTTGCCCATATCGACCACACCTGCGTCGGCTGCGGAAATTGCGGCGAGGTCGCTGAGGCGGCGGTGCTCTGTCCTTCCTTCTACCGAGCTGATACGATCCACAATCCGACCGGCCTGGAGCGTTTCTTGGACCGGCTGCGGCGACGGCTGATCGGCTGGCTGCAGGCCCGTCGCGAGCGGCAGCGTCTCAATTTCGCGGAGGCCTGAGATGAATGCTCCTCTTGTCCCGCATCCGAAGATTGATCAGACCGAGCGCGTCACCAGCATCGCAGTGCTCGCCGTCGGCGGACAGGGCGGCGGAGTGCTCACCGACTGGATCACCGATGTCGCCGAACGCAATGGCTACCGCGCCCAGTCAACGTCGGTCGCCGGTGTCGCGCAGCGTACCGGCGCGACCATCTACTATATCGAGATGTGCCCCGACCGGGGCCGGCAGCCGGTATTTGCCCTCTCACCCTCCCAGGGCGACGTGGACATTCTGATCGCCGCCGAACTGATGGAGGCCGGGCGGGCGATCATGCGGGGCTTCGTCACGCCGGAGCGCACGACGCTGATCGCCTCTTCACACCGTATCGCCGCCGTCTCGGAGAAGATCGCGCCTGGCGATGGACGAGGCTCGTCCCAGGAAGTCCGCGCTGCCGCGTTGAAGGCCGCCAAGGCCTTCATCTCCTTCGACATGGAACGCATCGCCGTAGAGGCCGGCAGCGTGATTTCGGCGAGTCTCTTCGGAGCGCTGGCCGGCTCCGGCGTCCTGCCCTTCCCGCGCGAAAGTTTCGAAGAGACGATCCGCGCCTCCGGCCGCGGGGTCGAGGCGAGCCTTAGAGCTTTCGGAAAGGCGTTCGACCGCGCGCAGACGGGACCGCAAACGGACGACGTGCCCCTGGGGTCTGGCCACCAGCCGGAAAGCGAAGACATCTCGTTGAGGCCCTTCGCCTCTCGCATCAGCGGTTCGCCGAAACTCATGGCGGGATGGCAGCGCCTGGTTGCCCGGGTCGATGCCCTGCCGGAGCCGGTGCGGGAAATGGCTCGGCTCGGCCTGCGCAAGGTCGTGGATTTTCAGGATGTGGCTTATGGCGGCGAGTATCTCGATCGTCTTGCCCAGGCTGTCAACCGCGACAGGGAAAGCAAAGGCTTCGCTTTCTCGGTCGCGGCCGCAAAATATCTGGCCAATACCATGTGCTACGATGACGTGATCCGCGTCGCCGATCTCAAGACACGATCGGCGCGGTCGTCGCGCGTGCGGCGCGAGGTTGGCGTGGCCGACGACGCCGTGCTGCAGGTGACGGAATATTTCCATCCGCGCATCGAGGAAGTCTGCGGCTCGCTGCCTGCAGGGCTGGGGCGCTGGATCGAGGCGCGGCCGGGCCTTGCACGCTGGCTCGACGGGCGCATCAACAAGGGCCGGCGTATCCGCACCGACAGCGCGTTGGGTTTTTCCCTGCTCTGGCTCATCGGCGGGCTTCGCCGCTGGCGCCGCTCCATGCTGCGCCATCGGGTCGAGACGGCGCATCTTGAACAATGGTTCGATCTGGCGCTTTCGCGCCTCGACACGGACTATGGTCTGGCGGTCGAGATCCTCAATTGCCGGCGGCTGATCAAGGGCTATAGCGACACCCATGCGCGCGGTTTGTCGAAATATGATCGTGTGCTGTCGGCACTGCCGATGATCGAAGGGCGGGCGGACGCAGCAGACTGGCTGCGGCGGTTGCGCGAAGCCGCGCTGAAGGACGAAAAGGGAGAGATGCTCGAGGGCGCGCTGAAGACCGTCGCATCCTTCGCTCCGGCCGCCTCATAAACGCGCCTCGCGTACCCGCTCGACGCCGGCAGATTCCTGCCACGACCAGCAACATGACGCCACCAGCCCCTTCGTGCCAATCCTCCATTCCGGCTGCCTGCCCCGCACTCCATGAGGGCGGGGCAGGCGACCATCGTCAGGCAAATTCGAGGGCCTGATCGTTCTCGTCTTCCCTGATGCGACTCGGCAGGCCCATGCGATTCAGAAGCCCGAGAAAGGGCTGCGGCGGAAGCTCCTCGATATTGGCCATCTTCTTCACGTCCCAGTCGCCGCCGGCGATCAGCATGGCCGCGGCGACCGGCGGTACACCTGCCGTGTAGGAGATGCCCTGGCTGCCGACCTCCTCATAGGCTTCCTTGTGGTCGGCAACATTGTAAATGAAGATTTCCCGCGGCTTGCCGTCCTTCTCACCCTTCACGAGATCGCCGATGCAGGTCTTGCCCGTATAGTCCGGCGCCAATGAAGAGGGGTCGGGAAGCACGGCCTTGACCACCTTCAGCGGCACCACTTCCTGCCCCTCTGCCGTGGTGACCGGCTGTTCGGACAGGAGGCCGAGATTCTTCAGGACCGTGAAGACGGTGATGTAACGTTCGCCGAAGCCCATCCAGAACCGGATATTGGGCACGCCGAGTATCTGCGAGAGCGAATGGATCTCGTCATGGCCGGTCATGTAGGTCTGGCTTGTGCCGACAACCGGCAGGTCCCAGTCCTTGCGTATCTCGAACATCTTGTTCGAGATCCATTTGCTGTCCTGCCATGACCAGACCTGGCCCGTGAATTCGCGGAAATTGATTTCCGGATCGAAATTGGTCGCAAAATAGCGGCCATGGTTCCCAGCATTGACGTCGATGATGTCGATCGAATCGATGCGGTCGAAATACTCGTCATAAGCGAGCTTGGCATAGGCATTGACCACGCCCGGATCGAAGCCTGCGCCGAGAATGGCGGTAACGCCGGCCTGCTCGCATTCCTCGCGGCGCTTCCATTCGTAATTGGCATACCATGGCGGTGTTTCGCAGATCTTGAGAGGGTCCTCGTGGATCGCCGTATCGATATAGGCGGCACCCGTCGCGATGCAGGCCGAGAGCACCGACATATTCACGAAGGCAGAGCCGACGTTGATGACGATGCGGGCGCCCGTGCGCTCGATGAGCTGTTTCGTGGCTTCCACATCCATCGCGTCGAGCGCATGCGCCTCGATTTTGCCATCCGTCTTCAGGGCCCGTTTCTCGTGGACGGATGCGACGATCGCGCGGCATTTCTCCACCGTCCGCGAGGCTATGTGGATATCGCCAAGCACATCATTGTTCTGCGCGCATTTGTGCGCCACGACTTTTGCCACGCCACCGGCGCCGATAATGAGGACGTTCTTCTTCATTTCGGGGAGGGTTCTCCTTCTGTCTTGATAAGGCTTGGGGAAAACTCACGCCTCAGGAGAGGCTCTGTTCATAGTCCGCATAGGTGAACTCGCGGACGATCCTGACCGATCCGTCGAGCTCGCGGATCGCTATAGCCGGCATCTTCACGCCATTGAACCAGTTCTTCTTGACCATCGTGTAGCCTGCCGCATCCGCTATCGAAATACGGTCACCAACTTTCAGTTCCTGTGGAAAGCGGAATTCGCCGAAGATATCGCCGGCCAGACAGGACTTGCCGCAGACCATGTAGCTGTGCGGCCCCTCGTTGACCTCCATCCTGGCGCTCTCGCGATATATGAGCAGATCGAGCATGTGTGCCTCGATGGAGCTGTCGACGATGGCGAGGTTCTTGCCGTTGAACAGCGTATCGAGAACAGTGACCTCCAGGGTCGTGCTCTTGGTGACGGCCGCCTCCCCCGGTTCGAGATAGACCTGCACGCCGAAGCGGCCGGAGAATTCCTTCAGGCGCTTGCAAAACCGGTCGATCGGATAGCCTTCGCCGGTAAAATGGATGCCGCCTCCGAGGCTCACCCATTCGACCCGCGAAAGCAGCGCGCCGAACCTGTTCTCGACCTCGGACAGCATCCGGTCGAAGAGATCGAAATCCGCATTCTCGCAATTGTTGTGGATCATGAAACCGCTGATGCGGTCCATGACGCTCTCGATCCTCGTTACATCCCATTCCCCGAGCCGGCTGAAAGGACGCGCCGGGTCAGCGAGGTCGAAGGATGATGAACTCACCTGCGGGTTGAGGCGCAGGCCTCGGGTAATGCCGGCAGCCTGATCGGCAAAGCGCTCGAGCTGACCGATGGAGTTGAAGATGATCTTGTCGGCGCAGGTGATCACCTCCTCGATCTCGTGATCGGCATAGGCGACGCTATAAGCATGCGTCTCGCCACCGAACTTTTCCCGACCGAGCCTCACCTCATAAAGCGAGGAAGAGGTAGTGCCGTCCATATAGCCGCGCATAAAATCGAAGACCGACCAGGTCGCGAAGCATTTGAGGGCCAGCAGCGCCTTGGCGCCGGATTCCTCGCGCACCTGGGCAATCTTCTCCATATTTTGCAGGAGCTTCTGCTTGTCGATCAGATAGTAGGGCGTCTGGATCATGTCTCGGTATCTGGAACTGGCAAGTCATCGGGCTGGTCCTAACGGGAAATCGTCCGCCATGGAACAGCCGAACCGATATTTGCAGAACCACATCGCGCGATAGTGTGACATTGGAACAGGCAGCGAGGTCTATTCGGAGGCCATAGAGAGGCCGAGCACAATTGCAGCGTTTGCAGTTGCGTTCAAAGCAGTTAAGGAGAATTGTAAGCAGCCTTTAAGAAGCGGCGGAGGGGTCTTGATGCTTCGCAGACCAAGGCGATCGAACGCTTATCCAGCGAACTTCCTTCGGCTGGCGCTTCTTTGCCTTGTCTGCCTGTCGATTTTGCCGGCGCCTCTGAATGCCGCAGTCGCCATCGTTGCCGCAGCCTCGACTTCTGCAGATGAAGGGCTGGCCAGGGACCATCCGTCCGGCAAATTTGCAACTGTCGCAAAAGCACGCGTCGCACCGATCGTCATCTCCGGCAGGCCAGGCAAGCATGATTGGCAGGCCGGTGCCGACAGAGGCGATCCGGCTATCTGCGTCCTTTATACCTTTGAGGCAGCAGACCATGCCCCTGCCTGGCCAGAAGCGGATGATGACCAAGTCGCCAACGTTGCCAGATACATGCTTGGAGCCCGCGCCCCGCCGGCATGATCTGCATCGACGGGAATGGGCATTTCTTTCAATGACGATTTCTGGCGTGACCAGCCAGATTTCTCTCTCATGTTCTTTCATTAGTTCCGGATGTGCCTAGGTTCGGGCATATCCGCCTGTAAGAAAGACCGTATGAAGCTGAAGAAATACATCTGGCCAGTGATAGGCCTTGGCGCCGTCGGCTTCTCCGTATGGCTGCTCTACCACGAGCTCCGCGGGCTGTCGCTCGACGAGTTGTGGGAGAGCCTGGTGGCTATAACCGGGCGTGATTGGCTGTTCTCGATTATGGCGACATTGGTCGCCTATGCGGCACTGGCCGGCTACGATCATCTGGCCCTCCTCCACCTGAAAAAGCGCGTCGGCTGGCTCTTCATCACCGTCAGTTCTTTCACCACCTATGCACTGTCCCATAACATCGGCGCATCGGTGTTTTCGGGCTCAGTGGTCCGTTACCGGGCATATAGTTCGAAAGGCCTGACAGCCACGGAAGTCGGCGTTCTGGTCGCCTTCTGCTCCTTCACCTTTGCTCTTGGCACGATCCTGCTTACCGGCCTAGTGCTCCTGATAAAGCCGGAGATAGGGGAGCGCTTTCTGGACATCCTGCCGATTGAGGCATCCGCCGTGACGGGGCTGCTGCTTCTCGGTTTCGTGCTGCTCTACGTGCTTGGCAGCGCGCTGCATCTCAAGCCTTTCCGGATCGGGACGTTCGAGATCCAATATCCGGCTTTGCCAATCGTGGGGCGGCAGTTGATCATCGGCCCCATGGAACTGCTGGCGGCGGCGGCGATCATCTATTTCGCACTGCCCGAAGAGGGAAACCCCGGCTTCGTCATCGTCCTCGGCATATTCCTGATCTCGTTCTCCGCCGCCTTGCTTTCCCATGCTCCGAGCGGCATCGGCGTGCTCGAGCTCGTCTTCATCAGCGGGCTTCCGGACATGAATCCGGCTGATGTGATGGCGGCTCTCCTCGTCTTCAGGCTGCTTTACCTGTTCATTCCCTTTGTTCTGGCGCTTTTCGTCATCCTCGGTTTCGAGAGGATGCAACTCATCAGCCAGAAGGAATAGCAGGCTTCAATCGGCAGCGGGTTCGTCGGTTTCGCCGTCTGCAGGGCTCGCCATAGGGACATCTCTGCCTTCCAGGCGGTCGCGATGAAGTGCCGCGCGGGCAAGCAGCATCAACGTCACCGGCGTTGTGACCGTGACGAAGATGCCGATCAGGATTTCATGGATCACCGGACGAGACTGGAGCATGGTGAAGAAGATCATCGACGCCATCACGATACCGCCTGTCCCCCAACTCGACCCCAGAGTGGGCGCATGGATACGGTCATAGAATGTCTGCAGGCGGACCAGACCCAGCGTTCCCACCAATGTCAGCCCGGCCCCCAGAAGGAGGAAAACCGATATCAGCAGGGCGGCCCATATGGGGAGTTCGGATGCATGGCTCATTCGATGACCTCCCCACGCATGAGGAACTTGGCGAGGGCGACCGTCGCCACGAAGCCGAGCACCCCGATGACAAGGGATGATTCGAAATAGACCGTGTTACCGGTACGGATGCCGAAGACGAGAAGCTGAAGCATGGAGCTCACATAGAGCGCATCCAGACCAAGGACCCGGTCCTGCGCTCGCGGGCCGCGCACCATGCGCCAGAGCGCCAGAGCCATGGCGGCGGCGAGCGCAAGCTGGGCAACGGTGACCGCCAATGCCAAGATGACAGCACTCATTCGAAGATCTCCAGCAAGAGCTGTTCGTAACGGTTCTTGATCAGGTCCAGCCACTCCTTTTCATCCACCAGATCGAAGACGTGCAAAAGCAAGGTTCCGCGAGCCGAGTTATAGTCGATCCAGGCCGTGCCGGGCGTGCTCGTCACGATCACGGCCAGAACGGCGAGACCCATGGGGTGATGGAGTTCGAGGGGGATCGTCAGCAGGCCGGAGGTCCGCTGGCGCCGCCGCCCCTGCAGGATGATGCCTGCGACCGCGATATTGGAGCGGACGATGTCGTAAAGGACAATGGCGGTAAGCTTGGGAATCAAATCCCACCGCCTCAGCCTCGGCTTGGCCGGATGGAGGGCTGCCATGCCTTGACCGGCCACCATCGCCACGGCGGTTCCCAGCAGAAGCTGGCCAGGGGAAAAGCTGGTCAGAAGCATCCACATGATGGCCAGGGCGGCGGTCAACAGCGGATAAGGAAGCACCCTGCTCACTCCTCGCCCCCTTTCTGGCGGGGCACCGCACGCGGGGCCTCCATAACGCCGTCGATATAAGGTTGCGGGGCATAGAGGCTGCCCGCCGTCGCCTCCATGAAGCGCATGACCGGACCCGCCTGCACCGTCAATGCGAGCGTCAACAGCAACAATGCCGCCACCGGCACGATCTCGATGAGAAGGACGCGCGGCACCGAACCATCGACCGGGGCCCAGAAGGCGCGGATACCGGCTCGGCTCATGGCGATCAGTGCCGACAGACCCGAGAAAATGAGAAGCGCCACAAGCCACCAGGAGGCGGGTGTGATGACACCTTGCTCGCCCAATCCTCCGGGGTTGAGCATCGCGGTCAGGATCGCGAACTTGGCTATGAAACCGGAGAAAGGCGGCAGGCCGGCCAAAAGGATGCCGCAAACGGCGAAGCTGACCCCCAGCACGGCAAGAGTTGCCGGAATCGCGATGCCGACTTCCTCCTCTTCCTCCTCTTCCTCCTCGCCTTCGCCATAAGCTTCCATTGTGACGGCCAGAACATTGGCTGCAGCATCCTGCCCTCTTTCCACCAGTTCGATCAGCATGAAGAAGGCGCTGATCGTCAGTGTCGAGCTGACAAGATAGAAAAGTGCGCCGGCGGTGATGTCGCCCTGGACGAGACCGATGCTGGCAAGCAGCGTTCCCGAGGAAACCAGCACTGAAAAGCCCGCAAGCCGTCCCAGGGATTGTGAAGCAAGCACGCCGATGGCACCGAAAGCGAGCGTCGCCATTCCGCCATAGAGAAGGACTTCCGAGCCGAAACCTGCCGAAGCGCCTGCCGAGGCACCGAAGAAGAGCAACGACAGACGAAGGAGAATATAGACCCCGACCTTGCTCATTATGGCGAAGATCGCCGCCACCGGCGCAGCCGCTGCTGTGTAGGTGGTTGGCAGCCAGAAGCTGAGCGGCCATAGGCCTGCCTTGACGAGGAAGGCGACACCGAGGATCCCGGCCCCCGCTTCCAGCATCATGCGGCTGTCCTCGCCCACCTGCGGGATACGGATGGCGAGATCGGCCATGTTGAGCGTGCCGGTTACGCCATAGATCAGGGCAACGCCGATAAGAAACAGAAGCGAGGCGGCGAGGTTGATCGCTATGTAGTGAAGTCCCGCCCTCACGCGGAACGGCCCAGACCCGTGCAGCATCAACCCGTATGACGCGGCCAGCATGACCTCGAAGAAGACGAAGAGGTTGAAGAGATCGCCGGTCAGGAAAGCTCCGTTCAGTCCCATCAGCAGGAACAGGAACAGCGTGTGGAAATGCGGACCGGCTCCGTGCCAGCGGGCGATCGAAAAGAGCAGGGCCGGGATGGCCAAGACGGCGGTTAGCACGAGCATTATCGCCGAAAGACGGTCCACCACCAGATTGATCGCTATGGGAGGCGGCCAATTTCCCAGGAGATAGACGGCCACCCGTCCGTCACCATAATGGGAAATGCGCAACAGAGCGATCGACACCGCAAGCAATGCGGCGGCGGACAAGGCGGAGATGGACGCCTTCAGCCGCCGCTCCCGGTCATCAAAAAAGAGCAGCAGCGCGCCGGCTACCAGCGGAATGACTATCGGCGCAATGACAAGGTGCTCGGGACCCATTTGCATGTCAGGGCTCCCTTCCGTCGACGTGATCGGTCCCGGTCAGACCGCGGGAAGCGAGCAAGATGACCAGAAAGAGCGCGGTCGTTGCAAACCCGATCACGATCGCGGTGAGCACCAATGCCTGCGGCACCGGATCGGCGAAGGCGGCCGGATCGATTTCGACTCCAGGCTCCACGATGGGCGGCATGTTGGTCCTGAGACGCCCCATGCTGAAGATGAACAGGTTGACGGCATAGGAGAGAAGCGCCAGCCCGATAATGACCTGATAGGTTCGCGGCCGAACCAGCAGCCAGACGCCGGAGCTGACCAGAACACCTATGGCGAGGGACAAAACCAGTTCCATCAGGCATCCTCCTCGGCCTTGGCAGCTTCGACAGCACGCACACGATGACTACGGATCGACTGATGGGCTATTGCGATCAGCATGAGGACCGTTGCGCCGACCACCAGCGAGAAGACGCCAAGGTCGAACAGAAGGGCAGTTGCCGCCGGCACCTTCCCGATCACCGGTATCTCCAGATACTGGAAGTATGAGGTGAGGAACGGAAAGCCGAAAAGCCAGGATCCCATTCCCGTGAAAGCCGCCAACAGGAGCCCGAAGCCGATCCAGCGCACCGGCAGGATACGCAAGCGGTCCTCGACCCAGCGAGTCCCGCCGGCCAGATATTGCAACAGAAAGCCTATGGCCATGGCGACGCCGGCCGCAAAGCCGCCGCCGGGCAGGTCATGCCCGCGCAGGAAAAGATAGGCGGCGAGCGTGATGATCACCGGGAACATCCACTGCATCAGAACCGAGGGAACCATCAGATAGTCGCGCAGGGTCTCGCCAATCTCACGCTCCGCGGTGGCGTCGTCATACTCGTTCTGCAGGCGTTGCTGCTCCGGCACTTCAACGCTGTCAGGGGCGGGCCGGAAGCGGCGCAGAAGGGCGAAGACCGTCAGCGCGACAACACCGAGCACGGTGATCTCGCCCATGGTATCGAATCCACGGAAATCGACCAGGATGACATTCACGACATTGGTGCCGCCGCCTTCGGAATAGGCGTGCCGCAGGAAGAAATCGCCGATACTTACAGGCACCGGCAAGGTCATCATCTTATAGGCGACAGCGGAAACTCCCGCCCCACAGGCTATCGCGATAAAGAAATCCCGGTTGCGGCGCAACCGTGCCGCCGGAGTTATGGCGATGTCGACTTTCTCCTGGCGCTTCGGCAGCCAGCGCAGTCCGAGCAGGATCAGGACGGTGGTGACGACCTCGACGAGGAGTTGTGTAAGGGCGAGATCGGGCGCGGAGAACCAGAGGAAGGTGATGCAGGTGACCAGTCCAGCGCCCCCCATCAGGATGAGGGCGGCCAGACGGTGATATTTCGCCTGGTAAGCAGCACCGACGGCGCAGACCATGCCGACCAGCCAGATCAGCACGAATACCGGCTCGATCCTCTCGAGCGAGGGCAAGTCCAGATCGAAGCCACCGTTAAAGAGCGGCCAGAAACCGGCGGCGAAGGCGAGCACGACCAGGATGCGGAGCTGCGGCTGAAGCCGGCGTGTGCCGAGAAAGGATTCAATAGAACGCGCCCAGCGCCAGGAAACGGTGACCAGTATGCGCTCGAAGATGCGTTGTCCCCTGAGGCCACGCAAGCCGGGAGGATCCTCTTCGGATCGCGCCAGATAGTTCTTGAGGAAAAAATACAGGACCAGCCCACCGACGAGGGCAATCATGCTCATAAGGAGCGGCGTATTGAAGCCATGCCATACTGCGAGACTGTAGTAGGGCGTGCGCTCACCGAGCACAGACACGACCGCCGTGTGCAAATAGGGGCCGATCGTGATGCCGGGAACGACGCCTATGACAAGACAGGCCAGAACGAGCAATTCGACCGGCCGGCGCATCCAGTGCGGAGGCTCGTGCGGCTGGCGCGGCAGATCCATCGGCTTCGGCCCGAAAAAGACAGTATGAATGAAGCGGACGGAATAGGTGACGGCGAAGGCTCCCGCGAGCGTTGCAAGGTATGGCGTCAGCGTGTCCAGCAGGGATGCGCGGTGCTGTTCGATCGTTTCGGCGAAGAACATTTCCTTGGACAGGAATCCGTTCAGAAGAGGCACCCCGGCCATCGCCGCGCTTGCAACCATTGCCAGCGTGGCTGTGAATGGCATGAAGCTGAACAGTCCGCTCAGTTTGCGCATGTCACGCGTGCCTGCTTCATGGTCAATGATGCCAGCCGCCATGAAGAGCGAAGCCTTGAAGGTGGCGTGGTTCACCATATGGAAGATCGCGGCAACAGCTCCCAGCGGACTGCCGAGACTGAGCAGCGTCGTGATCAGCCCAAGGTGGCTGATCGTCGAATAGGCAAGGAGACCTTTCAGATCCTGCTGGAAGATTGCGAAATAGGCGCCGAGGACCAGGGTGCTTATGCCGGCCGTGCCTACGATAAAGAACCACTCGTCGGTTCCCGACAGCACCGGCCAGAGCCTCGCCAGAAGAAAAACGCCGGCCTTCACCATTGTCGCCGAATGCAGATAGGCCGAGACGGGCGTCGGCGCAGCCATGGCGTTGGGCAGCCAGAAGTGGAAGGGGAATTGCGCGCTTTTCGTCAATGCCCCCATGAGAATAAGCAAAAGCGCCGGAGCATAGAGATCATGCGAGCGGATCAGATCACCGGACGCCAGCACCGCATCGAGGTCATAACTCCCGACGATATGGCCGATGATGATAAGGCCGACGAGCAGGCAAAGCCCGCCTACCCCGGTTATCGTCAAGGCCATGCGGGCCCCGTCGCGGGCAGCGGCGTTGTGATGCCAGTAACCAATGAGCAGGAAGGAGAAGATGCTGGTCAATTCCCAGAAGATCGCCAGCAGGATCAGATTGCCGCAGATCACCATGCCCTGCATCGCGCCCATGAAGGCGAGCAGGAAGGAAAAAAAGCGCGGCACCGGATCCTTGGGCGACATGTAATAGCGCGCATAAAGCACAACGAGGAAGCCGATGCCTGTAATCAGCATGGAGAACAGCCAGGCAAAACCGTCCATGCGCAGCGTGGCATTCAGTCCCAGCTCCGGTACCCATTCGATCTCGCGACGCACGACAGCGCCATCCGCCACCGACGGGTAAAGATAAACCGCTATTGCGAAGGCAAGGACTGATACCGCACCTGACAGCCAAGCTTCCGTGTTGCGCGCGCTCGGCGGCAGCATCGCAGCCATGATGCTTCCAAAAAAAGGAAGCAAAATCAGCAGTAAAAGAAAATTCTCATTGGTCATTCGTCAGGAAACGTCTGGTTCCTCGTCTCTGCCGGTCTTTGCAGGACAAGCAATATCCGAGTTTGGCGGTCCGATCGGTCCCGCTGATCGTCGCAGGCCACATCGGACCCGGTCTGGTGCAGCAGGTTGCGCGGCGCAGCGACCGAATGGCCGCAAGTCGTCAGGCGCGCCGCTTGCCTAAAGACGAAGGGCGGGAGGTCCCCTGGCTGAGGCACCGAAATCGGCTATGGTCCCCAACACTGTTCGCTGCAAAAGGAACAGCCATCCCCGTGCCGGGAAAATCAGCTTCGTATCGATCGGGATCTGGCCGCCGGGAACATCCGGATCCACGCTTGGCGCGCCCTTGATGTCGGCTGGCTCGCGATGCCGGAATTCATGGTGGCTACGCGGATAGCGCAGCTTCTGAGACTTGTCCCGCGCCTGCACCGCATCGGTAGCCGCTGCAATCGGCAAGAGCGAACGCGCGAAAGAGGACCCCGCGCCGGAAATAACGAGAACAAAGGCCAGCAGGATGGAGAGCCATCCTGTCCAGCGCAAACATATAGGGCGGGGTGCTTCCGCTCCGATCAAGCCGCCTCCCGAACCTTTGGTGGCAAATCAGCCGAAATGTTTGTTGATTTCGCCAGAATAGGCGAACGCATAATGGAATGTCCAGCAATTCACCGCATCTGCGCGGCATTTAAGGAAGGGGATCGTCAATCACCTTGGTGGCCGGTCTCACATCCGGCGCAATCCGCTCCGGCTCCTCTGTTTCATGCAGCCATTCGCGCCAGATCGCCACCAGCAGCGCCATCAGGACCGGGCCAATGAACAGACCGAGGAACCCCATGGTCTTGACGCCGCCTACGAGGCCGAAAAAGGTAGGCAGGAAAGGCAGCTTGATCGGGCCGCCGACCAGTTTGGGACGCAATGTCTTGTCGACGATGAAGAGTTCGGTCGAACCCCAGATCAAGAGACCAATGCCCGCAACCGGCGAGCCGCTTGCCACGAGATAAATCGAGACCAGCGTAAAGGAGAGCGGGGCTCCGCCTGGAACGAGTGCCATGATGCCCGTCAGTACCCCGAGAGTCACCGGTGACGGCACGCCCGCAATCCAGTAGGCGATGCCGAGCACGACGCCTTCGCCTATGGCAATGAGCGTCATGCCCATGACCGTGGAACTGATCGTCGCCGGCACGATGCGCGAAATCCGCTCCCAGCGCATGGGCAGGATACGCTCGCCCAGCCTATCTATCTGGGCTACGAAATTCTCTCCGTCGCGATAGATGAAGAAGAGCACGATCATCATGAAAAGCAGGGTCAGAAACAGATGGAACAATCCTGTTCCCGCCGCCAGCACGGCGCGATAGATGCTGCCGATATTCGCCCCGCTGACGATCTGCACCAATTCGCCGATAGCGCCCGGATGACCGATATAGCGGTCCCATTGCGTAACCAACCACTGTCCAATGCCGGGCAGAGCGGCGATCCAGTCCGGGGTCGGCGCTCCTACGCGGTTGGTCTCCACCGCCCAGTTAAACCACTGCCCGATCTCGCCGATCGTATAACTCACGGCAATGGCAACCGGTACGACCAGAAAGGCCAGAATGAAGAGTATGGCGATCGTAGCCGCGACGGTCCTGTTGCCGCCGACGCGCCGGAGCAGATCGCTGTAGAGCGGCCAGCTTGCGAATGCGATCACCAGTGCGGCCAGGACAGGTACGACAAAGCCGCTGAAGAAATAGATGCCGGCGAGGATGATGAACACCAAAAGCCAGCGGGCCACAGAAAGCGGCGGAACCAGGGCTATCCGGGAAGGCACGGATGTCCCCAGCCAGCGCGGTTCCTGACGTCGTTCGACGGTGTCATTGTGGTGAACGGACATGGTGCCTGATCTCTGAACCTTCCAAGGTCTCTAGGCAAGCATACAAAACCACCGAGGTCATGACACGTGCGTGTGGACAAGCATAGAGGCTTTATTTCGCACCCAGCGTGACGCGAAGGCCTAACCGCGGAGGCTTCCAGGCGGAACAACTCATGACTGTCCGCGTTGGTGCTGAATTCAGTGGAGCGTAAGTCATGGCGCCTCGGGCGACGTGGAAAGGTTACGTGAAAATAGCCGAACTGTCTTTTCCGATCGCGCTATATGCAGGCGCGACGACGGCGGAACGCGTCTCCTTCCATGTCATAAACCGCAAGACCGGCAATCGGGTCCATCGCGAATATATCGACGAGGAGACCGAGGAGCCGGTTGAACGCGACCACCAGGTAAAGGGATACGAGACCGGCGACAACCAATATGTGGTCCTCGATCCGGACGAAATCGCCGAAGCCGTTCCGGAAAGCGACAAGACGATCCGGATCGAGGCTTTCATCAAATGTTCGAACGTGGATACGGTCTATTTCGACCGTCCTTATCTTCTTGCTCCCTCCGGGACGGTGGCTGAGGATTCCTTTTCTGTGCTGCGCGAGGGAATGCGGCGGAAGAATGTGGCCGCCCTTGGACGGGCCGTGCTCTTCAGACGAGTAAGAACCTTGCTGCTGCGTCCGCAGGAATCCGGCCTGGTCGCCAATACGCTCAACTTCGACTACGAAATACGACAGGCCGACGAGGTTTTCGATGACCTCCCCGAGATCAAGATAGAAGGGGAGATGCTCGATCTCGCCAGGCACATCATCAAGACAATGAGCGGCAAGTTCGATCCGCGCGATTTCGACGATCGATATGACGAAGCGCTTGCCGAACTCGTCAAGGCCAAGATGGAGGGCCGCAAAATCAAGGCACCCAAGCCTGTCAAGGAAGCCAAGGTGGTCAGCCTGATGGACGCACTCAGGAAGAGCGCCAAAGCTACCGGGAAACCCGCCGAGAAAAAGCGGCCACAGAAACGTAAAAAGACCGAGCCGGAACGGCGCAAGGCCGGCTGATGGCACTCTCGACCTACCGCAGGAAGCGCAATTTCAAGTCCACCCCGGAGCCGCGGGGCGGACCGGTCAAATCGACCGGCGGCGACAGCTACGTGATCCAGAAACACGCCGCAACACGGCTTCACTACGACCTGCGCCTCGAAATGGACGGCTCGCTGAAGAGTTGGGCGATAACGAAGGGACCGAGCCTCGTACCCGGCGAGAAGCGGCTCGCCGTCCATGTCGAGGACCATCCGCTGGAATATGGCGATTTCGAAGGGACCATACCCAAGGGCGAGTATGGCGGCGGCACGGTCATCGTCTGGGATCGCGGACGTTGGTCGCCGCTGGGCGACGCCAAGAAGGGTTATGCCAAAGGCCATCTCGATTTCGAGATCCATGGCGAAAAGCTCAAGGGCCGCTGGCATCTGGTGCGCATGGCAAGAAAGCCCCGCGACAAGAAGGAGAACTGGCTGCTGATCAAGGGAGACGACGAATTCGCTCGTGAACCGGCGGATCAGGACATACTGAAAGAAAGGCCGGAATCGGTAAAGACCGGCCGCCTCATCAAGGACATTGAAGGCGAGGAACCCGGCTGGTCTTCGAAAACCGGAAAGATAGAGACAATTGAAGCGCCTCGGCTGTCATTGCCTAAAAAGGCGAAGAAGGCCGGCTATCCCGGCTTTATTGAACCGGCACTGGCCTCGCTCAAATCCAAAGCCCCTTCCGGCGCGAAGTGGCTGCACGAGATAAAATTCGACGGCTATCGGCTGCAGGCTCATCTGCGCGCTGGCAAGGTCCATCTCCTGACGAGGAGCGGCCTCGACTGGACTTCCAAATTCGGCCCGACGATCGTCAGGGCGCTCGCCGGTCTTCCGGTGAAGGAGGCCATTGTCGACGGCGAGGTGATCGTGGAAGGCGCGGGCGGCGCGTCGGATTTTTCTGCGCTGCAGGCGGATCTTTCCGACGGCAGAACCGACCGGATGATCTTCTATGCCTTCGATCTCCTCTACGCCGATGGCAATGATCTGCGTGCGGCGCCGCTGATCGGCCGCAAGGCTGCCTTGAAGACACTCCTTCAGGGTTCCCCGCCGGTCCTGCGCTTCAGCGACCATTTCGAGGAGGACGGCGAACTCGTTCTCCGCCATGCCTGCCGGCTGAGCCTCGAAGGCGTCGTATCCAAGGATCGCGATGCCCCCTATCGCTCGGGTCGCGGCAAGGACTGGATCAAGTCCAAATGCTCCAGGCGGCAGGAATTCGTCATTGCAGGTTATGTCCCATCGACCACCTCGGCGAAAGCCATCGGCTCCCTGGTGCTCGGCTATTATGACAAGAAGGATCTCATCTATGCCGGCCGAGTCGGCACCGGTTTCAATCACAGGATGGCGGCGGATCTCTTCAAGAAACTCCAGAAGACGCGCATTCCCAAGAGTCCCTTCGCAACAAGGATCTCGGCCCAGGATGCCTATCAGGCTCGCTATGTCGAACCACAATTCGTGGCGGAGGTTGAGTTTCGCGCATGGACGACCGATGGCATCGTCAGACACGCATCTTTCCGCGGACTGCGCGAGGACAAGCGTCCCGAGGAGATTGTTCGAGAAGCAACCGCCAAGGAGGGAACCGGAAAAGAGGCCCCTTCGATCAAGCTCACCCATCCGGACCGGCTCTACTGGAAGGATGCAGGCATCACGAAGCAGGGTCTTGTCGACTACTATTCCGAGGTGTGGTCCAGGATGGGGCCTTTCGTGGTCAACCGGCCACTGGCGCTCTTGCGCTGTCCCAACGGTGTCGGCGCTCAGTGCTTCTTCCAGAAGCATGCATGGAGGGGACAGTCGAAGGAGATCCTCAAGGCTTTCGATCCACAGGATGACGAGGAGCCCATCATCGCGATCGACGGGCTGCCTGGCCTGCTCGGCCTCGTGCAAGGCGGTGTCCTGGAAATCCATCCATGGGGCTCCAGCCTCGACAATATCGAAAAGCCGGACATGATCGTCATGGACCTTGATCCCGGCCCGGATGTTGCGTGGGAAACCGTGATCGAAGCGGCAAGAGAGGTCCGCCAGCGCCTCCGCGATGCGAAGCTGGAGAGTTTCGTCAAGACCTCCGGCGGGAAAGGACTGCATGTAGTGGCGCCGCTGAAGCCTCGGGCCGAATGGGCCGAGGTCAAGGCCTTTGCCAAGAGCATTGCCGAAGCCATGGCCGCCGATAGCCCGGAAAGCTATGTGGCGACGGTCACAAAATCCAAGCGCAAGAACAAGATCTTGGTCGATTATCTGCGCAACGGGCGTGGTGCCACCGCAGTCGCACCATATTCGACACGGGCGAGGCCGGGAGCCGCGGTCTCAATGCCGCTTGAGTGGGGCGAACTCAGTCCCGCTATCGGTCCCGGCTATTTCACGGTAGAAAACGCGTTGCCGCGGCTGGGAGCGCTCACAACCGATCCCTGGGCCGATTTCCGGAAAGCGGCCGCGCCTCTGGGCCAAGGCTTGAAGCGGGCCGCCTGAATCGCCTCATTTCCGCTTCTTCTTCTTTTCCTCCGAGATCGACTTTTTCAGTGCATCCATGATGCTGACGACATTGCTTGGAGCTTCCGGCTCTTTTTCCTTCCTCCCCGTCTTCGCCGGCCTTTTGCCCTTCTTCTTTTTCTTTGCCTCGATGATCTCCTTCAGCCGATCCTGCACAGGATCGCCAATCATGGAAGTATCCCAAGGTTTTGTAAGATCCTCGATCAGGGTTCCGACAAGCGACATTAGCTTGGGATCCGTCTTCTTCTCCTCGATATCGGAGAACACCTCATCGAGATCGCGAACCTCGTCGCCATAGCGCAAGGTCCACAGCACGATACCCTTGCCGCGCGGCTGCAGCATGACGGCCCGCTCGCGCCGGGCCAGCACCAGCCGTGATATGCCGACCATCTTTGTCTTCGCCATGGCTTCGCGGATGACCGCAAACGCTTCCTGGCCGACCTCATCGTCCGGCATGAGGTAGTAAGGACTGTCATACCAGATCCATTCGATGGAATCGGCCGGCACGAATGTGCCTATATCGATTGTGCGTGTGCTCTCGAGGCCGACGGCTTCAAGCTCGTCGTCCTCGACTACGATGTGCCGGCCTTCCTCGACCTCATAGCCCTTGACCTCGTCCTCCTCGTCGACGGGCTTGCCCGTTTCGGCATCCACGTAACGGCTGCGAACACGATGGCCGGTCTGGCTGTTGATGGTATGAAATCGTATCTTCTCGTGCTCCGACCGCGCCGGCGTCAGCGAAACCGGGCAGGTGACGAGTGAAAGCTTGAGATAGCCTTTCCAATAAGGTCGCGGCGCCATTTCGAACTCCCGGCCTGTCAGAGAACGCTTGTCAGCCGGATCGGGTTCCCGTTGGCACAAATCCGCCAGGCTCAGGGCTGGAACAATGTGCCGAGTGGTGAGTAAAAATGCCGCCACCCGAAGGCTTGCAGGTTTGCTCCTAAAGAGCAACATGCCGGCTCAGTGCAAGAAGGAGCCACCAATGGCATCAAATCTGATCCTCACGCTCACCTGTGAAGACCGGCCCGGGATCGTCGCCGCTGTCACCACCGAGCTTGCGGGCATCGGCGCAAACATAGCCGAATCCAACCAGTTCTGGGATCGGCAGACCAACCGCTTCTTCATGCGCATAGCCTTCACCGTTCCTGAAACTGTGTCGCGCGAGGATATTGAGCGCGCAATCAAGCCAGCCGTCGAACGCTTCTCCATGAAGACCGCCATGATCGATTCCGCGCGCAAGCCAAAGATCATCATCATGGTCTCGAAATTCGACCATGCAATGCTGCACCTTCTCTACCAGATCAGGGTCGGATGGCTGAACGCCGAAGTCGCAGCCATCGTGTCCAACCACGAGGACAGCAGACGCACAGCGGAAATCGAAGGCATTCCCTATCACTATTGGCCGGTCGACAAGAACAACAAGGCCGAGCAGGAAAAGAAACTGCTTTCCCTAGTCGCCGAGACGGGCACCGATCTCGTCATCCTCGCACGCTACATGCAGGTATTCTCGGACGATCTGTCAAAGCGCCTCTTTGGCAAGGCGATCAACATCCACCACTCGTTTCTGCCTTCTTTCAAGGGTGCGAAGCCTTATCATCAGGCCTATGAGCGTGGGGTGAAGCTGATCGGCGCCACGGCGCATTACGTGACGCCCGAACTCGATGAGGGGCCGATCATCGAGCAGGACACCGAGCGTGTTACCCATGCGATGAGCGCGGATGACCTGGTTGCGACCGGACGGGACGTGGAGAGCCGAGTCTTGGCCAAGGCAGTCAAGAACCATCTGGAAGCGCGCGTGATGCTGAACGGGCACAAGACGGTGGTCTTTGCCTGATGGCTCCGCATAGAAAGCCGCCCTCTATCGCAGGTTGAAGCTTACTGGGACAGACAGGCTCATGCTGCTCTGCGCTATCTGTGGCGGCGGTGCAGGCACAGGCGATGCGCGGCGCACCATGTCGACCGCAGCCTCATCGAGAGCGGCGTTGCCGGACGAACGGGTAATTCGCACGCTGGTGACCGTGCCGGAAGCATTGATCGTGAAGCGCACCTGTACCGTACCCTCTTCGCCGCGCGAACGGGCCGATCGGGGATAGCGCTTGTGACGGTTCAGCCAGGCGACCACTTTCGATTGCCACCTGGCGGGGCTGACCCGGGGCGCGGAAGCCCGGCTGGCCGTCGAGGGCGGCGGGGCCGCTGATCTTCTGGTCTCGGTTCTGGCTGGTTCCCGAGTACGCTTCACGGGAGCTTCTGCCCGCCGCGGCCGTTCCTGACGCGGCTGTTCCTTCACAGGACGGGGCCGTTCCGGCCGCGGAGTGGGGAGCGGAATATCCGTCTGCGGCAGAACGACATTGGCCATTTCGGGCGCTTCCTCTTCCGGCTCGACCACGTCAGGCGTGACCTCCTCCGGCTCGACCGCATCGGGCGTAATCTCTTCCGGCGTCACCTCCTCGGGGGCGACGGCCTCCGCCTGCTCCGTCTCCACGGGCTCCGGCTTCTCGTTCGGGACAGGCGTTATGGACTCTTCGGGCTGCACGGGCTCGACCGGATCGAGCGTCTCGGCGACTGTTTCGGTCGGCTCGACCGGCGTCAGCGTCTCCGAAGGAGCTTCTTCCGACAACATCTCCTGCTCGACGGCTTCCGGCGTGGATACCGCCAAGGGCGCCAGTTCGATCATCATTGCAGAATCCACGCCTTCCGCGACGGGCTCCGTGCGCAGGTTCTGGAACGCATAGATGATGATCCCGTGCGCGGCCAGCACAACAAGCGCCGCCATCGTCCAGTGGACGATTTCGCGCGGCGAAAAACCCGGCGAAAAGCCGTATGCGAGGTCGGTTCGCGCCGTCATTGCGCAGTCGTCGCAGCCTCCGCAGGCGGCAAGGCTTCGAGCCCGACAAGCGCGATCTTGAGATAGCCGCTATCACGCAGCAGGTTCATCACGTTCATCAGCTCGCCGTAATCGACAGCCTTGTCGGCGCGCAGGAAAATGCGCGTTTCCTTGTCACCGCCCGTCCGTTGATCAAGCATCTGGCCGAAGGTCGCACGCTGGATCGTGTCGTTGCCGATCGCCAGACTGAGATCCTGCTTCAGGGTGAGGAACAGCGGCTTGTCCGGGCGCGGCGCCTGGGCGGCGGTGGAGCCGGGCAGATCAACATTGACATCGACCGTCGCCAGCGGCGCGGCCACCATGAAGATGATCAGGAGAACCAGCATCACATCGATGAAAGGCGTGACATTGATCTCGTGGTTGTCTTCGAGATCGTCGTTTTCCGTGCTTGCCCTGAGACTGCCTGCCATCGTCCTACTCCGCAGCCTGGCGCAGCGCGGCGGGAACCTTGCGGCGGTCGAGATCGCGGCTGATCAGCCGCTCGACACCGGCCGACGCATCCGCAAGGAGCTGACGATAGCCGGTAATGGCGCGCGCGAAGACGTTGTATATGACAACGGCCGGAATGGCCGCGACCAGGCCCAGTGCCGTGGCAAGCAAGGCTTCCGCGATGCCTGGTGCCACGACGGCTAGATTGGTCGTCTGGGATTGGCTGATTCCGATGAAGGAATTCATGATGCCCCATACGGTTCCGAAGAGACCCACGAAGGGTGCCGTCGAACCGATCGTCGCAAGCACACCCGTTCCCCGCGTCATGCGGCGGCCCGCCTGTGCCTCTATGCGCGAAAGACGGGAGGTCACGCGCTCCTTCAGGCCGGCAGCACCTGCATGATCGAGCATGCCGGAGGAAGCCTGCACCTCTTCTTCGGCAGCCCGCACAAGCAGCGATGCAGCGTCCCGCCTCTTGCCCACCTCGCGGCTGGCTTCACTCAGATTCGCCGCCTCGACGATTACCTTCAGAGCGCGGCGTGTCCTGGCCTTTGCGGCGGCGAGTTCCAGCGATTTTGCCAGCCACACCGTCCAGGTTACGAGCGAAGCGAAGGCGAGGCCGATCATGACGGCCTTCACGACCCAATCCGCCTGCATGAACATGCCCCAAGGGGAAAGGTCGTGCGGCAAGGTTTCTTCTTGAGCGTTCTGCAACTGGGGCTGGGCCGGAGTTTCCGGAACCGGAGCCGGGCTGTCACCGGTCTGAACTTCTTCACCCGTTGCAGAGGGCTCCCCGGGAAGCGCCGGCGAGCTCTCGGATCCGGATTGCACAGGCGCGGCCTCCGACGGGGCCGTTTGCTGCGAGGGAGCCGGGGCCGGCTGGGTCTGTACGACCGGGGCTTCCGGCGCAGGCGCATCCTGCGCGTTGCCGATTGCCGGTGTAAACAGCAGCAATGATGTTGCCAGTGCGGCGGCGATATGGGTCGCTCTCAGCACGATTTTATCCCTATTCGCGATCTCGAATTCTGGACCATTACACTCATAATTGTGTCGCGTCCATGTTCACCGAGACTTTTTTACCCGGACAATCGCACACAGGCATAATGCCTGCGATCGATGCTTTTGACGGTCAGGAGAACAACATCTTCAGCATGGTTGCGGCACGGATCGGCCCCCGATGAGCCGCCCTCTCTTTACATGAGGAACAAAAGGGAACGGCGCCTGTTTAAGGAGCGCGCGCAGCAACAGGGAGGAACCATGCGATGACAAGGCCACGTGGCGAACCGGCGTTGGGGCTTGGCAAAGGTTCCGCTGGTGCGGTTTTCGGTGCGCTTGGACCGCAAAGGGAGGCTTATCTGACAGCCGTGCGCAAATGCGTTTGGGACGAGCGTTTCCCGCCCGCTATGAAGAAGGCGCTCGAAGCCTATCTCAAACGCCACAGCAAAAAACAGCCTGTGTCCATCGCCTTGGTTATAAGGGCGACGCGCGCCGCGATCCCGAATCTCTCCGTAAGCGATCAGGAACTGGCTGCCATCATAGCCGAGGAAGCGCTCAACAAGGGTTGTTCAGTCGATTTCGAGAACCGGGATTCCGGTCCGGAATTCCATATCCTGCGGTGATGGTCCGGTGAACTACTGATCCAAAGAATGCTGCGGCGTCTCCGCATCGCCTTCCAAAGGCGTCTGCCCAGTGGGTCTGATGGAAAAGAACAGGATGAGCAGCAAGGCCACAACAATGACGGCCGCAATGATCCCTCTATTGGACATGTTTCTTTCCACTCCGGATTGGAAAGCCGGCGGCAATCGCTCCCCGGCCACCAGCGAGGCCGTTCAATTTGCGGGAACTCGAAATGCATATCCACGGTTCTCCAGGAACCGCACGTGAAAGGAACAATTCCTCATGGTCACGCCAGATCCGCGCCAGCCCGAACCCGTGCCGCCGCCTCCGGTTCCGCCTCTGACGCCGAACCCTCCCCCGATCGAGGAACCCGAGCCGGAGCGACTTCCCGACGAAGATCCGAGACCCAATCCGGACGAGAATGACCAGCCCCCACGGCGCATGACCAGCTATGTGCTGGAACATGAAGTGCTCCCGGCGGTTTGGTGCCGAAAGGTAAATTGGTGATGCCTCAACATTTAGCAGAACATATCGAAATCGAGCCGTATCGCGGCGTGGTCAATGTCATGTTCGCCGACGCGATGATAGCCTCGACGAGGGATGCACTCATACTTCGTGAGGAAGGTCGCGCACCGGCTTTCTATATTCCGTTCTCTGACATCTATTTTGATTTTCTGACACGTTCGACAACCACTACGGAAAGCGCCACGGGCGACACTGCCACTTACTGGAACGTAACGGCAAAGGGCGAAGCCGCAAAAGACATAATGTGGGCTTACGAGGCACCGCCGGAGAATATGCGCGCCCTCCTCGCTCATGGCGCTTTCGACCCTGAAAAAGTGAGTATCGAGGCCGCGCCGGCAGACGATCCGAAGGAGGAAGAACACCGGCCGTAGTCAGCCGGTGCTCGAACGGTCAGTCCTGCACGTCGGTTTCCGGCCGGTCGTCGCCGGAGCTTATCTCCTCGTGCCATTTGCCTTCCGCGTCCTGATATTCGATCGGCTGGGCCGTGCCGCGCTGCTCATGCTCGGCAGCGGCACGATCGGCCGCCTGCCGGGCTTCCTGATGGGAAAAGAAGGTCTCGGAAAAGACGTCTCCGACCTTGTATGCCCAGCCACCGTCATGTTCGACAACTTCATATGTCACGCGTGTCATCGTTGCTCTCCCTGCATGCGACCAAAGTCTTTACGGGGGAACCAGCGGCCAGACGACAAGTTCCGCGATCTGTCAGACGGGGGGCCTAAATTGGCTGTTTAATTTGTCATGTTGAGGAACCTGGTGGCTTGTTTGACATTACCTTTGGGAGGAGCGCGTGGGGCTTGCCTGCTTTGAGATGTGAAGGGAAGTCGCAACCATGGCCCCACCGGCCCGGCATGAGGATCAGTCCAGTCCAGCCAAAGGGGAGATCRTGGCGCTGATCCCCGCCCTGCGCGCCTTCGCCCGCACCTTCTACCGCAATGCCGACGATGCCGACGATCTGGTGCAGGAGACGCTGATGAAGGCGCTCGCCAACACGCATCAGTTCCAGATGGGGACGAGCATGAAGTCATGGCTGTTCACCATCATGCGCAACACCTTCTACACGCGCATCAAGATCGCCAACCGGGAGGCGCCGGGCAAGGCGGCCTGTGTTTCCGGTCAGCCGGCGCAGGACGCCACGCAGGAATGGTTCGTGCGCGGGCACGAGATCGCGGCCGCATTGCACCGGCTGCCGGACGAGCAGCGCGAGGTGGTGATGCTGATCGGTGTGCTGGGGGTCTCCTATGAGGAGGCAAGCGAGATCTGCGGCTGKGCCATGGGGACCATCAAGAGCCGCCTCAACCGCGCACGCCTGCGCCTGCTTGCAGAGATGAAGGAGACATCCCCGCGATCCTCCCTCGAACGCTCAGGCCCCTCAATACTCGATT
>NZ_VLJP01000013.1:0-13913 GCF_007829525.1 Mesorhizobium sp. J18
TCCTCCAGATACGCTTCCTGCACACGCGGCGCCAGCTTGTCGGCAGCAAAGGACGCCGCCGCGTCGCGGATCATCCGCTCCTCCTCAGTCAACTGGTCATCAAGGAGGAAGGGGTCGTTCCAGATGAAACTGGCGGCTGCCGGTTTCGGCTTTGCGTTTTCAACGTTCATCTTTTTCCGTCCTGCATTGTTTGGCGCCTATTTAGAGCGGAACGGCATGGCGGCGAAAGGGCTTTTGGCGGAAAAACTTGCCGATAGGGACTCGCTTATCTGGATATGCCCGGCAGGCTCCTGACGCTGAGGATAACTTCCGGACAGCTTCCGCCAAGGCCGCGAATCCCGCTATGATCGTGCGATGCTGATCCGCCAGCTCACCGAAACCATGATCAACCAGATCGCCGCCGGCGAAGTGATCGAACGTCCGGCCAGTGTGGTCAAGGAACTGGTCGAAAACGCGCTCGACGCCGGCGCATCGCGCATAGAGATCGCCACGGCAGGCGGCGGGCTCACGCTCCTGCGCGTTACCGATGACGGCTGCGGCATCGCGGCCGATGAATTGCCGCTGGCGGTGGCGCGCCATTGCACCTCCAAGCTTGGTGACGACATAAACGACATCCGTTCACTCGGCTTCCGCGGCGAGGCGCTTCCTTCCATCGGCTCCGTCGCACGTCTCGCTCTCCGCTCGCGCACGGCCGACGGTGACGGTGGGGCGGAAATATTGGTCGAAGCCGGTCGCGTCTCGCCGGTGCGCCCGGTCGCGGCCAATCGTGGCACCACCGTCGAGGTGCGCGACCTCTTCTTCGCCACCCCCGCGCGGCTGAAATTCATGCGCAACGAACGGGCTGAGGCAGCCGCCATCAGCGAGACCGTCAAGCGCATCGCCGTTGCCTTCCCTTCGGTGCGCTTCACCCTCTCGGGAACCGACAGGACGGCGCTGGACCTCTCCGCTACTGAAGAGGATGGGACCTTCATACGCCGCATCGGACAGGTGCTTGGTCGCGATTTCACCGAAAATTCGATTCCGATCGAGGCGGAACGGGAAGGCGTGCAGCTTTTCGGGCATGTGTCGATCCCCTCCTATTCACGAGGCAATGCCCTGCAGCAATATGCCTATGTGAACGGCCGGCCCATACGCGACAAGCTGATCGCAGGCGCCATCCGGGGCGCCTATATGGATGCCCTGCCACGCGACAGGCATGCCGTCGCAGTGCTCTTCCTTTCGCTCGATCCGGCTCTGGTCGACGTCAATGTGCATCCGTCCAAGGCAGATGTGCGCTTCCGGGATCCCGGCCTAGTGCGCGGGCTGATCGTCGGCGCCATCCGTGAGGCGCTGTCGCGCCAGGGATTGCGATCGGCAACCACCGGGGCGGCAGCCATGCTCGAGGCCTTCCGGGCGGCAGCCGCACCCCGGCCGAATGGCAGCCACCACGCCGGATGGAGCGCCGTCACCTCGCCCAGCCGTCCGCTCGACGCGGGTTTCGCGGAAGGCGTCCAGACGATGTTCGACACGGGCGCAGGGATCAGCGGCGACACGCGAGCCGGAACGGCGGAACTCCCTGCCGAGGCATTGCGGGCGCCGCTCGGCGTCGCCCGCGCCCAGGTGCACCAGAACTATATCGTGGCGCAGACGGAAGATTCGCTGATTATCGTGGACCAGCACGCCGCCCACGAACGGCTGGTCTATGAATCGTTGAAACAGGCGATCCACTCCCGCCCCCTTCCCTCGCAGATGCTTCTCCTTCCGGAGATCGTCGATCTGCCGGAAGAGGATGCCGAACGTATTGCCGCCCATGCCGAATTCTTCCGCCGCTTCGGGCTGGGACTGGAACGCTTCGGTCCCGGCGCGATTGCCGTGCGCGAGACGCCCGCCATGCTGGGCAAGACGGATGCCGCCGAACTCGTGCGCGACCTGGCGGACGAAATCGCCGAGGACGACACGGCGAACAGCCTCAAGGAACGCATCGACCGTATAGCCGCCACCATGGCCTGCCACGGTTCTGTCCGTTCCGGCCGCCGCCTTCAGGCGGAGGAGATGAATGCGCTATTGCGGCAAATGGAAGCCACACCCGGCTCCGGCACATGCAATCACGGCCGGCCGACCTATATCGAATTGAAGCTTGCGGATATCGAAAGGCTGTTCGGCCGGAGATAGGCTTCCTGCCACTCCGCTTGACCTTGCCCGCATTTTGTGGCGCAAACATCCAGGCCGCAGCAATTGCTAGGGGCTAGTCGAGGACGCATTGATGAACCGTTTCGAAGGACCGGGCTCACGGGAAGCGCGATTGCGCTATCTGGATGGTGATTTCCAGGTCATCGCGCCGGGCGCCTTCGTGCGTTGTGCCGTGACAGGCCAGCCCATCCCGCTCGACGAGTTGAAATACTGGAGCGTTGCGCGGCAGGAAGCCTATGCCAATGCCGAAATCTCGCTCAACCGCGAGCTGGAGCAGAACCCGGACCTGCGCAAACGCGACCAGATTAATAGGTCCCCTACCTAGACCTTAAGCCTGCGTTCCTTCCACGCTTCGACTGTCCGGCGGATAAGCGTCACCGGAGTGGCCGGGTTCTCGAACACCACATCGATCTCCAGGACGTGGATGCTTTCGGCGAACCGGCGCATGGATTTGCTGCCATGCCTGAGGCGCACGGCATCCTTGGCCGTCGTGACCAGACTGTAGCCCTTGCCCTCGGCAACTGATGAAAGCTCCCGCAATTCCTCTTCCGTGAAGACGTGGTGATCCGGAAAGGGGCGTTCGACGGCAATCTTCCCGCCCGCCTGACGAAGCGTCTCGAAGAACTTGCCTGGATTCCCTATGCCGGCAAATGCCAATAATTCCTTGCCGCGCAGGTCGTGGCCGCTCCTCGGCTCCACATGCGCCTCGAATACCGGCTTCCCCGCCCGCGAGGCCATGCGCACGACTTCGTCGGCGCCTTCACCTGCCCCCATGCGCAGGATTGCATCCGCGTGACGCAACTGCTCCAGCAGCGGTGCACGGAGGGGACCGCCCGGAATGACATGTCCGTTGCCCAATCCCCGCAAGGCATCGACGACGATCAGCGCATGATCGATCCGGATGCGAGCGCTCTGGAAACCGTCATCCATGAGGATGAAGTCGCAGCCCTCCTCGACAAGGCACCTGGCGCCCGCAGCGCGATCCGGCGTAACCACCGTCGCGGCGTGTTCTGCCAGGAGCAGCGGCTCGTCGCCGACCAGCCGGGCGCTGTCGTGATGCGGATCCACCAGATGCGGACCGGAAAAACTGCCGCCATGGCCGCGCGAAAGAAAGCCGGGCTTCAACCCCTGCTCGCGCGCTTCGCGACCCAGGGCGATGGCGACGGGTGTCTTCCCTTCGCCGCCGACCGTGAAATTGCCGATGCACAGGACGGGAACGCCGGTCTCCTCGCGCTTTGCCGCGCGCATCCGATAGCTCGCGGCAAGGCCATAGAGCGCCGAGAATGGCCAGAGCGCCGCGGCACGCCAGTCAGGCGCCTCCCACCAGAAGGGCGGCGCTTCGCTGGCCATTATCCACGCCCCTGCAGCCGGCTCTTCAGGATGAGCGGCTGTATATACGGTTCCAGCGCGGTCAAGGTGTGAGCGAGCGCGCCAGACATTTCATCCACGGCCCGCAGGCCCGCTTTCATCATTCCCTTTCTGGCCGGCTCGTTATTGAAGAGAAAATTGACGGCACCTGCGAGCATGTCCTGATCACGCACGAGTCTTGCCCCGCCACGGTCGATGAGGCGGCGATAGGTCTCGCGGAAATTCTGCACATTCTTTCCAGCCAGCACGGCGGTTCCCAGCATGGCAGGTTCGATGGGGTTCTGCCCGCCCTCGATCGCCAGCGAGCGGCCGACGAAAGCGATCTCCGTCAGGCGCAGATAGAGGCCCATTTCGCCGATCGTATCGCCGAGCAATATGTCGGTATCCGGCTGGATCGGGTCCTTGCGGCCCCGGCAAGCCACTTTAAGGCCCGCGGCGGCAAATTCCGCCTCAAGGGCGACTGCCCGTTCAGGATGGCGGGGCACGATGATCGTCAGTATATCCGGATGCCGTCTGCGCAGCATCCGGTGCACCTCGACCGCGATCTCCTCCTCGCCCGGATGGGTGGAAATGGCCGCCCAGGTCTTGCGGGTGCCGATTTCCTGCTTCAATTGCGCAAGGGTCTCCGGATCGACCGGTGGCGGAGACGTATCCACCTTGAGGTTTCCGGAAATCGTCACGGGACGGGCGCCGAGGATACGGAAACGCTCGCCGTCGACTTCCGACTGGGCCACCACATGCGCCAGGTTCTCGAACAGAGCTTCTGCAAGGAAGGGGTGCTTGCGCCAGCCTGCGAATGACCGATCAGACAGGCGGCCGTTGACCAGAACCTGCGGAACACGCCTGGCGCCGAGTTCCAGTATGGTCATGGGCCAGATTTCCGATTCCGCCATGATGGCGAGATCCGGCTGCCAATGATTGAGGAAACGGCTGATCGCCGGTTTCAGGTCGAGCGGCACATATTGGTGGATCACGCGGTCGCCGAGCCGCTCCTCTGCGACCTTGGCCGAGGTGACGGTGCCCGTCGTAAGCACGATATTGATCCCGTAGCTGAGGATGTGCTCGATCAGTCCGACCACCGCGACAGTTTCGCCGACGCTGGCGGCATGCATCCAGATCAAAGGACCTTCCGGCCGTGTCCTGTTGGTCTGGCCGTATCGCTCGCGCCGCCGCGCACGATCCTCCTTGCCCTTGCTGGCCCGCCAGGCGACGTAGCCGCCGATCAGCGGATAGATCGCGGCACCCGCCCAGCGGTAGGTGGTAAGAATGGCACGCGCCCAGCGTTCACTCATTGTACGCCATCGACGAGCCGGTAGGCTTCCTGCGTCGCCCGGTTGAGCGCATCTGTAACCTCACGGCGCTTTCTCTCCATCTCGTCATCATCGGCATCGGCCGGAACGAATATCGGCTCGCCGACGATGATGGCGCTGCGCCCGAAGGGGAGATTGATGACTGTCTTGTCCCAGGAGCGTTCCAGCACCTTGCGGCGGCTCGTTGCCATGGCCATCGGCAAGATCGGACGCCCTGATATGCGCGCCAGCGTGACGATGCCGAGGCCGGACTGCCTGGGCGTACCATGCGGGACGTCGGCGATCATGGCGACATTGCTGCCGTCGTCCAGCGCCCGCTTCAGCGCAATCAACGCCCTGGCGCCGCCCTTGCCGTTGCCGCTCGATTCGCGCCCTCCGGAGCCGCGCGCCACGATAAAGCCGAACCGCTCCAGGACGAGCGCGTTGAGCTCGGCATCGGCGCTGCGCGAGACCATTGCGGCCACGCGATTGCCCGGCGGGTTGAAGGCCGGAGACAGCAGATGCTGTCCGTGCCAAAGGGCGGTGATCGAAGGTGCATTTTCCCGCAAATGCGCGGCCACGTCATGGGAGCCGGCAGCGGGCGGGTTGGTTTTCTTCACGAAGCGAATGACGGTTGTGAGCAGAGCGGCCAGGATGTTCTTGGAAAGCCGGGATTCCGCCAATGGCTTGCGGATACGACGCCAAAGCCTCTTCGCCGGGCTCGCATTGCCGGTCCGGCGCCCGGAAACATTGGTGGACATCACGGCCTTCTGCTCCATTCCCGTCAATCTTGCCGGGATTCGGGGTCGAGAAGGCGATGCAGATGAACGATGAAGTAGCGCATATGGGCGTTGTCCACCGTTTCCTGGGCTTTTGCCTTCCATACCACCTCGGCGGACTTGTAGTCGGGAAAGATGCCTACGATGTCGAGCGCCTTGAGGTCGCGAAACTCGACGCTCGAAAGCGACTTCAGTTCGCCGCCGAATACCAGGTGCAGGAGTTGTTTTTTTCCGCTTTCGTCGGGCATTGGATTTGCCTTGGATGCAATGCAGGAGGAACCGGGGTGCGAAGCAGCGCGCCGCAACCGCATTCGATCTAGATCAATTCTTTCAAATTTGAAACCATTCGTGCATGACGGTCGGGAGCAACTCACCTGTCATATGCGGCAACCACCTTGGCTAGTTCCTCGAGCAGATGACCGCTGCCGGCCGCCAGCGGCCCGTGGCGGGGATCGGGGCCGGCATAGCGCGGAGGCTGGCCCGCCCGGTCAAGGATCATACCGCCAGCTTCCGCGAGCACAAGATCAGCCGCCGCCAGATCCCAGTCATGCGAATCCGGTTTGACGAAGCTCGCATCGAGCCTGCCGCTCGCCACCATGGCGATGCGATAGGCCAGCGAAGGGATGTAAGAATGCGTCCTGATGCGCGCGCGCAGGGAATCCGGAAGCGCAGCTATCATCGGTTTTGGGCCGGATATCAGCGGCTCATCGGTCGGTTTCGAGACCGTTATGGGAGAACCGTTCAGCCTGGCCCCGCCGCCGATGATCGCCATATAGGTCTCGCTCTTGGCCGGGCATTCGAGCACGCCCGCGACGGTCCTGCCGTCTTCCACGATGGCGATGCTGACGCACCAAGTGTCGCTACCGTCGATGAAAGCGCGGGTTCCGTCGATGGGATCGACCACGAAAGTGCGGCGCGCCGACAGACGTTCCGCCGAATCGACCGTTTCCTCGGAAAGCCAGCCATGTTCCGGCCGTGCCCGCAGAAGCTCCTCCTTCAGGAAGCGATCAACGGCGAAATCCGCCTCGCCGACCGGCGACTTGCCCTCCTTCCACCACACTTCCTGTGCGCGGCGGAAATAGCTCATGGCTATCTCGCCGGCCTCACGGGCCGCCTCGGACAGGAGCGTCAGATCCTCGTCGGACGAAAGCCGGGCGTCATCAATCGCCTGCAAGGGTCATTTCCTCGATGAGAAGAGTGGGGGCCGCCGTCCCGTAATTGCGATCGAGATCGCTGGCCGGCGTCATGGCGAGGAACATGTCCTTCAAATTGGACGCTATCGTGACCTCCGAGACCGGATAGGCGATCTCGCCATTCTCGATCCAGAAGCCCGCCGCGCCGCGGCTGTATTCGCCGGTTATCATGTTGACGCCCTGTCCGAAGACCTCGGTGACGTAGAAACCGGCCTTGATCGCCCGGATCAGTTCCTCAGGCGTGCTTTGTCCCGCCTCGAGGGCGAAATTGGTCGAGGAAGGGTTGACAGAAGACGAGGCGCGCACGCCGCGGCCATTGGTCTGAAGTCCCAGTTCGCGCGCCGCCGAAGTCGACAGCATCCAATGTTTGAGGATTCCCTCCTCCACCATCACCAGCGGCTTGCCCGCGACGCCCTCTCCGTCGAAAGGGCGCGAAGCCTGACCGCGCGGACGCAACGGATCATCCGTCGCAGTGATGCTTGCGGCGGCGATCTTCTTGCCCATCATGTCACGCAGGAAGCTCGTCTTCCTGGCCACCGATGCGCCGTTGATGGCGGCTGCCAGATGGCCCGCAATGCCGCGCGCCACGCGTGGATCGAAAACGACCGGCACCTTGGTCGTCTTCACCTTGCGCGCATTGAGACGCCTGACCGCGCGCTCGCCGGCAGTGCGGCCGATCTTTTTCGGCGTGTCGAGATCGGCGAAATGGATGCGCGAGGAAAAATCGTAATCCCGCTCCATTCCGGTGCCCTCGCCTGCGAGGACGCTGACGGAACGCGAAAAGCGTGTGGCTGTATATTGCCCGACAAAGCCGTGGGACGTGGCGAGCACGAGCCCGCCCGAACCGGCGCTCGCACCGCTGCCCGACGAATTGGTCACGCCGGGGATGGCGAGCGCTGCTTCCTCAGCGGCAAGCGCATCCTCGCGCAACTGGTCGGACGACACCTCCGTGGGGTCGAAAAGATCGAGATCGGGTATGTCCCGTGCCAGGAGATCCGGGTCGGCGAGATCCTGATAGGGATCCTCGGGAGAGACGCGCGCCATGGCCACCGCGCGCTCGGCGAGAGCAGCCGGGTCAGACGACATTGTGGCCGAAACGCTGGCAACGCGCTTGCCGAGGAAGACGCGCAAGGAAATATCGTCGCTTTCCGCCGATTCGGTGCCTTCCACCTTGCCAAGGCGGACGGAAACCCTCGTGCTGCGCCCGCGCACCACCACCGCGTCCGCCGCATCGGCGCCGGCCTTCTTCGCTGCCTCGACCAAAGCCATCACCCGGTCGACAAGCTGCTCCTGATCGGACGATCCTCGCATGGGTTTTCCAGAAACCGTTGGATTGACGCGGATGCTCGCCGCGGGACACTCTCAATGGCACCATCTATTGCCGGCGCGCCTCATGTGCAATGGCTGCGCCGATTTAAGGATATCAGCAGCCTGGAGCACTTTGCAGCAGGATGGATCACCTTGCGTCGCATAATGCGGTTAAATCAAACAGATAGGGTTCTCGAGGACCGGCACACACTGTTCTGAACCATGCCCGGGAGCCTCAAGCCCTGGCTTTGGTCCGCCGTCTGCGTTTGCCGGCCACTGCCGCTTCCACGGCGCGCTTCAGTTCGTCCTTGATGGAGACGGTTTCCGCCAGCACAGCCTCCACCTTCAGGAAGTCCAGTGCGCGGAAGCGTGAGACCGGCGGACGTAAAAGGATGTCCGGGCGCTTCTTTTGCAGCTTCATGGCGATGATCGACTGCATCATGATCTGCGTGGCGCCGAACATCAGGTCGATCGAGCCCGGCATCCGCTGCCCGGCCGGCACCGGCGCGCCGACGACATCTATGGCGATCACGATATCGGCTTCGCCTTCAACGAGATCGAAGGGCACGGGATTGTAGATCCCGCCGTCGATGAAGAGCCGTCCATCGCGGCGGACAGGACGGAACACGGCAGGGATAGCGGCCGAAGCCGCGAGCGCGGAGCGCAGATCTCCCGTCTTCAGCACGGCAAGCTCATGGGCATAATAGTCGGTCGCAGTGACACGCAGCGGGATTTTCAGATCCTCGAAACGCGCCGACACAGCCTCCGGCAGGAAGGAGTGCAATATGCGCTCCACGTTGAACTGGCTGAAGCGGAAGCCGCCATCGACCATTTCGCTGAAGCTTCCGGGCCTGGCCCGCCACATGCGGGCAGCCACTTCGGATCGTCGCGACAGGACCGAGCGCGTATAGGCGTGGATTTCCTTGCCGGACATCCCGGAGGCCATGGCCGCGCCCATAATGGCGCCGATGGACGATCCGGCGATGACACGCGGACGGATACCGAGTTCGTCCAGCGCCTCTATGACATGGATATGGGCAAGACCCCTCGCCCCGCCGCCGCCGAAAGCGACGGCGAAGGCTGGCCGGTCCGAAGGCGAATCGGCCACGGCCGTCGCTGCTGCGGGAATTGGCGAATGGCTCTGCCCAGGATGCATCTCCCGAAGCTTTACTCCTGAGGTTCCGGCCCGAGGATCATGATAGCGGGCTCGGCCTGAAGCAGCCGCTGCGCCGCCGCCAGTACCTGGTCCCGCGTCACCGCATTTATCAGTTCCACGCGGCGGTCGATATAGTCGATCCCGAGATCCTCGATCTGCAGGTTCACCAGCGTCCGAGCAATCACACTGGAGGAATCCAGATTGTTGATGGCATAGGCGCCGATGACATAGCGCTTGGCGGCATCCAGCTCCTCCTGCGTCGGGCCTTCGGCCGCCATCCGCCTGGCTTCATCAAGGATGATCTTCAAGGCCTCATTCGCCCTGTCCGGCCGGGTCGCGGTGCCAATCATAAGGGCTTCGGAATATTTGCGGCTGATAAGATCGGAGCCGACGCCATAGGCGAGGCCCCGCTTCTCTCGCACTTCCTCGAACAACCGGGATGAGAAGGTTCCGCCGCCAAGGATCTCGTTCATGAGATACGCGGGAAAGAATTCCGAATCCTTGCGCGAAACACCTGGATAGACCACGTGGATCGTGCTTTGCGGAAGGTCGTAGGCAATGGGAATCCTCTGATCGAGCCTGGGAGCGACATGCTCCACGGGAAGAAGATCCGGCTCCTCTGGAAGATCGCCGAACAGCGCATCCAGTTCCCGCTTCAGATCCTCAGGGCCGATTGCGCCCACCACCGCCACATGCAGCCTGCCGCGCGCAAAGAGACGGTCGTGGAAGGCTTTCAGATCTTCCTCCGTGATGGAATCGAGTGTTTCGGCGGTGCCCTGGTCGGGTCGCGCATACGGATGTTCGCCATAGAGCGCCTTGGCGAATTCGCGTTGCGCTTCATATTGCGGGTCGCGTGACTGGGAAAGCAGGCGGGATTTTATCTGCGAGCGGATGCGGTCGATGGGCGGCTGGTCGAAGCGCGGCTCGTTGATGGCCAGCCGCAACAGATCCAGCGCTTCCCGCTGGTTTTCCGCGAGCAGGCGCATCGAGCCGTATATCGCGTCCCGCGAGGCACTGAAGCTCATCTCCGCCCCGGCGACGTCAAGCGCCTGCTGGAATTTGGCCGATTCCAGATCGCCCGCGCCCTCGTCGAAAAGCCCGGTCATCAGATTGGCGATGCCTTCCTTGCCGGCAGGGTCCTGGGTGCTGCCGCCCTCGAAAGCGAAGCGGATCGTCACGATCGGGATCGTATGGTCTTCGACGAGCCATGCCGTGATACCCTTTTGTGACGTGACCTCCTGGATCTCGACCGCCGCACGCGCCGGCATGATCGCGGGCAAGGCCAGGAAGAAGAACGCAAGGGCGAGAATGGTCGACAGGGAAAGGATTCTTGCCATGGCATTCGACTGCATGGTGCGCCCGCTCCTCATGTCGGCTCCTCGGATTTCGGCAGCAGATGGCCGGTCACCGAGCGGCTGTCCTCCAGATAGGTCGCCGCGGCATTCCTTATCTGCTCCACGGTGACGGCACGGATACGCTCCGGCCATTCCCGGACATCCTCCACGGAGCCGCCGGTCGCAAGCGTCGAACCGTAGATGCGGGCCATTCCCGACTGGCTGTCGCGGGCAAAGATCATGCTGCGCACGAAACGCGTCTTGGCCATTTCCAGCTCTTCCTCGGAAACGCCGTCGGCTGCGATACGGGCGATCTCCGCATTGGTGGCTTTCTCGACTTCTTCCAGCGTCGCCTCGCCGCGCGGCGCGCCATAGACGGTGAAGCTCGAATCATCGATCGCAGTTCCCTGGAAATAGGCGCCGACGGATGCGGCTATACCTTCCTCCACCACCAGTTTGCGGTAGAGCCGGCTATGCACGCCGCCTCCCAGGATCTCCGACAGAAGATCCAGGGCCTCCGCTTCGCCGGGCTCGGCGCTCTCATAGGACGGCACCACCCATGATTTGCTGAATTTCGGTACGCCAACGCGTGGATCCTCGAGCGTCACGAGCCGCCTGGTGTTCTGCTCCGGCTCCTGCGGCCGGATACGCGGCTCCATGTCGGGTCCGCGCGGAATCTTGCCGTAGGTCTTCTCCGCCAGATCGCGGACGGTCTCGGCATCCACATCTCCGGCTACGACCAGAACGGCATTGTTCGGGACATAGTAGCGGTTGTAGAATTCGATCGCGTCGGCCCGGTTCAGCTTCTTGATCTCGTGCATCCAGCCGATCACCGGGATGCCGTAGGGGTGGTTCTGATAGAGGGTGGCGTCAATCTCCTCGCTCAGCAACGAATCCGGGGCGGTCTCGACGCGCGAGGCCCGTTCCTCGATGACAACATTCCGTTCCGGTTCGATGACCTCATCGGTCAGCACGAGATTGCGCATGCGATCGGCCTCGAAGTGCATCATGGTTTCGAGCGCTTCCGGCGTCACCTGCTGGTAATAGGCGGTGTAGTCGTAGGAGGTGAAGGCATTCTCCTGGCCGCCGATCTCGGCCACGCGGGCGGAGAACTCGCCCGGCTTGTGGTTCTTCGTGCCCTTGAACATCAGATGTTCGAAGAAATGGGCGATACCGGACTTGCCCGGCTGTTCGTCCGCGCTGCCCACCTTGTACCAGAGCATATGGGTGACGACCGGCGCGCGCCTGTCGGGTATGACGACGACCTGCAGTCCGTTCTCCAGCACGAAATCGGTGATTTCATTCTCGTCGCCGGGATCGTCGGCAGCCGAGGCATGTATGGGCGCCGAGAAAAGGACGAAAAGAAATGCGCCCATCGCCACCAGAATCAAGCGGACGGAGGGAACGGTTCTGGACGGCATCGAATGTCCTTCCTGAAATCTTGCTTCGCGAAAGTCCGGCATCTCAGGAGAACCGGCCAAACTGGGCCAAACTCGGGCAAGCACCCGAAGTCAGGCGACTTCCATGAAACGGACAATCGTGTCGCCGTAATGACGCTCATCCACGGCCAGGAACTCGCGGCCCGGATCGAAGATGGCGTCGGTCGCCTCCTCGACGACGCAGAGCGCGCCGGGGACAAGCCATCCGCCTTCGCGGGCGGATTTCAGGGCTAGCTCGCCCAGGCCCTTGCGGTAGGGCGGATCAGCAAAGAGGAAGTCAAACGGCTGGATCGTGCCGGCATCTCCCAGTTTCGTCGCATCCCGGCGGAATATCTTCGTGCGCCCTTGCAGGCCGAGATTTTCGATATTGGTGCGCAGGAGACCACGACCCTCGACCGATTCCTCGATGAAGAGACAATGAGCCGCGCCGCGCGACAGCGCCTCGAAGCCGAGCGCCCCGGTACCGGAAAACAGATCCAGCACGCGCGCCCCCTGCAGCCTTCCGGCAAAGCGATGTTCGAGAATGTTGAAAAGCGCCTCGCGGGTCCGGTCCGTCGTTGGCCGGATCCGGTCGGATGCTGGGGCCGCCAGCATACGCCCGCGGAATTGCCCGCCAACGATCCTCACCGCCTTCCAGGCCCCTTGCCCGGACCTCTCCCGCGAGGTCCCCCCGATCTGCTGCCGGCCGGACGCGGCCGTTCATTTGCCCGAGGGGAGCCGTGCGGCTTGCCACCCGGACGCTTGCTGCTGTCGGGCTTGCCGCCTTTTCGATCCGGCTTGCCGCCAGCGTGCCTTTCAGCCCTCTTGTAGGAGCCCGGCTTGCCGCCCTTTCTTTCCTGTGGTCGCGCCGCGGCCTTGGAATCAGCTGCGGCTTCCTTCTTCTTGCCCATCGGTCGGGCTCCGGGCGCCATCCACACATTGGAACTGTGAGGGCGGGGTGCATCCGCTGGTTTCGTATGCCCGCCAGCGCCGCTGCCGCGCCTTTCAGGCTTCGTTTGCAGACGCCCGAGCGCATCTTCCCGCACCTCTTCGCGGCTGCGCCTGCGCCTCTGCAAGGGGCGTTTTTCGACCACCGGCGCGTCCTTTTCCCGCTTCTTCGCGGGAGCGCTTTCCGGAGCGGGCTTGGCGTCGCCCACAGGGTTGCTGCTGAAAGGTTTGGTGATGGGCGCATCGAAATTCGCGCCTGCTTCGCTGATCAGACGCTCGCCCAGCTGGTCGCGCAATGTTCGGCCCCTGATCTCCTGCACGGCCCCTTCAGGCAATGCGCCGAGTTGGAAAGGGCCGTAGGAGATACGAATCAGCCGGTTGACCTCCAGGCCGAGCGCGCCGAGGATGTTGCGCACCTCGCGGTTCTTGCCTTCGCGCAGGCCGATGGTCAGCCAGGCATTGGAGCCCTGCTCGCGGTCGAGAACCGCCTCCACCGCGCCATAGAACACGCCGTCCACGGCGATACCGTCTTTCAGTCCTTCGAGCGCCTTCGGATCGACCTTACCATGCACGCGTACACGGTAGCGCCTCAGCCAACCGGTGGAGGGCAGTTCGAGCACGCGCGCCAGGCCGCCGTCATTGGTGAGCAGGAGAAGGCCTTCGGTGTTGATGTCGAGCCTTCCGACAGTCAGAAGGCGCGGCAGACCTTCCGGCAATATGTCGAAGACCGTGCGCCGGCCCTCCGGATCACGATTGGTCGTCACCACGCCTGCCGGCTTGTGAAACAGGAACAGGCGCGTACGCTCGATCGCGGGGATCGGCGCGCCGTCGACCTCGATATGATCGGTCAGTTGCACGTTGAAGGCGGGCGAGTTCAGTACCTTGCCGTTGACCGTGACGCGGCCCGCCTCGATCACGGCCCGCGCAAGCCGCTTGGCTATGCGCTCGCCG
>NZ_VLJP01000013.1:13935-73771 GCF_007829525.1 Mesorhizobium sp. J18
TGAAGGCGGGCGAGTTCAGTACCTTGCCGTTGACGGCGTCGCGGCGCGACGCGATGCCGGCCCGCGCAAGCCGCTTGGCTATGCGCTCGCCGGAAACAGCGACAGGCCGCGCCGCCGAATCGTTGTCGCCGGGCGGCATGCCGAGCTTCGGTTTCCTGGTCTTGTTCTTGGGTCTGTCGTTCATTCTGGCCTTTGCCTTTCGGGGCGGCTAGGTATCAGGAAGCAGTGCAGCTTTCGAGAGGAAATATGAGCGACCGGCAAAAGGCCAGCCGCCCCGACTTCATGGGCGAAGCCCTGCGGCAGGCCCGGCAGGCGGCAGAGCGCGGCGAAGTGCCTGTGGGCGCGGTGCTCGTGCTCGACGGGAAAATCCTCGCCAGTGCCGGCAACCGTACCCGCGAGTACGGCGACCCGACCGCCCATGCCGAGATGCTGGTCATCCGTGAAGCCTGCCGCTCGCTCTCGGCCGAGAGACTGACGGGCGCCGATCTCTATGTAACGCTGGAACCTTGCGCCATGTGTGCGGGAGCCATTTCCTTCGCGCGCCTGCGGCGGCTCTATTTCGGGGCGGAGGACGAGAAAGGCGGCGCGGTGGTCAACGGGTCGCGCTTCTTTTCCTTGCCCACATGCCATCACGCGCCGGAGGTCTATTCGGGCATGTGCGAGACCGAGGCCAGCGATATCCTTAAAGCGTTTTTCCGCGAACGGCGGACGGATTGACCTACCCGCCGCAAAAACACGTCACTCCGTAGGATCTGCGATCAGTAGGGAACGGTATCCCGCTCCGGCGGCAGGTTTTCCTGTGCGCGGCCAGGCAGGTTGCGCCTTGCGTTACGCTTGGCCTCCCTCTGCTTGCGCCATTCGTCCTCGCCAACGTCGCCGACCGGCGCGGTGGACGCCGGCTGGCGATAGACCAGCGGCGGCTCGCTCAGATATTTGCGCTGGTTCGGGTTTCCCTGCTGACGCTCGGCCAGCCGCTCGTTGAATTCCTCACGGGTGCGGGCCGTATCGTTCATCGGTGCGATTTCGTTCCAGCGCCTGCGGGGCGGGGCCTTGCTTCGCGAGGCAGCTTTCATGATATCCGGATCAACTCCGCTGCTGTAGCTCGGGTTGTCCTGGTTGGCAGTCGCCTCGGCGCGGATGCGCGCCAGCCGCTGCTCGTTGGACTCCGGCCAGGCTGGATTCCCGACCGTCGCAACATCCTCCTGCGGCGGCGGCAGCACGGTCGTCGAAGCCGGCATCACGAGTCCGGGCCGCGGGGAATAGTCGATCGGCTCCTTCTTCTCGGAGGAGAAGGTCAGAGCCCCGGAAAGGTCTTCCAGAAGCTGTTGGTCGGCGGGCGTGCCGGTGCCATAGGTCGGCGCACCCATGCACCCCGCCAGGAGCAGGCCGGAAGCGGCCAATGTCGCGCAAAGGGCGGCCGATGCACGGAAAGACCGCAGACCGCGCTCATGCGCTCCAATGCCAAATCTCTTCACAGCTATCCCCTTCGAACCGCCGTGGCGGAATTCCACTTGTATTGCCCTCAAATGCCATTCCTCGGAAAATCCGGCGACAACAAGGCGTTCTGGTCGTTGTGCGCGTTTTATCGAACCTGTATGGCCGAAGCAATCACCGAAAGTGGCCGTCCGGCAACAGCGTCAGCGTGCTTCCACGTGCAATCGCATCCGTGGATGAATGGAGCAGACGACGGTGTAATCCCCTGGTTCCGGAAATATGATTTCGACCTTCTCGCCCGGTTTGTTGGCGCCGCTGGTAAATTTCAGCTTCGGATCGTTGACGTCGACGGTATGCGTCCGGGTGTCGTCGTTGAGAACCGAAACCGGGGCTCCGGCCTCGACCATCACCCTGCCGGGCATGAAAGCGAGATCCTGCTGCACGATCCGGTCCGTCTCGACCGGCTCCGCATCGGCAGCCGGCGGAAGCGGCGGACCGGCAAGCACGGCAATCTCCCTCTCCTCCATCGGGTTGGACACGTCGAGGCTCTCAAGAAATGCGATCAGATCGCTCCTTTCCTGCTCCGAAAGCGTAATCGGCTGGAGATCGGGCGACAGCGTCGGCCGCGCCACGATGCCGCTTTGGTAATGGTCCAGCACCGCCTGGAGATCGGGCAGCGAGCCGTCATGCATATAGGGCGCGCGGTCGGCGACATCGATCAGCGTTGGCGTCTTGAAGGCATGGCTGGCCTCGGCCACACCGATCACAGCCCCGCGCCCAGGATCATCCTCATCGGCAAGACCGATGTCGTGGAAGGCGCCGTCCGTGAAGGCGAAACCGGCATGGCAGCGGGCACAGCGCGCCTTGCCGTTGAAAAGGACGAAGCCGCGCTTCTCCGGGGCGTCCAACGCGTCCTCCTCGCCATCGATCCAGCGGGCAAAACGGTCAGGAGCGGGAACAAGCGTGCGCTCGAAGGTTGCGAGCGCCTCGAATATCCTTCCGGCGGTGACATCCGGGTTCTCTGGAAAAGCCCTGGCGAAGGCGGCGCGATAATCCGCGTCCGCCTTCAGGTCCGACACCACCACGTCCATCGACTGGTTCATCTCCACCCTGCTTTGGATCGGCATCATGGCCTGGGCTTCGAGGCTCGGCGCCCGGCCGTCCCAGAAGAAGGTCTCGCCCCAGGCAACGTTCCAGAGCGTCGGCGTGTGCCGATCGAGTTCCTCGCCGGCGGTGCCCGTACCCAGCGGTACGCCCTGTTCAAAGCCCAACTCGATCTGGTGACAGCTCGCGCAGGACATCGTTCCGTTGCCGGAGAGGACCGGATCGTGGAAGAGGCGGCGGCCGAGTTCGGCCTTTGCCGGCGAATAGGGATTTTCGACCGGGAACGGGATCCTGTCCGGCCGGGCATAAAGGGCCTTGAGACGGTCGAGCGCCGAGCCTCCGGCATCGGCGGAGGCTGCAAGCGCCATCCCGAAAAGGAAAGAGAGCCCCAGAGCCGCCATGAGGCCGCCGGGGCTACCCAAGCTACCGATTTTATGGGCCATTACGCCATTCGGCTATTCCGCTGGTAGCGCCAGCTCGATCTGCGAGACGGCCGCAAATACCTCGCCCGGTTCCATGACGGGCGCATCTGGGGGGACCGGCGCAGGCCATGCCTTTTTCAACTCCTCCAGGGCGGTTTCAACCGTCTTGCGCGTCCCTTCGTCAAGATCAATATCGGCAAGCATCTGCTCGGCCACCATCACGAAACCGCGTGAATCCTGATATTCCACCACCAGTACGAACTTGCCGTCCTCCAGCGAGGCTTCGTATTCCTCGGCAGCCGTGGCCAGCACCGCCTTCAAGGCCTCGACCTTGGTCGCATTGTCCATCTCGCCGGTCGTTTCCAGGGCGCCGTCCAGCGCCTTCTGGACTTCGTCGAGACGCGGTTGGAATTGACTCTCATCCTTGTTCTTGACGGCAGAGGCCAGCATCAGAAGCTCGTCACCGAAAGGATCGATGCCGTATTCGACGATCGCTTCAGAGACATCGGCATAAATCTCGATGGATGGATGCAGGAAATGGACCAGCGCCTCATCCCACATGCCTTCCTTGACAAGTTCGCTGCCGACCGAAAGATGACCGCGGATAAGCGCCATATTGGACAGGAAAGCAGCCGCGGGATCGGAAGCGGCGCCGCCTTCTCCACCCTCGCCACCTTCACCTCCTTCGCCGCCCATGGAATGCTGGGCCAGGCGAATGGCGTGGCCGGCATGGGAATCAGCAGAGGGGGAATCAGCAGCGGGGCCATGAAGCGCCGGCGCCGATGCTGCGGTTGCGGCAGCCGGAGGCGATGCCTGCGCATCCAGCGCTCCACCAAGCCCCACTCCGGTCAGGACGCTCGCTCCTACACCTACCCAGATCCGCGTGCGCTTTTTCATCTCATGTCCTCCGGTGGCGTCCATCAAGCCTGTCGACGGCCTTTTCATACCGTGCTAGCAAGTCAGGAGTCCAGCACGATTATGGACTAAGTTATTGTTTTTCTATCGGAATTTGGAATCCTTCTAAAACTGGACAGTGAAGTTCTTGTTTTTGAAGGAGAATCGGGAGAGCGGCCCATGTATCTGATCATTCCGGAAGTCCTGTCGCCTGAGGAGGTGGAGGAGGCGCGCGGCGTGATTTCGCGCTCCGACTTTGCCGACGGGCGCGAAACGGCCGGCTGGCACGCGCGCTTGGTCAAGAAGAACGAACAGGCCCGGCGCGGCTCGCCCGAGATGGAGGCGCTCAAGCGCAAGCTCTCGGCAAAGCTTCTGGAGAACGCGCTCTTCCGCAGCTTCGTCCGGCCCAAGGCGCTGACGCCGCTGATCATCAGCCGCTATCGCGAAGGCATGACTTACGGCAGCCATGTGGACGACGCGATCATGGGCGGGATACGCACCGACGTCTCCTTCACGCTCTTCCTGTCCGACGAGACGACCTATGACGGCGGCGCGCTGGTGATCGAGAGCACGGCCGGCGAGGACGACGTGCGGCTGCCGGCGGGCAGCCTTGTTGCCTATCCGTCCACCACCCTGCACCGCGTCGAGCCGGTGACGCGTGGAGAGAGGCTTGCCGCCGTCGGCTGGGCGCGCAGCTTCGTGCGTGATCCGGCGTCGCGCGAGATCCTGTTCGATCTCGACAATGCACGCCAGATGCTTTTCGAAGCGGGCGGCAAAACGCCTGCCTTCGATCTGGTCTCCAAAGCGCAGGCGAATCTTGTCCGCCGCTGGGCGGAAGATTAAAGCCTTCCCAGCGCCGCCAGTTCTCGCAGAGCTGCGGCGTCGCGCGCCGAGACGTCGGGATATTCCGGATCGGAGCCGACATCGTCGGTGTAGCGCCAGGAACGGGCGCATTTCCGACCTTTGGCCCGCGCGAAGACGACCGCCACGCCCTTCACCTCGTCAAGCGTGAAGGCATCGGCCGGCGGCTCCCCGGCCGAAATCGTGATGCCACTGGTGATGCAGATCTCGGCCATGTCGCGGTCGGCGATAGCAGCGCGCAGCTCCGGATCGGTGACATGGACGACAGGTGCCGCCTCCAGCGAGGAGCCGATCGTCTTTTCCTTGCGTTCGATCTCGAGCGCGCCGGTGACCACCCGGCGCACCTGACGCACCTTGCGCCACTTCGCCGCCAGCGCCTCATCCCTCCATTCGGCAGGAATGGCCGGAAACTGCTCCAGATGGACCGAAACAGCCTCCGGATGGCGATCCAGCCATGCCTCCTCCATGGTGAACGGCAGCATCGGCGCCAGCCATTTGACGATCGCATCGAAGAGATGGCGCACCACCTGGATCGCAGCCTTGCGGCGCATGCTGGAGGGTGCATCGCAGTAAAGCGCATCCTTGCGCACGTCGAAATAGAAGGCGGACAAATCGACCACCATGAAATCGAGCAGGGCCTTGGTGATCCGTTTGAAGTCGAAGGCGTCATAGCCCTTGCGCACCAGATCATCGAGCTCTGCCAGCCGATGCAGCATCAGCCGCTCGAGTTCCGGCATCTGGTCCAGCAGCACCTCCTCGCCCTCGTCATGGGCGAGCGTGCCGAGCATCCAGCGGACCGTGTTCCGGAGCTTGCGGTAGGCGTCGATATTGGTCTGCAGCACGTTCTTGCCGAGGCGCTGGTCCTCCCAATAATCGGTCGTCATCACCCACAGACGCAGGATGTCGGCGCCCGACTGCTTCATCACATCCTGCGGCACGACCACATTACCGAGGGACTTCGACATCTTGCGGCCGTCCTCGTCCATGGTGAAGCCATGGGTAATGACTGCCTCATAAGGCGCGCGGCCGCGGGTGCCGCAGCTTTCCAGCAACGAGGAATGGAACCAGCCGCGATGTTGGTCTGAGCCTTCCAGATAGACATCCGCCGGCCATTTAAGGTCGGGCCGATCCTCCAAGGTGAAGGTATGCGTCGAGCCGGAATCGAACCAGACATCGAGGATGTCGGTCACCATCTGCCACGGCTCGTTGGCACGCGAACCAAGGAAGCGCTCGCGCGCGCCCTCGGCGAACCAGGCGTCCGCCCCTTCCTTCTCGAAGGCTTCGAGAATGCGGGCATTGACCGCCTCGTCCTTCAGCACCTCGCCTTGATCGTTGGTGAAAACGCAGATAGGCACGCCCCAGGCACGCTGGCGCGAGAGGACCCAATCGGGGCGCTCCTCGATCATGGCGCGCAGGCGGGTCTGGCCGGCCGCCGGCACGAAGCGCGTAGCGTCGATGGCGGCCAGGGCGCGGGTGCGCAGCGTGTCAGGTGTTTTTTCACCCCCTCCCGCACCTTCGGCGCGACCTCCCCCATCAGAGGGGGAGGTAGAATCAGCGCCAAGCCCATAGCCGCCCAGCTCCTTGTCCATGTGGACGAACCATTGCGGCGTATTGCGGAAGATGACCGGCTTCTTCGAGCGCCAGGAATGCGGGTAGGAGTGCTTGAGCCTGCCGCGTGCAAAGAGCTTGTCGACGGCGATCAGCGCTTCGATCACAGCCTTGTTGGCATCGCCCTTCTTGCCGTTGTCGTCGATGACGCGCGCGGCACCACCCTCGCGATCCGGCCCGAAGCCCGGCGCGTCGGCAGTGAAATAACCGGCATCATCGACCGTGAACGGAATGCGCGTATCGATGCCGCGCGCCTCTAGCTCCTTCGCATGATCCATCCAGGCATCGAAGTCCTCGCGGCCGTGGCCGGGTGCAGTGTGGACGAAGCCGGTACCAGCGTCGTCGGTAACGTGGTCGCCGGGGAGCATGGGAACGGCGAATTCGTAGCCGCCGCCAAGGCCCTTGAGCGGATGCGCCAGCGTGATTGCCGCCAGTTCATCTGCCGGAACATCACGCAAACGGTTGTATTGCAGCTTGGCCTTGGCGAAGGATTCTTCTGCCAGCGCATCGGCGAAGATCAGCTTCTCGCCCGGCTGCGGTCCGAAATCGTTCTCGGCCACCGTGACCTCGTAAAGGCCATATTTGATGCGCGGCGAGTAGGAAACGGCACGATTGCCGGGGATCGTCCAGGGCGTCGTCGTCCAAATGACGACATGAGCGCCGGCATGCCCATCCGGCCCTGAGGCAACGGGGAATTTCACCCAGATCGTATCCGACTCGTAATCCTGATACTCGACCTCGGCTTCTGCGAGCGCCGTCCTTTCGACCACGGACCACATCACCGGCTTGGAGCCGCGATAAAGCTGGCCGGACATGGCGAATTTCAGGAGTTCGCCAGCGATCCGTGCTTCGGCATGGAAGGCCATGGTCGTATAGGGGTTCTCGAAATCACCCTCGACACCGAGGCGCTTGAACTCGGCAGTCTGCACATTGATCCAATGCTGGGCGAATTCACGGCATTCCTTGCGGAATTCCACGACTGGCACTTCGTCCTTGTTCTTGCCTTTGGCGCGATACTGCTCCTCGATCTTCCATTCGATCGGCAGACCATGACAGTCCCAGCCGGGAACATAGTTGGAATCGTAGCCGCGCATCTGGAAGGAGCGTGTGATCACGTCCTTGAGGATCTTGTTCAGCGCGTGGCCGATATGGATGTTGCCGTTGGCATAGGGCGGGCCGTCATGCAGCACGTAGAGCGGCCGGCCCTTGGCGTTTTCGCGCAGGCGCTTGTAGAGGCCGAGCTTCTGCCAGCGTTCGACAAGCTGCGGCTCCTTCTCGGGAAGCCCGGCCCGCATGGGGAAATCGGTCTTCGGCAGGTAGAGGGTCTTGGAATAGTCGATATTTTCGGACGTGTTCGTCATTGTCTCGCCATCGGGGAGAGCCGGCGCCGTATGGCCCGGCAAAGCCAAATCTCATGAAGCGGATTTGCGCGGCGGGCGCGCGGAAACTCCCGGACCTTCCGACGGCTCAGGCCGCCCGGAAGGCCGGGCCGATAATTCGTATGGCCAGCGGCATGAAACCGTTGCTCTCAGTCATGGCTCGCGCTTTTAGCCGAGACGGAGCCGATAATAAAGGGGCGATCGCGTGCCATCGGCCCGGCCGAGTGCTGAAGTTTCCCGGGCATCGTCATCCCGGCTGAACAAAGTGAGAGCCGGTATCCATTCCGTGATTGTTCATGCTCCGGAACGGCTCCCGGATAGCCTCCGCCGCGCTTCGGCGTCCGGGATGACGCCGTGGCATTCAGTCCTGAAACGCGAGGGCACGATCGAGCTCCGACAGCGGCCGGACACCGGAAAGCAGGACCCGCGCCTCCTCCTCGTCCCGCTTCATCTGGGCGACGAGCGCGTCCAGCCCGTCGAACTTCTCTTCCTTGCGGAGCAAGCCGAAGATGGAGACAGAGCAGGTCTCGCCATAAAGGTCGTCGGAGAAATCGAAGACGAAGGTCTCCAGCAGCGGCACGCCGTCCACGTCCACCGTGGGGCGTCGGCCGAAACTCGCCACCCCATCATGCAGACTGCCGTCGGCGCGGCGCAGGCGGACTGCGTAAATGCCGTGGAGAAGACCCGTCTCGACAGGCAGCGCCATATTGGCAGTCGGATAACCCAGGGTGCGGCCGAGTTTTTTGCCGCCCGTCACCTCCGCCTCGACCGTGAAGCGGTAGCCGAGCAGGCCGGCGGCTTCGGCCACGCGGCCTTCTCCAAGCAGGGCGCGGATGCGCGTCGAGGAGATCACCTCGCCGCCTTCATCGCCATAGGCTTCCGCCATGGTGACCTTGAAGCCATGCCGTTCACCGGAAACGGCCAGCGTTTCGGGATTACCCTTCCTGTCCTTGCCGTAGTGGAAATCGTAGCCGGTCACCGCATGCGAGACACCGAGGCCGTCCACCAGCACCTCTTCCACGAAGGCATCGGGCGAATGCGATGCCAGGTCGCGCGTGAAAGGCTGCTCTATCACTGCATCAAAGCCCAATTCGGCCAGGAGGCGCGCCTTCATGGAGGCTGGCGTCAGGCGGAAAAGAGGTACATTCGGACGGAAGAAGGTCTGCGGATGCGGCTCGAAAGTCAGCACCAGCGCCGGGATATCCTTCTCCGCTGCGATCTCCAGCGCCGGCTGCAACACGGACTGATGGCCGCGATGCACGCCGTCGAAATTACCGATGGCGACCACGCTGCCCCTGAGACTGGAAGGCAGACGGGCCGGGTCACCGATGCGCTGGAACCGCTTCATCGCCGCCGTCGCTCCTATCGCAAGCGAGGAATGGCAGCGGCGACCTCATAGCCATGCCGTTCCAGGAAGGCCGTGAGCAGCGCCGGATCGGGCGCGTCGGGCTCGCCATATTCGCGGGAATGGATGCCGGCCGTGACATAAAGCACATCGATACCCATGCCGGCGGCACCCTTCACGTCGGTCAGCATACCGTCGCCGATGGCGAGCGCATCCTTGGGACCGACCTCGCGGCCCAGTACCTCGCCGGCCGCCTTCAATGCCGCGTCGTAGATCGGCCTGTGGGGCTTGCCGGCGATCATGGTCCGGCCGCCGAGCTGGCCGTAGTCGCGTGCCAGCGCCCCGGCGCACCAGATCAGGACATCCCCGCGCTCGACCACGATATCCGGATTGGCGCAGATGAATGGAAGATCACGCATGCGCAGCCTTTGCAGCATCTCAGCATAATCCTCCGGCGTTTCGGTGCGGTCGTCGAACAGCCCGGTGCAGACCACCGATGAGGCCTCGAATTCCTCCACCAACTCGACATCGATCCCGTCATAGATCGTGACGTCGCGCTCGGGGCCGAGATGGAACACCCGGCGCGGCCCATTGCTGATCAGGTCCCGTGTCACGTCGCCGGAAGTCACCACACGATCCCAGGCCTCGTCAGGCACATCCAGCATGCGCAACTGCTCCTGCACCGGTCCGTGCGGACGAGGCGCGTTGGTAATCAGCACCACCGCCTTGCCTTGTTCACGGGCACGGATCAGCGCCGCCGCGGCCTCGCGATAGGAATGCAGGCCGTTGTGCATGACCCCCCAGACATCGCAGAGAATGACCGAATAGCGATCTGTCAGCACATCGAGCGTGTCGATCATGACCGGTGTCTGCTGCATCGTATCTCCCGGGATTAAAGGCGAGCATCGAGTGCTGCCAAGGTCGCGCAGTCGGGGATTAGCGGAAGCCGCCCGGGCTGTCACGGGGTTTCGCGCATCAAGGGGCGCGACATGGAAGCGCCGATGGTTAAGGCCGCTTGCGGGGGAAGAGATGCCGAAGGCCTGACATATCCGGGAATGCGCAGAGGGGCGGCCGCGTCCGGGTCAACCGCGAGACGCTCACCGTCGCCCTTGCCGCTTCTGACCTTATCGGCTAGGACAGCCGCGCCCGCGCAACAGGGCGGGATTTTCATCGCACGGACGGATTTTCGAAATGGCTGACAAGGCGGACAAGGTGAAGGCACGGCTGCCGCGCGGCTTCATTGACCGCGACCCGGCCGACTTGCGCGCCGTCGACGAGATGATGGCGAAAATCCGCAAGGTCTACGAGCTTTACGGCTTCGAGCCGGTCGAGACGCCGCTGATCGAATATACCGACGCGCTGGGCAAGTTCCTGCCGGACCAGGACCGGCCGAACGAGGGCGTCTTCTCATTCCAGGACGACGACGAGCAGTGGCTCTCGCTGCGCTACGACCTGACTGCACCGCTCGCCCGCTTCGTGGCGGAGAATTTCGAGCGCCTTCCGAAGCCCTATCGCAGCTACCGCGCCGGCTGGGTCTTCCGCAACGAGAAGCCTGGGCCGGGTCGCTTCCGCCAGTTCATGCAGTTCGACGCCGACACCGTCGGCACGCCTGGCGTGGCAGCGGATGCCGAGATGTGCATGATGATGGCTGACGTGATGGAAGCGCTCGGCATCGCTCGCGGCGACTATGTCATCCGCGTCAACAACCGCAAGGTGCTCGACGGTGTGCTGGAGGCCATCGGGCTGGGCGGCGAGGCGAATGCCGGGCGGCGGCTGACCGTGCTGCGCGCCATCGACAAGCTGGACAAATTCGGGCCTGAAGGCGTGCGGCAGCTTCTCGGCAAGGGCCGGCTGGACGAGAGCGGCGACTTCACCAAAGGCGCGGAGCTGGATGAGGCGGCAATCGAAAAGGTGCTGGCCTATATCGAAACCGGCGCGATTGAGGACAATGAAGGTGTGGCGGAACTGGAGCAGATACGCGCTCTCTGCGCCGCTGCCGGTTATGACGATGGCCGCGTGAAGATCGACCCCTCGGTGGTTCGCGGCCTCGAATATTATACCGGCCCGGTCTTCGAGGCCGAGCTTCTGGCCGAGATTCCCAACGAGGAAGGCCTGGTGGTGCGCTTCGGTTCCGTCGGAGGCGGCGGGCGTTATGACGGGCTCGTCTCGCGCTTCCGCGGCGAGCCAGTGCCGGCGACTGGTTTCTCCATCGGCGTTTCGCGCCTGATGACGGCCTTGAAGAACCTCGGCACGCTCGACGCATCGGACACCGTCGCACCAGTCGTCGTGCTTGTCATGGACAAGGACACTGAAAGCCTGGGCCGCTACCAGAAGATGGTTTCCGATCTCCGCCGGGCGGGCATCCGCGCCGAGATGTATCTCGGCGGCGCCGGCATGAAGGCGCAAATGAAATATGCCGACCGGCGCGACGCGCCTTGCGTCGTCATCCAGGGCGGCGACGAGCGCGCGGCCGGCGAGGTACAGATCAAGGACCTGATCGAGGGCAAGCGTCTTTCGAAGGAGATCGAGGACAACAGGACCTGGCGCGAAAGCCGCCCGGCGCAGGTTTCTGTGCCCGAAAGCGAGCTGGTTGAGACGGTGAAGGCCGTTCTTGCCGCCCAGGCAGAGGACCGGGCGCGGGAAATCGGGCGCTAGCAATGCCTACTGAAAGAGGCAGCTTGTGCTGCTTTACCCCCCTCTGGCCTGCCGGCCATCTCCCCTTCAGGCCAGAAGAGGGTGCTCTTTTGCATCTTTCCCAAAAATGACTCTCCGCTATCCCGATTTCGCGCCGGATATTCTGGCTCTCTTCGCCGAACGGAAGGTTGAGCAGGTGGACGTGCCGATCATCCAGCCGGCCGATCCCTTTCTCGATATGGCCGGCGAGGATCTGCGCCGGCGCATCTTCCTCACCGAAAGCGAAACGGGCGAAAGCCTATGTCTGCGTCCGGAATTCACCATCCCCGTCTGCCTCGACCATATCGCCAAGGATGCCGAGACACCGCGGCGCTACGGCTATCTGGGAGAGGTTTTCCGGCAGCGGCGCGAAGGCGGCAGCGAATTCTTCCAGGCCGGCATCGAGGACCTTGGCGAGGCCGATACGGCGGCTGCCGACGCGCGTTCCGTCGCGGATGCTCATGCTTTGCTTGCTCGCGTGCTGCCGCAGCACATCCTGGACATCACCCTCGGAGACCAGGCGGTGTTTGAGGCCGTCCTTGCCGCCCTCGGTCTGCCGCGCGGGTGGCAGAAGCGGCTCGCGCGCGCCTTCGGCTCGCCGGAAATGCTGGAAACCGCGCTCGCCGACCTTGCCGATCCGGCCTCCAATGGCGAGTTGCCGGCTGACCTCGCCCGACTGGTTAACGCCGGCGATGACAGCCCGCTTGCCGCTCACATAGCAAAACAGATGAAAGCGACGGGCATCTCGCCCTCGGCCGGGCGAAGCCCCGAGGAGATAGCCCGCCGGCTGCGTGAAAAGGCCGAGCTTGCCAATGTGCGGCTTCCCGAAACCGCCTTTGCAGCGCTCAAGGAATTTCTGGCAATCCGCGTGCCCCTCGAGCAGGCGCCCTGCCGCCTTGCCGAATTCGCCGCCGGCGCCGGCATAGGCCTGGGTTCCGCACTCGACAATTTCATCGCCCGCGCGAAAGAGATCGGCCGGCAGGGCCTGCCGGTCGACGGCATACATTACGACGCCGCTTTCGGTCGGCCGCTAGATTACTATACCGGTCTCGTGTTCGAAATATCCACTCCTGGATTGGATCGTCCCCTTGTGGGCGGTGGCAGATATGACCGGCTCTTGACGCTATTAGGTGCGGAAAGTCCAATCCCGGGGGTCGGCTTCTCCGTCTGGCTCGACCGCATCGAGGCTCTTCGCGAGGGTTCGGCATGACACTGACGCTCGCTTTGCCCTCGAAGGGCCGCCTCAAGGAGGATGCCCTGGCGCGGCTTGCCGCCGCCGGCTATCCCGTGACACAGCCCGGCGACGAGCGGCGCTACCGGGCCCGCATGGAGGGGCATCCTGACATCCGTGTCGCCTTCCTGTCGGCCTCGGAGATCGCGCGGGAACTCGGCAATGGCGGGGTCGATCTGGGCATAACCGGCGAGGATCTCGTGCGCGAGGCGATTCCTGCTTGGGAAAATCGCGTCGAGATAGCCGCCCGGCTCGGCTTCGGCCAGGCAGATGTCGTGGTCGCCGTGCCGGAAGTCTGGTTCGACGTGGCAACCATGGCCGATCTGGACGACGTGGCGGCCGATTTCCGGCAGAGGCATGGGCGCAGGCTGCGCATCGCGACGAAATACTGGCGGCTGACGCAGCAGTTCTTCTCGCAGAAGCATGGCATCCAGGTCTACAGGATCGTGGAGAGCCTCGGCGCCACTGAAGGCGCGCCTGCGGCGGGATCGGCAGATGTGATCGTCGACATCACCTCGACCGGCTCGACGCTGGCGGCCAATCACCTCAAGGTGCTCGATGATGGCGTCATCCTGAAGTCGCAGGCCTGCCTGGTCGCTTCGCGAAAGGAAAGGCCGGCGGAAGCCGCCGGAATGATCGCGGATATGGCGAAGGCGCTGGAAAAGGCGGTCGGCTGACCGGAGCGCTGCATTTGTCGGGACCGCAACGGATAGCGAAACCGAAACGGAATCCTGTCTAGCCGTTCATCTTTAAATGGAAGCAGTTGGATGGCAGGGAAGAGGGGTGCGAAAACTAGGAAGCGATCGCTACTCCTCCACCACGCGCAGGCGCAACGAGCCGGAGCCGCGTACGCTCGTCGATGATCCGCCGTCCTCCGCAGCCTCGTCATCGGACACGGCCTTCCCCTCCAGCGCACCGAGCTCCAGCGCCTCGATCTTGGCGCCGCGCTTGGTCACCTTGTCGGTCGAGGTGAGGATCAGGTCGATATCCTTGTTGGCCTGCAAGAAATGAGTCTGCAGCTTTCGCACGCGGTCGTCCAGCCGCGATACATCCTCCATCAGCCGCGCCACCTCGCCCTGAATCAGATGCGCCTGCTCACGCATGCGGGCATCCTTCAAAACCGCCTGGATGACCTGGATGGACAGCATGAGGAGCGAAGGCGAGACGATGACCACGCGGGCGCGATGCGCCTTCTGGACCAGCGCCTCGAAATTCTCGTGGATCTCGGCGAAGATCGATTCTGACGGCACGAACATGAAAGCCGTGTCCTGCGTCTCGCCGGAAATCAGGTATTTTTCGGCGATCGCCTTGATATGCACCTCGACATCACGGCGAAAATTCTGCTGCGCATGTTTCTGCGCTTCCGCGCCACCCTCCTCCTCCGCAGCGCGGATCGCATGCCAGGATTCCAGCGGAAACTTGGCGTCGATGACGAGACCCGGCGCGCCGTTGGGCATCTTTATCAGGCAATCCGGCCGGCTGTTGTTCGACAGGGTCGCCTGGAACTCATAAGCCGAAGGCGGCAATCCGTCGGCAATGATCGCCTCCATGCGGGACTGGCCGAAGGCGCCACGCGTCTGCTTGTTGGCAAGGATCTGCTGCAGTTGCACCACCTGGCCGGCAAGCGACTGGATATTGTTCTGCGCCGTATCGATGACGGCAAGCCGCTCCTGGAGCTTGGCAAGATTCTCATGCGTCGACTTCGTCTGCTCGGTGATGGAATGGCCGAGCCGCGAGGTCATGCCGTCCAGCCGCTCGCTGATTGCCTTGTTCAACTCCGACTGGCGCGAGGAAAATATCTCGGCCAGCGTGCCCATCCGGCCCTGCATCTCGGCCTGCGCGCGGGTTATCTCGGTAAGCCGCGCCTCCGCCTCGCGGGCGCGCAAGGCCGCTTCCGCCTCGGCTTCGACGCGCGCGCGGCTGGAGCGCCACAGCATTGCAAGCATCACGACGAACACAGCAGACAGGCAAAGCCCCGAGAAAACGACAAAAGCGCCAAGCGTCACCGTGGTGGCGCCGAGTTGCAAAAGAGGCGCGGAGAAGAGTTCCTGAAGACCGTTCATGAAGCCAGCCTAGCCGATTCGGTTGGTCAATATAAGATCAAAACGTGAACATTCCATGCCATTCTCTGTTGACGCTTTATGGTCAAATGATTAGGTGACAGGCATGACGATCAGGCCCCTTGTTCTTCTCCCCGACCCCATCCTGCGCCAGGTTTCCAAGCCGGTGGAGCGTGTCGACGACGACCTCCTGCGGCTTGCCGACGATATGTTCGAGACCATGTATGACGCGCCGGGCATTGGCCTTGCTGCGATCCAGATCGGCGTGCCGTTGCGCATGCTGGTGATCGACCTCGCCAAGGACGAGCAGCCCAAGGAGCCGCATATCTTCATCAACCCGGAGATCGTGAAGCGCTCGGACGGGCTGAACATTCACGAGGAAGGCTGTCTTTCCATTCCTGAATATTATGCCGAGGTGGAGCGTCCGGCCGAGGTGACGGTCAACTATATCGACCGCGAGGGCAAGGAGCAGGTGATCGAAGCAGACGGGCTGATGGCCACTTGCCTGCAGCACGAGATCGACCACCTGAACGGCGTCCTGTTTATCGATCATATTTCGAAGCTCAAGCGCGATATGGTCGTCAGACGCTTCAAGAAGCTGGCGCGTGAAAAGGCGCCGGACCGGCTGGTCGGCTAAAACGACAGCCGCATCTCCGTATCCGACCGGCTCCCGAGGAGTGGATCGCATGCCGTTACGCGTCGTCTTCATGGGAACGCCGGAATTCTCCGTCCCCACACTCGAGGCAATCGCCGCGGCTGGCCACGAGGTCGTTACCGTCTATACCCAGCCGCCACGGCCGGCAGGACGACGCGGGCTGGAACTGAAGAAATCGCCGGTCCATGAGGCGGCCGAACGTCTCCGCCTGCCCGTCCGCACGCCCGCTTCCCTCAGGCCGGAATCCGAGCAGAACGCATTCCGTGAGCTTGACGCGGATGTGGCCGTCGTTGTCGCCTACGGCCTTATTCTGCCCAAGCCGATCCTTGACGGCACACGGCTTGGCGCCTTCAATGGACATGCCTCGCTTTTGCCGCGCTGGCGCGGCGCCGCACCGATACAGCGCGCCATCATGGCAGGCGACGAGAAGACCGGCATGATGATCATGAAGATGGACGAAGGTCTCGATACCGGCCCGGTTGCGCTGACGCAGGAAGTCGCTATCGGGACCGACATGACGGCAGCGGAACTGCACGACCGCCTGAAGCTCGTCGGCGCCGACCTGATGGTACGCGCGCTCGACGATCTGGAGCACGGTAACCTGTCGCTCACGCCGCAGGCCGATGAGGGCGTCACTTATGCAAGCAAGATCAGCAAGGAGGAAACGCGGGTGGACTGGAACCGCCCTGCCCGTACCGTCCATGACCATATCAGGGGCCTTTCGCCCTTTCCGGGGGCATGGTGCGAAATGCCGATCGCAGGCAAGAGCGAACGCGTGAAGCTTTTGCGTTCAACCGTGGTGGAAGGCAATGGCCCTGCCGGTCAGCTACTGAACGGCGAGCTTACGGTTGCCTGCGCCGAAGGAGCCGTTCGCGTCACCGAATTGCAGCGTGCCGGCAGCAGGGCGATGACGGCGGCGGATTTCCTGACCGGCGCCAAGATTCCCGTTGGGACGAGGCTGCAATGAGCGCCGTCATCATCCGCCCCGAGGAACCCGGCGACGAGGCCGCAATCGCGCGCGTCGTGGAAGCTGCCTTCGGCAATCCCGGCGAGGCGCTGCTGATCGAAGCCTTGCGCGCCGATGGCGATGTGGTGCTGTCGCTGGTGGCGGAACGCGACGGCGAGATACGCGGCCATATCCTGTTCTCCCGCCTCTTCGTAGTGAAAGACGAGAACCGGATACCGGCCGTGGCGCTGGCGCCGCTGGCTGTCGATCCGGACCATCAGGACGAAGGCATCGGCACGGCACTGATCGACGAGGCCCATCTGCGCCTGCAGCAGAAGGGTGAGGACCTGTCGGTCGTGCTGGGCGACCCGGACTATTATGGCAAGTTTGGCTACACCCACGAGCGCGCCAGGGACTTTGCCAGCAACTATCAGGGCGAGGCGCTGCAGGCCTTGGCCTGGAATGATACTCCGCTGGAGGGGCAGCTCGTCTACCCTCGCGCCTTTTCCGCCCTTTCGTGATCCATGCCACGTTACCGCATCGACGTCGAATATGACGGGAGCCCCTATTCCGGCTGGCAACGTCAGGCGGGACAGCATTCCGTGCAGGCCGCGATCGAACAGGCAATCCTGCGCTTCTGCAGTCAGGAAGTGGTGCTGCGCGGAGCCGGGCGCACCGATGCCGGCGTGCATGCGACCGGCCAGGTGGCTCATTTCGATCTCGAAAAGAATTGGCCGGCGGAGACCGTGCGCGACGCGCTCAACGCGCATCTGACGATGGCCGGAGAGAAGGTCTCCATCCTCAATGCCGGGCGCGTCACGGACGATTTCGATTCCCGCTTCTCGGCCAGAAGGCGGCACTATCTCTACCGGATCATCAACCGCCGGCCGCCGCTTGCCCTGGAGTCCGGACGGGCCTGGCATGTCGCAAAGAGGTTAGACCATGAAGCCATGCATATGGCCGCGCAAAGGCTGATCGGTACGCATGACTTCACCACCTTCCGCTCGGTGCAGTGCCAGTCGAAAAGCCCGGTCAAGACGCTGGACCGGCTGGAGGTGATGCGCAGCGGCGAGCTGATCGAGATCCGCACCGATGCGCGCTCCTTCCTGCACAATCAGGTCCGCTCCATGGTCGGCACCTTGAAGCGGGTGGGCGAAGGAGCGTGGAACGCCGATGACGTGACAGCCGCGCTGGAGGCCAAGGACCGCGCCGCCTGCGGCCCGGTCGCGCCAGCCTGCGGGCTTTATCTGGTCGGCGTCGACTATGCCTGAGCTTCCGTCAGGACGTGCGGCTTCGGCCACGCCCCGGTGATGCCCGCCTGCGGCGGACGTTCCAGATAAGTCGAAAGCACGACATAGCTGCGCGTGGCGACAACTCCCGGCGTGGCGTAGAGGCGGGCGAGCAACCCTTCCAGCGCATGGGTATCATGCGCCCGTACCTTCAAAAGCATGCAGGTGTCGCCGGCAACCGAATGGATTTCCTCGACTTCCGGATGATCGCCGATAGCGATCAGCTCAGGGGTCTTGCCCCAGCCTCGCGTGTCCACATGAACGAAGGCAAGCAATGGTTTGCCGACTGCCTCGGCATCGATCAAGGCTGCGGTCCGCCGAATGATACCCGACCGTTTCAGCCGCTTGACCCGTTCATGTACTGCCGGGGCCGAGAGGCCAATGCAATCGCCCAGCTCGGCATAGCTTAGCGTGGCGTCGTTGGTCAGAATGCCTAACAGCTTTCGGTCCAAATCATCGATTCCACGATCCGAACCGCGTGCGCGCCGAACCATATGTGTTTTTTCTTGCATTCGGCTAATTCCTGTTGTCGCCGTTTCTTGTTCTGTCATCATAGCAATATGACGAAAATTGTTCAATCTACAGCACTGAATGCCTCCTCCATCCCTGCCGCAGCCTATCTTCTGACCGGCTGCATCAGCGTCATCGGCTCCAACTCGCTGGTGCTGGCGCCCATCGCGCCGAAGGTCGCCCGTTCTCTCGATGCGGCATTGCCGATGGTCATGTGGGCCTCGGCCGCTTTCGGCCTCGGCACGGCGCTCAGCGCCCTCTTTCTGGCTCGCTATATAGACCGCATGGGCGCATGGTGTATGCTGCGCCTCGCCTTTGCGGCGCTCGCCGCAGCCTTGGCAGGCAGCGCCGTCGCGCCCGGCCTTGCAATTCTGGTCGTCATGCAATTCGCTGCGGGTCTCTGCGCCGGCATTGCACTTCCTGCGATCTACTCCAATGCAGCCGCTATCGCGCCGCAGGGCCGCGAAAGCGCTACCATCGGCGTCGTCCTGACCGGCTGGACGCTGAGCATCGTCGCCGGCGTCTCACTCTCGACAGTCGTGGCCGATCATCTCGGCTGGCGGGCTGTCTATGGAGGCGTCGCCATGCTTGCCGCCACTGCCCTGGCGGCTCTGTGGCGCGGCGGATATCGCGACCGGCCCACAGCCCATGCGGCTCCCTCGCCGCTGGTCGGGCTTTCCGTGCCGGGCGTCGTGCCGCTGCTTCTGGCCTGCGGTGCCTTCATGTCCGCTTTCTACGGCGTCTACGGCTATCTCGGCGACCATCTGGTCAACGGGCTCGGACACCCAGTGAGGGCAAACGGCCTTGCCGCAATCGCCTATGGAGCAGGCTTCGGCGGGGCCGCCTTCCTCGACCACATCGTCGATCGGCTCGGCGCCCGGCGTGTCATGCCCTTCGCCTTCACGGCTGTCGCCGGCGTCTATGTTGCAATGATGTTTTCGGCCGGCAGCTTCGCGCTGCTCCTGGCGCTGCTCTTCGCCTGGGGCCTCACCAACCATTTCGGTCTCAATGTGCTGATCATGCGCCTCGGCTCCAGCGATCCCGAAAAACGCGGGACCATCATGGGGTTGAACAGCGCCGTGACTTATCTGGCAGTCTTCGTAGGCACGCTCGGCTTCGGCCCGCTCTATTCCACGTCCGGCTTCTCCGCGCTGACAGGTCTGGCGGCCGCATTGACGCTGGCTGCGGCCCTTGCGGCGGCATGGAGATAGCAGCCCTACTGCATGGAGAGGCCAAGCAGCGTCTGCAGGACGAACAACGCCACGAGCGAGGCGACGAACATGCCGCAGAACACCGACGTAGCGATGGCCGGTCCCTTGCCGATGGCAACATTGGTGAGCCGCCACAACAGCACCAGCGTCACGACAAACAGGCCCAGAGACAGCAAGGTGACCAGTTCAGTCGCGCCCGGCCAGAAGAGGCGGATCAGCGCCGGCGGCAACATGATCCACAAAGTGAGCGCCGAGGCCCAGTTCGTCGCCACCACATAATGCACGAAACGGTCGGCGATGCCGGCAGGCCTGGCGACGAGGGCGAGCACCGCGATGGGCAGGACCCAGGCCCCGAGATCGATGATGGCGAGGCGGATGACCAGTGCCAGCCGGCCCGCAAAACCCGGATCGAAGAGTGAGGAGTCATTGGCCACCGCCACCCAGCCAACCACCAGCGCCGGCAGGGCAACGATGATGGCGAAGAAGGAATTCCAGAAGCCGTCGACCGTGAGATCAAGCATGCGCAGCCCGTCCTGCCGGCCCATCATCAGCCTCCAGGCGCCGGAAAGATAGCGTTGGATTTCCTCGGCGGGCGGCATCTCCCGTTACCCGAACCAGTCTTCCAGGAAACGCTGGTAAATGCGTGTCAGCATTTCCAGATCCGCCAGCGGCACGCGCTCGTCCACCATATGCATGGTCTGGCCGACAAGGCCGAATTCGACCACCGGGCAATAATCCTTGATGAATCGCGCATCCGACGTACCGCCCGAGGTGGAAAGCCGCGGCTTCCGGCCCGTGACCGCCTCGATCGATCCGCTCAGGGTCCCGATCAGCTTCCCGTCGCGCGTCAGGAAGACCGGGCTCGGACGGTCGCGCCATGAAAGCTCGTAGGCGACAGGTTCCTCACGGCCCGGCCGCAGGCGCTTGTCCGCGGCGGCCCGATCGAGCCGCGCCATGATCTCCGCTTGCAGGCTCCCGACATCCCAGCAATCGTTGAAGCGGATGTTGAAAGCCGCAGTCGCCTTCGCCGGAATGACATTGGTCGCGGGATTGCCGACATCAATGCTCGTCACTTCCAGATTGCTCGGCTGGAAACGTTCGTTGCCCTTGTCCAAGGGGCTAGCGAGAAGCGCATCCAGCAAGGTCAGGAGACCGGGCACCGGATTGTCGGCCAGATGAGGATAGGCCACATGGCCCTGCCGGCCGGTCACGGTGAGCACCGCCGACAGCGAACCGCGGCGGCCGATCTTGATCATGTCGCCCAGTGTTTCAGGATTGGTCGGCTCGCCAACGATCGACGCGTCCCAGCGCTCGCCTCTGGCGGCGGCCCATTCGAGCAGCTTGACCGTGCCGTTGACGGCGGGACCCTCCTCGTCGCCGGTTATCAGGAAGGAGACGGAGCCTTTCGGCGTCCCCTTCGCCTCGACATACCGCGCAAGGGCAGCGACGAAACAGGCGATGCCTCCCTTCATATCGACAGTACCCCGGCCATACATCTGGCTATCGGCTACTGCGGCAGCGAATGGAGGATGCGTCCAAGCCGCATCGTCGCCCGGCGGCACGACATCCGTATGGCCGGCAAACATCAGATGCGGGCCTTCGGTGCCGAGGCGGGCATAAAGGTTCTCGATGTCAGCGCTGCCATCCTCCCGGAAGACCGGGCGTTCCACCGCGCAGCCGATCGGCTCGAGCATGGCCTGCAGCGCCGACAGCACGCCTGCCTCGTCGGGGGTGACCGAGGGGCAGCGGACAAGCGTGGTGAGATTGGCGGCGGGGTCGGTGGGCAGGCTCATGTAATGGATTGATAATCCAAGCAAACCCGTCTGTCACGCAATGAGAACGGTCCGCCCGCTTCTCGCCTCATTGCGGCGTGTTGGTCTGCGCTCCGTATTGGTTCGATCCCTCTTCGCCCGGTATCAGGCAAAGCGCGATGAAGGCGAAGAAATTGATGGGCGGGATGAACATCACCACCGACCACAGGCCCTGACGGCCTATGTCATGCAGCCGCTTGACGGCGAGCGCGGCCTGGCACCAGAGCGAGACAAAGACGACGATGCCGAAGATCGATTCCCACAGCTCCAGCCCGCGCCCGACCTCCTGCGCCACCGAAAGCCGGTAAAGGACGAAGGTCGTCACGACCATCATCATGAGGCCGGCAAGCAGGAATGCCGCCCGGCTGATGCGGCCGGACAGCCCGAAGAAGAGCCAGAATATGGATGGCTGGTTCACTGCTGGGCTCCGGTGAGCGCTGGGTCGAATCGGGTAATCTTAATCGCGAAGCAACTCGTTGATGGAGGTCTTGGAGCGCGTCTTCTCGTCCACCTTCTTCACGATCACAGCGCAATAGAGGCCGGGGCCGGGCTCGCCATTGCCCATCGGCTTGCCGGGCAGCGTACCGGCCACGACCACCGAATAGGGCGGAACCTCGCCATAGGTGATGCTGCCGGTCTCGCGATCGACGATCTTGGTGGACTTGCCGATGAAGACGCCCATGCCGAGCACCGAGCCTTCGCGCACGATGCAGCCTTCCACCACTTCCGAGCGGGCGCCGATGAAGCAGTTGTCCTCGATGATGGTCGGGCCGGCCTGCATAGGCTCCAGCACGCCGCCTATGCCGACGCCGCCTGAAAGATGCACATTCTCGCCGATCTGCGCGCAGGAACCCACAGTGGCCCAGGTATCGACCATGGTTCCCTTGCCGACATAGGCGCCGAGATTGACGAAGGAAGGCATCAGGACCGCGCCAGGCGCGATATAGGCGGAGCGGCGCACGACGCAATTAGGCACCGCGCGAAAACCCGCCTTCTCGAACTCGTTGGCGCTCCAGCCGTCGAACTTGGAAGGCACCTTGTCCCACCAGACGGCTTCGCCCGGTCCGCCTTTGATGACCTCCATCGGATTGAGCCGGAAGGAGAGCAGTACGGCCTTCTTGAGCCACTGATTGACATGCCAGTTTCCGTCGCTGCCGCGCTCGGCCACCCGCACCTCGCCACGATCGAGGAGATCGAGCGCCGTCTCCACGGCCTCACGGATTTCTCCTCGCGTGCTGGAGCTGATTGCCTCGCGCCCTTCGAAAGCCTCCTCGACGGACCTCTCAAGCGCGCCTATATCCGGTCTGGTCATGGAAATTATCCCGCTACACAAGCTGTTAAGAGCAAGTCTCTACGATCTGCGATATGAGCGACCTGCAAGTCGGCGCGGAACCTATGCGAAGCATTCAGGAGGGTCAATCAGGAGACGCGTCACAGGGCGACGCCAAATATCGGGGAGACGGGCGAAATGAATCCTGAAGACAAGTCGGGCTGGACGCCCCTGCCCCATTCGGACGAGGATCTGAAACGCGCCAAAAGCGTACCGGATACGCCGCAGACGCGAGCGGCCACCTATCGCCTTGCCTGGGATGACGAAGATTTCCTGACGCGTCGCGAATTGCGGCCGGTGCGGCTGCAACTGGAACTGCTGAAACCGGAAATGATTCTTGCCGAGCGCGGCATCCGCTCGACGGTGATCATGTTCGGCGGTGCCCGGATACCCGAGCCCGGCGGCGAGGCCTGGGCGGCCAAGAACGAGACGCAGAAGAAGAATCTGGAGGCGAACAGCCGCTATTACGAGGAAGCGCGCCGTTTCGCCCGTCTGTGCTCGGAGCATTCCGCCACCGCCTATTACCGCGAATTCGTCGTGGTGACCGGCGGAGGTCCGGGCGTCATGGAGGCCGGCAACCGGGGTGCCGCCGATTGCGGCGCGCCCTCCATCGGCCTCAATATCGTGCTGCCGCATGAGCAGGCGCCGAACCTCTATGTGACGCCGGAGCTGTGCTTCAACTTCCACTATTTCGCCGTCCGCAAGATGCATTTCATGATGCGCGCCAAGGCGGTGGCCGTGTTTCCTGGCGGCTTCGGCACAATGGATGAACTGTTCGAGACACTGACGCTCATCCAGACCGGGCGCATGGAACGAGTTCCCGTGACCCTCTTCGGCAAGGAATTCTGGCAGCGCGCAATCAATCTCCAGTTCCTCGCGGAACAGGGAACCATCTCGCCTGGCGACGACGAGCTCATAACTTTCGTCGATACCGCGGAGGAAGCCTGGGAGACGATCCGCGCCTTCTACGAGTTCTGATCCTCGATTCGAAATTCGCGCCGAGCCTCATAGGTATCCAACGCGCGTCCATGCCGCAGCACATCCTGCTGGCGAGCGCGTCCCGCATGCGCTAATCAGACAGCATGGAGGATCGGCAGAAATATCTGAACTGGTTCGAGCAGTTGCGACGCGAGAGGAAGCTCTTCGCGCTTGTCGCCTGTCTTGCGCTTCTGCTCGGCATGTTCCAGCCGATCACGCGGACACACAGCGTCGGGCTAGACGGCCTTTCCATCATATGCCTGACGCATGACGGGGCGCTGCAGGACAAGGCGACGGGCAAATTACCGCCCTCCGGCCAGCACGACTGCCCCTTCTGCATTGCCGGCCATTTCTGCGGCGGCGCGCCGGCGCTCGCCAAGATCCTTGTCGCGGGGAGTCCCCTTTTCGGCCTGCCGATGGTCAGGACACTCACCAATCTCGCCGGCCTGCACGACCCTCTCTGGCACCTTCGCCCGAGTGCAGCGCCTCCTTCGATAAGGGCGCCGCCCGCCTCCGTCTGATCACTTCGAGCGCATCCGCAATGCAGGATGCCGTGCAATCAGATCAGATCGGATGACATAATCATGCACAGGAATATCACCATATTTGCTGCAGCCTCGGCGCTGTCGGCGCTTGCCACTCTGCCCGCTTCGGCGCATGCAACACTGGAAAAGGCGCAAGCCTCGGCCGGAGGCTACAAGGCCGTGCTGCGCATCCCGCATGGCTGCGACGGCGAGGCGACAAACCAGGTCCGCCTCGAAATCCCCGAAGGCTATATCGGCGTAAAGCCAATGCCGAAGCCCGGCTGGACTGTAGAGACCGAGAAGGGCAACTACGCCAAAAGCTACAATCTCCATGGGGAGGAAGTCGGCTCCGGCGTCAAGGCCGTCATATGGAAGGACGGCAATCTGCCGGACGAATTTTATGACGAATTCGTGGTCAACGGCACGCTTTCGGGGGTCGAGCCGGGTCAGCAGCTCTTCTTCAAGACGACGCAGACCTGCGCCAGCGGCGAGGTCGCCTGGACCGAGGAGCCCGCCGAGGGTCAGAACCCGCACGACCTCGAGCATCCGGCGCCGATCCTGACCGTCGCAGCCGGCGCTGACGAGCATTTGCATCATGCGCATGGCAGCGGGAATGCAGAGGCAGCGGAGGTCAAGGCAGGCGACCTGACCATCGGCGCCTCATGGGCACGCGCCATGTTGCCCGGCCAGCCGGCAGGCGGCGGGTACCTCGCCGTCACCAATGCGGGCAGCGAGGCCGACCGGCTGATCGGCGCTTCCTCGCCGGTTGCCGGCAAGGTCGAGATCCACACAATGTCCGTCACGGACGGGGTGATGACCATGCGCCCGATCAAGGACGGGCTGGAGATTCCGGCCGGAGCCACTGTCGAGCTCAAGCCCGGCGGCGAGCACATCATGTTCATGCAGGTCGAAACGCCCTTCAGGCAGGGCGATACGGTGCCGCTCACGTTGGAATTCGAGAAGGCCGGCAAGGTGGAAGTTTCGCTGCCGGTCCGCGCAGCCAATGGTGGCGAGGATCATTCCAGGCACTGAGACGCGTTAGCCACCGAGGGCCGGGTTGTCCCGGCCCTCAGCCCTGCTGCACAAGTCCTTGCAGGAAAGTGGCAAGATCGTCGGTGACAAAATCGACATCGTCCTCGAACTCAGGATCGCGCTCCCATATCTCCGAAAAGGTCGGCTCGAAATTGCGCGGCACGATCAGCACGGTGACCATGCCCAATGCTTTCGGCACCCTGAGATTGCGCGCCAGATCCTCGAACATAACCGCCTTGTTGCCTACGATGCGGTGCAGGGCCAGGAACTTGTCATAGGCGAGTTGTGCGGGTTTCGGCTCCAGCCCGGCAGCCACGATATCGAAGATATCGTCGAAATCATCCAGCACGCCGAGCCGGCGCGCCGCGCGCTCGGCATGAGCGCGATCGCCATTGGTGAAGATGAACTTGCGGCCGGGAAGCGAGCGGATCGCTATGCCAAGCGCCGGGTTCGGCTCGACCGGCGAATAGTCGATGTCATGGACTTTCTGCAGGAAATCGTCCGGATCGATTCCATGGCGCTCCATCAGTCCTTTCAGGGTTGTTCCGTAGTCCCGATAGAGCTCCTTCTGCACCTTGCGCGCTTCCTCGCGCGGCAATTGCAGAAGCTCCGACACATAGGCCGTCATCTTCACGTCGATCTGCGCGAAGAGATTGGAGTGATGCGGATAGAGCGTGTTGTCGAGGTCGAACACCCAGTCGGTCACATGGGCGAATCGCTCGGGATCGGGACGGTCGGTCATTCTTCTCCTATAGCACCGATGGTTACGGGGCTCACCCGACGATCAGCAGCACCAGAATGCCGCCCACGATGAGCACACAGCCGGCGATTTCCGCGCGGTTGATGTGCTCGCGGAAGAAGAATACCGACGAGGCGAAGGTGAAGATCATCTCGATCTGCGCCAGGGCTTTCACCACAGCCGCGTGCTGCAGGGTCATGGCCATGAACCAGCCAAAGGACGCCGAGGCACCGAACAGGCCGACGAGCAGCGAAGGCTTCCAGGCTCTCGCGATGTGGCCCATCTCTTCCGGCTCCTTCCAGATCATCCAGGCGAGCATGATGACGGTCTGGAAGGCGATGGTGAAAAGCAGTGTCGTTGCGGCCTGCATCATGAAATTCGGCCCGGCGAGGGAGGTGGAGGCGGCGCGGTAGGCGACGGCGGCAATGCCGAAGAGCGTCCCAGAGGCCAGGCCGATCAGGGCGTTGCGACCCACCATGGAAGCAAAAAGATTGCGCCAGCTCATCGGTACCCGGGCCACCGAGATCAGCATGACGCCGAGCACGCTGATCGCGATGGCAAGAACCGTACCCGCCGTTACGGTCTCGTGCAGAAAGATCAGGCCGAAGACCGCGGCCTGCGCCGGCTCGGTTCGCGAATAAGCTGTCCCTACAGCAAAATTGCGGAAGGAAAACAAATGGATGAGCAGGAATGTGGCGGCGATCTGGCCAATGCCGCCGACAGCGACCCAAAGAAGAAAGGTGGGGTTCGGATGAGGAAAGGCGTACCCGGCGGTACGGTTCAGGACCGCCACGAAGAGTACCGCGAAGGGAAGTCCGAAGCCGAAGCGCACGAAGGTCGCCCCAGTGGTACCCATGAAGCCTTTGAGGTGCTTCTGCATCGCCGACCGCAGGTTCTGCAGGAAGGCGGCGGCGATGGTGATCGGAATCCAGAGTTCCATGACAATATCCGGCGGGCCTGTGACATAGGGCCCGTAGAGGTGGCCCGCCAAGGGGCGGCGGGCGCGGCAGGAGAGATGGTCAGGGCACGATCAGGGTGCCTGCACCATGTTCGGTGAATAGTTCGAGAAGAACGGAATGCGGGGTCTTGCCGTTGAGGATGACGACGCCTTCCACGCCCCGCTCGATCGCCTCGATGCAGGTTTCGACCTTGGGGATCATGCCGCCGGCAATGGTGCCGTCCTTGATAAGAGCGCGCGCTTCCGCGACAGTCAGTTCGTCTATCAGCTTCTTGTCCCGGTCGAGGACGCCGGGCACGTCGGTGAGGAAAAGCAGGCGCTTCGCCTGCACGGCACCGGCGATGGCGCCGGCGAAGGTGTCGGCATTGATGTTGTAGGTGTGACCGTCGCGGCCGGGAGCTACCGGCGCGATGACGGGGATCATCTCGGAGCGCGCGAGCAGGTCGAGCAGGGTGCGGTCCACCTCCACCGGCTCGCCCACGAAACCGAGATCGAGGACGCGCTCGATATTGGAATCGGGATCGGTGACGGTCTTGCGCGCCTTCTCGGCGAAGACCATGTTGCCATCCTTGCCGCACAGGCCGATTGCCCATTCACCCTCGGCATTGATGAGGGCGACGATCTCCTTGTTGATGGAGCCGGCCAGCACCATCTCGACGATCTCGACGGTCTTTTGATCGGTGACGCGCAGGCCACCCTCGAATTTGGATTCGATCCCCATCTTGGTCAGCATGGCGCCGATCTGGGGACCGCCTCCATGCACGACGATGGGATTGACGCCGGACTGCTTCAGAAGCGCGATATCGCGCGCAAAGGCCTGTCCGAGGGCGATGTCGCCCATGGCGTGACCGCCATATTTCACGACCACGGTCTTGTTTTCGTAGCGCTGCATGTAAGGCAGCGCGGCCGAGAGGAGGCGCGCCTGCGCCTCGGCGGTTTCGGCAATATCCGACGTCATGTCTTGCCCTCGAGCGGAAAGGAACCGCCGGTCTCATATCGACATTCTCGGCCATGCGCAAACCTTGCGTTGGACCGTGGGGAACTCAAAGCGAGTTGACTTGGCCGTGAGGGCGGCTCTGGCGTAATCTGTCGGCCGACAAGGGAGGCTGGACATGAATCGGCGTATTTTCCTCTATGGGACCATGGGGGCGATTGCAGCCCTTGCGGGCGGTTCCTTTCTCTTGCGCGAACGGTCCGGGTACCGCGCCATGGCCGAAACATTCGAGGTGACCAGGACCGAAGCCGAGTGGCGCAAAATCCTGACCGGGGAGCAATATGCGGTGCTGCGCGAGGAAGCCACGGAGCGCGCCTTCACCAGTCCCCTGCTCGAAGAACATCGCAAGGGTATCTTCCATTGTGCCGGTTGCGACCTGCCGGCCTATTCCTCGGAAGCCAAATATGATTCCGGCACTGGCTGGCCGAGCTTCTGGGAAGCGCTGCCGGATGCGATCGGCACCAAGCAAGACAATTCCCTGTTCATGACCCGCACGGAGGTGCATTGTCGACGCTGCGGCGGCCATTTCGGCCATATATTCGACGATGGCCCGCCGCCGACTGGCAAGCGCCATTGCCTGAACGGCCTGGCATTGGCCTTCAGACCGGCCACCGCGTGACGCCCGCATAGACGCGCGTCTGTGGGCTGTCATGTAAGCGCGACAAATCCGTCATCCGGCTGTCAAGCAAGGTCCGTAGCGTCCGCCCAATCACAATAAGGTTGGGACAGGAGCAACGACAATGCTACGCACCATGATCGCCGGATTGGCACTGATGGCGACCACGCTGGTTGCGAATGCCGCCGAGACGGTCCGCTTCGCGGTCACCGACATCGAAGGGCTGGAGGCGCTCCAGCAGGAATTCGGTCCCTTCCGCGACACGCTCGAGGAAGTGACCGGTTTCCAGGTCGAGTTCTTCCCCGTCAATTCGCGCACCGCCGCCGTTGAGGCGCTCACGTCTGACCAGGTGGATTTCGTGCTGACCGGCCCGGCGGAATATGTCGTCATGAAACAGCTCACCGACGCCAAGATCGTCACCGCATGGCAACGTCCCGACTACTATGCGCAGGTGGTCGTGCTTGCCGACGGGCCGATCAAGAGTGTCCAGGACCTGAAGGGCAAGACGGTCGCCTTCGGTTCGGTCGGCTCCACCTCGCAACATCTCGGGCCGGCGCAGACGCTGACCGATCTCGGCCTGAAATACGGCACCGATTACGAGGCGCAGATCATCGGACGCAATGTCGCCGTGGAGGCACTGATCAATGGTGACATCGCTGCAATCGGCATGAATGCGGACCACCTGCAGTCAGCCCGCGAGGCTTATCCGGAGGTCGCCTTCACCGTTCTGGCGCGCGGCCGCGACCTGCCCAACGATGTTCTGGTGGCGCGGCCTGATGTTTCGGAAGATGTCTTCAACACGATGCGCGATGCATTCGTGAACGAAGGCAAGAAGCTCATGGCCTCGGTCATAACCGACGGCGACAACCGCAAATATGAAGGCGGCTTCTTCATCACCTCGGTGGATGACTCCTCCTACGACTACGTCCGCTCCATGTACCGCACGATCGGCGTAGACAGTTTCGATGCCTTTGTCGGCAACTAAGGCCGATCCCGGCAAGCTGAAACCTGCCGAGATCGTCGATGCGCTTCGCCCTGCGCCGACCGCGCGGGGCGAATGCCTGATTGCCTTGTCGGATGTAGTGAAAGCCTATGGCAACGGAAAGCCTGTCCTGAACGGCGTTTCCATATCCGTCCATGAAGGCGAGACAGTCGCACTGATCGGACCCAACGGGGCGGGCAAATCCACGCTCTTGAAGACGCTGATCGGACTGAACGAAGCGAGTGCCGGCAGCGTGACCGTTTTCGGGGACACACTCTCCCGGCGCGACGGTCGGCGGCAGAAGGCAAGGCTGCGGCAGCAGATTGGCTTCGTGTTCCAGCATCACGGTCTGGTCATGCGGCTTTCCGCGCTTTCGAACGTCCTCCATGGCAAGCTGGGACAGAAAGGCGGCTGGCGCGCCCTGCACCACTCCATTGCGCCGACGGAATGGCGCGCCGAAGCGATGACAGCTCTGACGACGGTCCGTCTGGCGGACAAGGCCGGCGACCGGGCTGACCAGCTTTCCGGCGGTCAGGCGCAGCGGGTTGCGATCGCGCGGGCGCTGATCCGCAAGCCGCTCCTTTTCATCGCGGACGAACCTTCCGCCAGCCTCGACCCCGCGGCTGGACATGAGGTTATGCAGACCTTCGCCGACATAGCCGAAAAGACGAAGACCACGCTGGTCTTCACCACGCATGACATGGATCATGCCCTTTCCTATGCACGGCGCGTCATCGCCTTGAAGAACGGCCGCATCTGCCTGGATGCGGAAAGCCGGGATCTCAGGACGCGCGACCTGGAGGCCATCTTCCATGGCTGACCACGCAATAACGCGCGATGCGCCGCCGCGCATCCGCTCCATTTCGGCACTGCAATTCACGGCATTTGTCGTGCTGGCCGCGATCGTCATAGCCTCAATTTCCCAAGTGGCACCTTCCGGCGAACGGCTCGCGAATGCAGCGCCCCGCATGGGCCGGCTTGTTGCCCGCATGCTGCCGCCGGAGACGGATCCCGCCTTTCTGTGGCGCGTGATGGAACGCCTGATCGAGACCTTCCAGATCGCCATAGCCGGCACCGTGATCGGTATCGTCATCAGTCTGCCGATCGCATGGATGTCGGCCCGGAGGATCACGCCGGTTGCGGCTACCGCCTTCCTCTTCAAGGGGCTGGTGTCGTTCTTCCGCACGGTCCCCGATCTCGTCTGGGCTCTCGTCTTCGTGGCTTCGGTCGGGCTCGGCGCGGCAGCAGGCACCATGACCATCATCGTTGATACGATCGGCTTTTGCGGCAGATTCTTTGCCGAGGCGATGGAGGATGCCGACAAGAAACCACAGGAAGCACTGGAAGCGATCGGCGCCAGCCGGTTCTCGGTCCTGTGCGGCGCGGTCATACCGGATGCCCTGCCCTCGATGGTCAACACGGCCCTTTTCGCGCTGGAAAAGGCTGTCCGGTCATCCGTTGTGCTAGGGCTCGTCGGCGCCGGCGGGATCGGACAGGAATTGAAGGTCGCCTTCGACCTTTTTCAGTATCGCAACGCTTCGACGATCATCATCGCCATCTTCATCGTCGTCATCGTCATGGAATATCTGACGGACAGGCTGCGGGCGAAACTGGCCTGAAATTCAGGCCAGTTTCCTGTCGGGCAATCAGAGCCGCTCGGCGATCACATGCCAGTGCCAGTGGGCGGGCTTGTGCTCGCGGTCGATGAGGCTCCTGATCTCGAAGCCTTCGAGCAGGGCGATCAGTTCGGCAGCATTGCAGTAGAAATGAGGATGGACCTTGTCGTCGAGTGCATTGGGATCGACGAAGGTGTTGGGCGCGATCTCCTCGCCCTTGCCGAAGAAGACGTTGCGCTTGGAAAGCATTGTAAGCTGCAGCGTGCCGCCCGACTTCACCACCCGCCTGATCTCGGAAAGCGCCTTTCCAACGATCTTCGGATCGCCATGATAGATGACGTTGAAGGAGAGCAGATAATCGAAGACACTCTTTTCGAAGGGCAGATCCGTCATCAGTCCGTTATGTACGCGGATCGGTAGGCCGAGGCTTTCGGCGGAGCGCTTCAGTTCCGCAGGGCCGCTTTCGCTACCGTCCAACGCATCGACATCGAAGCCGATCTCGGCAAGTGCCAGCGCGTGGCGGCCGATGCCGCAACCGAGATCAAGCGCACGGCGAGCGCCCTTATCGAAACATTCCTGCGCGCAGGCGAGCACATCTTCTTCCGGCCGCGACCAGGCGAGCCGACCCTCGGCCGACCTCCAGGTCTCATCCCATTTCTGATGGGCGGTATCGGTCCTTGCCATCTTTCCCTCTTCACAAAATCAGCGATCGGAAAGTCTAGCCAGCTTGCATGACAGGTTTGCGTCAGTGCGCCACGGCCTGTGCGATCGCCTCGCGCAGCGCGTCGAGGCCGATGCCTTTTTCGGAAGAAGTCGCCAGAATTTCCGGGAAGGCCGCAGCCCGCTTGCGGATGAGCCCTTGCGTCTCGGTCAGCAGGCGCTCGACGGCAGGCGGCTTGATCTTGTCACTCTTGGTCAGCACGACCTGATAGGAAACGGCCGCCTTGTCAAGCAGGTCCATCACCTCCAGGTCGTTCTTCTTGATGCCATGACGGGCGTCAATCAGGAGATAGACGCGCTTCAACGTCACACGTCCTTTGAGATAATCGAAGACGAGCTTCGTCCAGGCGTCCACCTGCGCCTTGGGGGCCTTGGCATAGCCGTAGCCCGGCATATCCACCAGCGCCATGGGCGGCAGGTCGTCCGCCTGACCGGAATAGCCGTCGGGCACGAAATAGTTGAGCTCTTGGGTGCGGCCGGGCGTATTGGAGGTGCGGGCAAGGCCGCGCTGCCCCACCAGCGCATTGATCAGCGAGGATTTACCGACATTGGAACGGCCGGCAAAGGCCACTTCGGGCGGGCCTTCAGGCGGCAGGAACTTCATCGCCGGCACGCCGCGGATGAAGATCCAGGGTCGTACGAAAAGCTCCGCCGCCAAGATGACAGCTTCCGTCATGATACGGCCTCCGGCCGGGAAAGGTCCGTGCCAACGATCTTCATATTTGGCTGTTCGACCAATAGTCCGAGGAAGCAAGCGCGGCCATGGAGGGGAGCCATCGGGTGCTTGATATGCGGTCAGGACCAGTCATCGCGCCCACTCCTCTGAAATCCCCGATTGCGTGCCGGTTCCAGCAGCCTACAGAAAACAAATGACCGCGGAGGCTTACAGCATCCGCGGCCGCTGTGAAAGTTCGAGGAGCTACTCTGCGGGTGTAGGTTTCTTCTTGAAGAGACCCGCAAGATTGTCCCAGAGCTCGATCTTGGCGCCCTGCCGCTTCATGATCACCCCTTGCTGGATGATCGACAGAAGGTTGTTCCAGGCCCAGTAGATGACCAGACCGGCAGGGAAGCTTGCCAGCATGAAGGTAAAGACCACCGGCATCCAGTTGAAGATCATCGCCTGGGTCGGGTCCGGCGGCGTTGGGTTCATGCGCATCTGCAGGAACATGGTGATGCCCATGATAAGCGGCCAGACGCCGATCATCAGAAATTGCGGAACATCGTAAGGCAGCATGCCGAACAGATTGAAGATCGACGTCGGATCGGGCGCGGCAAGGTCCTGTATCCAGCCGAAGAAGGGCGCATGCCGCATCTCGATGGTGACATAAAGCACCTTGTAGAGCGCGAAGAAGACCGGAATCTGGATGAGGACCGGCCAGCAGCCGGCCACCGGGTTGATCTTCTCCTTCTTGTAGAGCTCCATCATCGCCTGCTGCTGCTTCATTTTGTCGTCCGCATATTTCTCGCGGATTTCCATGAGCGCAGGCTGCACCTTCTTCATGTTCGCCATGGACTTGTAAGACTTGTTGGCAAGCGGGAAGAAGATCAGCTTGACGATGACGGTCGTGCCGAGAATGGCCAGACCGAAATTCCCAAGCAGACGGTAAAGCCAGTCGATGAGATGGAACATGGGCTTGGTGATGAAGTAGAACCAGCCCCAGTCGATCAGAAGCTCGAACTGGCGGATGTTCTGCGACGTCTCATAGCCATCCACCACGGCCACTTCCTTGGCACCGGCAAAAACCAGCGTTTCGACCTCGACCGAGGCACCAGGCGCGACACTGACCGGATCGCTCAGGAAATCGACCTGATAGCGGGGCTGACCATCAGCAAAATAGGAATAGCGTGGCTGGAAGGATTGGCCGGTGCGCGGCACCATGGCCACCGCCCAATATTTGTCGGTGATGCCGAGCCAGCCGTCACTGGATTTACCGGGCGTGATCTGGCGCTCTTCCTCGACATCGGAATAGTCGATTTCCTGCAGGCCTTCCTCGCCCGTCACGCCGATAAGGCCCTCATGCAGAATGTAGATGCTGTTCGTTTGCGGCTTGCCGATGCGCGTGGTGCGGCCGTAACTCATCAGCGAGACAGGCTCGCCACCCGCATTCTCCACCGTGTCGGTGAAGGTGAACATGTAATTTTCATCGACCGACACGGTACGGCGGAAGGTGAGGCCGCGATCATTCGTGTAGGTCAAGGTCACCGGGGAAGACGGCGTCAGCACCGCATCGGCAGGCGCCTGCCACTGGGTTCCCGGGCCGGGAACCTCGCCGGTCGCGTCATTCCCGACGAAGCCGACCTCGACATAGTAGCCATTCGGCCCACCCGACGGATTGAGGAGTTCAATGGTCGGCGACCGGTCGTCAACCGTGACACGATAGTCCTTCAGGCGAAGATCGTCGATGCGCGCGCCGGTCAGGTTGAGCGAGCCGTTGACGCGCGGCGTGTCGATCCTGACGCGCTGGGCCCTGGCCAGCGCCGCTTCCCGATTCTGCTCGACCATATCGGCCGAGGGGGTTCCGCCGGGGGCGGTTGCCCCGTCGGGAGTTGGAATGGTTCCTTCCTGGCCTGCCGGCGTGGCCTCCTGGTTCTGCGCAGTTTCGGTGCGCTGCGCTTCCACTTGTGCGGCCTCACGCTGCGCCTCGATCCGCGGGTTCATGTAGAAAACCTGCCAGAGCGTCAGGATCAGCACGGAAAGCGCGATCGTGATCAGGAAGTTGCGGTTGTTATCCATCGAGTTTCTTGCCCTTGCCGCGCATCCGGCGGGAAAGTTCGTTCTTGAGCGAAGCGAAAGGTGCTTCGAGAATTTCCCTGCGCCCGACGACCACATAGTCGTTGCCGGGCCTCATGTCACCCGCAGCCTGCAGCCGGCAGGCTTCTTTTATCCGCCGCCGGATGCGGTTTCTTGTCACCGCATTGCCAACTTTCCTGGTGACCGTGATGCCGAGACGGGGCGGGGCATCGTCCTTGCGGTCGAGCACTTCCAGCAGGAAAAGCGGTCCGCGCCGCTTCTCACCGCGACGGACCGCCAGGAATTCGTCACGTTTCCTGAGCCGCGCGGGAGGCTTTTGCACCGGCCGGCGGGTCAAAGGCCACGGACTCGTCCGGCCTCAGGCCGAAAGCCGCTTGCGACCACGATTGCGACGGGCAGCGATGACGCTGCGGCCGCCCTTGGTGGCCATGCGGGCACGGAAACCGTGACGCCGCTTGCGGACGAGCTTGGAGGGCTGGTAGGTGCGCTTCATTTATCTTAATACCGCGGAGTGCGGCCCTTCTTCATTCTGTTGCAGTGAACAGGAGCTTTTTCCGGTCGGAAGGCGCAAAATAGATCGCGCCGGATTACCCATCCGAACGTCGCCGGGCTTATAAGAAGAAGGAGCAGCGAAGTCAATCGGCGAGAACTCGCCGCGAATGCATCTACCTGTGGCGGTCCATGCCTTTGCGGAACTGGTCGAAGATCGACTCCATGCCGCGCTGATATTCGTCGCGCGTCTGGCGGCCCGTCTCGAACATCTGACCGAAGAGGTCGTCATAGGGATTGCGCGCACGGCCGCTCGGGTTGGCGGAAGGCTCAGGCTCGCTCTGCCGCCGCTCCGTCTGGCGTTGCGTGGTCTGGCGTTGCGGTGCCTGGCGCGGCTGCTCCTGCGGCTGTCCTTGCCCCTGGCGAAGCATCTCCTCGAAAATCCGGCCGAGAGGATTGTCGCCATAGGGAGTTTGCGGCTGCCCTTGCCCTTGAGCGCCGCTACGGCCACCGCCGAACATCTCCTCAAGCACCTTGCCGAAGGGGTTGTCGAACGGGTTCGCGCCAGGCTGCGGCGCCTCGGGATGCGGCATGCGCATTGTGCCTCCGCCACCCTGACGCATCATCTGTTCCAGAATTTCGCCCAGCATCCCCCCGCCGGAGGATGCGCCTGCCTGCATTCCGCCTGTCGACTGCTTGAAGATGCCGCCCATGATCATGGCGGCGAGCACCGGCAGCATTTTCTTCAAGGTCTCCTGGGCTATGCCGGTAGACATCGCCGCCTGAGCCGCCACGGCGCGGCTCAGCTCCTTGGACCCGAAGAGATGACCGAGTATGCCATTGCCTTCCGTCGTACCCTCCGGCGAGGCTGCGCGCGTGGCGTCCTCGAAATATTGCGCATGCCGACCGGTGGAGACCGCATTGAGGAAGGCGCCGATCCCATAAGGATCGGAGGCGTTGCGCTTCAGGCCCTGGCTGAAGGCAGGCAGCAGCGCCTCTATGGCTTCCTGCGTCTGCGCCTGGGAGAGACCAAACTGACGCGACAATTCTTCAATGCCGCGCCCGTTCTGGGCATTGGCGATCATGTCGAACAACGGAAGCATGGCAGCACCTCCTCCAACAACAGTTGAAAGAGCTTAGCGCAAAGCATCAAGCAGGCAAATGCCGATAGCCTCCTTGGGGTCAAGACCTAGTAAGCGTATTCCAAGAAAACCGGCTCGATCGAGCCGCCCCAGCGGGTATGGTACGCGTTGAGCATTTCCTCGGCACTCGTGGTGCCGCGCGCGACCGCCTCGTCGAGCGGGCTCAGAAAACCGGTTTCGTCGAACCCTTCCGAATTCTTGCGGGCGCGGTTCTTCAGGCCCATGCGCGCAATGGCCAGCACCTCGCGAGCAGTGTCTCGCAGCGGGTGGCCCCGGAACTCCGCCGCCAATGCCTGGCTCGGCACCGCATCGCGCAACCCCCGAACTTCTTCAAAGGCCCAGTCGCGGGTCAGATTCTCTGCCGCATCGAGCGCAGCATCGTCATAGAGCAGGCCGACCCAGAAAGCGGGCAAGGCGCAGATGCGCCGCCACGGCCCGCCATCCGCTCCGCGCATTTCGAGGAACCGCTTCAGCCGCACATCGGGAAAGAGCGTGGAAAGGTGATTGGCCCAGTCGCCCATGGTCGGCAGGCCGTCCGGCACGGAATTGCGCAGGGCACCGTCCATGAACTGGCGGAAGGTGACATGCGTCACGTCATAATAGCGGCCGTCGCGGATCAGGAAATACATGGGCACGTCGAGCGCCCATTCCACGTAGTCGGCAAAACCGTAATCAGGGGAGAAGGCAAAGGGCAGAAGGCCGGCGCGCTGATTGTCGGTATCGCGCCAGATGTCGCCGCGCCAGGACTGCAGGCCGTTCGGCCGGCTTTCGGTGAAGGGCGAGTTGGCGAACAGCGCAGTGGCCAGCGATTGCAGCTTCAGGGAAACCTGCATCTTGCGGCGCATGTCGGTTTCCGAGGAGAAGTCGAGGTTCACCTGGATCGTGCAAGTGCGATACATCATGTCGAGGCCCTGCTTGCCAACCTTCGGCATGTAAGCGGTCATGATGTCGTAACGCGATTTCGGCATGCGCGGCGTTTCAGCGAGCGTCCATTTTGGGCTGCCGCCGAGGCCAAGGAAACGAATCCCGAGCGGCTCGGCGATCTCCCGCAACTGCGCCAGATGTGCGTTGCCCTCCCGGCAGGTCTGGTGGATGGTTTCCAGCGGCGCGCCTGAAAGCTCGAACTGACCGCCCGGCTCCAGAGAGATAGCGCCGCAGCCGGTTGGCTCGACAAGACCGATAATATGCCCGGCATCCTCGATCGGGTCCCAGCCGAGAATGCGCTGCATGCCCTCCAGAAGCGCCCGGATGCCACGATCGCCGCCATAGGGCACGGGCCGGTGACCATCAACATAGAAGGGAAACTTCTCGTGCTCGGTGCCGATGCGCCATTGCTCTTTCGGCTTGCAGCCCTGGGCTATGTAGGCGACCAGCTCGTCAATCGATTCGATAGGCCGGATGTCGGTGGTGTCGCGAGCCATCAAAAGTCCTTCCGGCCGTCCGGCCCAATCCATGCATTGCAGACGAAACAGGACAGATATCAGCCCATCCTTCTCGCCGGTCCGCGACTGATTGGCGAAAAGCTTTCAAGCGATCAAGCGAATTCTGCTTATAACCCGGTCAACTGGCGTTGAACTTAGCACCAGTCACCAATACTGGCCTGGATCACGGCGAGCGCTGCAACCGCAGCGGTGTCGGCACGCAGGATGCGAGGGCCCAGCGGTATGGCCGTCACGAAGGGGAGCGCGCGCAACTGCCGGCGCTCGTCCTCGGAAAAACCGCCTTCAGGTCCGACCAGAAGACCGAGCCTCTTCGATTCGACCGACCGAAGGATTTGCAGCGGGCCGTTCGTTTCGGCTGCTTCGTCGCAAAAGATAAGCGCGCGGTCCGTGTCCCAATCCGCCAAAAGCCGATCGAGCTTGAGCGGTTCGCGCAATTCGGGAACGGCTAGGATACCGCATTGCTCCGCCGCCTCGATCACATTGGCCTCCAGGCGCGACAAGCCGAGCTTCAACACCTGCGTGTGCTGGGTCAAGACAGGCTGAAGCACCCCTGCCCCCATCTCCACCGCCTTCTGAACCATGTAGTCGAGCCGCCCTTGCTTCAGCGGCGCAAAACAATAGACGAGATCGGGGTGCGGCGACTGCGGCCGGGTCTGCTCCCTGACAGTGAGAGACACAGACTTCTTTTTCACGGCCGCAATCTCGGCGCGCCATTCGCCGTCGCGGCCATTGAAGACGAGGATTTCCGCGCCAGTGCCGAGCCGCAGGACATTGGCGAGATAATGCGCCTGCTCCGGCTTCACCTCGAAGGTCGCGGAGGGGGCCAAAGCATCGCCGACGAAAAGCCGCTGCATCCTGTAGTTCGCTCGCATCCCTTCGACATGCGGCAGCCGCGCCCAGCGGTCAAGCGCGAGGCATGTCCAGGTGCCATTTTGGCCTGTAGCCCTTGGCAAGAACAGCAACTGTCGCGGGCGGCGTGATCAGCCTCCATTCGCCGTCGACTTCGGAAATGCCAAGCGATTTGCCGTAACCGGCAAAGGACCAGGGTAGCAGGCGACCGGCGCGGAGGGCAAAGGCATCGCAGCCGGCCGAGACCACGGCGCCGTCGGGCAACGTCTCGACCTCGCGTGGCGCGAGCGGTCTGGCCTTGCCGCCGGAAGCGAGCCGCTGGGAATGAAGCAGCTCATCCATTTCGCCCGCTTTTGGAGCAGCGACCCGGAAGGCATCGGCGAAGCAGGTCGCAAACTCCCTGGCCTTCTCGCGCCGGCAGTAGAAGCAGGGGCGATGGCCGGCGGCGAGCGCGGTCACTTCGTCGAGAAAGAAGAGCTCCGTCCAACTTGCCCGGCCGGATGGCGCGTTTCGGCCCATGACGTCGCGCCGGCGGCCGCGAAACGAGCATTCGCAGATGATCCAGGCCTTGGCGCTCCAGCGCCGTTTCAGCAAGGTTTTGGTAGCGGGATCGTGGATGATCCCGCGATTCCCCGTGAACATGCCACGACTTTCGACGGCGTGGATTGCACCGAAAGGATCGACCCTGTTCTGCAGCGGTATCGCCCGGCTCCAGTTTCTTGAAGCACAATCCCGGAAACCGTCCTGGTCTTCGGGATCATGCATAAGAATGCGTTGCATTTTTAACACGCCCGAACTGAATATTGTGGAGGGCCTGAGGAGGGACTGGTTTTCGCCCATCGGCGAGCATAGATCAGCGCCGCTTCACGGCAGGGATCGCAATCACGACGCCTCTGCCGGGAACCGAATGCTAACTTTCTCCGTTGCATCATCAACAGACGAAACGAACCGCAAGATGAGTCTCATGCGTGCCGCCCTGCTTTCCTTCATGATGCTTTGCGCCCTCGCCATCAGCGGCGTCGGAATCTACACGGCAGGTGCCGCAGGCGGTTACGGCGCGGTCAACGGCTACGGCGTCGGCAGCCTCGCATCCCGCTAATATCTAGGGTCAGGATCTATTGATCCTAGACGGCAGCCTCGAGCAGTTGCTTGTCGTCTCCATCGATGACAAGAGCGGTCAGCCGGTTCGAATACCAGGCGCCGGTGTCCAGATTCACGCGGTTGGGTCTGATCTCGGCATGAGAGACGGGTGTGTGGCCATGCACAATGACTTTCGGATGGAGCGCAGCATGGTTGTGGAAGCTCTGCCGAATCCAGATCAGATCATATGGTGACTGCGCCTCCAATGCGACGCCCGGCCTGATGCCGGCGTGGCAGAAGAAGAAGTCCCCGAACTCGGCCGAATAAGGCAGCGACCGGAGGAAACCCAGATGCCTGTCCGGCATCGCCTCCAGAAGCGCGGCATGACCCGATAGAAGCGCCCGGCGAGAACCGAAATCAAGTTTCACGCCATAGGACAGCCCCGTCTCAAAGCCGCCATTGTTCGCGAACAGCCCGTCAGGACTGGGATGGGCAAGAAATTCGAGAAAACCGACATCATGATTGCCCGCCAATGCGATAACCCGAGGCTCCTTTTCGCAGGTACGCGAAAGGAATTCGAGAACGCCACGCGATTCCGGGCCGCGATCGACATAGTCGCCGACATAGATGACGCGCCAATCCAGCGGTCGGTCGGCAATGATCTCCTCCATGATATAACCATGTATGGCGGACAACAGATCGTGCCGGCCGTGGATGTCACCGACCGCATAAAGGCGCATGCCTCTCGGCCCGCGTGCATTGAGATAGTGGACGCCCTCGCTCACCCCACCACAATCAGATGCAGGGCACGCGGACCATGGGCACCGAGCAGCAATTTCTGCTCGATATCGCCGGAGCGAGAGGGACCTGTAATGAAATTGAGCGTGCGCGGCATCTGTCCCTTGCCGAATTTCTCGCGGACTCGTGACATGACGGATTCAAGGTCGCCCTCGATGTCTTTCGCATCCACGACGACGATGTGATGCTCGGGAAGAAAGTTCACCGTGGTCGGATTACCGGGGCCGGAGAACATGGCGATGGTACCCGTCTCCGCGACACCGACGGAGGCATGGCTTACGCCGACCTCATCCTCGTAACCTGCCTTGCCGTTCTTGATCTCAAGCGATTTTAGCCGGGCCCAGGGCATGGCCTCAAGGCGTGGATCGCCCCCCATGCGAACCGAGGCCGGCAGGTTTCTGGCGCGCAGGTAGTCAGCAACGGCCGCCGGCACGTCTTCCGCTCTTTCCACCCGCTGCACGGATGCCGAGACCTTCTCGGCCATTTTGCAAAAGAGCACGACGCGCTCCTCGTCGCCGAGCTGGCCACGAGCAGGAATGATGCCCCGCGGCGGCGAGGCCAGTCGGTGCTCCGCCGCCTCCCTCCGAGCGCCGTCCTCAGGCGATGCGCCGAGCGAAGCGCGGACTTTTTTCAGGATTGCTTCGCGCGCGCTCATGCCACCCTCGCCCGGACGGATGCGCCGCCGTCCCGCCATTGCTGCATGAAAGTCCGGCCTTCAGGCGCGGGCAGGTCGCGATACTTCGTCCAGCCTCCGGCGAGAGGCAGGTAGCGGAAACGTCTCTTGCCGCCTCCAAGCAGCGAAAGCACCGGAATGCCGAGAGACGAGGCGAGACGGTAAAGCCTCGGGCGCTTGGCAAAGAAAGCCCACAGACCGAGCCCGTAGCGCTGGGTGGCGGGGTTGAGCCCGCGCTCGAATTCGCGCTCACGCCAATGTCGCATCATCTTCGGCAGCGGAATGCGCATCGGACACACTTCCTCGCAGCGCCCGCAGAAGGTAGAGGCATTGGGCAGATGTCCTGCCTTGTCGACACCGATCAGGGAAGGTGTGAGCACCGCGCCCATGGGTCCGGGATAGACCCAGCCGTAGGCATGGCCGCCGACGGCATGATAGACCGGGCAATGGTTCATGCAGGCGCCGCAGCGGATGCAGCGCAGCATCTCCTGGAACTCGGTGCCGAGCATTGACGATCGGCCGTTATCGAGGAGCACCACATGATATTCCTCGGGGCCATCTGGATCGCCAGGCCGGCGCGGCCCAGTCGACAGCGTCGTATAGACGCTCATGTCCTGCCCCGTTGCAGAACGCGCCAGCACGCGCAGGATCTGACTGGCATCGTCCAGCGTCGGTACGATCTTCTCCAGCGAAGCCATAACGATATGCACGCGTGGCAGGATCTGCGTCAGGTCGCCATTGCCCTCGTTGGTGACGATGATCGAAGTGCCAGTTTCGGCGACCAGGAAGTTCGCGCCAGTGATGCCGACATCGGCGGCGAAATATTCCGAGCGCAACACGCTGCGCGCCTCGCCCAACAAGGATTCCGGCTCTGAAAGGTCCCGCCCCTCGGCGAGATGCTTGTGGACGCGGCGGAAATCGGCCTCCACCTGCTCCTTGTTCAGGTGCACAGCGGGCGCGATGATGTGGCTAGGATGTTCGCCGCGAAGCTGGATGATGTATTCGCCAAGATCGGTCTCGACCGGGCGGATGCCCTCCGCTTCCAGGAAATCGTTGAGCCCGATCTCCTCGGTTATCATCGACTTGCCCTTGGTCACGGTGCGGGCATTCGCCTTTCTGCAGATGTCGAGCACAATACGGCGCGCGTCCTCGGCGGTTTCGGCCCAATGAACATGGCCGCCGGATTCGGTCACCTTCTTCTCATAGGCTTCCAGATATAGGTCGAGATGGGCGAGCACATGGTCCTTGATGGCGCGGGCATTGTCGCGCAGGAGGTCGAATTCCGGCAGGGCCTCGACCGCCTTCAGACGCTTGTCGATGAAGCCGGCGCGCACATTGCCGAGAGCCTTCTGCAATTGCGCATCGGCCAGCGCGCCGCGGGAATTTTCCTTGAAGGAGGGCGATGTTATCTGCATCAGTTCCTCCCCCCGCCGATCGGCGGCGTATCGTCCATGCCGGCGAGCACTTCGGCGACGTGTCGCACCTTCATGCCGGAGCCTTCGCGCTGCAATTTGCCGGCCATGTTCATCAGACAGCCGAGATCGCCGGCAAGCAGGGTGTCGGCGCCGCTCTCGCGGATATTTTGCGTCTTCTTGCCGACGATCGCATTCGAGATGTCGGGATATTTCACACAGAAGGTGCCACCAAATCCGCAGCAGACATCGGCCTCCTTCATCTCCCGGATCTCGAGCCCCTCGACGGAAGAAAGAAGCGCACGCGGCTGGCTGCGGATGCGCAATTCGCGCAGGCCGGAGCACGAGTCGTGATAGGTGACGGAGCCCTCATGCCGGGCGGAAACGCTTTTGACCCCGATCACGTCGACAAGGAAGCTGACAAGCTCATGCACCTTGTTCGAGAACTCGACCGCTTGCTGCTCTATCGCCTCGCCCTTGAACAGCAATGGATAGTGCTTCTTCAGCATGCCGGCGCAGGAACCGGACGGGGCAACGATATAGTCATAGCCCTCAAAAGCCTCGATCGTGTTCCTCGCGATCGCCCGCGTGTCCTCCCGGTCGCCGGAATTATAGGCCGGCTGGCCGCAGCAGGTCTGGGCTGGCGGAACCTCGACCACGCAGCCGGCATCCTCCAGAAGCTTGACGGCGGCAAAACCGACACTCGGACGGAAGAGATCGACCAGGCAGGTGACGAAGAGGCCCACTTTCGGCGCGGAATTTGTCTTGGTATCCAACATATCTGCTTTCTAGGAATTGCCCAGCCTCACCGGCCGGGATTGCGTCCGCTGGCGAAGTCTGAGCCGTGAAACGCGCTGCCAGTCGTCGGTGCGCTCCGCTTCTGCCGTCGCCCTGCCGACGAACTCCATATGGGCCCGTGCCGCGAGCTTTGCGCCTTCCGGGTCGTTTCTCATCACCGCTTCATAGATCGCCTTGTGCTGCTCCAAAAGAGCCGCGCGCGCACCGGAAAGCCGATAAATCATCGTGCGGTTATAGAATACGCCTTCGGCAAGAAGCCGGTAGCAGGAACGCAGCGTATGAAGAAGGATGATGTTGTGGGCGCATTCGCCGACGGCATTGTGGAACTCCACATCGAGCGCGGCTTCCTCCTCGAAATCATCCCTTTCATAGGCCTGCTCCATGCGCTTCACAATGCCCGCAAGCAAGGCGCGGTCGTCGGCGGTTACCCGCCTGGCCGCATATTCGGCGGCGATGGCCTCGACCTCGCGGCGATATTCCAGATAATCCGCCGTCGCCTTGCGATGAGTGGCGATAAGTTCGGCGACCGGCTTGGTGAAAACCTGACCGATCACGTCCGCGACCTGAGTGCCGCCGCCATGACGGGTAACAAGAAGCCCCCTTGTCTCCAGCGATTTGAGAGCCTCGCGCAGGACAGGCCGGGAAACCTCGAACTGGCTTGCCAGATCGCGCTCGGCGGGCAGCCGGTCTCCGACACGCAGCACACCTTCCAGAATCAGGCCCTCGATCTGCTGAACGATCTCATCGGCAGTTTTCGAATGCTCGATCCTGGAATAGATTTCGTTCACTGCGGATGCCGTCTTTCGAACCGGAGCCGGATTGCCATAATTCTAGTGAGAACGAGCGCAAATGGTCAATCTTTTTGTCCACTTCTACGAGACGCGGCGAGACTCTCGGTCACAGTTTGCGCTCTCTGGCAGTAACTGGTAAAGCATTTTTACCAATTTCTGGAAGAGGTACACCTTGTCCGGTCCCAGTCTGCCCAAGCCTGATGCTGAGACCCTTCGGCGGCGCCATGAGATCGTCGCCGACATGCGTATCATCGTGCCGGGCGAAGGCGTGGTGGACACGGCGAACGAAATGCGGGCTTTCGAGAGCGACGGGCTGACGGCCTATCGGCAGCTTCCGCTGGTCGTCGTACTGCCGGAAACGACGGCGCAGGTCTCGCGCATCCTGAAATATTGCCACGACCGCAATATCCGCGTCGTGCCGCGCGGCTCGGGAACCTCGCTTTCGGGCGGTGCGCTGCCGCTCGAGGATGCCGTGCTCCTCGTGATGAGCCGCTTCAACCGCATCCTCGACATCGATTTTCCGAATCGCGCGGTGGTCGCGCAGCCGGGCGTGACCAATCTCGGCATTACCAATGCCGTGGAGCATGAGGGCTTTTACTATGCACCGGATCCGTCATCGCAGATCGCCTGCTCGATCGGCGGCAATGTGGCGGAGAATTCCGGCGGCGTGCATTGCCTGAAATACGGGCTGACGGCCAACAACGTGCTCGGTATTGAGATGGTACTGATTAATGGCGAGGTCGTCCGCCTGGGCGGCAAACACCTCGATTCGGAAGGCTACGACCTTCTCGGCATCATGACCGGCTCCGAAGGGCTGCTCGGCGTTGTGACGGAAGTGACGGTGCGCATCCTCAAGAAGCCCGAGATGGCGCGTGCTCTGCTGATCGGTTTCCCTTCCAGCGAGGAAGCGGGACAATGCGTGGCTGATATCATAGGCGCCGGCATCATCCCCGGTGGCATGGAGATGATGGACCGGCCGGCGATCCATGCGGCGGAGGATTTTGTCCATGCCGGCTACCCGCTGGAATGCGAGGCGCTGTTGATCGTTGAACTGGACGGGCCCGGCGCGGAGGTCGACCACCTGATCGCGGAAGTGGAAGCGATCGCGGCCCGAAACAACTCCACTACCTGCCGCATCTCGCAATCGGAGGAAGAGCGCCTGACCTTCTGGGCCGGTCGCAAGGCCGCCTTCCCCGCCGTCGGCCGTATCTCGCCGGACTATTACTGCATGGATGGCACCATCCCGCGCAAGGAACTGCCTAAGGTGCTCTCCGGAATGCGCGAGCTTTCCGAGAAATACGGCCTGCGCGTCGCCAATGTTTTCCATGCAGGCGACGGCAACCTGCATCCGCTGATCCTCTACGACGCCAATGAGCCGGGTGAACTGGAACGTGCCGAGGCTTTCGGGGCTGACATATTGCGGCTTTGCGTCAAGGTCGGCGGTGTGCTGACTGGCGAACATGGCGTTGGGGTGGAAAAGCGCGACCTGATGCCGGAAATGTTCGACAAGGCCGATCTCGACCAGCAGATCCGGGTCAAATGCGCCTTTGACCCGAACCACCTGCTCAATCCGGGCAAGGTCTTCCCGCAACTGCATCGCTGCGCCGAGCTCGGCCGCATGCACATCCACCGCGGCCAGATGCCGTTTCCCGACATTCCGAGGTTTTGATATTTCCTCTTCCCGCTTGGGAGAGGAAAGCTGTCTTCCATGACCACCTTTACCCCATCCACCGCCGAAGAAGTGTTGGAAACCGTGCAATGGGCGGTTTCCGAGGAAGTGCCGCTGGAAGTCGTGGGCCATGGATCGAAGCGCGGGATCGGCAGGCCGCTACAGACCGAGCATACGCTCGATCTCTCCGCCCTTTCCGACATCACCCTTTACGAGCCTGCGGAGCTCGTTCTTTCGGCGCGGGCTGGAACGCCGATCCGCGAGATCGAGGAGCTGCTTTTCCAACACGGCCAGCAACTCGCCTTCGAGCCGATGGATTACGGCCCGCTTCTAGGACAGGAAGCCGGGCGCGGCACGATCGGCGGAGCGCTGGCGGCCAATCTTTCCGGGCCGCGGCGCCTGAAATCGGGAGCCGCGCGTGACCATGTGCTCGGTATCCATGCCGTTTCCGGGCGTGGCAAGGCCTTCAAGTCTGGCGGCCGGGTCGTCAAGAACGTCACAGGTTACGACCTCTCCAAAGCCATGGCGGGGTCGTGGGGTACGCTGGCGGTCGTCACCGACGTCACCTTCAAGGTGCTTCCGGCGACCGAAACCGAGACGACACTTGCCATCGCAGGTCTCGACGACGTGCAGGCCACGGCGATCATGGCCGAAGCCATGGGCTCCAGCGCCGAGGTCTCGGGTGCCTCGCATCTGCCCGAGATGGTCGTGCGGCGGTTCCTGAATGGCGCTTTTGGCGGCGGGCCCCGAACTGTCCTGCGCGTCGAAGGCTTTGCCCCCTCCGTCGCCTATCGTTCGGAGAAGCTCCACAAGCTCTTTGCGGGGCTCGGGCCAGTTGAATTCCTGGAAGCGGATATTTCGCGCACGCTCTGGCGCGAGATCCGCGACTGCAAACCCTTTGCCGACGGAACGAACGCGCCGGTCTGGCGCGTCTCGATGGCGCCGACTGACGCGCATCAGATGATTGCGGCCCTGCGCATGGAGGCAGGCGTCAACGCCTTTTACGACTGGCAAGGCGGATTGATCTGGCTGCGCATGGAGGCCGACCCGGAAGCCGAAACCTTGCGCGGCATGATCACGCGTTTCGGAGGCGGCCATGCGACGCTGGTGCGGGCGCCGGCTCCCTTGCGGGCTTCCCTGCCCGTCTTCCAGCCGCAGCCGCCGGCCTTGGCGGCGCTTTCCGCCCGCCTCAAGGAGCAGTTCGATCCGAAAGGAATCCTCAATCCTGGCCGAATGGCCGCAGCCTGAGCCTGTGATATAGAGAGGCGTTGTAACGTGGAGGCCGGCGATGACCGACACAGGCCCTGAACGACCGGAACAGCAGATCGGCGGCGGATTGCTCGAACCGGGCAAGAACAACCTCCAGCTCATCTACGTGCTCTATCTCATCGGACTCGCTATCGGTGTCTCGGCGCTTGTCGGCGTCGTGATCGCCTATATCAATCGCGGCAAGGCGGGTGGTTGGGTCGAGACCCATTACGACTGGGCGATCCGAACCTTCTGGCTCGCGCTGCTCTACAGCCTGATTTCGACCCTGCTGATGATCGTCGGGATCGGCGTCGTGCTCATTCTGGTCGTGGCTGTCTGGGTGGTGGTCCGCTGCATCATCGGCTTGCAGGCGGCCGCCCGCGGCGAGGCGATCAAGAACCCGAAGAGCTGGATCATATAGAAGCGGACCGAATGCAGACCATCTTCTCTCCCGAGCAGCTTGCCGATCCGAATATCGCGGAGTCCGAGAAGATCCTGCGCAAATGCGTCCATTGCGGCTTCTGCACGGCGACCTGTCCTACCTATGTCGAGCTCGGCAATGAACTCGACAGCCCGCGCGGGCGCATTTATCTCATCAAGGACATGCTGGAGAACGGCCGGCCCGCGGACAGAGAGGTGGTCACGCATATCGACCGGTGCCTCTCCTGCCTGTCCTGCATGACGACCTGCCCTTCCGGTGTGAACTACATGCATCTGGTCGATCATGCGCGGGCGCATATCGAAAAGACATACAGGCGGCCGCTGATCGATCGTCTTACACGGACGCTGCTGGCCAGGGTGATGCCCTATCCACGACACTTCCGCGCCTCGCTGAAACTGGCCAAGATCGGCCGCCTCTTCGCGCCTCTTTTCCGCAGTATCCCTGCCTTGAAACCCGTCGCGTCGATGCTCGACCTCACACCGACTGCGATTCCGCCGGCTTCCGCGGCTTCGCGCCCGGCGGATCATAAGCCGGATGGCGAAACCCGCGGCCGCGTAGCGCTTTTGACGGGCTGCGTTCAGCCTGTGCTGGAGCCTGGCATCAACGAAGCCGCCATCCGCCTCCTGACACGCCTCGGCATCGAGGTCGTGGTACCGGAAGGCGAAACATGCTGCGGTTCGCTTACGCATCACATGGGCCGGGAAGCCGAAGCGCTGGCTTCCGCCCGCCGCAATGTCGACGTCTGGATGCGGGAGATAGAGCGTGGCGGACTCGATGCCATCATCATCACGGCCTCGGGCTGTGGCACGACCATCAAGGATTATGCTTACATGCTGCGGCTCGACCCGGATTACCAGGAAAAGGCCGCCCGCGTTTCAAGTCTTGCCAAGGACGTCACGGAATATCTGTCAACCCTGGATTTGCCTGATCCGGCGCTGGTGCCTGGCCTTGCCGTCGCCTATCACTCCGCCTGCTCCATGCAGCACGGCCAGGGGATCAGGCGGCAGCCAAAGGACCTTCTGGCGAAGGCCGGCTTCGTCGTGAAGGAACCGCGGGAAGGACATCTGTGCTGCGGCTCGGCCGGCACCTACAACATTATGCATTCCGAGATCGCCACCCGCCTGCGCAACCGCAAGGTCAAGAACATCGAGGCTACAGGGGCGGAAGTGGTGGCGACGGGCAATATCGGCTGCATCACGCAGATCGCCGCCGGCACCTGCATACCGGTCGTACACACGGTCGAACTCCTCGACTGGGCCTATGGTGGGCCGAAACCGAAAAGTGTCCCGGAGACCAAGCTTACCGCACCGATTGTTGCCGCACAGGCCTGAAAACACAAAGGGCAGCGCGGATCTCACGCGCTGCCCCTTGCCGACGGCCCGGAACGTTCCCCATTCGGCGATCCGGCCCGTCCCCCGAGCCGAGAATCAGATAACAACGACCTTGGTATCGATATTCACCCTCTCGTAAAGATCAATCACATCCTCATTGCGATGCGGATGCAACCGGACGAGACACTGCCGCCCATGATGCTGCCCCAAGAAAGACAACCGAAGGTAAATTCGGCTTCGCGAATAGCCTTCCTGTCAGGAAAGTTTCCGGTGTGGTTACCGCCGGGTTCAGGAATCTGGTAAAGACAACGTTAACGGTCGCGTGGGATTGAAAACACCGAGATGGCGGAAAACATTACCGGATTGATCGAAGGTCCCGACGGCCAGCTTCGGTGCTTCTGGCATGGGAATCTGCCCGACTATCTGCACTATCACGATAATGAATGGGGACGTCCGGTCGACAATGATCATCGGCTGTTCGAGAAGATTTGTCTCGAAGGCTTTCAATCCGGCCTCTCCTGGCTGACAATCCTGCGCAAGCGCGAGAATTTTCGAGAAGCCTTCGAAGGCTTCGACTTTGAGCGCATCGCTCGCTTCACCGAGGCGGATGTGGAACGGCTTCTCGGTAATCCCGGCATCATCCGTCATGGTGGCAAGATCCGCTCGACCATCAACAATGCCCGGCGCGCCATCGAGCTTTGTGAGAAGGAAGGGTCATTGGCGCGTTATTTCTGGCGCTTCGAACCGGGACCGCAGGACCGCCCCGCGACATTCGACTATCCGACCCTTGTCGCCAATCCGAAGACGGAAGTCTCGACCAGAATCTCAAAGGATCTGAAAAAGCGCGGCTGGTCCTTCGTCGGGCCAACCACCGTCTATGCCTTCATGCAGGCGATCGGCCTCGTGAACGACCATATCGAGGGTTGTGTGTACCGTCCGACGGTCGAAAAGGAACGGCAGACATTCAAGCGGCCGTCATAGACTCCGACGATAATCGGCAATCCCGGCATTCTGAACCGCTTGCAAGCGGTGAATGTTCCACGCTTCACTTGACAGCAAAGGGCCGACCCTCTATTCAGCGCGGCATTAGCACTCACCGATAGAGAGTGCTAACAGACGTCCGATCCTACCCGGACGGAGAGAAATCTCATTTCATTATCCGAATCAAGGGTTCAGAACATGGCCAAGTCGAAATTTCGCCCGCTTCATGACCGTGTGGTCGTACGCCGGGTGGAGTCGGAGGAGAAGACCTCCGGCGGCATCATCATCCCCGACACCGCGAAGGAAAAGCCGCAGGAAGGCGAAATCATCGCAGTTGGCTCGGGTGCGCGCGATGAGAGCGGCAAGCTGGTTCCGCTGGATGTAAAGGTTGGCGACCGGGTGCTTTTCGGCAAGTGGTCCGGCACCGAAGTGAAGCTCAATGGCGAGGATCTCCTGATCATGAAGGAATCCGACATCATGGGCATCATCGGCTGAGAACCATTCCGGCAAGCTACTGATCGAAACAAGTTTATGGACCTGGAAAGGTCCGGGAGCAGAGAGAAATGGCTGCAAAAGAAGTAAAATTTTCCCGTGACGCCCGCGAGCGTATGCTGCGCGGCGTCGACATCCTCGCCGACGCGGTGAAGGTCACGCTTGGCCCGAAGGGCCGCAATGTCGTGATCGACAAGTCCTTCGGCGCACCGCGCATCACCAAGGACGGCGTCACCGTCGCCAAGGAGATCGAGCTTGAAGACAAGTTCGAGAACATGGGCGCGCAGATGGTGCGCGAGGTGGCCTCGAAGACCAACGACATTGCCGGTGACGGCACCACCACCGCGACGGTTCTTGCCCAGGCGATCGTCAAGGAAGGCGCCAAGGCCGTTGCCGCCGGCATGAACCCGATGGACCTCAAGCGCGGCATCGATCTGGCCGTATCCGAGGTTGTTGCGGATCTCGTCAAGAAGGCCAAGAAGATCAAGACCTCGGAAGAAGTCGCCCAGGTCGGCACCATTTCGGCCAATGGCGAGCGTGAGATCGGCCAGATGATCGCCGAGGCGATGCAGAAGGTCGGCAATGAGGGCGTGATCACGGTCGAGGAGGCCAAGACCGCCGAGACCGAGCTGGAAGTGGTCGAGGGCATGCAGTTCGACCGCGGCTATCTCTCCCCTTACTTCGTCACCAATCCCGACAAGATGGTGGCCGAACTCGAAGACGCATATATCCTCCTGCACGAGAAGAAGCTGTCCAACCTGCAGGCCATGCTGCCGGTGCTGGAAGCCGTCGTTCAAAGCTCAAAGCCGCTGCTCATCATCGCCGAGGATGTCGAGGGCGAAGCTCTTGCGACGCTCGTCGTCAACAAGCTGCGCGGCGGCCTGAAGATCGCTGCTGTCAAGGCTCCGGGCTTCGGCGATCGCCGCAAGGCCATGCTGGAGGACATCGCGATCCTCACCGGCGGCCAGGTCATCTCCGAGGATCTCGGCATCAAGCTCGAGAATGTCGGCCTTAACATGCTCGGCCGCGCCAAGAAGGTCTCCATCTCCAAGGAGAACACCACGATCGTCGACGGCGCCGGCAAGAAGGCCGAGATCCAGGGCCGCGTCGCCCAGATCAAGCAGCAGATCGAGGAGACGACCTCCGACTATGACCGCGAGAAGCTGCAGGAGCGGCTGGCCAAGCTGGCGGGCGGCGTTGCCGTCATCCGCGTCGGCGGTGCGACCGAAGTCGAGGTGAAGGAGAAGAAGGACCGCGTGGACGACGCCCTCAACGCGACCCGCGCGGCCGTCGAGGAAGGCATCGTCCCGGGTGGCGGTACCGCCCTCCTGCGCTCCTCCTCCATCATCAAGGCTACCGGCGAAAACGCCGATCAGGAGGCAGGCATCAACATCGTTCGTCGCGCGCTGCAGGCTCCGGCCCGCCAGATCGCTGCGAATGCGGGCGCCGAGGCTTCGATCGTCGCCGGCAAGATCCTCGAGAACAAGTCAGCTACCTTCGGCTACAATGCCCAGACGGGCGAATATGGTGACATGATCGCCTTCGGCATCGTCGACCCGGTCAAGGTCGTCCGCACGGCGCTTCAGGATGCTGCGTCGGTCGCCGGCCTGCTCGTCACCACGGAAGCCATGATCGCCGAGGCTCCGAAGAAGGAAGCAGCCGCTCCGGCAATGCCCGGCGGCATGGGTGGCATGGGCGGCATGGATTTCTGATCCCGTCTTCGGGCTGGACCCGAGGATTGATAGAACAGCCTATGTGGAGGGCGGCAGGAATGCCGCCCTTTTCTCTTTCCCGGCCCGTTGGACCGGCCGTTGAAACATGAGCCAATTTGCCAAGATTAACTCTTGCTCTGCCGCGAATCCGGCATATGAAAGTCTCAAGGAAAGTCGGAGCGATCGATATGGCCCAGACCCGCACGGAAACCGATACCTTCGGGGAAATCGAAGTCCCCGCCGACAGCTATTGGGGCGCCCAGACGCAACGCTCCATCGGCAACTTCCGCATTGGCACCGAACGCATGCCGCTGCCGCTTATTCATGCACTGGGCATCGTCAAGCGGGCAGCAGCCGAGGTGAATATGCAGCTCGGCAAGCTTTCGCCGGAAATCGCCACGGCCATCGTGAATGCCGCGACTGAGGTGTCGGAAGGCCGGTTCGACGACCAGTTTCCGCTGGTGGTCTGGCAGACGGGTTCCGGCACCCAGTCCAACATGAACGCCAATGAGGTGATCTCCAATCGCGCGATCGAGATGTTGGGCGGGCAGATGGGTTCGAAAAAACCCGTGCATCCGAACGACCATGTGAATATGAGCCAGTCGTCCAACGACACGTTTCCGACGGCCATGCATATTGCTGCCGCCACTCAGGTGAAATTCCTGCTTCTGCCTGCGCTCGATCACCTGGCGTCTGAACTGGAAGCGAAGGCGGCCGCCTTCGAGCCGATCGTAAAGATCGGCCGAACGCACACGCAGGATGCAACCCCGCTAACGCTGGGACAGGAGTTTTCCGGCTATGCGGCGGCATTGCGGCTCGGAACCAAGCGCATCGAACAGAGCCTCGACGATGTCTATGCCCTGGCGCAGGGCGGTACCGCGGTCGGCACCGGCCTCAATGCCCCGGTTGGCTTTGATACAGCCTTTGCCGCACGGGTTGCCGATATAACCGGCCTACCTTTCCGCACTGCGGAGAATAAATTCGAGGCTCTGGCAAGCCACGGCGCACTGGCCAATTTGCATGGCAGCCTTGCCGCCCTTGCAGCCGATCTCTTCAAGATCGCCAACGACATCCGCTTTCTCGGTTCGGGCCCGCGCTCGGGTCTCGGCGAACTGAAGCTGCCGGAAAACGAGCCCGGCTCCTCCATCATGCCCGGCAAGGTCAATCCCACCCAGGCCGAGGCGTTGACGATGGTCGCCACCCAGGTCATGGGCAACCAGGCCACGGTCACCTTCGCGGCGAGTCAGGGACATTTCGAACTCAATGTCTTCAAACCAGTCATTGCCAATGCGGTGCTGCAGTCGATCCGACTGCTTGGGGATGCCATGCGTTCCTTCGCAGACAATTGCGTTTCCGGCATCGAAGCCGACGAAGCGCGCATCAGTGATCTCATGCAGCGCTCGCTCATGCTGGTGACGGCGCTTGCGCCGGCCATCGGCTACGACAATGCGGCCAAGATCGCAAAGGCCGCGCACAAGAACGGCACCACCTTGCGCGAGGAAGCGCTGGCGAGCGGGCTTGTCTCGGCAGAGGACTATGACAGGCTCGTCCAACCGGCGGAAATGGTGAAGCCGAAATAGCATCGGATCCTAAAAGGCCTTCAAACCTACAGGAATTCCGCTTTTTGCCGCCAGCCCGGCTATCTGGCATTCCGAAATCGCGCCGGGTTCGTTGAAAAGATGCAGATGCCATTCTCCGGTGAAATCGGGGCTCATCGCAGGATGGGGAACCACGTTTCGTTGCCAGGAATTCACGAAAGAGTGAGTTTTATCGAGCTTTCCACTCAAAACGGGGTGAGACTGTCGCAAAATATTTGCTTTTCGCCTGCATGCGCATCATCTGGCTATTGATGCCGGGCTTGGGACACGCGGCTTCAGCTATAGCAGAAAGCAAGCGGTGGCGCGGAAGGCGACGGTGAGCGGAATGGCAGACATCAAGGAACAGCATACGCGGCACACTCGCCTGTGGCGATATGTGCCTGCGGGGCTGATTCTCGCTGGCATCATGCTCGCCTACGCTCTCGGCTGGCACCAATATCTGACCCTCGGATCGCTTGCTGACAGCCGGGAAGCCCTGAAAAGTTTCGTCGCAGGACATCCGGTCGGAGCACCGCTCGGTTTTGCCGTTTTATATGCGCTCGCTGTTGCCTTCTCAATTCCAGCCGCCTCGGCGCTTACAGTCTTCGCGGGGTTCCTTTTCGGCTGGCTTCTCGGCGGCATGCTGGTCGCGGTCGCAGCGACAGCCGGCGCCACCGGCCTTTTTCTCGCCGCCCGCTCGGCATGCGGCGACAGTTTTCGCTGCCATCTCTGCGGGCGCGCGGCCCGGTTTGCAGAGGGGCTGGAAAAGGACGCCTTCAGCTATCTGCTGGTGCTCAGGCTGGCGCCCATCTTCCCCTTCTGCGTTGTCAATATCGCCCCTGCCTTCTTCAAGGTTCCTCTCCGCACCTATGTCGCAGCGACATTCCTCGGGATCCTGCCCGCCACCTTCGCCTTCGCCTATCTCGGAAGAGGCGTCGAAAGTGTTCTGATGGCTGCCACGCGGTCCGGCCACGAAGCCACGATCGCGGATCTGGTCACGCCGGAGATCACGCTGGCCTTCGCCGCACTTGCGCTTGTAGCGGCAATTCCCATCATCATAAAGAAAACCAAGGTCCTGGGTCGCTGACGCCAGCGGGATCCTCCGGAGAAACCCCTCGATGACGAAGAAGCTGCGGCCCGATATCTGTGTGATCGGAGGCGGTTCCGGGGGATTGACCGTGGCGGCCGTAGCGGCCCATTTCGGCGTTCCAGTGGTCCTGGTCGAGAAGGGCAGAATGGGCGGTGATTGCCTGAACTACGGCTGCGTTCCGTCAAAGGCGCTGATTGCCGCAGCAAAACAGGCGCACGGGCTCAGGCAAGGCTCCCCCTTCGGCATAGCCGATGTCGAACCACGGATCGATTTTCATAAGGTGACGGCTCATATCCGTTCCGTCATCGCCGCCATTGCCCCCAACGATTCGGTCGAGCGTTTCACCGCTATGGGCGTGCAGGTGATCCAGGCCGAGGCACGTTTCGTTGACGACAAATGCGTCGTGGCCGGAGAATATGAAATCCAAGCTCGCCGCTACGTCGTCGCCGTCGGTTCGTCACCTTCCATTCCGCCGATTCCGGGTATTGAGAATATACCTTTCCTGACCAACGAAACGATCTTCGATCTTGCGGAAAAGCCCGATCATCTCCTGATCCTGGGCGGAGGGCCGGTCGGCTTCGAACTGGCACAGGCCTATCATCGCCTCGGCTCCGCCGTCACGGTGATCGAGGCAGGCAGCGCCCTTGGCAAGGACGATCCTGAACTTGCGGCCCTCGTCCTTCAAAAGCTCAGGGCGGAGGGCGTCGTCATCCACGAGCACTCGGTTGCCTTTCGCCTGGAAAAGGACGGAGAAGCGGGCGTGCGGCTGTATACCGGGCCTACAGGCGCGGAAACGATCATCGAAGGCAGCCATCTGCTGGTCGCCACCGGCCGCTCGCCAAATGTCGAACGGCTCGGCCTGGACAAAGCCAGTATCCGGTTCGACTCGAAAGGCATAAAGGTCGACGATCGGCTGCGCACGACAAATCGCCGCGTTTATGCGATCGGCGACGTGGCAGGAGGGCAATTCACCCATGCGGCGAACTACCACGCCAAGCTGGCTGTGAAATCGATCCTGTTCCGGCTGCCGGTTCGCAGGAAACCGGAACTCATCCCCCGGGTCATCTATACCGATCCCGAGATAGCCTCGGTCGGCCTTTCCGAGGCACAGGCACGCGAAGCGAACGGGCAAATCCATGTTCTTCGCTGTCCCTTCAGCGAGATCGACCGGGCGCAGGCCGATCTCAGTACGGAAGGCTTCCTCAAGCTCGTCACCTGCCGGCGCGGGCGCATCCTCGGCGTTTCGATCGTCGGCTCCAATGCCGGCGAACTGATAGGATTCTGGTCGCTCGCCTTGGCGAAGGGCATGAGGGTGCACGACATCATAGGCCACATTGCCCCCTACCCGACGATGGGAGAAATTGGAAAACGCGCTGCCATTACCTATTTCAAGGAGAAGGCCCGTGAGCCGCTCGTCCAGGGACTTTTGCGCTTCCTGCGCCTGTTCGGCTAGGCTCGGATTTATGAGGGACATGCATGACAACGGACGAGAGCCGCAGCCAGGGGGGCCATCAGGCTGTTTCGGACCGCATGGTCCCGCTCTCGCGCGGCCTTTCCACCAAGCTTCTGGTCCTTACCATCATCTTCGTCCTGATCGCGGAGGTTCTGATCTTTGTGCCTTCGGTGGCGAACTTCCGGCTGCAATGGCTGACCGAGAAGCTTGGCACGGCAGCCGCCGTGAGCACTCTTCTGGTTGAATCCGATACAGACAGGCTGAGCCCGGCCGTCCGCAAGGAAATCCTGATGTCGATTGGCGCAAAGGCCATCGCCGTTCGCGACGAAGGCGTCTCAAGGCTGCTCGTCATCTCCGATGTGCCTCCGCAGGTCGACGAGCATATCCCGCTCGAAGCGGTCGGCCCCTTCGAGGCGATGACAGGCGCCTTGGATACTTTATTCTTCGGCGGCGACCGGATGTTGCGCGCTTATGGCAGGATGGGTGAAAGCACCAAGGAATTCGAAATCGTCATCCCGGATTATTCCTTGCGCAAGGCGATGCTGGTCTATGCGCGCAATATCGCTTTACTGTCGCTCCTGATCTCCCTGTTCACCGCGACCCTGGTTTTCTATGCGATCAACCGGATCATGATACGCCCTGTCCGGGATATGACGTGCTCCATGCTGACTTTTGCCGAGGCCCCTGACGATCCCTCCCGCATCATCCGGCCTGAAGATCGCGGTGATGAGATCGGGGTGGCAGAACGTGAACTCGCCGCCATGCAAACGCATCTGCAAAAGACGCTCAGCGAGCAGAAGCATCTTGCCGATCTCGGGCTCGCCGTCTCCAAGATCAATCACGATATGCGCAACATGCTGGCCTCGGCCCAGTTGATGTCGGAAAGATTGCGGACCGTAAACGATCCGACGGTTCAATTGCTGGCGCCGCGGCTGGTGCGCACGCTTGACCGAGCGGTCGCCTATTCGGAAGGCGTTCTGGCCTATGGCCGCACCCAGGAAGCGCCCCCGCAAAGGCGCAGGATCAAGCTCTACCACCTGGTGGAGGATGTGCAGAATGCGCTCGGCATCGATACGACGAGCGGCATCGAGTTCGTCAACGCAATTGATGAAACACATGAGATTGACGGGGATGCGGAGCAACTCTTCCGTGCCATCGCCAATCTCTGCCGCAATTCCGTCGAGGCCATGACGACTGCCAAGGACAGTTTGCCGGTACGCCGGCTGACGGTTTCGGCGGAGCGAAGCGGCACGGTGGTGCGCATCCTGGTCGCCGATACTGGTCCGGGGCTACCACAGAAGGCGCGCGAAAATCTTTTTGCGGCCTTCCGAGGCTCGGCTCGCAGCGGGGGTACCGGGCTTGGCCTCGCCATCGCGCATGAGCTTGTGCGGGCACATGGCGGGACCTTGGAACTCGTTGAAAGCGTCGGCGGAAATACGGTGTTCGCCGTCGTGATTCCGGATGAGCCGGTTGACATAGAGAAGGCGCGAGACACATTGCGTCGCCCCGCATAACCGAAACGAGCCAACAGCCCGCATCTCCAAGGTAGGCTGTCGGGCATGTATTTTCTTGCGAAAGTTTCTCGTATCGCCGCTTGCTTTTGCGCGCATCAATCGCTAGGTAACGCCACCGGCAGGCGGGACTAAAGTCTATGTCCCTGCTAGGCTGCTTCGGCAGCCCGCGCGCCCGTAGCTCAGCTGGATAGAGCACCAGACTACGAATCTGGGGGTCAGGAGTTCGAATCTCTTCGGGCGCGCCATTCAACCCTTTGAAATCATTCATGTTTGTTCTTCCTCTGATTTTTAAGATCGACGGAGAAACACGATATGTAATGACGGAGTAATGACCAAACGGAGCAGACGTTCAGAACCGGAGGTTCCTCCAAGGCACTTCCGTGCCGAGAGCCTTGTCAGAGAGAGGAAGCCACCCGGACGAGCCTCATCCTTGAGCTGCTGGCCACGTCGAGACACCCCCCTACGGGGTACCAAGGGGGTCATACCCCCGGTCGCTATAAGAGTATGACCCCTCGAAATTTTCTCGGAGAAATTATGACATCTCAGAACCGGAGGTTCCTATGAGGCACTTCCGTGCCGAGCAGATGTCTAGCGGTCTTCGACCGATCGGCTCTCAGGGTCTATAGGTCCAACCGTCCTTTCAGCACACGTCCAGCCCTTGACGATACAGGCTATGCCGGGGGTCGAACACATCGCATGTCCCTCGGTCACCTGACAGACAGAGCAACCATCGTTGAACTGACTACACTCGGGATTTTGTTCGATGAGACTCGATAGGGAGTCGACGGGCGTTGCCCGAGTGGGGTTTTCTTCGGCTATCAAATGGGACGGTACGAGAAGAATTGCCGCGACCGTTACGGCTCGCAAGCTTCGGACCCTGTTTCGCATAACTCCCCCATGACCCGGCCCGGACACCCCCGGTTCGCGCTCGCTCAGAGCGATATTCGTAAGATCAATATCATTCCGGGCGGAATTCGGGCAGGGTAAGAGTAGTCGCCTCTTCGAGGCTCGTATAACGGAGAAGACTAAGAAGGGGGATACTTCAAGTTATATCCCTCTTTCCGTTAAGCGAGGCCGTGAGGCCGACCACTCTTCAGAATCCCTTTGTAATTCCCCCAGATGACCATCGAAATAACAGACGGGATACCAGAGTTCCCCGGAAGAAATATCCGTGAGTAATCTACTCTTTCTTACCCCTTTTTGAATATTTTCCTTTAATGATGTCCCTTGTAACTTATTGAAATCATTGGTGAATTTGAATCAATAGAGCACGGGTGGTGCTCTATGACTCTACGAGTACTCCATTTCGAGCTTCAATCCCGACGTCATTTCGACTGATTTCTTCATTCTCGGAGACGGTTCCGAGAGATAGTCTTGGAGTATCCTCCTCATGCGGGTACTCGGGAGATACAACGTCACGGGTTCACCCCGTCTGACACGGGAGCGGTAAACCCACTGGATCAATTCCGTCAAAGCGTATCGATCCTGCTCAACCCCGTTCTCCCCTAGACCTAGCCACCGGTTGATAAACGGGTTCATGTTCTGATCGTAGAGGTAAACCAGATGGCTCTTGTCGATGAACTTGTTAGTCCCTCTCGTCGTATTGGCTATCCATGTGACGCCATCGAAGAGCCTAGCCTTGACCGCAAAGGGTCCGGGTCGAGGGGACTTCACGTCGTCTCCATCCTTCCCGTTTAGAAACCAATTGTGTTTCGCACAGGTAATCAGGACGTCACTCAAGGGAACGTCTTTTAGCCAGTACCTACGGACGTCGTGGAGAGCCGAAGCGACCTTCTTCCCGATGAGCTTTCCCTTCTGTTGACCATTGAACGTCAGGTTGATCTTCCGAAGGGCAGGAATATCCCGGACTTCGATTAACTCCCGTGCTGCCCTTCTGAAACGCTCATTGGCTTCGGGGTCTACTGTCCGTCGTCAGGGTTTTTGGGACAACCGGCGGCGTGAGCTAACGGAGGCTCTGGTCCATCAGGTTTGTCACATTAGGCCGCTGCATCTCGATGAAGCAAGCGGCGCTGTTTGATGGTTTCGCGTTTGATCCTTTCCCTTTCCAGCGTGATGATATCGCCGCGCCCGAAGTAGACGTCGGCAGGGGTGAGATTGTCGAGGCTCTCGTGGTAGCGGCGGTGGTTGTAGTGATCGACGAACGCCGCGACCTGCTGCT
>NZ_VLJP01000023.1 GCF_007829525.1 Mesorhizobium sp. J18
AAGCCGCCGGCACCCGAGGTCTTCATCCCGGCATTCGCGCGGGCGGCCCTGCAACCCCAACCAGCAATGCCGCCCGCGCTGGCGCCGCGACCATCATTGCACTAACAATCAAATTGGACCCGTCCGTGGGGGCCGATCAACGCACACTCAAGCTCCGACATGGTCCTGGCGTGATGTGTCAGTCCTTATTGCAAGGCCGAGGATCACAAACAGAAGAGCTGCCGGCTGAGTCAGTATGAGATAGCTTTGGAACATGCTTCCGGCGAGAATGGCGGCCAGCAGAAAGGAGCTGCATATGGCCATCTCACCCACGAACGTGCCTTGAGCCGCTCTGTATGCACGGAAGCAGGTCAGCCCGATATAGCCCAGTAAAGTTAGATAGAGTAGGAGGGCAGGGGCGCCAGCGCGTAGCGCGATATCAACGAACTGGTTGTGGCTCGGAAACATGTTCCCGCGTGATGGTCTGCCGGCAACCTCGCTCCCGAGCGTGAGAGGAACGAAGGCATCGCCGACCAGTGGGTTGTTGACCACACGCTGCAAGCCGAGGATAAGGAGTTTCAGGCGGCGCTGATCATATTTCCCCGCCAACTCGCCCAGATTTTCCTCGATTTCGATAGAATGTGTAACGAATGGATCAGGGGCAATGTCAGTTTTGACCCCATCGCCGTAGTCACCATTCTTTTCGACATCGACAATGGCAGGTGTCTTCGGCGGCAGCCGCGCGGCTTCCCGCATGCCTACACCTGCAAAGGTCAGGCTGGACACTATAAAGGCGGCTAGGATGACGGCAGCGCTCGTGGCTGGTATTGAAAGCAAAGAGCGCTGTTTCCAGGCTCTGACTGTCATATGGATGACCCAGAGGAGAGTTACGAGGACGATCGAAACAAGACCGGTTCGGGACCAGTTTATCAGCAGATAGGCGCCATTGACCATCAGCATGGTCCATATCGCCCAATCCGGCAAATCTCGTTTGGCCGATGCTATTTGTGCGAACAGGACGGCGAGTGCGGTTGTGATGATGGCAGGATGCACATTCTTGATACTGTAAAAGGCCTCGGCCAGTCGCGACCAGCCTTGGTGGACCGTGTAGGACGAGAATAGGTATGCGGCCATTGCAAAAATAACCATGACCGAGATCGAACTTACGACGGGAACCAGCAACAGGGCCCGGCGCACGGCCTGAGCAGGGGCAGGTAGCGTCATCGCGAGCATGAGCATGAAGATCGGTAGTAGCGCCTGGGCATACAGCGCAAAGCTCATGATCGGCCTGTTCCCGACAGTAAGGCCGTAGATGAGGGCTACCGTCATCCAGGCAACCAGCGCTCCTGCAAACGCCAGGACATTCCAGTTTGGTTTTTGAAGTTTCCCCTGAAGAAAACGCAGGAGCCAGACGGCGCAAACGAAACCGATCGGAAGGAGAGCGATCGGGAATCCGAATCTCGGCCGTACCACACCGCGCTCGAACACCAGCAGAGGAGCCAATGTCAGGCCGCTATCAACCAATACCACGAACAAAGGGATCGGCAGGGTTGCCGTCAAGAGCAAGAGGGCAAAGCCGTCCAAAGAGAACTGCTTAGCCATATCCCAAGGCTTTCAAAGCCTGCCCTCCGTAGTGCTCGAAAATCTGAAGGGCCTCGTCGGTATAGATATCGCGCCATTCACCTACGTTACCTGCACGAACAAAATTCCTGCTCATGTCACCCGACTTTTCGCGCTCCACCAGCACCTTCTTGATGTCGAATTTATCAATCGCAGCCTGAAGGGCCGATTCTGAGCTGTCATGGCCGAGCCTTCGAATGGTTTTGGCGAGTTCCGCGTTTGGATTGCTGCGCATGTCTTCGTAACGGACGTGAACCATCCTACGATTGTCGTGCCATCTTTCCACGAATTGCGGCCAAGTGAAGGATGGATAAAAGGGCGTCTTCATTTCCCTCTCGAGGAAAGCGGGAAGATTCGCTCTTATATCGTCGTAGTCGGCGAAATTGTACTTCGCCCGCATATGGTCGACGGTCCGATGATTGATCGGGACGTCTTTGAATTTGTGGAAGCAGTGATGGTACCATGAGACCATGACGTCACGTCCGTCTCGCCAGACAAGGACACCGCGATTCATCGTCCAAGGGTTGTAGAAATGCCCTTTGAGGATCTGCGGCCTCGTCGGCGGTGTCAGATTATCGTAGAAAGGCAGTTCAAGAGCCGTCGAAATAAGATTGCTGATCCAGGTGCCACCGGATTTGGGAAATTCGTTGACGACGATGATGTTTCTGACATGCGCCGCGCCATATGCCAGAAAATACCGCTTAGCCGTTCGAACCGGCGTATTAAAACGAACCTTTGTAACGGTCATGGCCCCCACACGCCCCTTCAAATAATCAATAGCCTTAATCCTAACCTCACTCGATGAAAACCCTTTGCATTGATCCTGTCTGCGAGAGGCGATCTAGATTTTGACGCAACTGCCACCTGCAAGGAATTTCGCGCGAGGGCATATTGCCATGACTGTGGCAAGAAACCTGTTTTGGGCGCTGATTCTGGCGGCCTTTGGCGCATTCAGCGCCCCCGCCAGCGCCCAACATGTCCGCCCCGATGTCGTTCTTTTGGTGATGCTGGACGACGCCGATTACTATGATTTCGGCATCAATTCGTCGGACGCCATAACTCCGAACATCGACGGGATAGCGAAAAGCGGAATTTCCCTGTCGCAATTCCATTCCGCGTCCAGCATCTGCACTCCGACCCGGGTCAGCGTTGTGACCGGTGAAAGTCCGATTCATTTCGGGATAAGCCGGTTATGGGCCGATGATCCAAAGGCTGCGAAAGGGCCTTTTTATAGGGGAAAACGAGGCATCCCCGGCTACAAGGAAACCCTGCCCAAATTCATGCGGAGCCTGGGCTATGCCACTTTCCATGTTGGCAAATGGCATCTTGGCATATCGCAGGAACGCTTCACGCCCACGGGATTGGGCTTTGATCAATATCGGATGACCTGGCTCAATCCGAACCACGGCACGCTTCGCGTGACGACCGATCAGGGCCTGATCACGACAGATGAACAGTCTTGGCGCCCGGCTTATGAAGCAAACGAGATCATCCGTTTTATGGAAGCACAGCGGACTGCGGGAAAGCCTGTTTTCGTCAGCTGGTGGCCGATGGAGGTTCATTGGCCGCTTTATGTTCCGCCAATGTTTGACAATGAGTGTTGTGGCTTCAATCTCGGGACCAGGCGCGGCCAGTTGCTCGCCATGCTCTATCAGTGGGACCGCGAGTTCGGCAGGGTGGTCGATTACCTCAAGCAAGCAGGGCTTTACGAGAATGCCTTGGTGATTGCTACCAGCGACAATGGGGGTTTCCACGGAGCGGTTTCCCCGGACCACAGGCAGAGCACAGGCAAGAACAGCCTCTATGAGGGCGGAATTCGCGTTCCTTTCGTGGCCAGTTGGCCGACCTTGATAGAGCCGGGGTCATCCAGCGATCAGTTGATGACCTCGATGGACCTGTTCCCCTCCATTGTGGGGCTTTTGGGTGGTCAGGGTCCCGATACGACCGGAGAGGATCTGAGCGGTATATTCACCGGAAGAGAGGTCAAGCATAAGGAGCCTCCATATTGGCAGGTCCGGACCGTGTCCGTGCGGAAGTTTGCGGATGAAACCAGGAGCGAGGAATTCGCGATCCGTGACGGCTGCTGGAAAATGTTCAAGACCAGAGCACTCAACGACCCGTACCATCTGTACAATGTCTGCGCTGATCCGAACGAGACCGAGAATCTGGCTTTCGAGAAGCCTGATCTGTTTCGCCGCTTGAAGCGTGAACTCCTGCAAAGGCGGATGGAGATAAGCAGCTATGCCCGCTACGAAAGGGTATCTGGGCCCGTCACTATCCCCGACGATGACCGCCTGAACGTCCATCAGGACGACATAACGATCAGAGCTACCATCGAGCCGGGATACGACCGCGATCGAGAATACGTCATCTACGAGCGCGGGACCGGTATACGCCTGGCGCTGTCGGACGGCGAACTTGTCGCCGAAGTCAAGGGCGTCGAGGACAGTGGCGATAACCCAAAGATCGGGACCGTCACGTTGAAGGCGCCTGTAGCCGATGACGGCAAGCCTCACGAAGTGCAATTCATGATCCGCGGATATTTCCGCGGCGACGCGACAATCTCACTGTTTGTCGACGACGAGGAAAAGGCAAAGCTTTGGGGCGAGATCGGCTCCAACGATCCTGGCCCGAGCTTGTTCGCAGTTCTTTGGGAAGAAGTGCCAGCGCAACTGGGCGACACCGGGATCACGCTTTCGGACTATCGGATATTCCTGTCAGCCATTCCGCCACAGGAGATGTTTTGAGGCGAAAGGCCATAGAAGCGGGCGTTACATAAAAGCCACGCCGAGCCTTATGCGCTGAAAACACCTGCAAAAATACTTGACGGTTGATGTCATATTTGTGATCGCCTGACCCTGCTTTGTTCCCAATGACGTGCGGAGAGTTTGATGCGGGCACAGACAATCACGGGCCGAGTTGCGGCATTTTTCGTCGGTGGCGCGGCGATGGGATGCATGCTCCACAACGCCGTGGCGCAGGATGTGATGGTCCTGGAGGAAATCTCCGTCGAGGCCGAAAGTGACGACACACTTGTGCAGGATGGCTACGTCGCCAAGCAGGACCGCCTTGGCACCAAGGTCGACACCCCGATCGCGCAGATCCCGCAGGCCATTTCCGTCGTCACACAGGATCAGATCGAGGATCAGAAACCGCGTACGTTGAACGAGGCGCTGAATTATACCGCAAGCGCCAATCCCAACGGCTTTGGCTTCGACAGCCGCTATGATGCCTTTTATCTTCGTGGTTTCCCTGCCTATTACAATGGCATGTTCCGCGACGGCCTGCGGCAGTACAATGGCCCTTCGGCGTGGTTCAAGCCCGAACCCTATGGCATCGAAGGGGTGACCATCCTCAAGGGGCCGGCTTCGTCGCTGTACGGCATCAGCGGTCCCGGCGGCATCGTCAATCTCGTCACCAAACGGCCGAAGGAAGAGCAGTTCCGCGAAGTGGAAGTGCTGGTTGGCAATCATGACCGCTATCAGGCGGCCTTTGACCTCTCCGGCCCAGCCAATGAAGCAGGGACCGTTCTCTATCGCATGACCGGCCTTGGCCGGTTGGCTAACACTGAACTTCCCGGCTATCCGGACGACAAGCTCTATTTGGCGCCCGCCATCACCCTCAAGCCGGATGAGGATACCAAACTCACGATTTTGGGTGAGTATTCCCATTCAGTCACTGGAGGCACTGCCTCTTTCTATACTTCCTCCTATGGCGTTGCTTCCGACATCTATGAGGGCGATCCGGCCTATAATGATTTCACCAACAATCAGGGGCGCATCGGCTACGAGTTTGAGCACCGCTTCAACGACACTGTAACGGTTCGCCAGAACCTGCGTTACAACGTCGTCGATGCTGATCTTGAATATAGCTATCACTACCCTGTCGGGAATGACCTTCAGCGCGGTTACGGCCACTACATCGAAGACATGGCTAACTTCGTGGTCGACAACATGGCGCAATTCAATTTCGCCACCGGCCCTCTCGAGCACGAAGCAGTGGTGGGAATTGACTATGCCTGGACGGACTACAGTGCCGATTCTGCGACCTTCTATCCGACAGTCGATGATGCGCGTGCGGGGAATCCGCCCTTCGCTGGCAGCCAGACCGCAAACCAGGTGGGCATCTATCTCCACGATCAGATTGACATCAACAATCTGACACTCTTCGCCAGTGGTCGATACGACTGGGTGGGTACCGAGTCAGTCGATGCCTCCTTCGCGGAAACCGAGCAGACGGACGAGGCCTTTTCCTACCGTCTCGGTGCTTCCTATAGGACTGAATGGGGCCTGATCCCTTACGCCAATTATTCTACGTCGTTTTCGCCCAATATTGGCTTGGTCTACGACGATCTCAGTATTCCGGACCCTGTTGGACGCATCGCCCGTCCAACGATCGCGAGACAGATGGAAGCCGGAGTCAAATATGAGATTCCGGACACGAATGTAATTCTGAGCGCGGCAGTCTTCGACATTGATCAGGAAGACGGTGTGGTTTTCGACACATCGACCGGGGTCAACAGACAACGCCAACTCGACATGAACTCGCGCGGCTTCGAACTGGAAGCTAACGCCTCCTTCGACAACGGTTTCAGCCTGATTGCCTCCTATACGCATCTGCGCGTGAAGATTGAAAAGGGTGCGATGATTGATCTGGGCGAGGGGCCAGAAAGCACTGAGGGCAAGGAACTCTCCGCCACGCCGAACAATATCCTCTCGCTCTGGGGGCACTATGTGTTCCAGGATGGTCCGCTGGTGGGTTTGGGTCTCGGTGCCGGTGTCCGCTATGTCGGGGAAAGTTACGGCGATGACCTCAACACCTTCAAGAACGACGATAGGGCTTTTGTCGATGCTGCCATCTCCTATGATTTCGGCGCTCGCAATCCCGATCTGAAAGGCCTGTCAATGCAGGTCAACGCCAAGAACCTGTTCGACACCCGGAAGCAGACCTGCTCGGCTGGTTACTGCTATCGTGACGAAGGCGTGTCTGTATTCGGTAGCCTCCGGTACCGCTTCTGATGGCTGAAACCGTCGTAGGTGAGCCGACAACGGCCTCGCCGGTCGCGATCTTTACCGCGATCAGCGGCCTCTATGTCGCGCAAAGCGTCATCGGCGGGATCACCTGGAACGGTCTGCCGGCAGTCATGCGTGCCGAAGGATTGCCGCTCGACCGTATTGGCCTGCTTTCACTGATCATCCTGCCCTGGGCGCTGAAATTCCTCTGGTCGCCGGCGGTCGAGCGTTTCCGCCTGCCGCCGCAGGGGCGGAATCGGACAGGAACGATCATACTCGTCGGCGGCCTCATATCCGTTGCCGGGCTGTTTCTGGTCGGGATGATCGGCCCCGCATCGCTGCTTCCCGTACTTGCCTGCCTCACCATCGTGGCTTTCGCCGCTTCGACCGTCGATATAGCCTGCGACGGTTTCGCCGTGCAGAACCTTGCGGAAGAGCACCACGGCTGGGGCAATGCCGCCCAGGTCGGCGGCGCCTATCTCGGTTCGGCCATCGGCGCCGGTCTTTTCCTTGTTCTGGTCGATGCCTCCGGCTGGCGGTTCGCCGTCTGGAGCATGGCCCTTTTGCTGCTCCTGCTGGGATTGCCCTTCTTTCTCGGGCCAGCAAATCGCGCAAAGGATGCCGTGAGGGAGCACACGCCATCGCTGCTCGCGGCATGGCGCCGCCCGGAAATCCGCCGGGGCCTTCTGGCGGCCGCTATCTATGTCGTCGCGCAAAAGGCAAGCCTGGCCATGGTCGGGCCGTTCCTGATCGATGCCGGGCTCGACCTTGCGACGGTCGGGCTCCTGAACGGCGTTGGAAGCATGTTCGTCGGTGTCGCGGCCGCGCTTGCCGGCGGTGCGCTGGTCCGGGTGTTCGGCGTACGCAAGGTTCTCGTGCTCGCTCTCGTGCTGCAGGCGACGGCTCTGTTTTTCTTCTCTGTCTACGACTTCCAGAACATCCAATCGAAAATGATCTTGATGATCGTCGCGATCGCAAGTTCATCCGGCTTCATGGCGCTAGGTTTCGTCGCACTTTATGCTCAGTTCATGCGCTGGTCGGACCCGCGACAGGCCGGCGTGGACTTCACGCTTTTCCAGTGCATGGACGCGCTGGTCAGCATGGCAGGTGGCGTTGTCGCCGGCTTTGTCGCTGAATATCTCGGCTATGGCATATTCTTCGTGGGGGCCGGACTTGTGGCAGTCGCCGCAATACCGGCAATCGCTGCGGTCTCCGACAGGCAATAACCGGGAGAGGGCAGGGCCATTATTCGTCGTGCTCCGTCCCGTCTTCTCCTTGGACTCCCCGGCGCCAATAGGAGACGATTAGCTGCCGGTCCCTCTTCAGGCCCCAGTCCTTGCGGACGATCTTCCTGATTTCCTTGAAATCGGAAAATTCGCATCCAGCCCAGACATAGACGTCCGGCGGCAGATTGGAGGGTTCCAGGGCTCGAAGTGCCTGCGGGAGAAGACCGGCCATACCCGGCTCGCACCCGTTCCTGTAGAGCCAGTTCACCGTGATATTCTCATGCTCGGCAAGCGGGATGGCATCAGCCGGACCGTCGACTTCCAGATAGACTGTCGCTTGCGTGGCCGGGGTGAGGCGGTCCAGAATACGCCCGATGGCTGGAAGCGCGGTATCGTCGCCGAGCAGCAAGAGGTTGCGCCCCTCCGGAACGTCGCCGCCACCTGGTCCGAACATGCCGATGACATCGCCCGGCCGTGCCTTTTCCGCGAAAGTCGCGGCCGGCGTGCTGTCTCCCGCATGCAGGACGAAATCCACGTCGAGCCAGCCTTCCGCCGCGTTGATGGCGCGGATGGTATAGACCCTGACGACGAGCGCGTCCGTGCCGGTCGGCCAGACAACCAGGCCGTCGCTGCCCATGGTCGGCCAGACCGGCTTTCTGCCGGACGGGGGAAGGAGGATACGGATATGCAGCCCGCCATGGACGAAGCGCTCGAGATTGTCGGCGCGGAAGCGCAGGCGCTGCATATGCGGCGAAATGCGGGTGGAGGATAAAACAGTGATCTCACGAAAGAAGATCGGCGTGCCGCTGTCCATGCCGTCGCCCTGCCAGCGGATGCCCTCGGTCGTGCCAAGATATTCCGCTACGTGGCCGGCCACGGCCATCTTCATATAGGACAGATTGGTCTCGTCATCGGCCAGGACACGGATCATCACGCTGTCGTGCCGTTCGAGCACGGCATGCAGGGAACCGTAATAGGTCTTGAATTCCCAATGATTGTCCCGGCCAGTCTCGATTTCGTAATCCCTGTGGTCGGCGCTCAGCCGCTCCATCATCGAACGGATGGCCTCGTTCTCGATCCGGGTCTCTGCACTGAGTTGCGCCATGTTGCGAGTCTTCCGATACTGGTCGGCACAGGTAACCGCCTGTTGCCGCCTGACGGCATGCCACATGGCGCAGCTCATTCCAACCAAAAGCTGACAGGAGAGATCATCTTTCGATGCTGGTTCAATCGGCAGATCGAAGCGTCATTGGGCTTTAACCGCCTGGTTACCATGACCGTTTACGTTTGTTCCCGCACAGGAGCGAAGCGCAATGAAAGGTGGTCAGCCTTCTGCAAATGACGTCGATTTCGTCCTGGGACGGCTGTTCGTTGGCCTATGGGGAAATTGGTTGACCATCCTGCTTTTCACGCTGGCTATGACAATCGTGATGTTTACCTGGGTCTTGCTTTCCACGCCGCTTTACCGGGCCGAAACTCGCATCCTGATTCAAACGCGTGAATTGGTCTCTGCGCGGCCGGACAATGCTGGCAGTGACCCAATTCACGACGATTCTGGCCTCAACAGTCAGGTCGAGGTCGTTGCATCGAGCGACATCCTGGCCAAGGTGGCAGGCGTCTTGGATCTTGCGAGCCATGAGGAGTTCCTGGGCAGGCTTTCTCCACTTGGGCAGTTGATGGTGATGACCGGCCTCAGGAGCAATCCTGCTGACATTGCACCGGGCCAGCGTGTGCTGGAGGCCTTTCGCGAGAAGCTCGATATCTATCGCGTCAAGGGTTCCCGGGTGATCGCAATTCTGTTCTCGTCCGAGGATCCCGAACTTGCCGCCAAGGTTCCGAACGCCATTGCGGAAGCCTATATTGCCGTCCAGCAGGAAGCCAGGCTGCAATCGAACCAGGATGCCGCAGCCTGGTCGCGCCGCGAGCACAATTATCTGCCTGGGGATGTACGGGTCCTCTCTCATGCCCTTGTGCCGGCCTACCCCTATTTTCCGAAGATGCTGCCGATGACGGCTGCTGGCTTTGCTGCCGCGCTGTTTCTGTCGGTCATCTTCATTCTGCTGCGTGAGCTGTTCAGCGGAAGGGCTATGCGCCCGGCTCCCCTCGCCATCGAGCCAATCCGACAGGTGGCAATGCCAGTGCCGCAAGCTGTGGACTTCCGCGAAGACGGTCAACAGACACTGCATCCTCGATCAGAAACGCGTGCATATGGTGAAATGGACATCGCCAAGGCAGCGGAGTTGCTCATCGTGGGCGGCATGTCACGGGCCATCTTCGTCTCGCCCGAAGGTGACGAGGCCGCAGCTGCGGCTATTTTGGTCGCTCGTGCAGTGGCTGATGCCGGCCTGCGCGTGCTCCTCCTGGACCTCACGACATCGAGCGCAGCTTCCAGGCCGATGCTGGAAAGCCCGTCTTATACGGGCATCACCAATCTACTGGCCTCCGAGGCGCAGTTTGCCGATGTCATCCATGGCGATCTCTATTCGGATTGCCATGTCATTCCAGCCGGTACGGCTGACCCGCAACGCGCCATGCGCGCGGTTGATCGCCTGCCGATCATCATGGATTCCCTGGCCGCTGCCTATGACGTGGTTCTGGTGGAATGCGGTCCTGCCGATCCGGCCGAAATAGAGCGGTTAGTAACCGCTGAGACCGTCGTCATGGTTGCCATGCTTGATCTGGAGGAAAGTTCGGCTCCGCGGGCGCTGCGCAATCTGAGAGCCTTTGGCTACAGAGAGGCCGTTCTGGTGACGCCTACCGGCTATCAGCCGCCGGTGCCGGGGGAGTGCAGGAGCAGCGCCGCCTAGTTTGCTGCTTCAATCTCTGAATGTCGATTGGCCCTAATCCTGGGCTTGCGGCTTTCCCGCCATCCATTTGATGATGAGCATGGCCGGCAACACCCACAAAAGCCCGGTGACAAGAAAATAGACCAGATGCACCAGCGCGCCCGCATCCGCGAGGCGCGCGGCCGCGACCGTGGTGGCGACGAGCGCATAGATAATGACGAGCGCCACGAGCGCGATCATGCCGATGAATTTGCGCAGCCTTACGGGCATGGATAAGTCCTTTCGCATCCCTCATAGAAGCTGGGGGCAACGAGCGCAACGCTGGGCGTCACCAGCTTGGCGCGACGGCATGTCGCGTAAGGCCTGGACTTGAAAGCAGCGACGGTCTGGTTCACCTATCTGCGACCTGTTACCGGACGAGACATGACAATAACCGCGGACGTCAATTCTCCCTATGCCGCGCGGGACAAGGAGCTCCGTGATCGCGCGCTGGTGCGCGGCTGGCTCTACATCGTCCTGCTGGTATTGTTCGCGCTTGTCATGGTCGGCGGCGCGACCCGAATGACCGGATCCGGTCTCTCGATAACGGAGTGGAAACCGATCCACGGTGTCATCCCGCCGCTCAATGAGGCCGAGTGGCAGGAGGAGTTCCTGAAATATCAGCAGATTCCCCAATATGAGAAGATCAACAAGGGAATGTCGCTGGAGGAGTTCAAGACCATCTTCTGGTGGGAGTGGGCGCACCGCTTCCTTGCAAGAGGTGTCGGCTTCCTCGTCGCCGTCCCTTTGCTGCTGTTCTGGCTGACCGGCCGCCTGGAGCGTGGTCTCAAGCCGCGATTGGTCTGCCTGCTTGCGCTCGGCGGCCTGCAGGGAGCTGTCGGCTGGTGGATGGTTGCCTCAGGGCTGACCGAACGCGTCTCGGTCAGCCAGTACCGATTGGCAATCCATCTGACATTCGCCTGCATCATCATCATGGCAGTCGCCTATATCGCGCGCGGGCTGGCGATCTATTCGCAACAAGCTGCCGGCCGTGCCGAACAACGCTTCGCTGGCATCATGGTATTGCTGGTGCTCATCCAGATCTATCTTGGCGCACTTGTTGCAGGCCTTCATGCCGGCCTCAGCTACAATACCTGGCCGCTGATGGACGGCGCCGTCATTCCTGGTGACCTGTTCGTGATCGAGCCAGCCTGGCGCAATCTGTTCGAAAACCCCAAGACGGTCCAGTTCGTCCACCGGATGTTCGCTTATGGCGTGCTACTCATCGCACTATGGCATGCCGTCGCGATGATGCGCGCTCTGCCAGGAACGACCCATTCGCGCCGCGCCTGGGTGCTTGTCGCTCTCGTCCTGTGTCAGGCGGCGATCGGCGTAGGCACACTCCTTGCTCAGGCCCATATCCATTGGGCGCTGCTGCACCAGGCCTTCGCGATCGTGGTGCTGATCTTCGCCACCGCCCATTGGCGCGCCACCAAGAGTGCCTATCCACTGCCGACGCAAATCGCAGTCAGAAGCTGATTGCCTGATCATTCAATGCTTCAGCATCAGGTCCATGTTCTGGACTGCCGCTCCCGAAGCGCCCTTGCCGAGATTGTCGAGCGAGGCGACGAGATTGACCTGCCCCTTGCCCTCGGTTCCGAAGACGAAGAGCTTCATCCGGTCCGTACCGGCGAGTTCGGTCGGGTCGAGGCGCGCAAGTCTTGCGCTTTCAGCCAGCGGCACCACCTCGACCACGTCCTGCCCGGCATAGTGATCGGCAAGGGCCTGATGGACGGTCGCAAGTGACGGTGCGCCTTCCAACTCGTCCAGATGCAGCGGCACCTGCACCAGCATGCCTTGCGGAAAGCGACCGACGCTGGGGCTGAAGATCGGCCGACGCGAAAGCATTCCATGCTCTTTCATCTCGGCCACATGCTTGTGCTGCAAGGGCAGGCCGTAGAGGAAATGGGGTGCCGCGATGTGTTCGGGATGGCTTGAGTCCTCCATCTGCGCAATCATCTGCTTGCCACCGCCGGTATAGCCCGAGACGGCATTGATGCTCACCGGATGGTCGGGAGAAAGCAGACCGGCTTTCACAAGCGGCCGGATAAGCGCTATGGCGCCGGTGGGATAGCAGCCGGGATTTGCGACAAGCCGCGCTTCTGCAATCCGCTCCCGCTGGCCTTTATCCATCTCGGCAAATCCATAGGTCCAGCCCGGGGCTACCCGATGCGCCGTCGAGGTGTCGATGATGCGCGTGGAATTTGCCCCTTCAAGGATGGCCACGGCCTCGCGCGCCGCTTCATCCGGCAGGCACAGGATGGCGATATCCGCCTCATTGAGGAAATCCGCGCGCATATCCTTGTTGCGCCGCTCGGCCTCGGGGATCGAGAGGATTTCCAGGTCCGGCCGGTTGCCGAGCCGGGTGCGGATCTGCAGCCCGGTGGTGCCGTGTTCGCCGTCTATGAAGATTTTCGGTTTCATGGGTCTGTGCGTAAAAGGAGGTTCGGGACTTCAGATTGCTACGATAGGCGGCGGAATCATGGCTGGCAGCCGTCGCGTGTCACCGCACAAGGGTTCATCGGCGGCCGTTTCGCTCCGCAAGCAGCCCGAGATAGTACATGGCAATAGTGGCTCCGGCGATGGCGGTGATGTCCGCATGGTCATAGGGAGGGGCTACCTCAACCACATCGGCACCAACGATATCAAGCCCGCCAAGCTGCCTCAGTGCTGAAAGTATCTTGGCCGACGACGGTCCACCGGCAACCGGCGTGCCTGTCCCCGGCGCGAAGGCCGGATCGAGACAGTCGATGTCGAAGGTCACATAGACCTTTCGTCCGGCCACCCGTTCCGCAATCGCATAAGCGATGTCGGTGGCCTTCATCTCTTCGATATCGTGGCCGTAGAGAATGCGGATGCCGCAATCCTCCGGCGCGTGGGTGCGGATGCCGATCTGGATCGAGCGGTTGGGATCCACAATGCCGTCATGTACCGCCCGGCCGACAAAGGAGCCATGGTCGATACGCTTTCCGTCATCGGGCCAAGTGTCCTGATGGGCATCGAACTGAACCAGAGCGAGCGGACCATGTCTGGCGGCATGAGCTCTCAGTAGCGGCAAGGTAACGGAGTGGTCACCGCCGAGACTGACGAGGAATGTGCCGGATTCGATGATCTTCGCTGCTTCCTGCTCGATCCTGGCCGGCGTCTCCTGATGGTTCCCGTAGTCGAGGAGACAGTCGCCATAGTCGATGACCGATAGCGCATTGAAGAGATCGCGGTCGAAGGGATATTGCGGATCATTGTCGAAGATCGCCGAGGCACGCCGTATTGCCTGCGGCCCGAAGCGGGCGCCGGGTCGGTTGGAGACGGCGGCGTCAAAGGGAATGCCCCAGACCACCGCATCTGCGCCGTGCGCATCTTTTGAAAACTGCCGGCGCATGAAGGACAGCGCCCCGGCATAGGTAGGATCGCTGGCTGCTCCGATCCTGTCGGGGGTAGTGAAGGCGTGGTCTATGGATGTGGAGGGCATTCGCGTCTCCTCGGCATTTGGCGCGGGCTCCCTTATTCGACATTCTCCTGACGATTGCCACTCCGTTTTTTGCATCCGCGAGAAGGCAGTCGCTTCATCTACCTGTCATGCACCTTGCCTATTCACCGGACGGCAATATCGGAAAGGGAGCGATTCGCATGCGCATGATTGGCGCGCTCGCGGCACTCTTTTTTGTCAGCGTGGCCAGTCCGACCATGGCTGAAACCACGCGCATTGCCGAGATTATCGAGCGGCTGGAAAATGCCAATCAGTGGCGCGACCATATCATGGTGATCGCCCATCGCGGTGGCGGACTTACCCAGAACCGCGCGCGTTTTCCGGAAAATTCGATTGCTGCCGTCGAGAACGCCATCGAACTTGGTGCCGAAATGGTAGAGATCGACGTCCAGAAGACAAAGGATGGCATCTATGTCGTGCTCCACGACACATGGCTCAACCGAACGACTACCTGCCGTGGCAAGTTGATCGAAAGGACGCTTTCGGATCTGGCCTCATGCCGGCTTGTCGTCGAAGGAACGGGACAGGTCACGCAAGAAACCGTGCCGACGCTCGCTGGCATGCTGGAACACACGAAAGGCAGGATTCTGGTCAATATCGACAACAAGCTCGGTATGGAGGACCTTGTAGGCATCGCGGCGGTGGCCCGTGAATCGGGTGTCGAAAGCGAAGTGGTGATCAAGCAGAATCTCTGGAACGCCGAGAAAGTGGCGGAGATGCGACGCGTCATGGCCAGGATCGGCGATGGCATTCGCTTCATGCCGATCATGGCCGATGACGCCGTGAAGGACGTGGCCTTTCTGGAGCATGCAACACGGCCCTTCGGGCCTGATGCCGTCGAAATGATCACCTGGCACCGCAAGGGTACCGGCATGACTGACGATGGCGGGCTCCTGTTCGGCGCCCGTGCACGAGCCGTGGCCGCGCGTGGCGACTGGCACCTGTGGGTCAACACGATCGCTATCGAGGGACAGCCGATGGGGCCGATGTCCGGCGGCCGGGGAGACCAGATGGCCGTCAGTGCCGGTATGCCGGAAGAGATCTATGGCTTCTGGGCCGAGGAGGGCGCCACGATGATCCAGACTGACGAACCGGCGCTGGCCATCGAATGGCTGGAGCAGAACGGCTATCGCGTGCCCTACGGCCTGACGAACTGATAGGGATGCGAACCACTCATGCAAAAAGCGGGCCTGAGGCCCGCTTTTTCGTCTGTCTCCAAACGCTTAGCGCTTGGAGAACTGGAAGCTGCGGCGGGCTTTCGCCTTGCCGTATTTCTTACGCTCGACAGTACGGCTGTCGCGGGTCAGGAAGCCGCCTTTCTTGAGCACCGAGCGAAGCTCCGGCTCGTAATAGGTCAGCGCCTTGGAAATACCATGACGCACCGCGCCGGCCTGGCCCGAAAGGCCGCCGCCCGTGACAGTGGCGACGATATCGTACTGGCCGTTACGGTTCGCCGCAACGATCGGCTGCTGCAGGATCATCTGCAGGACAGGACGAGCGAAATAGGCGGTGAATTCCTTGTCATTCACCACTATCTTGCCGGTGCCGGGCTTGACCCAGACGCGAGCGATGGCGTCCTTGCGCTTGCCGGTGGCGTAGGCGCGGCCGAACTTGTCGAGCTTCTGTACATGGACCGGGGCCTCGGGTTGCACAGTCTGCTGCGCCACCGTGCCGAGATCCTGGAGGGAATTGAGTTCAGCCATACTTCTGGACCCTTACGTTCTTCTTGTTCATCGCAGCCACATCGAGCTTTTCGGGCTGCTGGGCCGCATGGGGATGGTCGGCGCCGGCATAGACGCGCAGATTCTTCATCTGCCGGCGTCCGAGCGGCCCGCGCGGGATCATGCGCTCGACAGCCTTTTCGACGACCCGTTCCGGAAAACGGCCTTCCAGGATCTCGCGCGCCGTGCGCTCCTTGATGCCGCCGGGATGGCCGGTATGCCAGTAATACTTCTTGTCCTGGTACTTCTTGCCGGTGAGGACGACCTTGTCGGCATTGATTACGATGACGTTGTCACCATCATCGACATGCGGGGTGTAAGTCGGCTTGTGCTTGCCGCGCAGGCGGTTGGCGACGATTGAGGCGAGACGACCGACAACGAGACCCTCGGCATCGATCAGCACCCATTTCTTCACCACGTCCGCAGGCTTCTGCGAAAAGGTTTTCATGGTTCTGCTTCCGGTTCTAACCTTCTTGCGAAGGCGCTTCTTGTTGCTTGAACTGATGGCCAGCCAAAACCGGCCCTCAAAAACAAACGGCCGCCTTGTGGCGGGCCGCTGTTATGCGAGCGCTTCTACTTCAGAGAGAATCGAACGTCAATGCGTAAAATGCACCAAGAGAGATACGTTCAGAGAATAAAATGATATAAAAACAATATGTTAGTTACCATGGTATTATTTTACCATTAATTTCAACGGCTCGGCGGGATGGAATATGTGCCCGTCGCATGAGCGATCGTGAGACGGTCTGGCCCCGCGACCATTTCGGTGTCGAAGACCATCAGGCTTTTGCCGAGCTTCAAAATACGGCAATGGCCCTCTACCCGTCCGGCCTCGGCCTTGCGCATGAAATTGATGTTGAGATTGGTCGTCACGGCCAGGCCCACTGGTCCGATATGCGAAAGCGCGCAAACATAGCCGCCGATATCCGCCAGCGCGAACAGGGCAGGGCCGGAGATCGTATTGCCAGGCCGCAGATGCCTTTCAGAGGCGTCAAGACGCACGGTGCAGCCGCCGGGGTGGATTTCGACGGCCATGTAGTCGGAGCTTCCCTGGTTCAACTGGGGGAATTCCTTGGTGAGGAATGCGTTGATTTCCTCCACCGTCATCACTGGTATCAAAGCGTTACGGTTCGCCCTCATGTCCATCGGTTCCTCCCTGCTTCCGTTTGCGTAAGCGCAAATACACAATCGTTGTTTGGGCGCTGTTCTTCAAGCGGATGCGTGCTAGTTCTGTCCCAAGACAACATTACACGCAGTAGGAGGAACAGATGGCGGAAGTTCTGGCCGCTTGCGAAACGGAGAACCCGGGGCTTGTCCTTTCCCGGCGAGAGGAGGGCATCCTGTGGTTGACCTTGGCCAATCCTCCGGCCAATGCCCTTTCGATTGCGCTGATGGACGCCTTGCAAAGCGAACTGGACCGCGCAGGTGACGACAAGGCGGTTCGCGTCATTGTCATCCGACATGAGGGCAAAGTCTTTTCGGCCGGTCACGACCTCAAGGAGATGACGGCGCACCGGAAGGATCCGGACCGGGGCCGTGCCTTCTTCGAGAAGACCATGGGAAACTGTGCCCGGCTGATGCAGACAGTAGTGCGCCACCCGAAGCCCGTGATCGCGGAAATCGGCGGCGTGGCGACGGCGGCTGGCTGTCAGCTCGTGGCATCCTGCGATCTGGCAATCGCGGCCGAGGATGCGCGCTTCGCCACCCCAGGCGTCAATATCGGGCTGTTCTGTTCCACGCCGATGGTAGCGCTGTCACGCAATGTCTCGCGCAAGCATGCCATGGAGATGCTGCTGACCGGCGAGATGATCGATGCGCAGACTGCGCGTGACTTTGGTCTGGTCAATCGTGTCGTGCCGCGCGAATACCTCAATCAGAGCGTGACGAAATACGCGCAAACCATCGCTTCGAAATCGCCTTTGACGCTCAAGATCGGCAAGGAAGCCTTTTACAAGCAGGCGGAACTCGGTCTGACCGAGGCTTACGAATATACCGCCCGCGTAATGGTGGAGAATATGATGGCGCGCGACGCGGAAGAGGGAATCGGTGCGTTCGTGGAGAAAAGAGAGCCGCATTGGACCGGCAAATAGCATGGAACCGCGCGTCTCGATCATAACCCTTGGCGTGGATGATCTCGACCGTGCTGTCCGCTTCTATGAAGCGATGGGCCTGGAGCGGAACGAGAAGATCACCGAAGGCGTCGCCTTCTTCCAGATGGGCGGGCTGATTCTGGCCCTATGGCCGCGTGAGGAATTGGCCAGGGATGCGGGCATCGAAGTGCCCGGAGCCGGCTTTCCCGGCGTCGCGCTCGCCTACAATACGCGTACGGAGGATGAGGTCGGTCTTGTGCTGGCGAGGGCGGAGAAGGCTGGCGGTCGCATATTGAAGCCGGCCAGGATGGCCTTCTTCGGCGGTATGCAGGGCTATTTCACCGATACGGAAGGAAATGTCTGGGAAGTGGCGCACAATCCGGACTTTCCCATTGACGCGGAAGGCCGTATATCGCTGCCCGAATGAACCACGATTCCTACGACAACGCTTATATATCCGGCATTTTGAACGAGGTGAAAACGGTTGCCATCGTTGGCGCGTCCGCCAACGATGTGAGGCCGAGCTTCTTTGTCACCAAATATCTGATCGACAAGGGCTATACGGTCTTTCCGGTTAATCCTGGCCAGGCCGGGAAGGAAATCCTCGGCCGTCCCGTCTATGCGAAACTGGCCGATATTCCCGAGCCGATCGATATGGTTGACGTGTTCCGTCCGTCGGCTGCCGTGCCCGGCATTGTAGAGGAAGTGCTGGCGCTCGATCCGTTGCCGAAGGTGGTCTGGACGCAGCTCACAATCCGCCACGACGAGGCGGCGGCGCGCGCCGAGGCGGCGGGGATAAAGGTCGTCATGAACCGCTGCCCGAAAATCGAATATGCCCGTCTTTCCGGCGAGATAAGCTGGAACGGTGTCAACAGCCGCGTTATCTCATCGAAAAAGCCTCTCCTGAGGCAGGGCTTCCAGAGCTTTGGCATAAGGCAACGGTGATTTTGCCCGATCCGGGCTTGCAGCGCGCAAATCTTCTTTGCTTTGGGTCTTTGGCTTTGCGATGAATGCTTTCGGAAAACGAGAATGGAGGGGTCGACATGACCGAACGCACACCAGGCTTCAACACGCTTGCCGTCCATGCCGGCGCGCAGCCCGATCCGGCCACCGGCGCGCGCGCCACGCCGATCTACCAGACCACCTCCTATGTCTTTGACGATGCCGATCACGCAGCCTCGCTGTTCGGGTTGAAGGCCTTCGGCAACATCTATACCCGTATCATGAATCCAACGACCGCCGTGCTCGAGGAGCGCGTCGCGGCGCTTGAGGGAGGAACGGCGGCAGTCGCTGCGGCCAGCGGCCATGGCGCCCAGCTTCTCGTTTTCCATACGATCATGCGGCCGGGGGATAATTTCATCGCCGCCAGAAAGCTTTACGGCGGTTCGATCAACCAGTTTGGCCACGCATTCAAGAATTTCGGCTGGGAGGTGCGCTGGGCCGATCCGGACGATCTGTCCTCCTTCGAAAACCAGATCGACGACAGGACGAGGGCCGTCTTCGTGGAGAGCCTGGCCAATCCCGGCGGCACTTTCGTCGATCTGGCGAAAATAGCCGAGATTGCCCATAGGCACGGTCTTCCCCTCATCGTCGACAATACGATGGCCTCGCCACATCTCGTGCGACCGATCGAGCATGGCGCGGATGTGGTCGTCCATTCATTGACGAAATTCCTTGGCGGCCACGGCAATTCCATGGGTGGCATTGTGGTCGATGGTGGCACCTTCGACTGGTCGAAGTCCGGCAACTACCCGATGCTTTCGGAGCCGCGGCCCGAATATGGCGGCATCGTTCTGCACGAGACATTCGGCAATTTCGCCTTCGCCATTGCCGTGCGCGTTCTCGGCCTGCGCGATTTCGGCCCGACAATCTCGCCCTTCAACGCCTTCATGATCCTGACCGGCATCGAGACCTTGCCGCTGCGCATGCAGCGCCATTGCGACAATGCGCTGAAGGTTGCCGAATGGCTGAAGAGCCATCCCGCCGTCGAATGGGTCTCCTATCCGGGTCTGCCTGGAGATGCGAACCACGCGCTGATGCAGAAATATTCGCCCAAGGGTGCAGGGGCGGTTTTCACCTTCGGGCTGAAGGGTGGCTTCGAGGCCGGCGTGAAGGTCGTCGAGGGCGTCGAGATGCTGTCGCATCTTGCCAATATAGGCGACACGCGCTCACTCATCATTCATCCTGCCTCGACCACGCACCGCCAGCTCACCGATGAGCAGAAGGCGGCGGCGGGTGCCGGAAACGACGTCATACGTCTGTCCATAGGCATCGAGGATGTGGAGGACATCATCGCCGATCTGGAACAGGCGCTGGCGAAAATCTAAGCCAAAACAGCTGATTACCTGGACAAGGGGAAATTGCCGGCCGGCGGCGTTTGGCCGCTGACCTTACGTCATCCCCTATATCCTCGCTTTCCACAGGCGCGGAACCATTGCAGCAGCAGCGCGATGGGCCTAGGCTGACTTCATCTCAGGAGCCTGGAAGCTCCCGCCCGGACAGCGGGATCAAGCCAAGGGCAAACCTGAGGCCGTGCTGACCCGATCAGTTGATGGGAAACCTGAAACCGGATTGGAGCCAGATGTCCAGCGGACCTGCCGAAAAGCGGTCTGGAACGCATCCGGCAGAACCGATGCTGCCATGAAGGCCGGACAAGTCCTTCGATGGCACGCCTGATCAAGCCTTTGCGGGCCGAGCAGGCAAGGTCCGGCGAACCGTATCCCGATGCCGTGGAGACACGTGGGAACAGAACGCCGAGACCTTCGGGTCAGGGTTCTTTCGTGGCGGCTCTCGCTTGCGAGCGGTCGACAGGATGGAGGTCTGATCTGAACAGGGAGGCACTGGGAGCGATCTCAGTGCTTTCCTTGCGTTTTGGACAGGCGTTCCCGTCCCACCAAGATCCTCGAAGCCAAGTTCGATATGGAAAGTACTGGCATTAGCGCATATTGCGCTATTTTACCGGTATGGCGGATGGCTGTTCCACCAACCGGGGTCAGGCACCGTGAAGAACACTTGGTCTGCCATTCCCTATGCGGAATGGCGCGATACATGTGAAGCGCTGCATCTTTTCACCCAAATCGTGGGCAAATACCGTCTTGCGCATACGCCATGGGTGAACCATTCGTGGCATGCCACGCTCTACGTGAATGCCCGTGGCTTTACGACCGGCCTTGTTCCCAACGGCGCGGGCGGGTTTCAAGGCGTATCCTTGGACTACTGTTTCACCGCCAGCCATCATTTCACGCCTGACCATCAGGCCCTTGGGAGAAGATTGGAAGCGCGGCAGACCAGGAGAAAAATCGTGGTCTTGCGCAAGCGTGAGCCGGCATCCTATCTATGACGTGACAGCGAGTGCGATTCCGCCTATCCGGCGCGGTTTCGTTCCCCATGAAAAATTCCCTCAAACGAAAGGGACGCTTATATGCCAAACCCGGTCGATACCGCACTGAATCTCGTGCCGATGGTCGTCGAGCAGACCAATCGCGGCGAACGGGCCTATGATATTTTCTCGCGGCTCTTGAAGGAGCGTATCATCTTCATCACGGGCCCTGTCGAGGACGGCATGGCAACGCTTGTCTGCGCGCAGCTTCTCTTTCTGGAGGCGGAGAACCCGAAGAAGGAGATCGCTCTCTACATCAACTCGCCGGGCGGCGTCGTGACAAGCGGCATGGCCATTTACGACACCATGCAATTCATCCGCCCGGCCGTTTCTACGCTTTGCATCGGGCAGGCGGCCTCGATGGGATCGTTGCTGCTCTGCGCAGGCCACAAGGACTTGCGCTTCGCCACTCCGAATGCGCGCATCATGGTCCATCAGCCATCCGGCGGCTTTCAGGGACAGGCTTCGGATATCGAGCGCCATGCACAGGATATCATCAAGCTGAAGCGGCGCCTGAACGAGGTTTACGTGAAGCATACCGGGCAGGATTACGAGACCATCGAACGCACGCTCGACCGCGACCATTTCATGACTTCCGAGGAAGCCAGGGATTTTGGCCTGATCGACAAGGTGATCAGCTCGCGCGAGCTTATCGAAGGACAGCCTGCTGACTGATTCGGGCGTGGGGCAGGGAAGATGACGCGTTTTTGAGAAACTCTGCGTCATTTCTGTCACATTTTCTTGTTCCCTCGGCCGCGGCAACCGCTTAACGTTAAGCCTATGTTGAGTTTCCCTGCCCAACTTTTGGAGGGATTCGAGACTTGTTGCCGTGCTTTCCGATTTGTGTTTCGTTCGGAAATTGGTTTGATGGTTCGGACCGCTGGGTAAAATGGCATGTATGCCTCTATACCCGGTGTTACCATCGGCTCGCCGGTGGCAGTGAAAGGACTTGGAGAAGATGAGCAAGATCAGCAACGGCGGCGGTGATTCCAAGAACACGCTGTACTGCTCGTTCTGCGGTAAGAGCCAGCATGAGGTTCGCAAGCTGATTGCGGGCCCGACGGTTTTCATCTGCGATGAATGCGTCGAACTCTGCATGGACATCATACGCGAGGAGAACAAATCCTCGATGGTGAAGTCGCGCGAGGGTGTGCCGACTCCGCAGGAGATACTCAAGGTTCTGGACGACTATGTGATTGGGCAGGGTTATGCCAAGCGTGTCCTTTCAGTGGCCGTGCACAACCACTACAAGCGGCTGGCCCATGCCTCGAAAAACAATGATGTCGAGTTGGCGAAGTCCAACATTCTGCTGATCGGTCCGACAGGCTGCGGCAAGACGCTGCTGGCACAGACGCTTGCCCGCATCATCGACGTGCCCTTCACAATGGCCGACGCAACGACCCTGACTGAAGCGGGCTATGTCGGCGAGGATGTCGAGAACATCATCCTGAAGCTTCTGCAGTCGGCGGACTACAATGTCGAACGCGCCCAGCGCGGCATCGTCTACATCGACGAAATCGACAAGATCAGCCGCAAGTCGGACAACCCCTCAATCACACGCGACGTTTCGGGCGAGGGCGTGCAGCAGGCGCTGCTGAAGATCATGGAAGGCACGGTGGCTTCGGTACCCCCGCAGGGCGGCCGGAAGCATCCGCAGCAGGAATTCCTGCAGGTCGACACCTCCAACATCCTTTTCATCTGCGGCGGTGCCTTTGCCGGCTTGGAGAAGATCATTTCGGATCGCGGTCGCAAGACCTCCATAGGCTTCGGCGCGGATGTCGCCTCGCCGGAGGATCGCCGTTCGGGTGAACTCTTGCGCCAGGTGGAGCCGGAAGATCTACTGAAATTCGGCCTCATCCCGGAATTTGTCGGCCGTCTGCCGGTTCTGGCGACGCTCGAGGATCTCGACGAGGCTGCGTTGGTGCAGATTCTGACGGAGCCCAAGAATGCGCTGGTCAAGCAGTATCAGCGCCTGTTCGAGATGGAGAATGTGGAGCTCACATTCCATGAGAACGCGCTGATTGCGATCGCCAAGAAGGCGATCGAGCGCAAGACAGGCGCGCGCGGCCTGCGCTCGATCATGGAGGCGATACTGCTTGACACCATGTTCGAGCTTCCAGCACTTGAGGGCGTTCAGGAAGTCGTGATCTCCGATGAGGTCGTCTCCGGAAATGCTCGGCCCCTCTACATATATGCCGAGAAGGAAAAGGGCAGCGCCAGCGCGTGACGCTGCCCTTCCAGCCGTTGGAGATCACATGGTCTCCGTTGCCCTTGATCTTTGGTCCGGGCGCCTCCAATTAGTGGACAAGTGGCGGGGCCGATATCCGTGCTCATTAATGCAGTTGGCAAACTGTCGGTAGGCGGATCGGCCCGCGGCCGTTAAACTGAGATTCGCGGTTGGCCGTTTGGCGGCCGCGGTGCGAAAGGTTGAAAAATGACCCAATCCCCGAGATCCGCCGGCGAAAGCCTGTATCCTGTGCTGCCGTTGCGCGACATCGTGGTGTTCCCGCACATGATCGTGCCGCTTTTCGTAGGGCGCGAGAAGTCGATCAAAGCGCTCGAAGAAGTCATGGGCGCCGACAAGCAGATACTGCTTGCCACGCAGATGAATGCCGCGGACGATGATCCGGAGCCGAATGCCATCTACGACATCGGCACCCTGGCCAATGTTCTGCAGCTTCTGAAGCTCCCTGACGGCACCGTAAAGGTGCTGGTGGAAGGTTCAGCGCGCGCCCGTGTCAATGGCTATACGGACCGGACCGACTATCACGAGGCCCGGGCTGAAGTTCTGGTCGAACCGGAAGACGAGGAAGTCGAGATCGAGGCGCTGGCGCGCTCCGTCGTCTCGGACTTCGAGAACTACGTCAAGCTGAACAAGAAGATCTCGCCTGAGGTCGTCGGTGCCACGAGCCAGATCGAGGATTACTCGAAGCTGGCCGATACCGTGGCTTCGCATCTGGCGATCAAGATTCCCGAGAAGCAGGAGATGCTTGCCACGCTTTCCGTGCGCGAGCGCCTGGAAAAGGCCATGGGCTTCATGGAAGCCGAGATTTCCGTCCTGCAGGTGGAGAAGCGCATCCGTAGCCGTGTCAAACGGCAGATGGAGAAGACCCAGCGCGAATATTACCTCAATGAGCAGATGAAGGCGATCCAGAAGGAGCTCGGCGAGGGCGAGGACGGCCGCGACGAGGCGGCTGAGATCGAGGAGCGCATCAAGAAGACAAAGCTCTCCAAGGAAGCGCGGGAGAAGGCAGAGGCTGAGCTGAAGAAGCTGCGGACCATGTCGCCCATGTCCGCGGAAGCAACCGTCGTGCGCAACTATCTCGATTGGCTGCTGTCCATCCCGTGGCACAAGCCGAGCAAGGTGAAGAACGACCTGAATTATGCTCAGGAAGTGTTGGATGCCGATCACTTCGGCCTGGACAAGGTCAAGGAGCGCATCGTCGAATATCTGGCCGTGCAGAGCCGGCAGAAGAAGCTGAAAGGCCCGATCCTGTGCCTTGTCGGCCCTCCCGGCGTCGGCAAGACTTCGCTCGGCAAGTCGATCGCCAAGGCGACTGGCCGCGAGTTCGTGCGCATGGCGCTTGGCGGCGTGCGTGACGAGGCCGAGATCCGCGGTCACCGCCGGACCTATATCGGCTCGATGCCCGGCAAGGTCATCCAGTCGATGAAGAAGGCCAAGAAGTCCAATCCGCTCTTCCTGCTCGACGAAATCGACAAGATGGGCATGGATTTTCGCGGCGATCCGTCGTCTGCTCTGCTGGAGGTTCTCGACCCCGAGCAGAACGCGACTTTCATGGACCACTATCTCGAGGTCGAATACGATCTGTCGAGCGTCATGTTCGTGACGACCGCCAATACGCTGAACATCCCGCCGGCCCTGATGGACCGTATGGAGATCATCCGTATTGCCGGCTACACCGAAGACGAGAAGGTGGAGATCGCCAAGAGGCACCTGCTGCCGAAGGCCATTCGTGAGCATGCGCTGCAGCCGAAGGAGTTCTCGGTCAGCGATGAGGCGCTGCAGGCAATCATCCGCACCTATACGCGGGAGGCCGGCGTACGCAATCTCGAGCGCGAATTGATGAAGCTCGCGCGCAAGGCGGTGACCGAAATCCTAAAGTCGGGCAAGAAGTCGGTAAAGGTCACCGAGAAGAATCTGGCCGACTATCTCGGCGTTCCGCGCTTCCGGTTCGGACAGGCGGAAGGCGAGGATCAGGTCGGCGTGGTCACCGGGCTTGCCTGGACCGAGGTCGGCGGCGAACTGCTGACGATCGAGGGCGTCATGATGCCCGGCAAGGGCAAGATGACGGTCACCGGCAATCTGCGCGACGTGATGAAGGAATCGATCTCGGCGGCGGCGTCATACGTGCGCTCCAGAGCTGTCGATTTCGGCATTGAGCCGCCGGTCTTCGACAAGAAGGACATCCACGTGCACGTGCCCGAGGGTGCGACGCCGAAGGACGGTCCGTCGGCTGGTGTCGCCATGGCTACCGCGATCGTCTCGGTGATGACTGGCATACCGGTCCGCAAGGATATCGCCATGACCGGCGAAATCACCTTGCGCGGCCGCGTGCTGCCGATCGGCGGCCTTAAGGAGAAACTGCTTGCGGCGCTGAGGGGCGGCATCAAGAAGGTGCTGATTCCCGAGGAGAACGCCAAGGATCTGGCCGAGATCCCCGACAATGTGAAGAGTGGGCTGGAGATTGTTCCGGTCAGCCGCGTCGGGGAGGTATTGCGTCACGCCCTGGTGCGCATGCCGGAGCCGATCGAATGGACGGAGCCGGTGGAGCCCGCAGCGAAGGTTGATCTTCCTGACGAGGCTGGAAAGCAGACCGTAGCCCATTGACACTGCGGTGCCGTTTGGGCTTAAGGAGCGGAAGGCGGGCTTTAGGCCCGCCTTTTCGTGTCAAAGGCGCGGAAAAGCGGCATTTTGACGGGGGTTTCTGTCATTTCCCGCTTGGTCGCGCCAAGACTTCTTCTTAGACTTCCGATCTTGCCGGTTGAGTCGCTTCTTCCGGCCTCCATAGGGAAGGGGAATTTCTTTATGAACAAGAACGAACTTGTGTCCGCTGTCGCCGAAGAAGCCGGTCTGGAAAAGGGTAAGGCTCAGGCCGCTGTCGACGCCGTCTTTTCGGTCATTACCAAGGAACTGAAGAAAGGTGGGGACGTTCGCCTCGTCGGTTTCGGCAACTTCGCCGTTTCCCGCCGTGAGGCTTCGACTGGCCGCAACCCGCAGACGGGTGCAGAGGTCAAGATTCCGGCCCGCAACGTGCCGAAATTCTCGGCCGGCAAGGGCCTGAAGGACGCCGTCAACTAAGCTGACGGATCAGATCCTTTTATTCAGGAAGCCGGGCTTGTCCCGGCTTTTCTGCTTCTGGAGAGCAGATCGAACAATCCCGGGTCTAGCCCCGCATTTGCGCAAGCGCCGGCGCGAGATCGCCTGCAGGCATTACCTCTACACGTGCGAGGCCAAGCCAACCTGCCATGGACCTCAGTTCGGCCATGATCTCCTCTGCCGTATGAGGCGGAGCATGATCTTCCGGATGCGCGGCCTGCACGCGCAGCACGCCCGCCTGCCGATCGGCCTTCAGGTCCACTCGCGCCACGATCCGATCGCCTAGCAGGAAAGGCAGGACATAGTACCCATGCATACGCTTCTCCGCCGGCGTATAGATCTCGATGCGGTAGTGGAATCCGAACAGCCGCTCGGCGCGGGAGCGTTCCCAAATCAGGGGATCGAAAGGGGCGAGCAGGGCGCGGGCTTCTACCTTGCGGGGAAGACGTGCGTCCCGATGAAGATATGCCGGCTGTTTCCAGCCCTTGACCGCTACCGGCTCGATCTCTCCTTCCTCGACAAGTTCCTCCAGCCGGCCGGCAATATCGGTGGGAGAGAGGCGGAAATAGTCGCGCAAATCGCCGCCGGTCGCGATTCCGAGTGCCCGGGCTGAGATGGCCAATAGCGCGCGGTGGGCATCGACAGGCGAAGGCGTGGGCGCTGCAAGCACCGACGCGGGCAGCACACGTTCGGGAAGATCATAGAGGCGTTCGAAGCTCGGACGGCGCGAATGGGTGGTGATGTGGCCTGCCCAGAACAGCCATTCGAAAGCATGCTTGGCGTCGCTCCATCCCCACCAGCCGCCAGTACCGCTGTGACCATCTATGTCAGATGCGGCAATCGGCCCACGCTGCACGACCTCGTCATAGATCTCCTTGATGAAGGACTGCTTTTCCCGCCCGAATTCCGCAAGCCTGCGATAGATGCCTTGTCCGGCCTCTGCACGCGCCATGCGCCAGCGCATGAGTGGCTGCGTTTCAACCGGCAGGAGCGAGGCTTCATGCGCCCAATATTCGAATAGGGCCCTTGGCCTGCGGGAGGCCGCGCTTTCGAGGAGCCTGGTAGAGTAGGGGCCAAGGCGGGAAAAGGCAGGCATGTAATGTGCCCGCGCCACGACATTCACGGAATCGATCTGGAAGAGACCCGTTCGCTGCAGGATCCGCTTCAAATGCCGTCGCTCGGGCTCTCCGGCTGTCCGGCGATCCGTGAAGCCCTGGGCGGCGAGCGCGATTCGCCTCGCCATGGTGGGAGTTATCGTCCGTATCGCTGGCATCTTCCACCGAACCGTTATTGATTGACGCATCAATCAATAATATTGACCGTTGCGTCAGCGATAGGGTTAGCTGGTTCGGTGATGTGCATCCACCCGGTTTCGAGGCGGGAGGCAAGACTACTGACATAAGGCCTTCAAAAGGCTCGCTGGCTCGCATAGATACCTTTTTAACAATGGTGGGAACGTACTCGGCGGGCGGGATGCGAATTGGCCGTCAATCGCCGCAATCTTGCCAAGGTTTGACTTGCGTCGCCCGATTGCCTGCGCTAACCCTCGCCGCGTTGCAGCATGAGCTTGCCGTATCGTATCGATCCCACAGGGCCGATACGGTTCACACTGCGCCTTGAGTACGCAGCCTCGCACCTGGCAGGCAACGGAAAGTCGGACCATGGATGGACTCTTAAGTTCGTATCTGCCCATCGTGATCTTCATCGGGGTCGCCCTTGCCGTCGGACTGGCACTGATAGTGGCGCCGTTCCTGGTGGCCTATCGCAATCCCGATCCTGAAAAGCTGTCGGCCTACGAATGCGGCTTCAATGCATTTGACGATGCGCGCATGAAGTTCGACGTCCGCTTCTATCTGGTGTCCATTCTCTTCATCATCTTCGACCTCGAAGTCGCCTTCCTGTTTCCGTGGGCCGTGTCCTTCGGCGAGATCGGGTGGCTGGGCTTCTGGTCCATGATGGTTTTTCTGGGCGTTCTCACCATCGGCTTCATCTATGAGTGGAAAAAGGGAGCGCTGGAATGGGATTGAACAATTCAACCCTGATCGCGCCGACACCGAAAGGCGTCATCGACCCGAATACAGGCAATCCTGTCGGGTCCGATGACCGGTTCTTCGGTGCCATCAACGAAGAGCTGTCCGACAAGGGTTTCCTCGTTACTTCATCCGAGGCCCTTATCACCTGGGCGCGGACCGGCTCGCTCATGTTCATGACCTTCGGACTTGCCTGCTGCGCGGTGGAGATGATCCAGACTTCCATGCCGCGCTATGACAGCGAGCGCTTCGGCGTTGCGCCTCGTGCCTCGCCGCGGCAGTCCGATGTCATGATCGTTGCCGGCACGCTGACCAACAAGATGGCCCCCGCGCTTCGCAAGGTCTATGACCAGATGCCCGAGCCGCGCTACGTCATCTCCATGGGCTCCTGCGCCAATGGCGGCGGCTACTATCACTATTCCTATTCGGTCGTGCGCGGCTGCGATCGGGTCGTACCGGTCGATATCTATGTGCCCGGCTGTCCGCCTACCGCCGAAGCCCTGCTTTACGGCATTCTTCTTCTGCAAAAGAAGATCCGCCGAACCGGCACCATCGAACGTTAGGTCGTGCAATGAGCGAAGTTCTCAAGGATCTGGCGGCCTACGCCAAGGAAAAGCTCGACGCCCAGATTCAGGACGCCATTGTGGCTTATGGCGAGCTTACTCTCCTCGTGGAGCCGGGCGATATCATTGATGTGCTGAACTTCCTCAAGTCGGATGTTCAATGCCAGTTCATTTCCTTCATCGACATCAGCGGAGCGGATTATCCGGCGCGCGAAAAGCGCTTTGATGTCGTCTATCATTTGTTGTCACCGCGCCAGAACCAGCGCATTCGAGTGAAGGTGGCCACGGACGAGGAAACGCCTATTCCCTCGGCGGTGGAGGTTTTTCCGGCAGCCGGATGGTATGAGCGCGAGGTCTATGATCTCTACGGTGTGCTTTTCACCGGGCATCCGGACCTTCGCCGTATCCTCACAGACTACGGCTTCGAGGGGCACCCGCTGCGCAAGGACTTCCCGCTGACAGGCTTCGTCGAGGTGCGCTATGACGACGACGCAAAACGGGTTGTTTACGAGCCTGTGGAGCTCCGCCAGGAATTCCGCAACTTCGACTTCCTCTCACCCTGGGAGGGTACGGATTATGTGCTGCCGGGAGATGAGAAGGCGAAGCAGTGAATGGTGAATGGTGAATGGTGAATGGACGAGAAGCCGGAGCAGATCCGCGACTACCGCGACCTGATCGTCTGGCAAGAAGCAATGGATATTGCCGAAGAAGTGTATCGTTTGACGCGGCAGTTTCCTCGCGAGGAGCTGTTCGGCATGACGTCGCAACTGCGGCGGTGTGCAGCCTCCATTCCCGCCAACATCGCAGAGGGATATGGTCGCGGTCAGAGGCGGACATTCATTCAGTTTCTTCGTATAGCTCAGGGGTCTTTGAAGGAACTAGAAACGCATTTGGCACTCAGCGTGCGGGTCGGTTTGTTGAAAGCTGTGGAAGGCAATCAAATGAACGACCGCTGCTCGCGTTTGGGAAAGCGACTGGTTCAATTCGTGAGGTCGCTCGGCGAACCGAAATGATCACCATTCACCATTCACCATTCACCATTCACCTGTGTGTTGCAGGTCGATCCAATGCCTGAAACCTCCGTCCGCAACTTCAACATCAATTTCGGCCCGCAACATCCTGCTGCACATGGCGTCTTGCGCCTTGTACTGGAGCTGGACGGTGAGGTGGTCGAACGTGTCGATCCGCATATCGGCCTCTTGCACCGGGGCACCGAGAAGCTGATGGAGCACAAGACCTATCTGCAGGCTGTGCCTTATCTCGACCGTCTCGACTATGTGGCTCCGATGAACCAGGAGCACGCCTTCGCGCTGGCAGTGGAGCGGCTGCTCGGCATCGACGTTCCAATCCGCGGTCAGCTGATCCGCGTACTTTATTGCGAGATCGGCCGCATACTCAGCCATTTGTTGAACATCACCACGCAGGCCATGGATGTTGGCGCGCTCACCCCGCCGCTGTGGGGCTTCGAAGAGCGCGAGAAGCTGATGGTCTTCTATGAGCGTGCGTCGGGCTCGCGCATGCATGCGGCCTATTTCCGCCCGGGCGGCGTGCATCAGGATCTTCCCGATCAGCTCGTCGAGGATATCGGCAAGTGGATCGATCCGTTCCTCAAAACGGTCGATGATCTGGACGAACTGCTTACGGATAACCGCATCTACAAGCAGCGCAATGTCGATATCGGTGTGGTGTCGCTGGAAGATGCCTGGGCTTGGGGATTCTCGGGCGTCATGGTGCGTGGTTCCGGAGCCCCATGGGATCTGCGCAAGAGCCAGCCCTATGAATGCTATGCCGAGATGGATTTCGACATTCCCGTCGGCAAGAACGGCGACTGCTACGACCGCTATCTGATCCGTATGGAGGAGATGCGCCAGTCGGCCAAGATCATGCGCCAATGCGTCGACCGCCTGCTCGGCAAGGATCGCAAGGGCCCGGTCTCGAACACCGACGGCAAGATCGTGCCGCCGAAGCGTGCCGCCATGAAGCGTTCGATGGAAGCGCTCATCCACCACTTCAAGCTTTATACCGAAGGCTATCGGGTGCCCGAGGGCGAAGTTTATGCCGCCGTTGAGGCGCCGAAGGGCGAGTTCGGCGTCTATCTTGTTGCGGACGGAACCAACAAGCCTTACCGCTGCAAGTTGCGGGCCCCCGGTTTCGCGCATCTGCAGGCCATGGACTTCCTCTGCCGCGGCCACTTGCTGGCCGACGTCTCGGCCATCCTCGGCTCCATCGACATCGTGTTTGGTGAGGTTGACAGATAATGAGTGTTCGCCGTCTCGCCGACGAAGACGTCCAGCCGAAATCCTTCGCCTTCACGAGGGAGAACGCGTCCTGGGCGAAGCACACGATCAGGAAGTACCCCAAGGGCCGTGAGGCTTCGGCGGTCATCCCGCTGCTGATGCGTGTGCAGGAGCAGGAAGGCTGGGTGACGCGACCGGCTATAGAATATGTAGCCGAGTTGCTCGACATGCCGCTGATCCGGGTGCTCGAGGTGGCGACCTTCTACACGCAGTTTCAGCTCAAGCCGGTGGGCACCAGGGCCCATGTGCAGGTCTGCGGGACTACGCCATGCATGCTGCGCGGTGCCGGCGAGCTGATTGACGTCTGCAGGGCAAGAATTCATCCAGAACCGCTGCACACCAACGAGACCGGCACGCTTTCCTGGGAAGAGGTCGAATGCCAGGGCGCCTGCGTCAACGCACCGATGGTCATGATCTTCAAGGATACCTATGAGGATCTGACCCCCGAACGGCTGGAAGAGATCATCGACGCCTTCGAAGCCGGCAAGGGCGACACGATCAAGCCGGGCACGCAGATTGACAGAATTTCGTCAGCGCCGGCGTCGGGCCTGACCTCGCTGACGGACGAAAAGGCGATCCTGAAGGTATCGCGGGACAAGGAAGCGCATTTCTCCGGCGCCAGGGCCGCGGCCGTCCCTCCGTCCAACGCCGCCAAGCCGAAGACGGACGCTGTGGAAACCGACAAGGCAATCAAGTCGCCTTCGCCCGTTAAAACGAGAAGCAACGGTGAAAGGGCAGCAAGCGTTCCGTCGCCGAAAGCCGACAGGCATCGAGCCGATCGTGTCTCTGAGGAGAGCGAGGTTTCCACCAGGCAGCGCCAGCACAGCGGTAAGCCGAAAACCGCTCCGCAGGCTTTCAAGGCGCCGGAAGCCGGTCGTCCCAAGACCTTGCCGCCTGCAAAGCCGAGCCTCGATGACAAGAACAGGCCGGAGGCCATGGAGCGTCCGGCACAGCCGGACGACCTGAAGATGATTTCCGGCGTCGGCCCCAAGATCGAGAGCATTTTGAATGGTCTCGGCATTTATACCTATGCGCAGGTCGCATCTTGGAAGAAAGCCGAGCGCGCCTGGGTTGATGGCTATCTGCAATTCAAGGGGCGCATCGAACGCGATGACTGGGTGAGACAGGCCAAGGCCCTCGCCAAGGGCGGGCCGGCCGAATATGAGCGCGTTTTCGGCAAGAAGCCGCGGTGAAGGATTGAGCCATGCTAGCCGACAAGGACCGCATATTCACCAACATCTACGGCCAGTTCGACCGCTCGCTAAAGGGCGCCATGGCACGCGGACATTGGGACAACACCAAGGGCCTGCTCGACAAGGGACGCGACTGGATCATCAATGAGATGAAGGCGTCAGGCCTGCGCGGGCGTGGCGGCGCAGGCTTTCCGACAGGGTTGAAATGGTCCTTTATGCCGAAGGAATCCGACGGCCGGCCGCACTATCTGGTGGTCAATGCCGACGAATCCGAGCCTGGCACCTGCAAGGACCGCGAAATCATGCGCCACGATCCGCATACGCTGGTCGAGGGGTGTCTGGTCGCTGGCTTCGCCATGGGAGCGCATGCGGCTTATATCTATGTGCGCGGCGAGTTCATCCGCGAGCGTGAGGCCCTGCAGCGTGCCGTCGATGAAGCCTATGACGCGGGCCTGATCGGCGCCAACAACAAGAATGGCTGGGATTTCGACATCATCGTCCATCACGGCGCCGGTGCCTATATCTGCGGCGAGGAGACTGCGCTTCTGGAAAGCCTTGAAGGCAAGAAAGGCCAGCCGCGCCTGAAGCCGCCTTTCCCAGCCAATGTCGGTCTCTACGGCTGTCCGACCACCGTCAACAATGTCGAATCCATAGCCGTCGCGCCGACCATCCTGCGCCGCGGCGCGGCCTGGTTCTCCTCCTTCGGGCGACCGAACAATGTCGGCACCAAGCTCTTCTGCATATCGGGTCATGTGGAGAACCCGTGCACCGTGGAAGAAGAGATGTCTATTCCTTTCCGCGAACTGATCGAGCGCCATTGTGGCGGCATCCGTGGCGGCTGGGACAATCTTCTCGCGGTCATCCCCGGCGGCTCTTCGGTACCGCTGGTTCCGGCCGAGCAGATCATCGACACGCCGATGGATTTCGACGCTCTGCGCGATTTAAAATCCGGCCTCGGCACAGCAGCCGTCATCGTCATGGACAAGTCCACGGACATCGTGAAGGCGATCGCGCGGCTTTCCTACTTCTACAAACACGAAAGCTGCGGCCAGTGCACGCCCTGCCGCGAAGGCACGGGCTGGATGTGGCGCGTCATGGAACGCCTGGTTCGTGGCGAGGCGCACAAGCATGAGATCGACATGCTGCTCGACGTTACCAAACAGGTCGAGGGCCACACCATCTGTGCTCTGGGCGACGCGGCGGCCTGGCCGATCCAGGGTCTGATCCGGCATTTCCGCCCGGAGATCGAGCGGCGCATCGACGAATTCTCCCGCAACGCGCACCGCAACGAGCCGGTGCTGGTGGCTGCGGAATAACACCGGCGGATAGCGATATGGCTAAACTGAAAGTCGACGGCAAAGAGATCGAGGTTCCCGATCACTACACGCTGCTTCAGGCGGCGGAAGAGGCGGGCGCGGAAGTGCCGCGCTTCTGCTTTCATGAGCGGCTGTCGATTGCCGGCAACTGCCGCATGTGCCTGATCGAGGTCAAGGGCGGTCCACCGAAGCCGGCTGCTTCCTGTGCCATGGGCGTGCGTGATTTGCGTCCAGGGCCGAATGGCGAAGTGCCGGAAATCTTCACCAACACCCCGATGGTGAAGAAGGCGCGCGAAGGCGTCATGGAATTCCTGCTGATCAACCATCCGCTAGATTGCCCGATCTGCGACCAGGGCGGCGAGTGCGACCTGCAGGATCAGGCCATGGCCTACGGCGTCGATGCTTCGCGCTACCACGAGAACAAGCGGGCGGTGGAGGACAAGTATATCGGCCCGCTGGTCAAGACGATCATGACGCGCTGCATCCACTGCACGCGCTGCGTCCGCTTCACCACCGAGGTCGGCGGCATCTCCGAGCTCGGGGCGACTGGCCGTGGCGAGGATATGGAGATCACCACCTATCTCGAACGCGCCATGACCTCCGAATTGCAGGGCAATGTCATCGATTTGTGCCCGGTCGGCGCGCTGACCTCCAGACCATACGCCTTCCAGGCGCGTCCGTGGGAGCTGACGAAGACCGAATCCATCGACGTGATGGATGCCGTCGGTTCCGCCATCCGGGTCGATACGCGTGGCCGCGAGGTCATGCGCATCCTGCCGCGCGTCAACGACGCCGTGAACGAAGAATGGATTTCCGACAAGACCCGCTTCATCTGGGACGGACTACGCACCCAGCGCCTCGACCGGCCCTATGTCCGCCGTGACGGCCGTCTCGTCCCCGCGTCCTGGAAGGATGCCTTCGAGGCGGTGAGGGTAGCGGTTGCCAAGGCCGCCCCTGAAAGAATCGGTGCGATCGCCGGCGACCTTGCAGCCGTCGAGGAGATGTATGCGCTGAAGCTGCTTATGCAGTCACTTGGCAGCGCCAATTACGATTGCCGCCAGGACGGCACGGCGCTCCATCCCGCACGGGGCAGGGCGAGCTACATCTTCAATCCGACCATAGAAGGCATCGAAGACGCTGACGCGCTCCTGGTCATCGGTGCCAATCCCCGTTTCGAGGCTGCTGTCCTGAATGCGCGCATCCGCAAGCGCTGGCGCATGGGCGAGTTTCCGATCGGCGTGATCGGTGATGCGGGCGACCTGCGCTACGATTATGAGATGCTCGGTGCCGGCCCGGAGACGCTGAAGGATCTGGTGGAGGGCACCGGCAAGTTCTTGTCTGTCCTGAAGCGCGCGAAGCGTCCGATGGTCATTGTCGGGCAGGGTGCTCTGGTACGTCCCGACGGTGCAGCGGTGCTCGCGCTGGCGGCACAGCTTGCGGTCAACGTCAAGGCGGTGTCGGCCGAGTGGAACGGTTTTGCCGTATTGCATACGGCTGCCGTGCGTGTCGGCGGGCTTGATGTCGGCTTCGTACCAGGCGAAGGCGGCAAGGATGTCGCCGGCATGATGGGCGCTATGGACGTTCTCTTCCTGCTCGGCGCCGACGAATTCGACATGGACAGGATCGGTAATGCCTTCACGGTCTACATCGGTACCCATGGCGACGCAGGTGCGCATCGCGCTGACGTCATTCTGCCGGCTGCGACCTATACCGAAAAGTCGGGCATCTATGTCAACACAGAGGGCCGCGTGCAGATGACCAAGCGCGCTGGCTTTGCACCGGGCGAGGCGAGGGAGGACTGGGCGATCCTGAGGGCTCTGTCCGATGTGCTCGGCCACAAGCTGCCTTTCGATTCGCTGCCGCAACTGCGCGCGAAGCTTTATGCGGACTATCCGCATTTCGCCGCGATCGACGGCATCGCGCCGGGGGACTTTGCTGATGTCGTCCGCTTGGCCGAGCCGACCGGGCGTCTCACAAAGGCGCCGTTTGTCTCGACGGTGAAAGATTTCTACCTCACAAACCCGATCGCGCGGGCTTCGGCCGTCATGGCCGAATGCTCCGCACTGGCGCGCGGCGGTTTCAGGCAGGCTGCCGAGTAAGGGCTGATCGATGGAATCCTTCTTCACATTCTATGTTCTTCCGGCCCTGATCATTCTTCTGAAGTCGGTGGCGCTTATCGTCATCCTGCTGATTCTGGTGGCCTACCTGCTCTATGCTGACCGCAAGATCTGGGCTGCGGTGCAGCTTCGTCGGGGGCCGAATGTCGTTGGCCCCTGGGGCACGCTGCAGGCCTTTGCCGATCTTCTGAAATTTGTCTTCAAGGAGCCGGTGATTCCGTCGGGTGCCAACAAGGGCGTGTTCCTTTTGGCGCCGCTCGTCTCCGCCGTACTGGCCATCGCCGCCTGGGCGGTGATCCCGGTCAATGAGGGCTGGGCGGTTGCGAATATCAATGTCGGTATCCTTTATGTCTTCGCGATCTCCTCGCTCGAGGTTTACGGCGTGATCATGGGCGGCTGGGCGTCCAACTCGAAATATCCTTTCCTAGGGGCGCTGCGCTCGGCCGCACAGATGGTATCTTATGAGGTCTCCATCGGCTTCGTGATCGTCACGGTGCTTCTCGCGGTCGGTTCGCTTAACCTGACCGATATCGTCCTGTCACAACAGGACGGCCTCGGGACGCATCTCGGTCTACCCAACACCTTCCTCGATTGGCATTGGCTGGCGCTGTTCCCGATGTTCATCATCTTCTTCATCTCGGCGCTGGCCGAGACGAACAGGCCACCCTTCGACCTGGTGGAAGCCGAATCGGAACTCGTTGCCGGTCACATGATCGAGTATTCGTCGACGCCATTCCTGCTCTTCTTCCTCGGCGAATATGTCGCGATCGTGCTGATGTGTGCGCTGACGACAATCCTGTTCCTGGGCGGATGGCTGCCGCCCTTCGATTTCGCGCCCTTCACCTGGATCCCGGGCGTCATCTGGTTCGTCCTCAAGGTCTGTATGGTGTTCTTCATGTTCGCCATGGTGAAGGCTTTCGTGCCGCGCTATCGCTACGACCAATTGATGCGGCTCGGCTGGAAGGTGTTCCTGCCAATTTCACTCTTCATGGTCGTGGCTACGGCTGTCTTCCTCAAGGTTACCGGATTGGTGGCGTGATGATGGCAGGCGTGATCGGCGCATTGATCGGTTTGGCTGTGGCGGCCGTGGACTACGCGCTGCTTTCGGCTCTTGGCCGTCGAGTCGATCTCGACGAGACGCGCCGCGTCCTCAGAATCACCGGCTTGAGCCAATTCGTGCTCCTGCCGGTCATAGGCTACTTCGTGGCCCCTTATGTTGCCGGAGAATGACGATGTCGGCTCTAGCCCAAGCGGCGAAATCTCTCCTCCTGAAAGAGTTCGTGGCCGCCTTCTTTCTTTCCATGCGGCAGTTCTTCGCTCCAAAGGCGACGATCAACTATCCGCACGAGAAGAACCCGCAGAGCCCGCGCTTCCGCGGCGAGCATGCACTGCGCCGTTATCCGAACGGCGAAGAGCGCTGCATCGCCTGCAAGCTCTGCGAGGCAATCTGTCCAGCACAGGCCATCACCATCGAGGCCGGCCCGCGCCGCAATGACGGGACACGCCGTACGGTGCGCTACGACATCGACATGGTGAAGTGCATCTATTGCGGCTTCTGCCAGGAGGCATGCCCGGTCGATGCGATCGTCGAAGGGCCGAATTTCGAGTTTTCGACTGAAACGCGCGAGGAACTTTACTACGACAAGGCGAAGCTTCTGGCGAACGGCGATCGTTGGGAGCGCGAACTGGCCAGAAACATCGCTTTGGATGCGCCTTACAGATAGATCGGCAACAGTGGACGCGCGTGTGACGCTCGTCTAAGAGACACCCGGCTTCGGCGCCCGGCATGCGGACGACGTAGCCGAGGAGCCCAGGCTCCACGAGAACAACCCGGGGGATATCCCAATGCTCACAGGACTAGAGGCGGTTTTCTTCTACCTCTTCGCCTTTGTCGCGGTCGCGGCGGCCTTCATGGTCATTTCCGCGCGCAATCCCGTGCATTCGGTCCTTTACCTCATTCTTACCTTCTTCAATGCGGCGGCACTTTTCCTGCTGACAGGCGCCGAGTTCCTGGCGATGATCCTGCTCGTCGTTTATGTCGGCGCCGTGGCGGTGCTTTTCCTTTTCGTCGTCATGATGCTTGACGTCGATTTCGCCGAACTGAAGCATGGCGCGCTGCAATACGCCCCGATCGGTGCCATGGTCGGTCTGATCCTTGCAGCCGAGCTCATCATAGTGCTTGCCGGCTATAGCTTTGCGCCGGATCTGGCATCGGAGGTCGCAAAGCCCATACCGGCCATCGCAGAACGGCACAATACGGCGGCCCTCGGCGACATTCTCTATACGGACTACATCTACTTCTTCCAGATCGCCGGCATGATCCTGCTGGTCGCCATGATCGGCGCGATCGTGCTGACATTGCGCCACAAGGTCGGCGTCAAGCGCCAGAACATATCGGCACAGGTCGCGCGCAGGCCCGAAACCGCCATCGAGATCCGCAAGGTCGAAACGGGCGAGGGGATTTAGGCAGGTCATCATGGAAATCGGCATTGCACATTATCTGACCGTCTCGGCCATCCTGTTCACGCTCGGCGTGTTCGGCATTTTCCTGAACCGAAAGAACGTCATCATCATCCTGATGTCGATCGAACTGATCCTGCTTGCGGTCAATCTGAACTTCATCGCCTTTTCCGCCACTCTAGGCGATCTGGTCGGCCAGGCTTTTGCGCTTTTCGTGCTTACCGTGGCGGCCGCGGAGGCCGCGATCGGCCTGGCGATCCTGGTTGTCTATTTCCGCAACCGCGGATCGATCGCGGTCGAAGACATCAACATGATGAAGGGCTGAGGAAGGAACTTAACGCCCATGTACCACGCGATTGTTTTCCTTCCTCTCATTGGTTTCCTGATTGCCGGCCTGCTCGGCCGTTCGATCGGCGCCAAGGCTTCCGAATACATCACCTCGGGCCTGATGGTGATTGCCGCCGTGCTTTCCTGGGTGGCTTTCTTCTCTGTCGGCCTGTCGGACACCGAGACCTTCACAGTCCCGGTTCTGCGCTTCATCTCGTCAGGCAGCTTGGATGTCGACTGGGCCTTCCGCATCGACACGCTGACCGTGGTGATGCTGGTCGTCGTCAATACGGTGTCGTCGCTGGTGCATATCTATTCGATCGGCTATATGCACCACGACCCGCACCGGCCGCGCTTCTTCGCCTATCTGTCACTTTTCACCTTCGCCATGCTCATGCTGGTGACGGCGGACAATCTCGTGCAGATGTTTTTCGGCTGGGAGGGCGTCGGCCTCGCCTCCTATCTGCTGATCGGCTTCTGGTACAAGAAGCCTTCCGCAAACGCCGCCGCCATGAAGGCCTTCATCGTCAACCGCGTCGGCGACTTTGGCTTCGCCCTTGGCATTTTCGGCGTCTTCGTGCTGTTCGGCTCGATCAATTTCGACACCATCTTTGCCAACGCTGCGAGCTTCATTCCCGCCGAGGGCGCGGAAGCCGGCGAGAGCGTCCTTGCCTTCCTCGGTTATTCGCTCGACAAGTATTCGGCACTGACGGTAGTTTGCCTGTTGCTCTTCATGGGCGCCATGGGCAAGTCGGCGCAAGTTCCTCTGCACACCTGGCTGCCGGACGCCATGGAAGGTCCGACCCCGGTCTCGGCCCTCATCCATGCCGCCACCATGGTCACGGCCGGTGTTTTCATGGTCGCACGACTGTCGCCCATTTTCGAATTGTCGACGACGGCTTTGACCGTGGTCACTTTCATTGGCGCCATTACCGCTTTCTTCGCCGCGACCGTGGGGCTTGTTCAGAACGACATCAAGCGCGTCATCGCCTATTCGACCTGCTCGCAGCTCGGCTATATGTTCGTCGCGCTCGGTGTCGGCGCTTACGGGGCAGGCATCTTCCACCTGTTCACGCACGCCTTTTTCAAGGCACTGCTTTTCCTCGGGGCAGGCTCGGTCATCCATGCCGTTTCCGACGAGCAGGACATGCGCCGCATGGGAGGGCTACGTAGGCTGATCCCGACGACCTACTGGATGATGATCATCGGTACCATTGCGCTGACAGGCGTCGGCATTCCGCTGACCATGATCGGCACGGCCGGCTTCATTTCCAAGGATGCGATCATCGAATCCGCATTCTGGGGCCACAACGCAGCCGCCGGCTTTGCCTTCGTGCTTTTGTCCATAGCGGCTCTGTTCACCAGTTTCTATTCCTGGCGGCTGATCTTCATGACCTTCCATGGCAAGCCGCGCGCATCGGCCGACGTCATGCACCATGTGCATGAATCGCCGCCGGTCATGCTGGTGCCGCTCTTCATCCTGGCTGCAGGAGCCCTTTTTGCGGGCGTGCTCTTCGAGGGTTATTTCATCGGCCACGAATATGCTGAGTTTTGGCGCGGCGCGCTGTTCACGTTGCCAGACAACCACATCCTCGAGGAGATCCATCATTCCCCAGCGATCGTGAAGGCAACGCCTTTCATTGCCATGGTGATCGGTTTCGCTCTCGCCTGGATATTCTATATCCGTTCGCCGGAAACGCCGCGGCAGCTCGCTATGAATCATCGCGGGCTTTACGCTTTCCTGCTCAACAAGTGGTATTTCGACGAGCTTTACGATTTCCTCTTCGTGCGTCCTGCCAAGCGCCTTGGGTATTTCCTGTGGAAGCGCGGCGACGGAACGGTCATCGACGGTCTCGGACCTGATGGCATCTCTGCGCGCGTCGTCGATGTCACCAACCGGCTCGTCCGGCTGCAAACCGGCTATCTCTACCACTATGCCTTTGCCATGCTGATCGGGGTAGCGGCCCTGGTCACCTGGATGATGCTTGGGAGTTCCTTCTGATGACCGACTGGCCGATCCTTTCAACGGTCACCTTTCTCCCGCTGGTCGGTACGTTCCTGATCCTGCTGATCAGGGACGATGGGTCAGGCGCGCGCCGCAACATCCGCAATGTTGCGCTTCTGACCACCGTTTTCACTTTCCTGCTTTCGCTTTTCATCTGGATCGGCTTCGACAATTCGGTGCCGGGCTTCCAGATGGTGGAGAAGCATGAATGGCTGGATTCCGGTATCTCCTACCATATGGGCGTGGACGGCATTTCCATGCTGTTCGTCATCCTGACGACCTTCCTTATGCCGCTCTGCATCCTGGCGAGTTGGGAATCGGTTGAGACGCGCGTCAAGGAATACATGATCGCGTTCCTGGTCTTGGAAACGCTGATGATCGGCGTTTTCTGCGCCCTGGACCTCGTCCTGTTCTACGTCTTCTTCGAGGCCGGCCTCATCCCGATGTTCATCATCATCGGCGTATGGGGCGGCAAGCGCCGCGTCTACGCCTCGTTCAAGTTCTTCCTCTACACGCTGCTCGGCTCGGTGCTGATGCTGCTGGCTATCATGGCCATGTTCTGGCAGGCCGGCACGACGGACATTCCGACGCTGCTGACGCATCAGTTCCCGGCCAATATGCAGACTTGGCTATGGCTCGCCTTCTTCGCCTCCTTCGCGGTGAAGATGCCGATGTGGCCGGTCCACACCTGGCTTCCGGACGCCCATGTGGAGGCACCGACCGCGGGCTCGGTGATCCTGGCCGGTATCCTGTTGAAGATGGGCGGCTATGGCTTCCTGCGCTTCTCGTTGCCAATGTTCCCGCTGGCCTCGGCGGATTTCGCTCCGCTGATCTTCACCTTGTCTGTGGTGGCGATCATCTACACTTCACTCGTCGCCATGATGCAGGACGACATGAAGAAGCTGATCGCCTACTCTTCGGTGGCCCATATGGGCTTCGTCACCATGGGTATCTTCGCCATGAACGAGCAGGGCGTGCAAGGTGCGATTTTCCAGATGCTGTCGCACGGTCTTGTCTCGGGCGCGCTGTTCCTCTGTGTCGGCGTCGTCTACGACCGCATGCACACACGTGAGATCGCGGCCTATGGCGGGCTCGTCAACAACATGCCGAAATACGCCGTCGTCTTCATGGTCTTCACCATGGCCAATGTCGGCCTGCCGGGCACCAGCGGGTTTGTTGGCGAATTCCTGACGCTGCTGGGCGCCTTCCGGGCCAACACCTGGGTTGCTTTCTTCGCCACGACTGGCGTTATTCTCTCGGCGGCCTACGCGCTCTGGCTCTATAGGCGGGTGATCTTCGGTCCGCTGTCGAAGGAAAGCCTCAAGAGCCTCCTGGACCTCTCGCCACGCGAAAGGGCGATCATCTATCCGCTGGTCATCCTGGTCATCTTCTTCGGCGTCTATCCGTCTCCGCTCCTCAATGTCACCACGGCTTCGGTGCAGGCGCTCCTCAACAATGTCACCGTGTCACTAGACATGGCTCAGACCGCGGCCGCAGGGCAGTAAGCAGGGAAAAGACGCGATATGCCGCTCGAACTCACGACAAGCCTTGTCCTCGCCACCCCGGAGCTGGCGCTCGCGGCAGGAGCGATGGCGCTCCTGATGATAGGTGTCTTTTCCGGTGAAAGATCGAACACGACCGTCACTGGCCTGGCGATCGCGCTGTTCATAGGAGTCGTGGCCTGGATGCTGCTTTTCCCGGCAGAGGGTGCGGCCTTTGGCGGAGCCTTCATCAACGATCCCTTCGCGCGCTTCATGAAGGTCCTGACGCTGGTGGGCTCGCTGGTCACGCTCGTCATGTCGGTGGGTTTTGCCAAAGCGGAGAAGTTCGACAAGTTCGAATATCCGGTCCTCATCATACTCGCCACGCTCGGCATGCTGCTGATGATCTCGGCCAACGATATGATCAGCCTTTATCTCGGACTCGAGTTGCAGTCGCTTGCGCTCTATGTCGTAGCGGCGATCAATCGTGACAGCGTGCGCTCCACGGAGGCCGGGCTGAAATATTTTGTCCTTGGTGCGCTTTCCTCTGGCATGCTGCTCTACGGCATCTCGCTCGTCTACGGCTACACGGGCAGCACCGGATTCGACGCGATTGCGGCGGCTCTTTCGGGGGCCGAAAGGCAGCTTGGCCTCGTCTTCGGCCTGGTCTTCGTGCTTGCTGGCCTTGCCTTCAAGATTTCCGCCGTGCCGTTTCACATGTGGACGCCGGATGTCTATGAAGGCGCGCCGACGCCTGTTACGGCCTTCTTTGCGGCTGCGCCGAAGATGGCGGCGATGGCACTCCTGGTGCGTGTCACCCTCGGCGCCTTCGAGCCCATCGCGCCCGACTGGCAGCAGATCATCGTTTTCATCGCCATTGCTTCGATGGCGCTCGGCGCCTTCGCCGCTATCGGCCAGCGCAACATCAAGCGGCTGATGGCCTATTCGTCGATCGGCCATATGGGCTACGCGCTCGTAGGGCTGGCCGCCAATTCCTCCGAAGGCGTGCGCGGCGTGGTCATCTACATGCTGATCTATCTGGCGATGACGCTTGGCACCTTCGCCTTTATCCTCGCCATGCGCCGCAACGACGCCAATGTGGAGCAGATCGAAGACCTTGCAGGATTATCCTCAACCAACCCCATGATGGCGACCATCATGACAATATTGATGTTCTCGCTCGCCGGCATTCCGCCGCTCGCGGGCTTCTGGGGGAAATGGTATGTCTTCCTTGCTGCCATCAATGCCAATCTCTATGCGCTGGCGGTCATCGGCGTGCTGGCGTCGGTAGTTGGAGCTTATTACTACCTGCGCATCATCAAGATCATGTGGTTCGATGAGCCGGCAGGTGCTTTCCAGCCCATGGCGGGCGAGTTGCGCCTGGTCCTCTATCTGTCGGGTGCTTTCGTGCTTTTCTACGTGCTTGTCGGGGGCCCGATCGGACGGTTGGCCGAAGCCGCCGCGATGACATTTTTCTGATGGCATTCACGCTCGCTCCGACGGCATTCGCGCAAGGATATCGTCTCGAGGCGCATGAAACCGTGGGTTCCACCAATGCGCTGGCATTGGAGCATGCGCGAGCAGGTGATCCCGGCCGATTATGGGTCGTCTCGAAACGGCAGGAAAGTGGGCGAGGACGGCGCGGCAGAGCGTGGGCGACTCCTGAAGGAAACCTTGCGGCAACCCTTCTTCTGGTCGACACGATCGAGATCGGTACCGCCGCGACTCTCGGTTTTGTTGCCGGATTGGCATTATCCGATGCGCTGAGGGCCGTGGTGCCAGGCGCGGATATTGCTGTCGGCCTTGATGGTGCCGATGGTCAAAAACCCCGCGAGCGCTTCGAGCTCAAATGGCCGAATGATGTGCTCGCCGGCAGCGCCAAGCTCGCCGGCATCCTGCTGGAATCGACAGCGCTGCCCAACGGTCGCCACCCGGTTGCGATAGGCATCGGCGTCAATGTCGTTTCTCATCCCGAGGATGTGCCTTATCCCGCTACTTCGTTGAAATATCTGGGCGCTGAATGCGACGCGGAGTCTCTTTTTCTTGCCCTGTCGGACGCCTGGATAGAAAACGTCGCGCTGTGGAATGGCGGCCGCGGCCTTGCGGCCATCAGAGAAAAATGGCTGGCCCATGCTGCCGGTCTCGGCGCTGAGGTATCGGTGCATGTCGAGGGAAGGGTAGTGCGCGGAGTGTTTGAGACGATAGACGAGAACTGTCAGTTCGTCATTCGTGAAGGCGACGGAAACAGGCTCAGGATTGCAGCCGGAGACGTGCATTTCGGGGCGGTCGCATCGGCGTCTGCGATATAAAGGCGGCAGGAGGGAAGATGGCACAGTCGGAGAAAGCCGAACTGGTATTCTGTCCGCTGGGCGGCGTCGGTGAAATCGGCATGAACCTCGCCCTCTACGGCTTTGGCACGGCTTCGAACCGCGAATGGATCATTGTCGATTGCGGTGTTTCTTTTCCAGGACCCGACCTGCCGGGCGTCGAGCTTGTATTGCCTGACATCCGCTTCATCGAAGAGCAACTGGAAAATCTCCGTGGCATTGTAATCACGCATGCGCATGAGGATCACTACGGTGCGCTGCTCGACCTCTGGCCGCGACTGCGGGTCGATGTCTGGATGACGCCTTTCACAGCCGGCCTGCTCGAAGCAAAACGTCAATCGGAGCCCGGCGCGCCTGACATCCCGGTGACGGTTTACGAGGCGGGTCAGACCTTTCATATCGGACCCTTCACCATCGAGGCGGTCGCGGTTACCCATTCGATCCCGGAACCGGTATCCCTGGCGATCACCACGGAGGCGGGCACCGTCATCCATACCGGCGACTGGAAGATCGATCCTGCACCGACCATCGGCCCGAAGACGGACGAAGCCCGCTTTCGCGCGCTGGGCGACAAGGGGGTTCTGGCGCTGATCTGCGATTCCACCAATGCCATGCGGGAAGGGGATTCTCCCTCCGAGGAGGCAGTGGGCGAGGGGCTGCGAGGCGTCATTGAGCAGGCGGCCGGCCGTGTTGCCGTCACAACCTTTTCGTCGAATGTCGGCCGCATCCGCTCGGTCGCCGAAGCAGCCCGCGATGCCGGCCGGCAGGTGCTCGTCCTCGGCCGCTCCCTCAAGCGCGTCATCGATGTTGCAACTGAACTCGGCTATCTCGACGGCCTGCCCGAATTTGTCTCGGAGGAGGATTACGGCTACATCCCGCGCGAGAATGTCGTCATCCTGTGTACCGGTAGCCAGGGTGAGCCGCGCGCCGCTCTTGCCAAGCTCGCGCGCGACGAGATGCGCAACGTGGCACTCGCACCGGGCGATACGGTCGTTTATTCCTCGCGCGTGATTCCCGGCAACGAGAAAGCGATCCTGGAGACGAAGAACCTCCTTATCGAGCAGGGTATCCGGATCATCGAGGATACAGATGCGCTGGTACATGTTTCGGGCCACCCGCGCCGCAACGAACTGAAGAAGATGTATGAATGGACCCGTCCGCAGATCGTCGTGCCGGTCCATGGCGAGGCAGCCCATCTGGTCGCCCATGGGGCGCTTGCGGCGGAATCTGGCGTGCCGCAGGTCGCGCAGGTTCGCAATGGTGACATGCTTCGCCTCTGGCCCGGGCCGGCCGAGATCATCGATCAGGTGCCGTTCGGCCGTATTTTCAAGGACGGCCGGCTGATCGGCACTGATGAAGCCATGGGCATTCGGGAAAGACGCAAGCTTTCCTTTGCCGGCCATGTCGCGGTCAATGTCGTGCTGGACGATCGCTATGACCTTGCCGGCGACCCCGATCTCGTCGCAATCGGCGTTGCGGAACTGGATCGTCGCGGGGAGCCACTTGAGGAACTGATGCTGGACGCGGCGATCAGCGCTGTGACAAGCATACCGCGCGTGCGCCGGAAGGACCTTGATCTGGTGTCGGAATCGGTCCGCCGCGCGGTGCGCGCCGCCGCCAACGAGGCTTGGGGCAAAAAACCGATCGTGACGGTCTTCGTCACGCAGTAAAAGGCTGTCATATGCTGGGAAGACTCAACCACGTCGCCATGGCCGTGCCAGATCTTGCCGCGGCCGTCGCGGTTTATCGGGATACACTTGGCGCCGAGGTCACCGAGCCGCAGGCCTTGCCTGAGCATGGTGTAACGGTGGTCTTTATCGATCTCGGCAATACCAAGGTCGAACTGCTCGAGCCCCTTGGAAACAATTCACCCATAGCGGCATTTCTCGAGAAGAACCCGGCCGGCGGCATGCATCACGTCTGCTACGAAGTGACCGATATCCTCGCCGCGCGCGACAAGCTAAGGGCAGGGGGCGCACGCATCCTCGGCGACGGCAATCCGAAGATCGGCGCTCATGGCAGGCCAGTGCTTTTCCTTCATCCGAAGGACTTCATGGGTACGCTGGTGGAGTTGGAAGAAGTTTCGGAAAGCGGATGAGCTGGGTTTCGATCGCTGCGATCTTTTTCATCATCTGGTGGGTTGTGCTTTTCGCAGCCCTGCCCATCGGCCTGCGCACGCAGGATGAGGATGAAAATGTAACTCTGGGCACAGTGCCGAGCGCGCCGCGCGGGCCGCACATGTTGCGTGCCTTTATCCGCGCCACGATAATAGCGCTGATCGTGTTCGGAATATTTTATGGGATTCCGCGTTTAACAGGTTTTACTTTCGACGACATCCCGAGGATCGTCCCAAGCTTCGAATAATACCCGCTTGATCTGGCGAATCCCGATTGGACAAAAAAATTGCAAGGCCGAAGCCTTGCAAATTAAACGCGCCCGATCCGCTCCGTTATTACCGGCGGCTGCGAACTACCGCGCCAGGATCGCATCCTCCCAAGACTTGACCGCGTAAAAAGAGCAGATTTTTCTCTGCTCTGTTCTTATGTGGCGCGTACATTAGACCAAGCGCAATCATAATGTCACGTGGAAAGTTGCTGTGAGAGCCTGTTTCATGTGCTGCACTGCACAATTTTCCGGCAGGCTAAATCCCAATTTGCTTGGGTCTTGCTCATCATGTGTCCGAGCCTTTTGGGATCGGGTTTTCAACCGGCCATGAAATAGCTATGAAGCGCGTGCAATGGCTCTGCCCGTGCCTTGATTCCGCACGGGTTTATTCTTCTCGTGGACCTGTTCATGCGACTTTCGCGCTTCTTCCTGCCTATACTGAAAGAGAATCCGCGTGAGGCGGAAATTGTTTCACATCGTCTGATGCTGCGTGCCGGCATGATCCGCCAGCAGGCGGCCGGAAGCTTTTCATGGCTGCCGCTGGGCAAACGAGTGCTCGACAAGGTCTGCCAGATCATCCGGGAAGAGCAGAACCGGGCCGGCGCACAGGAAATCCTGATGCCGACGATCCAGTCAGCGGAGCTTTGGCGCGAGAGCGGCCGCTATGACGATTACGGCAAGGAGATGCTGCGCATCATCGACCGTCATGAGCGTGATATGCTCTACGGACCGACCAACGAGGAGATGGTGACGGACATTTTCCGCAGCTATGTGAGATCCTACAAGGATCTGCCGCTCAACCTCTATCATATCCAGTGGAAGTTCCGCGATGAAGTGCGTCCGCGCTTTGGCGTGATGCGATCGCGCGAATTCCTGATGAAGGACGCCTATTCCTTCGACCTGGATTTCGAGGGCGCAAAGGCGGCCTATAATCGCATGTTCGTGGCCTATCTCAGGACCTTTTCGCGCATGGGTTTGCAGGCAATCCCCATGCGTGCCGAGACCGGTCCGATCGGCGGTGATCTCAGCCACGAATTCATTATTCTGGCCTCAACAGGCGAAAGCGCCGTCTTCTGCCACAAGAATTTCCTGGACTTACCGGTACCGGGGCCCGAAACGGACTTTTCCGACGACGCGGCTATCGGCAATATAGTCAAGGAGTGGACGACACCTTACGCGGCCACCGACGAAATGCACGACGAGGCAGTGTGGAGCGAAGTATCCGAAGGAGACCGCTTGTCCGCCCGCGGTATTGAAGTGGGCCATATCTTCCACTTCGGTACGAAATATTCGAAGCCGATGAAGGCCAGCGTCACCGGACCGGACGGCAAGGAGCATTTCGTGTCCATGGGCTCCTACGGGATTGGTCCGTCACGTCTGATTGCCGCTATTATCGAGGCAAGCCATGACGAGAACGGCATCATTTGGCCGGAAAGCGTTACTCCCTTCGATATCGCCCTTATCAACATGAAGACCGGCGATGCCGAATGCGATCGCGTTTGCGAAGATCTCTATGCAAAGCTCGGCGCCGCAGGCCGCGATGTACTCTATGATGATACGGACCAGCGCGCCGGCGGCAAATTTGCGACCGCCGATCTGATCGGCCTGCCCTGGCAGGTGATCGTCGGACCGCGCGGCGTAGCAGCCGGCGAGGTGGAGGTGAAGAACCGGGTGACCGGCGAGCGGGAAAACATGTCTATCGAGGGCGTTGTTGCCCGTTTTGGGAGCAGCGTGTGAGCGGCGCCGCCGAGAGTTCCAGGCTGGCGGGAGCCGGGCCTTTTTCACATTTCGAGCGGCTGGTTGCCTGGCGCTATTTGCGTTCCCGACGCAAGGAGACGGTGATCTCCGTCATCGCGCTTATCTCGTTCATCGGCATCATGCTCGGCGTTGCCACTCTGATCGTCGTCATGGCGGTGATGAACGGGTTCCGCGCCGAGCTTCTGAACCGCATCCTCGGCATCAATGGCCATCTCGTCGTCCAGGCGATGGACCGACCTCTGGAGGACTATGAGCCGATCACCGATCGCATCAATGCGCTCGACGGGATCCGTTACGCCATACCTCTGGTCGAGGGACAGGTCTTCGCTTCCGGACGCATAGGCGCTGGAACGGGCGCGCTGGTGCGCGGAATCCGGGCCGAGGATCTCGAGAAGATCAGCCTTGTCTCGGGAAACATCCAGCAGGGCGACATGGTGGGATTCGTGGCCGGAGAGGGCGTGGCGGTCGGCACGCGCATGGCCGACAGCCTTGGGCTGGCTGTGGGCGACATCATCACCTTGATTGCTCCGGAGGGAGATATCACGCCTTTCGGCTCGACGCCCCGTCGCAAATCCTATCCGATAAGTGCCATCTTCGAGGTCGGCATGTCGGAATATGACGCCTCAATCATTTTCATGCCTTTGGCGGAGGCGCAGCTTTTCTTCAATTCCGAAGGCATAGCCCAATCGATCGAGATTTATGTCGACAATCCCGATGCGGTCGATGCCTTGCGGCCGCGTGTCGAAGAAGCGGCACAGCGACCAGTCTATATCAGCGATTGGCGGCAACGCAATCAGACCTTCTTTTCCGCCCTGGAGGTCGAACGCAACGTCATGTTCATGATCCTGACGCTGATCGTTCTGGTGGCCGCGCTCAACATCATTTCCGGCCTGATCATGCTGGTGAAGGACAAGGGGCGCGACATCGCCATCCTGCGCACCATGGGAGCCACCAGCGGCGCGGTAATGCGCATATTCCTCATGACCGGATCTGCAATCGGCCTCGCAGGCACGGTCGCCGGCGTCATTCTCGGCGTCGTCATCTGCCTGAATGTCGAATCGATCCGTCAGTTCTTCTCGTGGATTTCCGGCACGACAATCTTCAATCCGGAGCTCTATTTCCTCAGCAAGCTGCCGGCGAAGATGGATTTCAGCGAGACCCTTTCTGTCATTCTGATGGCGCTTGTTCTTTCTTTTCTGGCCACGCTCTTTCCCGCCTGGCGCGCTTCCAAGCTCGATCCGGTCGAAGCGCTGAGGTACGAATGATGGCTGTCCTCGAGCTAAAGAAGGTCGAGCGACATTTCATCCAGGGATCGAGAAAGCTGACGGTCCTGAATGGCGCCGATTTCAAGCTGAACAAGGGCGAAATGGTCGCGCTCGTTGCCCCTTCCGGCGCGGGCAAGTCTACCCTGCTGCATATTGCCGGGCTCCTGGAGCGGCCGGATGCGGGGGAGGTCATCGTCAACGAGCAGGCTAGCGGACGGCTTTCCGACGACCGGCGGACCGCCATACGCCGCAACGAGATCGGGTTCGTTTATCAGTTTCATCACCTGCTGCCGGAATTTTCCGCGCTGGAAAACGTCATGATCCCGCAGTTGGTCAAGGGCCTCAATCAGGCCGAGGCCAGGAAGCGGGCCGCCCAGTTGCTGGATTACATGAAGATCGGAAAGCGCGCCGAGCACCGCCCCGCCGAGCTTTCCGGTGGCGAGCAGCAGCGCGTGGCGATCGCACGCGCTGTTGCCAATGCGCCATTGTCTCTTCTCGCCGACGAGCCGACAGGCAATCTCGATCCCTCCACTGCCTCATATGTGTTTGAGGCGCTGGAGGCTCTGGTGCGCCAATCCGGGCTCGCGGCATTGATCGCAACGCATAATTACGAGATCGCCGCCCGCATGGATCGCTGCGTTACCCTTTCCGAGGGTAAGATCGTCGATTTCCAGCTTTAAGCGCTGGGCATCTTAATTTCTGATTAACCTTTCCGGATTGTAGGCCGGGCCGAGAACGGCCTTGAATTGACTATAGAACAAAAATAGAACATAAAGGGATCACAGACAGATCATTGGAGATGGACATGGTCGAGATCGTACATGATGTTGTTTCGCTGGTGGCAGTCAGTTCGTTCATTATCGGCGTGGCGACATGGATCGGCGCCTTCTGAGGATGAGAGATCGCATCGAGGGCGGATGTGTATCAGTCGCCAACCGCAATTCCCTCGCGGCGCGGGTCGGCGCCGCCCTCCAGACCGTCAGTCGTGAACGCTACTCCATGCAAGCCGGAATTGAGATCGTCCACACTGACGGCATAACCTAAGGCTTGCAGATCTTCGGCAAGATCGGCGGCGGCGGTTCCGGCTTCGAGTTGGTATTCGCCGAAGCGGTTGCTCAGATGGGGAAGGGCAAAGGCTGACTGGATGTTCATCTTCCAGTCGATCAGCGCGATGAGCGCATTAGTGACATAGGGAATAATGTTGCTCCCGCCAGGCGAACCCAATGCATAGACCGGTTTACCGTCTTTCAGCACGATAGTCGGCGACATGGATGAGCGCGGGCGCTTTCCGGGTTCGACGCGGTTCGCGACCGCTTCACCTCCTTCTTCGGGCAGGAAGGAAAAATCGGTGAGCTGATTGTTGAGGAGGAAGCCGGCGGCCATCTGCCGCGAGCCGAAGGCGTTCTCGACCGAAGTCGTCATGGAAGCGATATTGCCATCGTCATCGACAATGACGAAATGCGAGGTCGAAGGAATCTCGAAGCTTATGCCGTCCAGGCGGAGTTCCGCCTTGTCCCACGGRGGCTCGCCGGCTTGAGCTTCGTCTTCCGCAAGTGCCGTCGGCCGGCGTAGCAACTCAGAACGCTGCTTCAGGTAGGCAGGATCGAGGAGGCCCTTAGGCATAGTTACGAAATCGCTGTCGGCCATGTATTTGCCGCGATCGGCGAAAGCGAGCCGTGTACCGTCACCGATGATGCGCCAGCTTTCCGGATCGTCCGGTCCGAGCGCGGCGAGGTCGAAATGCGAGATCATGCCCAGTATCTGACCGACGGTCAGGCCGCCGGAGGAGGGCGGTCCCATGCCGCAGACGGAATGATCCCGATAGGGCGCACAGGCCGCGGGCCTTTCCTTGACCTCGTAAGCGGCCATGTCCTCAAGGGTAAGCAGGCCTGGATTCACCGCGTGACGGCGAACGGCTTCGACGATCTTTTCGGCGATAGGGCCTCGATAGAACACGTCCGCCCCGCTTTTGGCGATCAGGCGCAGCGTCTCGGCATATTCCGGATTTCTCAGTATCGCGCCGGCGGCAAGCGGTTCACCGGAGGCATCAAGGAAATAATCTCGGGCAGCCTTTTCCTTGTCCAGGCGGCCCTTGTCCTCGGCGATCGACGCGTGCAGGCGAGGGGAGACCGCGAAGCCTTCACCGGCAAGCTTGACAGCTGGTTCGAAGGATTGCGCCCAGGGCAGCTTTCCGTAACGCTGATGCACCATTTCCATGAGTGCCACCACGCCTGGAGTTCCGACCGAGCGGCCGCCGACAACTGCGTCGAAAAAGGAAAGCGGTTTACCGTTCTCTTCGAGGAAAAGTTCCGGGGTTGACGCTGCGGGCGCAGTCTCGCGGCCATCGAAGGTGGTTACTTCGCCGCTTGCGGCATCGTACCAGACGAGAAAGGCGCCGCCTCCGATGCCGGAGGATTGCGGCTCAACCAGGCCAAGGACCGTTTGTACCGCAATCAGCGCGTCGGCGGCGCTGCCGCCTTCCCGCATTATCTCCAGACCAGCCTCGGCCGCCAGTGGGTGTGCCGCCACCACCATACGGTTCTGTGCGCGGACGACAGGCTTTGCCTGGGCACCGGTGGCGATCTCCGGCGCTATCGCATCGGTCGCTTGCTGTGCCTTCAACGGTCCGATCGCGGAAAATATTGCCGCCAGGGCAAAGGCCAGGCTCCTCCCATATGCCTTCACGTCACGCCTCCTCCAACTGCGCTTGGGAAAGGGCGATCGTTGGCCCGAAAATCTCTTCGAAGGCCGCTTTAAGTGCGATATCGAAATCCGCCATCGTCACCGGCAGACCAAGATCGACGAGGCTGGTGACTCCATAGCCGGAAATGCCGCAAGGCACGATGCCGGAGAAATGCGAGAGATCGGGTTCCACATTGATCGCGATGCCGTGGAAGCTGACCCATTTTCGCAAGCGGATGCCGATCGCCGCAATCTTGTCCTCGGCTGGCATGCCCGGCGCCAGCGGCGGGCGATCAGGACGCACCACCCAGACCCCGACACGGTCGTCGCGCCGTTCGCCCTTGACGTTGAAACGAGCCAGGGCAGCGATGATCCAGTCCTCAAGAGCGGCGACGAAGGCGCGCACGTCCTCCTTGCGCCTTTTCAGGTCCAGCATGACATAGACGACCCGCTGGCCCGGCCCGTGATAGGTATATTCGCCGCCGCGCCCGGCGTTGAAGACGGGAAAGCGGTTGGCGTCGAGCAGGTCTTCCGGGCGCGCACTTGTGCCGGCGGTGTAAAGCGGGGGGTGCTCGACCAGCCATATTCGCTCAGGCGCTTCACCCGCACGTATGGCCGTCGCGCGCGCCTCCATTTCGGCAAGGGCGGATTCATAGGAAGTGAACCCGTCCGCGACCAGCCACTCCACTGGCGGTTCGGGCTCGCGCGGCTGGAAGGAGGTCCGGATCTGGCTGCGCGCCGTCATGAAAGATCACCCATCCGCCAAATATGGATGTTCCGCCGTAAAAGGTCCAGATTCGAAGCACCAGCTCTCCAACTGGCCAAGGCATTCGGAGTGCGTAAGGCACTTCGCTGCCGTGCGTTCTTAGAGTGCCTCGACCGCCTTCAGAACAGCCTGAGCATGACCCGGCACCTTCACCTTGCGCCAGATTTCGGCGATTTTGCCATCCTTGTCGATGAGAAAGGTGGAGCGCTCGACACCCATGTATTTGCGGCCATACATGCTTTTCTCGACCCAGACGCCATATTTCTCGAGCGTCTTCTTTTCCGAATCAGAGACGAGATCGACCGTCAGCTCGTGCTTTGCCTTAAATTTGTCATGGCTTTTGGTAGTGTCGGGCGACATGCCGATGACCACGGCACCAAGCTTTTCGAAATCCGGCCGCAGGGCAGAGAAATCGACCGCTTCGGCGGTGCATCCGCTTGTGTCGTCCTTGGGGTAAAAGAAGAGCACGACCGGCTTTCCCCGAAGGTCCGAGAGCTTGATTATTCCTCCTCCATCGCGCGGGAGCTCAAAATCCGGCGCTTCGGTGCCTTTGACGAGATCAGCCATGGTCTTATCCTGATTTCTGGTTCTGCATTTGGGCGCAGAGATATACAGTTGTTGACGGATTCGTCCATGGTCGATCACCCTTTGCAGGAAGCCGCGTGAACCAAGACGCATTCCGACACGAAAAGGTTCGTTTCCGGCGCGGCGACTATGCTGCTCTGGAAAGCTACCCCTCGTCCTGCGAGCCAATAAGGCATGTGTTGCGCCGGCCACTGAGGCGGCAGGTGGTCCGCTGGTCGGCTCATAGCATGGGCGGGTTGATCGCCCTGGCAATCATGCTGGCAGCCGCGCTATACGTGGCGGGCCTTGCGGGGGTTGGGAGCGGCCGATTGCGCGCGGAGGCCGAACGAGCGATCGCTTCCCTTTCCGGTCTGGACGTGAATACGGAATTCGGGGGGACGCGGCTCACTGTCGATCGCTGGCGCTTCCTGGCGCTGGAAATCCGCGATGCGAAGGTCGTTCGGACGGACAATGGGCAATCCCTCCTTGAAGCCGGCGCCATCCGCTTCGGTGTGCGTGTAGGACCGCTTCTGACCGGCCATGTACAGCTCGGCAGCGCGACCATTTCCGATGCGCGCATTGCAGCGGCGGACCTTCGGCCTTCCGGCGGTCATGAGTGGAACGCCGCCATCAAGAACGATGCCGGCCTGATCGAGCCCGATATGGTCAATGACGCCGTTTTCGGGGCCATCCATCGCGCATTCGATCTGGTTGCAGCGGCTGGCACCAAGAGCCTTGAGTTGAACAATGTCGTCCTCTTGCCGCCGCGCGCCGGGATGCGCGAGCTCGCCATATCCCGCCTTGTCGTTTCGAGGGAGCGTTCGGGACACATATTGTTTGAAGGAAACGCCGCATTCGGTGAGCGGGCCTTTGCCATAGAGGGGAGCGCGACCCGTTCTTCGGACGGAGAACGCATCGAGGCATTGACGGCGGTTCTGGATGTGCCGTGGATCGAAACTTCAGAAGATATTACCACCAATGCGCTTCATCCCGCCGGCAATCCGCTAACGGGCATCGGATCCATGAAGCTTTCAGTGACGGGCAGCCAGAGCGGGAAAGAGGGCGCTGCGCTGACAGTGGTTTTCGATGTCGACGACGCACATCTGGGGCTTGGCTCGCCTGACAGCATGAGCGGCAGCGCGGATATTCGTGCCTCCCTTGTCAGCGGGACACGCGCGATAGTGATCGAAACGGGACGGATCTCGACCGGAAGATCTTCGTTCAACTTTCGCGGCATTATCGGTCCGGATACGCAACCGCAAAGCAGCAACGAGCCGACCTATCATTTCCGCCTTGAAAGCGGCGGCTCGACCGTGGCGCCACTGGATTCGCCCGAGGCGGCGCTTCCTGTTTTGGCGCGGATCGCCGGGCGTTATGAACCCGAGGCACGTCGCCTGACGGCGGATCTCATCGCAATTCGCACCCCGAATGGCGAAGCGATGGCAAGTGCTGCTGCGACTTTTGAGAAGGGCAAATCACCCGGACTGTCGCTTGCCTTGTCTGTCGCGCGCATGCCGACCAGCGAAGTCAAACAGCTCTGGCCCTGGTTTGCGGCCCATGGCGCACGCAAATGGGTGCTGGACAACGTTTTCGGGGGCCATGTTGTCGATAGCAGCCTCCGCCTCAGGGTGCCGCCGGGCCGGCTGGGCAACGGCGTTCCGCTCTCCGATGAGGAGGTCAGCGGTCGTTTTGAACTGATGGATACGCGCTTCGATGTCGCCGGTAGAATCCCGCCCGTCCGCGACAGTAACGGCACGGTCAGGTTCGGCGGCACCAATGTGGACATTGCGATCAGTTCCGGTGCGGTCTTCATGCCCAGCGGGCGTTCGGTTTCTGCCACCGAGGGAAGCTTTGCCATCCGTGATATTCACATATTGCCGCGTATCGGCAAGCTGGACATCAAGGTGAAAGGCGAAGCGCCGGCAGTGCTCGAACTGGCGTCTTACGAGCCGATAAACGCTTCCCGCTTCATCGATTTCAAGCCTGAAGACCTATCCGGGAAGGTTTCGGGTCAGGTTGTCGCGGATATTCCCCTCCAGGCTGATATTCCGACTGACAAGCTGGATTGGCGCGTGGCGCTGGATTACGAGGGTCTGGCCATCGCCAAGCCGATTGGCGGCCAGATGGTTACCGCCGCCAAGGGCAATTTGCTCGTCAAGCCACAATCCGCCAATATCCAGGCCGAGGCCAGGTTGAACGACGTTCCAGCCAGGATCGATATTATTGAGCCTTTGGGCGGGTCGCCTCTGTCTCGCAAGCGCGACGTAGAACTGCAACTCGACAACCAGTCGCGCGACAAGCTGGTTCCCGGGCTGTCCTCCATGCTTTCCGGACCGGCGACAGTTACCTTCGACGCCGTGCGGCAGGATCAACAGAAAGTGTCTGTCGATCTGACGCGAACGACTCTGTCCCTTCCCTGGGTCGGTTGGCGCAAGGGAGGGGGCATTCCCGCCAAGGCGACTTTCCTTATGGAACGCGACGAAGCAGGCATCCATTTGCGCGATTTCAGACTTTCAGGAGAGACCTTTTCGGCTGCCGGAACGATCAACCTTACAAGCGGCTCGTTGTCTTCGGCGCGGTTCGACCAGGTGAAGCTTAACCGCGCCGACGATTTCAGGGTGGACATTGATCGATCCGGCGGCGGCTACGCGATCACCGTACGCGGCGCATCACTTGACGCGCGCTCGCTCGTCAAGCGCACATTGTCGGAATCCGGCGGCGGACAGGGAGGCGGCGGATCGGCAGAAACGGCCTCTGTCAAGCTTGACGCCGAATTGGAAACCGTCACAGGATTCCACGGCGAAAAGCTGTCCGGTGTAAAGCTCAGTTACAGCAGCCAGGGCTCGTCTCCGGGTTCGATGAACATTTCGGCCAACTCGTCCTCGGGAGCGAGGATTACCGCAAGTGACATGATGGAGGATGGACGACGTACCATCCGAATGCAGTCGGTTGATGCCGGCGCGGCGCTGCGCTTTCTCGACATCTATCCGCATATGCAGGGGGGGCAGATCGGCCTGACGTTGGCCGGGTCGGGTGGCAAGCTCAGTGGACAGGCTGACGCGCGCAATTTCTGGATCGTCAATGAACCACGCTTGGGATCGTTGGTGGCCGCAACGCCAGCAGAGGGGAGGCGCGGACAGGATGGGCAGGTTGATGGCTCGCGTGTTTTCTTCGAACGTGGCTTTGCAGTGATCGAAAAGCAGCCGGGACATCTGAAGCTCGATCGCGGCGTGCTGCGCGGACCGTCGATCGGCACCACCTTTCAAGGCACTCTCTACGATACCGAAGGCAATATGGCGATGACTGGCACTTTCATGCCGGCCTATGGCGTGAACCGGATTTTTGGCGAAATCCCGCTGATCGGCCAAATCCTCGGTAACGGGCGCGACCGCGGCCTGATCGGCGTTACCTACAGGCTTACAGGCAAAGCCGCAGAGCCCCAGCTCGAGGTGAATCCGATTTCCGCAATTGCTCCAGGTATTTTTCGTCAGATCTTTGAGTATCGCTGAAGCTATTCGGGACGGATGAGGATATGCTTCTTCTTGCCGAGCGAAAGTTTTATCACGCCTTCCGCGGTCATATCGTCACTGCCGATCACCCGACGCTCGTCCGAGACCGGCTGATCGTTGATGCGCACCGCGCCGCCCTGGACATGGCGGCGAGCTTCGCCATTGGAGGCCGCAAGGCCGGCCGTAACCATCAGGGATAGCAGACCGGTACCGGTTTCGATTGCAGTTTTGTCTATGGTAACGGTGGGCAGGCTCTCGGCCAGAGCGCCTTCCTCGAAGGTCTTGCGGGCGGTTTCCGCCGCCCGCTCGGCCGCGTCGCGGCCGTGCAGCATGGCTGTGACCTCGGTGGCGAGCACCTTCTTGGCCTCGTTGATCTCGGAGCCTTCAAGGGCTGCAAGGCGTGCGATCTCGTCGAGCGGAAGCGTCGTGTAGAGCTTCAAGAAACGTTCGACATCCGCATCCTCGGTGTTGCGCCAATATTGCCAGAAATCATAGGCCGACAGCATGTCCGCGTTGAGCCAGACAGCGCCGCTCAGCGATTTGCCCATTTTGGCTCCGGAAGCGGTAGTCAGCAGTGGCGAGGTCAGGGCATAAAGCTGCGGCGTGCCCATGCGATGGCCGAGGTCGATGCCGTTGACGATATTGCCCCACTGGTCTGAACCGCCCATCTGCAGCCGCACGCCGTAGCGACGGTTGAGCTCCACGAAGTCGTAGGCCTGCAGGATCATGTAATTGAATTCGAGGAAGGATAGCGACTGGTCGCGATCGAGCCTGAGCTTGACGGAATCGAAGCTCAGCATGCGGTTGACTGAGAAATGCCGGCCGACATCGCGCAGGAATTCGAGATAATTAAGCGGTAGAAGCCACTCGGCATTGTTCACCATAACCGCATCCTTCGGACCGTCGCCGAAAGTGAGGTAGTTGGCGAAAACCTTCCTGATGCCCTCGATATTCTGGCGGATCGTCTCGGGCGTCATCAGCTTGCGCGCCTCGTCCTTGAAGGATGGATCGCCTACCATGCCGGTGCCGCCGCCCATCAGGGCCACCGGGCGATGGCCGGTCTGCTGCAGCCAGTAAAGCATCATGATCTGGATCAGTCCGCCGGCATGCAGACTTGGTGCCGTCGGATCGAAGCCGATATAAGCCGTCACCGTTTCCTTCGCGAAGAGGTCGTCGAGGCCGGTTTCATCCGAGATCTGATGAATGAAACCGCGCTCGGAAAGAGTGCGCAGGAAGTCGGATTTGAAGGCGGACATGTGCTTTGCTTTCTGAGAATATCGATCGCCCGCGAGGAATAGCCATGCGGACCGGGCGCCTTTAGCATTTGCGGCATGGGAATCACAAGAAAAGTGACCAGTCACGTGAAAGTTGGCCGGCAATGACCCTGAAATGCGCGATCGGACTGATGAGCGGCACCTCCATGGACGGTATCGACGTCGCTCTCGTTGCCAGCGATGGGGAGAACCGCGTCGAACGCGGGCCGTCCGTGTTCGTATCCTATGAAGCAGCTTTTCGCAGAAAACTGGAAAAGAGCCTTGAAACGGCGAAGGCAATCGCAACCCGTTGTGAAAGACCAGGCGATCTTGCCGAAATCGAAAGGGAGATCACCGAGCGACACGCCAAGGCAGTGAAGCACTTTGTGGCGGAGGCCACGGGAAGCCTCAAACCGTCCCTGATCGGCTTTCACGGCCAGACCGTGCTGCACCGCCCTGAAAAGGGCATGACCGTGCAACTGGGGGATGGCCCGCTTCTGGCCCGGCTGACGGGCCTGCCGGTCGTCTATGACATGCGGGCCAACGACATGGTGCATGGCGGGCAAGGGGCTCCGCTGGTGCCGATCTACCATATGGCTTTGGCGAAGTCTTTGCCAAGCGATCTGGCGCGCTTCCCTGTCGCCTTCGTGAATATTGGTGGCATTTCCAACGTCACCTTCGTGCCTGCCGAAAGCTCTCCGATCGCCTTCGATACAGGACCGGGCAATGCCCTTATCGATCAATGGGTTGCGCAGGAAGGAGGCATACCCTTCGATGCCGACGGCAGGATCGCCAGCGAAGGCAGGGTGGTGACAGAAGTCGTGCAGCGCTATCTGCAAAGTCCGTTCTTCGATGCACCGGCCCCAAAATCGCTTGACCGCAATGATTTTACGCTGGAGCCTGCGCGAGGTATGGAACTGGCGGATGGAGCACGCACGCTCGCCAGCCTTTCCGCCGAGGCTATCCTGAAGGCTGTAGCCCATCTGCCGGAAAAGCCGAGGCTGTGGATCCTCAGCGGCGGCGGAAGGAAGAACCCGCATATCGTCAGCGACATGCGGGCAAAGGTTGGCTCGGCCGCCGTCATCCTCGCCGAGGATGCCGGCCTGAACGGCGATTCCATGGAGGCCGAAGCCTGGGCCTATCTCGCTGTGCGCTCGGAGAAAGGCCTGCCGTTGACTTTCCCGACGACGACTGGCTGCAGCGAGCCGGTAACAGGTGGCGTGCTGGCTGCGCCGACTGACCCTACCTGATCCGCTTCGGCCGTGGCTCGGCCAGCTCGCCGCGTAGCCGTCGATCGAGATAGTCGGAGCACTCGGCTATGAGCAGATCGACATTGTCCGTGTAGAAGTGATTGATCCCGGGCAGAGTCTTCTGCGTGATCGTAATGCCTTTCTGCGACTGCAGCTTGTCGACGAGGCCCTGAACATCCTTCGGCGGCGCGACCTTGTCGGCATCGCCATGGATGATCAGGCCTGAGGAGGGGCAGGGTGCCAGGAAGGAGAAGTCGTAGATGTTCGGCTGCGGGGAAATAGAGATGAAGCCCTCGATTTCCGGCCTGCGCATCAGGAGCTGCATGCCGATCCAGGCACCGAAGGAATAACCGGCGACCCAGCAGCTTTTCGAGTCGGGGTGCAGCGACTGCACCCAGTCCAGCGCGGCCGCGGCGTCTGAAAGCTCGCCGGTGCCATGGTCAAAAGCGCCCTGGCTGCGGCCGATGCCGCGGAAATTGAAGCGCAAGGTTGTGAAGCCGCGCTTCTGGAACATGTAGAAGAGATCATAGACGATCTTGTTGTTCATCGTTCCGCCGAACTGCGGATGCGGATGAAGAACGATGGCAATTGGTGCGTTCTTTTCCTTCGAGGGCTGGTAACGCCCTTCGAGGCGGCCGGCGGGACCTGTAAAAATGACTTCGGGCATAGGTACTCCCCATGGAGCCGCGTTGAAGTGCGTGAAAACGGAACATATGTTCCGACTGCCCTTGACGCGGCTCGACTGCCTCCATAGAAGCTAGTTTAGAACTGTTCAAAAGTGAGTGAGATGGTCACTCTCTTGATAAGCCGGGTAGATAGGACGGCTGGCCTTGAAAATTCAAGGAAATAACGCTGTCCCTGCCACCGAATGATCAACCGGACGGATTTTCGTGCGATATGGCCGGACAACGCAGCTATCTCGACTATAATGCCAGCGCACCGCTTTTACCTTCGGCGCGCGAGGCGATGAGGGCTGCGCTTGAGGTGGATGCCAATCCTTCATCGGTGCATGGTGAGGGCCGTGAGGCCCGCAGGATCATAGAAACGGCGCGCCGGCAGGTTGCCGCGCTCGTCAATGCCAAACCAGATCATGTGGTCTTCACTTCCGGCGCCACGGAAGCCGCTGCGACGCTGCTTTCGCCCGACTGGACCATGGGCCGCGCTCCGCTGCGCGCCTCGAAGCTCTATGTGGCGGCGTCCGATCATCCCTGTCTTTTGAGCGGGGGGCGGTTTGCTGCCAGCGATATCCGCAAGATCGGCGTCGATCGAAACGGCATCCTTGATATCGAGGAATTGAAGGCGGCGCTTGCTGGCCACGACCGTTCGGCCGGTTTGCCGCTGGTGGCGGTTCATATTGCCAATAACGAAACAGGCGTCATTCAACCCGTGCGCGAGATCGGCGCGGTAGTCAAAGAGGCAGGTGGTATTGCCGTCTTCGATGCGGTGCAGGCTGCAGGAAGGATTCTGCTGGACATTACCAAAGGTTATGCTGATTTCCTGATCCTTTCCTCGCATAAGATTGGTGGCCCGAAAGGGGCCGGCGCTATGGTCGGCGCGTCCGATCTCATGATGCCGCGCCCTCTGATCTGCGGCGGCGGACAGGAAAAAGGTCACCGCGCAGGAACCGAGAACACAGCGGCTATAGCAGGTTTCGGGGCGGCAGCGGTAGAAGCCTCCGCTGCGCTGGGGAAGGCAGGCGCAATTGCCGAAATGCGCGACCGGATCGAGGAAGTGATTGGCTCCATCATCCCCGACGCCGTTTTCTTTGGACGCCATGCCCCGCGCATTGCCAACACGACCTTTTTTGCGATACCCGGCGTCAAGGCGGAAACAGGCCAGATCGCTTTTGATCTCGCGGGCGTTGCGGTGTCGGCAGGGTCGGCATGCTCATCCGGGAAGGTCGGGCCCAGCCATGTGTTGAAGGCTATGGGCGTCGGTGATGAAGAAGGCGCGCTGAGAGTTTCAATCGGCCCGGCGACCAGCGAGAATGATCTGGAGCGATTCCGGGCTGCTCTTGCCGGGATTGCGCGGCGGCGTCGCTCCAGTGCGGAAGCGGCTTGAGATGGAGTTTGGAGAGGCGAGGCGCAAAAACCTGACTCATTAGAGCAGATTTTATGCTCGAAGTGGGTGAATTGGCCTATGCGCCATACTAAATACGGCTCAAACCGCTTCAGGCGGAGCCGGAATTGAAACTGCCGGGCCTTGACCCCGGCCAGGACGGAGAGTGCTGATGCCTGCTGTGCAGGAGACGATCGAGCAGGTCCGCAAGATCGACGTGGACCAGTATAAATACGGTTTCGAGACCATTATCGAAAGCGAGAAGGCCCCCAAGGGACTGAACGAGGATATCATCCGGTTCATTTCCGGGAAGAAGGGCGAGCCTGAATGGATGCTTGAATGGCGTCTCAACGCTTTCCGGCGCTGGCTCACGCTTGAGGAGCCCACCTGGGCGCGCGTCAGCTACCCGAAGATCGATTTTCAGGACATTCACTACTATGCCGCGCCCAAGAACCAGACCGGTCCGAGATCCTTGGACGAGGTCGACCCGGAACTGCTGCGCACCTATGAGAAGCTTGGTATCCCGCTGAAGGAGCAGGAGATCCTTGCCGGCGTCCGCAAGGCCGGCGAGCCGAGCGCGCTCGACGGTGCCGAGAACGACAATGTCTACCAGTCGGGCCGCGTGGCGGTCGATGCCGTCTTCGATTCGGTCTCGGTGGTGACGACCTTCAAGAAGGAACTCGCCAAGGCAGGCGTCATTTTCTGTTCGATTTCGGAGGCAATCCGCGAGCATCCCGAACTCGTGAAGAAGTATCTTGGTTCGGTAGTGCCAATTTCGGACAACTTCTATGCGACGCTGAATTCGGCGGTCTTTACGGATGGCTCTTTCGTCTATGTGCCGAAGGGCGTGCGCTGCCCGATGGAACTTTCCACTTATTTCCGTATCAACGAAAAGAATACTGGCCAATTCGAGCGTACGCTGATCATTGCCGACGAGGGGGCCTATGTCTCTTATCTCGAAGGCTGCACCGCCCCCCAGCGCGACGAGAACCAGCTCCACGCTGCCGTGGTCGAACTGATTGCCCTGGACGATGCCGAGATAAAATATTCCACCGTCCAGAATTGGTATCCGGGTGATGCCCAGGGCAAGGGCGGTATTTACAACTTCGTCACCAAACGCGGCGACTGTCGTGGGGACCGCTCGAAGATTTCGTGGACGCAGGTCGAAACTGGCTCGGCGATCACCTGGAAATATCCGAGCTGTATCCTGCGCGGCGACGACAGTAGAGGTGAGTTCTACTCGATCGCCGTCTCCAATGGACATCAACAGATCGATTCCGGCACCAAGATGATCCACCTCGGCAGGAACACGTCGAGCCGCATCATCTCCAAGGGCATTTCCGCCGGGAATTCGAACAACACCTATCGCGGGCAGGTCTCGATCCACAGGAAGGCCGAGAACGCACGCAATTTCACCAATTGCGACTCGCTGCTGATCGGCAATGACTGCGGCGCGCATACTGTGCCATATATCGAGGCGAAGAACTCGACTGCACAAGTTGAGCACGAGGCGACTACCTCGAAGATCTCCGAGGACCAGAAGTTCTACGTCATGCAGCGCGGCATCCCTGAGGAGGAGGCCATCGCGCTTATCGTCAACGGCTTCGTCAAGGACGTCATCCAGGAATTGCCGATGGAATTTGCCGTCGAGGCGCAGAAGCTGATCGGCATCTCTCTCGAGGGGAGCGTGGGATGACCGTCAAGCGCATATGGCATGGCTGGACGACACCTGAAAAAGCCGACGAGTATCAGAACCTGCTCCAGCGGGAAGTCTCGGTTGGAATCGAAAAGATGGAGATCGCAGGTCTGACCCGCTTCGAGATGATGCGGCGTGACCTTGGAGACGTGGTTGAGTTTGTCACGATCATGGAGTTCACGGACATCGAGGCAGTCAAGCGCTTTGTCGGTGAAGACTATGAACAGTGCTACGTGCCGCCGGCCGCCCGCGCCGTGCTGAAACGCTTTGAAGAGCGCTCGGCCCACTATGAGCTGCTTGAAGCGCGTACTTATTGAATTGAATGGATCAAAAATGCTCGAAATCAGAAATCTACACGCCCGTATCGCCGAAGACGGCACTGAGATCATCCGCGGCTTGAACCTGACAGTGAAGGCCGGCGAAGTCGCCGCCATCATGGGGCCGAACGGCTCCGGCAAGTCGACGCTGTCCTACATCCTGGCCGGCAAGGAAGACTATGAGGTTACCGAGGGTGACATCCTCTATAATGGCGAATCGATCCTCGAAATGGATCCGGCCGAGCGCGCAGCCGCCGGCATCTTCCTCGCCTTCCAGTATCCCATGGAGATACCGGGCGTTGCGACCATGGAGTTCCTCAAGGTCGCGATGAATGCGCAGCGCAAGGCGCGTGGCGAGGAAGAGCTGAAGATCCCTGACCTTCTGAAGCGTGTGCGCGGTGCCGCCGACTCGCTCGGCATGGACATGAACATGCTGAAGCGGCCGCTCAATGTCGGCTTCTCGGGCGGCGAGAAGAAACGCGCCGAGATTCTTCAGATGAAACTGCTGGAACCGAAGCTTTGCGTGCTGGATGAGACCGATTCCGGCCTCGACATCGACGCATTGAAGATCGTTGCCGACGGCGTTAACACGCTGCGCTCCCCGGATCGCGCGATCGTCGTCATCACGCATTACCAGCGGCTGCTCGAATATATCGTGCCGGATTCGGTGCATGTGCTCTATCGCGGCCAGGTGGTCAGGTCGGGCGACAAGAACCTGGCGCTGGAGCTGGAGAAGAACGGCTATGCTGGCGTCATCGGCGAAATGGCATAGGTGGATGCGATGAATATTCATGCGCAAACGACGCGGACCGCCGCCGAAACGGCTCTCCTCGACGCCTATGCCGGGCGCATTGCGAAGCTGCCGGGCGACGCATCCGTAACCGTCAAGCGGGACAATGCCGTTGAAGCCTTGAAGGCAGGCTTGCCGACCCGCAAGGTCGAGGCGTGGCATTATACCGATCTGCGCCGGCTGCTCTCCTCGATCCCGGCCTTCGACGCAACGGCCTATGCCGAGAAGATCGCGCCGGTCCTGACCGGTTCCTCCGTCCTGCCGGTGCTTAACGGCGTGGCCGATAAAGCTCCGACCGTCGAAGGGGCGAGCATCGCTACACTTGGCGAGAAGCTGGCAGATGGCAGCCTAGGCGACGTTCTTGGCATTGCTGATCGTGACGATACGATCGGCGCTATCAATTCCGCCTTTGTCGCGGACGGTTTCGTCATTGAGATCGCCGAGGGCGCCAAGATCACCGCGCCCATCGAACTGCAGAATGTGCAGGCCGGCGGCCAGACGCACAGCCGCTTCGTCGTCAAGGCCGGTGCCGGGTCCAAGGCTACCATCGTCGAACGGCAGACCGGAACGGGTGAGGCTCTGGTTTCCTCCGTCACCAATCTCGATGTCGGCGAGGGAGCCGAGTTGTTGTGGCTCATCCTGCAGGAGCAGCCGGAGGGTGCGACGCATCTTGGCCAGTTCAATGTCCGCATCGGCAAGGGATCGAAGCTGACCCTTTTCGTGATGAATACTGGCGGCAGGCTCGTGCGGCAGGAGATCAGGGCTTCCGCGGCAGGCCAGGACTCCGAGTTCAAGTTGCGCGGCGTCAACCTCTTGGCGGGGCAGACCCACTGCGACGTGACCATGGTGCTCGATCATCTGGCGCCGGATACCTACTCGACCGAAACGCTGCGCAATGTGGTTACCGGCAAGGCGCAGGGCGTCTTCCAAGGCCAGATTCGTGTTGCCCGCGAGGCGCAGAAGACCGACGCCAAGATGGCCTGCAACACGCTGCTCCTGTCTGACGAGGGCGAATTCTCCACCAAGCCGGAGCTGGAAATCTTCGCCGACGACGTCGCCTGCGGCCATGGCGCGACCGTGACAGAGATCGAGCAAGACCATCTGTTCTATCTGATGGCGCGCGGCATCGACGAGAAGTCCGCTCGCGGGCTGCTGGTCAAGGCTTTCGTCGCCGAGGTGATCGAGGAACTGGAAGACGAGACGGTGGTCGATGCCCTTGAGGAGAAGATCGGCCACTGGTTCGCCGAGCACGGGTGATATCTCCATATAGGCGGATGTCATCCCGGCCGAGGTGAAAGCAGAGGTCCATTCCGTGGTGATTGGGCCGAGCTTCGGCTTTCCGGTACGACGAAGTGAGAATGTTCCATGGACCAGAAGGTCGAACAGGCACCTTATGACGTCGAGGCCATCCGTCGCGATTTTCCGATCTTGTCGCGCGAGGTCTACGGCAAACCGCTCGTCTATCTGGATAGCGGCGCTTCGGCTCAGAAGCCCCAGGCTGTCATCGATGCGGTCACACATGCATATTCGAATGAATATGCGAATGTGCATCGCGGACTGCATTTCCTGTCGAACGCGGCGACGGATGCATATGAAAAGGCGCGAGAAACCGTCCGTGCCTTCCTGAACGCTCCGAGCGTCGAGCAGATCGTCTTCACCAAATCCACCACGGAGGCGATCAATACCGTCGCCTATGGCTACGCCATGCCGAGGACCGGCGAGGGCGACGAGATCGTGCTCTCGATCATGGAGCACCACTCCAACATCGTGCCGTGGCATTTCCTGCGCGAAAGGCAGGGGGCAAAGCTAGCCTGGATACCCGTAGACGATGACGGCGTCCTGCACATCGAAGAGTTCGAGAAGCAACTGACCGGGCGTACGAAGCTCGTCGCCATCACGCATATGTCGAACGTGCTCGGCACCGTCGCGCCGATCAAGGAAATAGTGCGCATTGCCCATGAACGCGGCATTCCGGTGCTGGTCGACGGCAGCCAAGGCGCGGTGCATCTGCCGGTCGACGTGCAGGACCTTGGCTGCGATTTCTACGTCTTTACCGGCCACAAGGTCTATGGGCCGTCCGGCATCGGCGTGCTCTATGGGCGCAAGGAGATGCTGGAGGCGATGCGGCCGTTCCAGGGCGGCGGCGAGATGATCGAGGACGTCACCCTGGACAACGTCACCTACAACGATCCTCCCCACCGCCTCGAGGCCGGCACGCCGCCAATCGTGCAGGCGATCGGCCTGGGTGCGGCGCTCGAATATATGCAGGGCGTGGGACGCGAGGCGATAGCCGCGCATGAGGCAGATCTCGTCAAATATGCACACGAGACGCTCGGGCGCATCAACTCGCTGCGCATATTCGGCAATGCGCCGGGCAAGGGCTCGATCGTCTCCTTCGAACTGGAAGGTATCCATGCCCATGACGTTTCGATGGTGATCGACCGGTCAGGCGTTGCCGTACGCGCGGGTACGCATTGCGCTCAGCCGCTACTGAAGCGCTTCGGCGTGACCTCGACATGCCGTGCCTCCTTCGCCATGTATAGTACCAGGGCGGAGATCGATACTCTGGCCGAGGCGCTGGAAAAGGCGCGTAAATTCTTCGGATGAAGCGATGACGGAATCGACGGAACAGATCGAACCGGAAAAGGCGGAAGAGACGGGAAAGGGTGCTTTCTCGGCCTCGGCCATCCCGCAGGAAGAACTCGCCAGGATGACGGACGATATCATCTCGGCGCTGAAGACGGTCTACGACCCGGAGATCCCGGCTGACATCTATGAGCTTGGCCTGATCTACAAGATCGACATCGAGGACGACCGTTCGGTCAAGATCGAGATGACGCTGACGGCTCCCGGCTGCCCGGTTGCCGGTGAGATGCCGGGCTGGGTGCAGAATGCCGTCAGCTCGGTCGAGGGCGTATCGAACGTCGAGGTGGACATGGTGTTCGATCCGCCCTGGACACCGGATCGCATGTCGGAGGAGGCGCAGGTTGCGCTCGGCTGGTATTGAGCGCATTGGGCTTGCATGACGGTCGAATCTTTACCATGTTCGTGACAGCATCATTCCGTGGGCCTTTAACCCGCGACGAATGGAGAAAGTGATGGGTCGTTTCGCAGTCATATCCTTGACAGACGCCGCCGCGGCGCGTGTCCGTGAAATTGTGGGTTCGCGCGAGGGGGCGGCGGGAGTCCGCGTGGGCATCAAGAAGGGTGGCTGCGCAGGTATGGAATATACGATCGATCTGGTGACTGAACCCAATCCCAAGGACGACCATATCGAGCATGAGGGCGCCCATGTCTGGGTTGCGCCTGAGGCGGCGCTGTTTCTGCTCGGCACGGAAATGGATTTCGAGGTGACGAAGCTGCGCACCGGCTTCACTTTCCGAAATCCCAACCAGACCTCGGCCTGTGGCTGCGGCGAATCGATCGAGTTGAAGCCGGCGGATCTGAAGGCGCTGGCCGAGGCCAGAGCCGCTGCTGCCTCCTGACTCTGTTTAATCCCATCGTATCTTGAACTGCGCCTTCATTCGACGGTGCAATTGTCACCCTCGCCAATCAATCCACCCACACCCCATTGCGCCTGTGCCATTGCGCGATCGATTCCTCCGGATAGAGATCGAACATAAGGTCGCCGTCGCGAATGTCAGGCTCTACCCATGAAGCCTTATATTTGAGCATCAGGTGAACGCTGCTCGGCGGCGCGGGCAGATCGCTGTCGATGGCGGAAGCGAACGGGTGCACGAGGTCCGGCCAGGTCGGATCATAGAGCCATAAGGCGGAGCCACATTCACGACAGAAGCGCCGCTCTCCTGTCGAAATATCGCAATGGGGATGCTCTTCGTCCTCTATTTCGGCACGGTAAAGCCCGAGGCGCTTCTCTCCCTTTATTTTCAGCGTTCTCGCGTCCGCGCCGAGATTGATCGCATAACCGCCGCCGCCCTGCTGCTTCCGACAAATGGAGCAATAGCACCGCTGGTAGGGGACCGGCGTGTGGCTTTGAACCTCGAAGCTGATCGCACCGCAACGGCACGAACCTTTCAACAGCACGGGCATGATCATCTCCTAATCTGCTCAATGACCGATGTTGCGCCACGGTTTCGGCAATGACAAATTCCCGTTGCGGCTGCATTATGGCTGTATGGACGATGATTATCTTCGTGAAATCTTCGACGGCCTCGGCCATGTCAGCGTCCGCAGGCTCTTCGGCGGCAAAGGCATCTACCACAACGGCCTGATTGTGGGCATCGCCCTTCGCGGCGAGGTCATGTTGAAAGGCGATGAGCAGTCCGCAGCAGAATACGAGGCGGCGGGAGCCGAACGCTGGACCTATCAGGGCAAGCGCCGTCCCGTGCAGATGCCTTATTGGAGGCTTCCGGCAGCGATCCTCGACGAGCCTGACGAACTGGCCCGATGGAGCCGGAAGGCTTACGAGGTCGCGCTACGATCGGAAAGGAAGGGCTAAACCTTGCCCGGAACTTTCATGAAATCCGGGATATTGTCGCCGAAGCCGACCGGAACCGGGCCGTCATCCCATCTGTCGTCGCCGCCGCGATCGCGGCGCTGCCGCCGTTCCTGATTGTCGGTCTTGATGGCCTGGCGCCTTTCGTCCTTCTGCTTTTCGGACCTTGGCTTCTCTGCTTCTTTCGCTTCTGCTGCTCGCGGTCGTTTCTCGTCGCGCTTCGACTCGTTGCGGCGGCTAGTGCGTCCGCGTTTCGGAGTTGCCTCGCTCTCGTCCTCGGGCGACAGGGTACTCAGATCACCGTCTAGCCATTCGATATCCTGACCGATCAGCTTCTCGATCGCATCCAGATATTTGGTGTCGGATTTGGTGACGATGGTGAAAGCCTTGCCTAGGCGTCCCGCTCGTCCGGTACGCCCGATGCGGTGCACATAGTCTTCCGCGTGTGTCGGCACGTCGAAATTAAAAACGTGGCTGACATCAGGAATGTCGAGCCCCCGTGCCGCTACGTCTGAAGCGACGAGGAGCTTCAGTTTCCCATTGCGGAAATTCTCCAGCATGGTCATGCGCGCGCGCTGATCCATGTCGCCGTGCAGCGCGCCGGCGTCGAATTCATGCCTCACCAGAGAGCGGAAGAGCAGGGCCACCTCCGACTTGCGGTTGCAGAAGATGATCGCATTCTTGAGGCTATCGCCCTCGGCGCGGATGAGGTCGCGCAGGCGCTCGCGTTTCGCCCACGGCTTGGCGCCGGACTTCACGAGACGTTGCGTTATCGTGGACGAAGTGCTGGCGGGTTTTGACACCTCGATGCGCACCGGTGCCTGCAGGAACTGTTGCGTCAGCTTGGTGATCTCCGGTGGCATGGTCGCGGAGAAGAACAGCGTCTGCCGCGTGAAGGGGATCAGCTTGCAGATACGCTCGATGTCCGGGATGAAACCCATGTCCAGCATGCGGTCCGCCTCATCGATGACGAGGATTTCAACGCCGGTCAGAAGCAGCTTGCCGCGCTCGAAATGGTCGAGCAGGCGACCAGGCGTGGCGATAAGCACATCGGCTCCGCGCTCGAGCTTCCTTTCCTGCTCGTCGAAAGACACGCCACCGATCAGGAGCGAGATGTTAAGACGGTGGTTCTTGCCGTATTTGATGAAATTCTCTTCGACCTGTGCGGCGAGCTCGCGCGTCGGTTCGAGAATGAGGGTGCGCGGCATGCGCGCTCGGGCACGGCCTTTTTCAAGCCGGGTGACCATGGGCAATACGAAAGCCGCCGTCTTGCCGGTGCCGGTCTGGGCAATGCCCAGTACATCCTTGCCTTGCAGCGCATGCGGAATGGCGCCAGACTGGATTGGCGTCGGCACTGTGTAACCGGCGTCTTGAACTGCGGAAAGGACCTTCGGCGAAAGGCCAAGGTCTGCAAATGTCAACGCTTCCTGAGCGGTCTGTTCGTCTAACGACACGTTTTTTTGGCTGTCTTTATCTTATGCGCCACGACAAAGCCGTGCGCATGCGCCATTCCGGCGCATTGCCTGAACCTCCGGTCGGCCTACGTCCTGAAAGCCGCCTTGTCAACAGAAAGCCTTGGAATGCCGAAACTTCTCGCCAGTGCGTTGCTTTCTGGTCAATAGCGGAATTGTTCCGACAAGATGCGCTCGTTCCAGGAATGACTGGCGTCAAACAGAAGCGTGACAGTCATGTCTTGTGATTCATGGACAGTAACCGTCGTTACCGATTTCACCTCGGTATGGTCGGCTACGGCGTTCACAGGACGTTTGCCTTCCTCCAGTATATCGAAGCGGACGGTTGCTCGATTGGACAGGAGCGCGCCGCGCCACCGCCGCGGCCGGAAGGGGCTGACAGGGGTAAGGGCCAGCAGCGGCGCGTCGAGCGGCAGGATGGGCCCGTGGGCGGAAAGATTATAGGCCGTCGAGCCGGCCGGTGTCGCCACCATCACGCCATCGCAGATCAGTTCATCGAGCCTCACCTGACCGTCTATGGAAATACGGATCTTGGCGGCCTGGTAGGATTGGCGGAAAAGGGAGATTTCGTTGATTGCCAGCGCCTTGGACGACCTGCCGGCGGCATCGGTTACGTCCATTTCGAGCGGCCTTATGGTTTCAGCCACGGCGGCTGCGATGCGCTCGCGCAGACCCTCCTCGCGATATTCGTTCATGAGGAAGCCGATGGTGCCGCGGTTCATGCCGTAGATCTTCTTGCCGCTGCCCATGGTCTCGCGCAGGGTCTGCAACATGAAGCCATCGCCGCCGAGCGCGACGATGACGTCGGCATCCTCCGGCCTTTCCTGTCCATATAGAGCCGAAAGCCGCTTCGCGGCCAGGCGGGCATCGTCCCAATCGGCGGAAACGAAGGAAAGGGCCATTTGAGGCTGGGTCATAGGTGAAGGCCCGACAAGGGTTGGCGATATCGCGCCCGAATTGACATGGTGCCCCCGGCAGGACTCGAACCCGCGACCCCCTGATTACAAATCAGGTGCTCTACCAACTGAGCTACAAGGGCACGGCGGCTCCGTTAGCATAATCGGCGCGCGAGTGAAATGCATTCTGCGCAAAACCATGCCGAAGGTGTACGGTATCGGCATCACTGTTTCCGAAAAAGCCCGCCGGCCAAAAGTCCAGGCACGGCGGGCTTGAGCTTTGTTACCTGAAGGTGCCTGTGTCATCCAGGCTCATGCGGATACTCAAATACTCCACCCGCACGGCCACCAGCCTACAGGTTCACGGTAAATGCAAGTTTAAGCCGTGTCGGGGAGGTCAAGTCCGCCGTTGCGCGACCTTTGTCGGACCACCCATTTCCTGGGAAACTGGTGCGGTCGAGAAGACTCGAACTTCCACGGGTTGCCCCACAGCGACCTCAACGCTGCGCGTCTACCAATTCCGCCACGACCGCACGCAACGAAACGCCGGCTCGCACCGGCCCGGCGCATGTAGCAAATCGGTTCCTCCGAAACAAGTCCGCTGACGGGCAAATATTGCGATTTGCTCCGTGCCGTCGCGGCGAGCTTTTCAGCCTCGCATTCGCGTGATCCTTATCGTGGATTTCGCTCACGCATCGTTCAAAACAGGGTGCCGATCCGTCAACCATTTGTGCATTGCGAGAGCAGCCTGACGAACACACCTAAGCAGCATCGGACGACGCATTTGATACGCCGCCACGATGCGAAGAACGAAGCGTCCCGGTCCCGCTGGCAGATGCCGGTTCCGGGCAAAATTTCAAAGGTGTAATATCATGAAGCGTATTCTTCTTACCTCCATCGCTGTTTTGGGACTGGCTGGTGTTGCTGCCGCACAGGAGGCTCCTGTTGCTGTTGGCAACTATGATGCGGCAGTTTTGCAGAGCCTCGACCCCAATCAGGCTCCGGCCGCCAATATCGATCTTCAGACGACCCAGTCGGTCCGTACCGACTACGGTTTTGCTGCGGCTTCCAGTACCCAGCAGGATCCGCTAGGCAGTGACAATTACAGCCGCTAAGGCGCATTTATAGGGCGATCGTCAGATCCTCCTTTGAACAACGCCCGTACCGGATGGCCGGTGCGGGCGTTTTTATTTGTCATTGAGGCGGGCGGTTTGCGGATAATCAGGTAAAGTCCGGCGCAGGGGGTTGTATTCGGCTCAAGGCGCGCTACAGGTGCGTTGCCCTTCAACCTCGTGTGCTGGAGACGTCGTTGAGCGAGCCGGACGAACAGATCAGGGACGGCAGCGAGCCCGAGGGTGCGCGCGCGGAAATCTACGAGGATGGCGTCATCACGGCGGCCTTCCTTGCCCATATCGGTGCGGCCATAGCCGATCGGGACACGCTGACGCTCAAGCAGGACGTCTCTCATCTGCACCAGTCGGAAATAGGCGACCTGCTCGAGGCGCTCATGCCCGAGCAGCGGCGCGCCCTTGTCGAACTGATGGGCGACGACTTCGACTTCACCGCCCTGACGGAGGTCGATGAAGCGATCCGCATGGACATTGTCGAGCATTTGCCGAACGCGCAGATCGCCCAGGCTGTCCAACAGCTCGATTCCGACGATGCCGTCTACATCCTGGAGGATCTGGACCCGCAGGATCAGGACGAGATCCTTGCGCAGCTTCCCTTTACCGAACGTATCCGGCTGCGCAGGTCTCTGGGCTATCCGGAAGAGACCGCCGGCCGGCGCATGCAGACCGAATTCGTCGCCGTGCCGCCCTTCTGGACGGTCGGCCAGACGATCGACTACATGCGCGAAGACAAGAATCTTCCCGACAGTTTCTCGCAGATATTCGTCATCGATCCGACCTTCCGGCTCGTCGGCGCCGTGGACCTCGACCGGATCCTGCGCACGCAGCGATCGGTGAAGATCGAAGACATCATGCACGAGACCCGCCACGCCATTCCGGCCACGATGGACCAGGAAGAGGCAGCGCAGGTTTTCGAACAATACGACCTGCTTTCGGCCGCTGTCGTGGACGAGAACGACCGGCTCGTCGGCGTGCTGACCATCGACGACGTAGTGGACGTGATTCAGGAAGAGGCCGAGGAAGACCTGATGCGTCTTGGCGGTGTCGGCGACGAAGAACTGTCGGACACGGTACTCGACGCCTCCCGGTCCCGCGTTCCCTGGCTAATGGTCAATCTGGTCACGGCCTTCATCGCGGCTTCGGTCATCAGCCTCTTCGACGGAACGATCCAGCAGATCGTGGCCCTTGCCGTGCTCATGCCGATCGTCGCCGGTATGGGCGGCAATGCCGCTTCGCAGACCATGACGGTTACCGTGCGCGCGCTCGCCACGCGCGATCTGGATATCTACAATGCCGGCCGCATCATCCGCCGCGAAATGGGTGTCGGAGCGTTGAACGGTGTCATCTTCGCCATTCTCATTGGCGCTGTTGCCGCCACATGGTTCCAGGATTTCAATCTCGGCGGCATCATTGCCGTGGCTATGATTGTCAATATGTTCGTGGCGGCCCTTGCGGGAATCCTCATTCCGCTTTTGCTCGACCGGCTTGGGGCCGATCCCGCCGTTGCTTCCGCGGTTTTCGTGACGACAATCACCGATGTGGTGGGCTTCTTTGCCTTCCTCGGACTGGCGACCTGGTGGTTCGGCCTCTTGTAGCGGCTATGTCCTGATCCTAGGCGGCAGCGAGGCGCGTGCGGCCGTCGGTTTTGAGCAGAATAAGTATCATCGCGGCGATGTTGAGCAGGTTCCAGGCGATGCCGTTGATGAAAGCAGCCTGATAAGAGCCTGTAAGGTCGTAGATCCATCCCGAAAGCCATCCGCCGAGCGCCATACCGGCGATCGTGGCCATGACGACGATGCCGACGCGCTGGCCCGCTTCCCGTGCCGGCAGGTATTCGCGTACGATGATGGCATAGCACGGCACTATGCCACCCTGCGATAGGCCGAAGATCAGGGACACGACGTAAAGCGACACCAGGCCATCGAAGGGGATGTAGAGGAAGAGCGAGAGGCACTGCAGCACCGAGCCGAGCAGCAGGGTCCGCACCCCGCCGATATAGTCGGCGATGAAGCCGGAAAGAAGCCGGCTGACAATCCCGCCCGCCAGCATCAGCGAAAGCATTTCGGCGCCACGCGCGACGCCGTAGCCGAGATCCACGCAATAGGCGACGATATGCACTTGCGGCATCGACATCGCCACGCAGCAGCCCAGCCCTGCCACGATGAGCAGAAGTTGCAGGGTCCGTGGCGACAAATCGATCTGCTTCAGGCGCGAAACGGCTGGAACGCCTTCTTCTCCCTGCTGGCTGTCAAAATGCAGCGCTCGCCGACGCAATAGCAGGGTCAGCGGTATGATCGTCGCGACGCAGAATATTCCGATAAGGGCGAAAGTCGTCCGCCACCCCCAGTCGGATAATGCGGCATTGATTATGCCAGGCCATATGACGCCTGCCAGATAGTTGCCGCTTGCAACAGCGGCCACGGCGATACCGCGACGCCTTTCGAACCAGTGGGAAATATCGGCAATCAGGGGCCCGAAAGTCGCCGAGCATCCAAAGCCGACCGTAAGCTGCAGGATCGTGAACTGCCAAATGGAAGTGCTGAAGGCCGACAGGATGAAGCCGGCGCCGAGAATGGCGCTTGCCACCGCCACCGGGAGGGCAACCCCGAATCGGTCGACATAGCGGCCGATGATGACATTGCCGAGCGCGAAGCCGATCATGGTCGAGGTGTAGGGCAGGGAGGCCTGAGCACGCTCGACTGCAAAATCGGCCTGGACCGAGGGAAGCACGACGATGAACGCCCACATGCCGACACTGCCGATCGTGCCCAGCAGGACGGCAACAGCCAGCCGGTACCAGGCATAGGAGCCGTCAATGACAGCCTCTTTAGGCGTGGCGGGATCGATAGGGCGCACGAAATTCCTCCCCGGACGCCAAAAAGGGGTCCATGAGAGCAATAGCGACCGGATGCTGCCGTGCAATAGGGCCAAGAAGCATTTCTCGGCTGGCCTGCCTCGTTGCTGACAACTGGCGACATGGCAATAATTGACTTTTACGTAAATGCCGTGGCACTCTTTCGTTCTTGCGTGAAGAAAAGCCGGCGAATGAGCAGCGAAATGCGGGAATATTATTCAATTACGGAACTTACCCGCGAATTCGACATTTCCACTCGAACCTTGCGGTTCTACGAGGACGAGGGCCTGCTTCATCCTGTCAGGCGCGGCCGGACACGTCTTTTCCGCCCGTCGGACCGCCACCTCATCCGCCAGATCCTGCGCGGCCGGCGCCTCGGCTTTTCAATCGCCGAGATTCGCGAAATCATCCAGATGTATCGCGAACCGCCAGGTGAGGTGGGCCAGCTTAACCTCATGATCAAGCGTATCGAGGAAAAGCGCCAGGAGCTGCGGCAGAAGCGAAAAGATCTGGAGGATACGCTGGCCGAGCTCGATCAGGCAGAAGAGGCCTGCCTGGAACGTCTGGTGGAGCTGGGCGTGAGCACCTGACAAATCCGCGTCGGCTCAGATCCAGCGACGGACCTTCTTCGTATAGTCGCGATAGCGCTTGCCGAAACGGATGGACAAGTGCCGTTCTTCCGGCTCGATGGCAAGTTTCTGCGTGGCGAAGGCGGCGATCAGCGCCAGGACGAAGAACCAGATGAAACCGGTGATGAAGCCGATGCCGAACATCAGCGTAGTGTTTCCGAGATAGATCGGATTGCGGCTGAAGCCGAACGGGCCGCTGGTGACGAGGTGGTCCGCGCCGCGCGTCGGCATCACGGTCGTCTGCGCCTTGTGAAGTGTACGGATGGCCATAAAGTCGAGTGCTACCGCCGCAACGGCCAGAAGCCAGCCGATCGCGAACAGCAGGTCGGATAGGGGCGGGCCGAACCATGGCAGCGGCACGGTAATCGACAATATGATAGCGATTGCAATCCCCAGAAGATAGATCATCGGCGGCCAGGGGAACCGGCTGGGTGCCGAATTGGTCTCACTCATTGCCACTCTCCGGTGCCGGCGGAAAGGAGACCAAATTGGTGCAATAGAGCGAGATGTCGTTCATCCTGGTCCTGGTTTCCTCACTCGGATTGGCAACGAAAATCTCGCCAAGAAGACCTTGCTCCTCCACTGCTGCCAGTGCGCAGCTACAATAGCGCGTGCAGAAGGCGCTGTCTTGGGCCTCGGTGCATTGCATGTCGCACGCTTGCATGAAGTTCGCTTGCGGCGATTGCGTCGGCGCCGGCCAAACCTGAGCAATAAGCCAGACGCAGGCGATCAGCACCGGCTGGTGGACAAGATAGAAGGCAAGGCTGTGCCGGCCTAGGAAAATCAACGGCCTCCCCAAGTTTCCGGTACGGATCGGAGCGTTTCGGTCGAACAGTCCCGCACCGGCGGCAATTCTGGCGGTTGCTATCCCGAGAAGCACTGCCCCGAACCACGGAAAGAGCGGCACATAATCGTTCGCCCGCGGATTGGTAGAGGAAAGGCCGACCCACCACCAGACAGGATGATCGAAGAAGGGTGAGCGTAAATAATTCGGCGCCGCAATGATGAAGACGGCAACGATAACGGTCAGCCAGACCGGCACACGCAGGAACAGCAGCCCGAGCACGCTTGCCAGCGCTATCTGGTGGAGGATGCCGAAAAAGATAAAGCCATTCGGGACTGCAAACCAAGTCACGGCCGAGATCGCTGCTGCGGCAGCGGCGATCATCAGGAGGCGGCGACCGAAGGAAGGCCAGTGGATAGCCCGACCATGGGCGAGGAACAGTCCGACGCCGACCAGGAAAAGGAAGGAGGAGGCAATGCAGCGGGCGAAAAGCCGCCAGCCGCCATGGGCTGTCGTGCCGACATCCATATAGCCGAAGAATTCCAGGTCCCAGCCGAAATGGTAGATCGCCATGGCGACGAGCGCGAGTCCGCGCGCTATGTCGATCAGTTCGAGACGGGGTTTGTCAGAAGCGGCTGGCTGCATTAGTTCTCATATGCCCTTGAGATTTGCCGCAAGATGATCCGGATTTCTCGGCTGGATTGCGGCACATCTCGTCTCACGCCAACCATTCGGAAGGAAGCACATGCACGATGTGAAAGCCAACGGGGCTTCGATACCGGCGATCGGTCTCGGCACCTGGACCCTCAAGGGTGATGAATGCGTCGATCTTGTAGAGCATGCGCTGAAGAACGGTTATCGCCATCTCGACACGGCTGCAAGCTATGGAAACGAAGTCGAGGTCGGCGAGGGACTGCGTGGCTCGGGTGTCGATCGCGACCAGGTCTTCGTTACGACCAAGGTCTGGTGGACGGATATCGCGCCGGGCGATTTCGAGCGATCCGCGGAGGCCAGCCTGACGCGGTTGGGCCTTGACCGGTTGGATCTTCTGCTCGTCCATTGGCCGAACCCGAAGGTGCCTCTCGAAGGCACGATCCGCTCGCTGAACGCCATGCGAGAGCAGGGTATAACCAGACATATCGGCGTCTCGAACTTCCCGACGAAGCTTCTAGCAGAGGCTATTCGGCTCTCTGATGCGCCGCTGGTGGCTAATCAGGTAGAGAACCACCCCTATCTCGATCAGAGCAAGGTCTATGAGGCCTGCCGCAAGGCCGATATCGCGATGGTGGCCTATAGCCCCCTCTATCGAGGCGGCGAACTGCTGGAGGAGCAGGCGATCAGGACGGCGGCGGAACAACACGGCAAGACGCCGGGTCAGATCGTGCTCAGATGGCAGGTCCAGCAGGACGGGGTGGTGGCCATCCCGCGCACCTCCAGGAAAGAGCGGCTTGCGGAAAATATAGGCATCTTCGACTTCACCCTGAGCGAGGAGGAAATGTCGGATATCTCGGCTCTGCGGAATGCCAACCGGCGTATTGCCAACTACGACTTCTCGCCGGAATGGGATTCTGCGTGATCCAATTTCATCCGCTTCGTTTTTGGGGCGGGCAAGGTCGATTTCCTGCTATTGCCGCTCCTGAAGGGGCGGCAATGCTTGCCGGTGAGGAAGCTCTGGCAGGAATCGATCCTATAAAATGGCAACGCAGGTTCGTCATCCAATCTGGCTTCCTGCAGTCCGCCAGCCGGGCGCACGCACTTTCGCCATTCTCTATGCACTGGAATCCTTCGCGCGCGCCTCCATCACCAGTCTCATTCCCATACAGGCCTATGACCTGCTGCATGACGAGCAGGCAGTCTCGCTCCTCTACACGCTCGTTGCCTTGCTCGGCCTGTCGGCCACGCTCTTCATGCCACTGCTTATTGAGCGTTTTGCGCGGCGCTGGGTCTATACGGTGGGTGTGGTGGCGCTGGTCGCCGGCTCGCTTTTCCTGCTGACCAATACGCTCGGAGGCCAAATCCTCGGCATGCTGATACGCGTATGCGGAGCCAGCGCGCTGTCGATTACCCTCAACCTCTACATTATGGACCATATCCGCAAGACGGAGTTCATGACGGCCGAATCGCTGCGGCTTGCCTGGTCGACGCTGGCCTGGACCGGCGGTCCGACGCTTGGCGTCTTCCTCTACGCGCGATTCGGGCTTCTCGCAGCGCATGGCGCGGTCATTCTCTTTTCCGCGATCCTGCTGTTCCTGTTCTGGTATTTTCGGCTTGGCGACAATCCACTGATCCGGCCCGGAAAGCTCCGCGCGCAGAATCCGATGAAGAATATCGGCCGCTTTATTGTCCAGCCACGTTTGCGCCTGGCCTGGCTTATTGCTTTCGGCCGCTCCTGTTTCTGGTCGACCTTCTTCATCTATGGGCCGTTGCTGATGGTCGCGACGGGACAGGGGGAGCTGGCGGGTGGCCTGCTCGTCTCAGGAGGCAACGCACTTTTGTTCACCGCACTCATCTGGGGCTGGTTCGGCAGGCGCTATGGCGCTAGGCGCACCATGGGCTTCGCATTCTTCGCCATGTCTGCCGCCCTGCTGGCTGCCGGCTATGCGGGAGAGACCGCCCCTCTGACGGCTGGCGGTCTGCTCCTTGTCTGTACCTTTTTCTGCATCGCGCTCGACGCGCTCGGCTCGACCGTCTTTATGCGTGCAGTAAGAGCCTATGAACGGCCACAGATGACGGCAGTCTATCGGACTTATCTCGATCTTTCGGAACTGACGCCGCCGCTGGTCTACTCGGTTGTGCTTGCTTTTACCGGGCTCGGCGGCGTGTTCGTCACGCTCGGAATCTTCTGCATCATCTGCGGTTGGTTCACCTGGTACTATCTTCCGAAACGGATCTAGCCCTAAGCATCCACGATCGGAACGAAACCGCCGAAGATCATGCGCTGGCCGTCAAAAGGCATGCTGCTCATATCTCCTTGCAAGCGCGGATCTTCCATCGTCTTCTTCATACCAATGTCGCGGATTTCCTTGGAAGGCCATTCGATCCAGGAATAGACGACCAGTTCGTCGTCCTTCGCCTTCACGGCACGTTTGTAGTCGGTGACCTTGCCGTCGGGCACGTCATCGCTCCAGGCTTCCACCACGCGGATAGCGCCATGGTCCTTGAAAACGGTTGCCGCTTTCGCCGCCATATCGTGATAGGCGTCCTTGTTGGCGGACGGGACCGCAAGCAGGAAACCGTCGGTATATCCCATGCTTCCGCCTCCTGCTTCGTCCACGAAGGGAGCAAAACCGCCAAAGATCATGCGCTGCCCGTCGAAAGGCATTGTGTCACCCATCTGTTTCATGCGCGGGTCGCTCATCATCTTCTGGTTGGCAGCGTCCCGGACCTCCTTCGAGGGATATTCGAACCAGCCGAAGACGACAACTTCATCATCCTTCGCCTGAACGGCACCCTTGAAGTCGGTGACCTTGCCGTCGGGCACGTCGTCGCCCCAGGCTTCAACCAGGCGGGTCACGCCGAACTCCCTGAAAAGCGGTGCTGCCTCGGCGGCGTGCTTGCGATAGGTTTCCTTGTTGGCGGCGGGCACCGCGACGACAAATCCTTCAATGTAACCCATTATCTTTCCTCCTGGTTTTTGCCGGCTCACACGGCCTCGGCAAGTTCGTGTTTGCGGAAGTGAGAAAGCTGTGCTTCCAGCGCCCTCTGGAAAGCGGGGCGCGCCTCGCATCGCGCCTGATATCGCGCGAGATTAGGGTGTTCCGCGACGAGATCGGTGTGACGCAGAATGCGCAGCACCGTCGTCATCATCAGATCGCCGGCGGTGAAGCGGTCTTCCAGATAATCCCGTTCGCCCAGCCAGCTCGAAAGCCGGCCAAGCCGCTCGCGCACATCCCTCTCCACCTGGGGGCGGCGTGCGCGTGCCCATTCTGCACCGGCGTTGAAAATGTCGATGCCGGCAAGTTCGGCTATCATGGGCTCGATGCTGTTGAGCGCGGCAGTTACCCAGCAGGCGGTGCGCGCCCGCTCCGCCGGATCGCGCGGCATCAGCACCTCCGACCGCTCGGCGATGTGCAGGACGATGGCGCCGCTCTCGAACATATGGATATCGCCCTCGTTGTAGATGGGCACCTGGCCGAAGGGCTGTTCGCGGAAATAGTCCTGCGGACGCGCGGTCTTGGCGTCGAGCAGCCGCTCGCGATAGGGGAGGCCCGCTTCCTCCAGCGCCCAGCGCACGCGCAAATCGCGCACCACGCCCTGGGCGAAATCAGGGACCCAGGAAAAGGCGCTGATCTCGATCTCGGCTTGCGTATTGACGGGCATGGCGTTTCCTCGTTTTTTGAGCTTGACAATATAAGTTGATATCAACATAATTTCTGCATGTCAAATAACGAAATCATTCCATTCGAAACAACGCACTACGTCCGTGACCATTGCTTGTGTCTGGCAACCCAGCGGGCGGCACGTTTTCTCGCCCGTCGTTATGACGATGCGTTGCGTCCCATCGGCCTTACAAGCGGACAGTTCTCGCTGCTGATGTCGCTGAACCGTCCTGAGCCGCCCTCGATCGGTTCAGTGGCAAGGCTACTGGCGATGGACCGCACCACGCTTACCGCCAACCTGAAGCCGCTTGAAAGGCGAGGGCTGGTGGAGACGAAGGTGGACCCGGCCGACCGGCGCGGCCGCCTTCTGAAGCTGACGGGGGCGGGGGGCACACTGCTGCAATCGGCTCTGCCGATCTGGAAGCAGATGCAAGAAGAAACCGAAAAGCTGCTCACAGGCACCAGCGCCGACCGCCTGCGCGACGGCTTGCGCGCCTTGTCCTAATCGCACACACGGGGCATCTAAAATTTAATGTCGGTCGGGCCTTCCGTGTGTCGCGCAATGGGTATCCAAGGCAGCTCTCCACAACCGGGCAGGATTTCGCCGCAATTTATGCTAATAGCCCGACATTGGCTTCGCGAATTGCCGAATCGGGCTCTGAGCGCCCATGGAGAGAGGGATCCTGTATGCTGAAGAAATCCATTATCGCCTTTACCGTCGCTGCCTTTGCTGCAGGCTGTACAACCGATCCCTATACGGGCCAGCAGAAGATTTCCAACACGGCCGGCGGGGCTGCGCTGGGTGCCCTTGCGGGCGCCGGTGCCGGCCTTCTCGTGGGCGGCGATGATCGTCGCAACGCACTGATCGGCGCGGGCATCGGCATGCTTGCGGGCGGTGCGGTCGGTGGCTACATGGACCAGCAGGAAGCCGAATTGCGCGCGCAGTTGCAGGGGACGGGGGTCAGCGTTACGCGCAACGGCGATTACATAACCCTCAATATGCCGTCGAACATCACTTTCGAGACGGATCGTGATTCGATCATGCCGGCCTTCTATCCGACGCTGAATTCCGTCACTCTCGTTCTGCAGAAATACAAGCAGACGCTGGTCGATGTTTACGGCCACACGGATTCGACCGGTAGCGACCAGTACAACATGGACCTTTCGCAGCGCCGTGCCTCGGCTGTTGCGAGCTATCTGACCGCTCAGGGTGTCGACAGCCGCCGCTTTGCCATCATCGGCATGGGTGAAACGCAGCCGATCGCTTCCAATGATACGGAGGCCGGCCGCGCGCAGAACCGCCGCGTGGAGATCCGCCTGTCGCCGCTGACAGGCGCTTGAGGCATTCTCAAGCGAGTTTAGGAAGGCGTCTGGGGAAACCGAGGCGCCTTTTCCTTGCGATTTGCACCACTTTCCCGAATCGCCAAGGGCCCTTTAAGGCAAGCGCCTTTCATTGCTTTCGGGTTCGCGTTGCAGAGGCGCTGTTCGCGCATCTCCGCCCGGAATGAATTAAGAACAAAATCCGATAATACATATAGATCAATGTGTTATCTCCTATTGCAAAATGAGAACAAAAAAGGTACAAAAAATATCAGGAGATCGGCCGGCAGGCCTTCGTCGTTGAGCAAGGGGTGATATATGATGGCGCAGAATTCATTGCGGCTTGTAGAGGATAACTCGGTGGACAAATCCAAGGCTCTGGATGCTGCGCTGTCGCAGATCGAGCGCGCCTTCGGCAAGGGCTCGATCATGCGCCTCGGCGCGAATGAGCAGGCGGTTGAGATCGAGACGGTATCGACCGGCTCGCTCGGCCTCGACATAGCGCTGGGCGTCGGCGGCTTACCGCGCGGCCGCATCATCGAGATCTATGGCCCGGAAAGCTCGGGTAAGACAACCCTTGCGCTTCATACTGTTGCTGAAGCGCAGAAGAAGGGCGGCATCTGCGGTTTTATCGATGCCGAGCATGCTTTGGACCCGGTCTATGCCCGCAAGCTGGGTGTCGATCTGGAGAATCTCCTGATCTCCCAACCCGATACGGGCGAGCAAGCGCTGGAAATCTGCGATACGCTGGTGCGCTCCGGCGCGATCGACGTGATCGTGGTCGATTCCGTCGCTGCGCTGACTCCGCGTGCGGAGATCGAAGGCGAGATGGGCGATTCCCTTCCGGGCATGCAGGCCCGCCTGATGAGCCAGGCGCTGCGCAAGCTGACCGCCTCCATCTCGCGCTCCAACACCATGGTGATCTTCATCAACCAGATTCGCATGAAGATCGGCGTGATGTTCGGTTCGCCGGAGACGACCACCGGCGGTAATGCGCTCAAATTTTATTCCTCCGTGCGCCTCGACATTCGCCGTATCGGCTCGGTCAAGGACCGCGACGAGGTGATCGGCAATCAGACCCGCGTCAAGGTCGTGAAGAACAAGCTTGCGCCGCCCTTTAAGCAGGTTGAGTTCGACATCATGTATGGCGAGGGAGTCTCCAAGACCGGAGAATTGATCGATCTTGGCGTCAAGGCTGGCGTGGTGGAAAAATCCGGCGCCTGGTTCTCCTATAATTCCCAGCGTCTCGGGCAGGGACGCGAGAACGCCAAGATATTCCTGCGTGACAATCCGGAAATGGCACGCGAGATCGAGACGGCGCTGAGGCAAAATGCAGGCCTGATCGCCGACCAGTTCCTCGACGATGGCCGGCCCGACGATCTGGACGACGTGGCGGAAGGCTAAGCAGCGCCGTAGCTTGTAATAGCAAGACGCCGCCTGCGAAAACGGGCGGCGTTTTTTTGGAACCCGACGATGGCCTGTCGGATCCTTTGCCTTCCGGCGATTATCGCGAGTTTCTGGACAGCTTTATGCGCGGAGGCTAAAAGGCCTCTTCCTTTTCCCGTCTTCTGAAACTGCGGGCTCCTCGCAAAGGCAAAAAAATGAGTGGCGTCAACGACATCCGGTCGACATTTCTCGGCTATTTCAACAGGAACGGGCATGAGATTGTCTCGTCCAGCCCGCTTGTCCCGCGCAATGATCCGACGCTGATGTTCACTAATGCGGGCATGGTGCAGTTCAAGAATGTTTTCACCGGCCTTGAGACTAGGCCCTATTCGCGAGCCGTGACGGCGCAAAAATGCGTTCGTGCCGGCGGCAAACACAACGACCTCGACAATGTTGGCTATACCGCGCGCCATCACACCTTTTTCGAGATGCTGGGGAATTTCTCCTTCGGTGATTATTTCAAGGACCTCGCGATCGAACTCGCCTGGAATCTGATCACCAAGGAGTTTGGCCTCAGCCGCGACCGCCTGCTGGTCACCATCTACCATACCGACGACGAGGCGGCGAACCATTGGAAAAAGATCGCCGGCTTGCCTGACGACCGTATCATCCGCATCGCCACCAGCGACAATTTCTGGGCCATGGGCGATACCGGCCCTTGCGGTCCGTGCTCGGAAATCTTCTACGATCACGGCGAAGGCATTCCCGGTGGCCCTCCGGGCAGCCCCGACGAGGATGGCGACCGCTTCATCGAGATCTGGAATCTCGTTTTCATGCAATACGAGCAGGTGACGAAAGAGGAACGCGTGGACCTGCCGCGGCCCTCCATCGACACCGGCATGGGGTTGGAGCGTATGGCGGCCGTCCTACAGGGCGTCCATGATAATTACGACATTGACCTTTTCAGGGCGCTGATCCGGGCTTCGGAGGAGGCGACCGGCGTCAAGGCGGAGGGAAAGAACGCCGCCAGCCACAAGGTGATCGCCGATCATCTGCGCGCTTCTAGCTTCCTTATCGCCGATGGCGTGCTGCCTTCGAACGAAGGGCGCGGCTATGTGCTGCGTCGTATCATGCGGCGCGCCATGCGTCATGCGCAGCTTCTTGGGGCGAGCGAGCCGCTGATGTGGCGACTTGTCCCGGCCCTCATACGAGAAATGGGGCAGGCCTATCCAGAACTGCAGCGAGGCCAGGCGCTGATCACGGAGACGCTGAAACTTGAGGAGACCCGTTTTCGCAAGACATTGGCGCGTGGACTGAACCTTCTAGCGGAGGCGACCGAGGGTATGTCCGAGGGTGCGCGGCTCGACGGCGAGACTGCGTTCAAGCTCTATGACACCTATGGTTTTCCGCTCGATCTGACACAGGATGCCCTGCGCCAAAGGGGCATCAGCGTCGACCTGGCAGGCTTCGATGCCGCCATGGAGCGGCAGAAGGCCGAGGCACGGGCGAGTTGGGCCGGTTCCGGCGAGGCGGCTACCGAGACCATATGGTTCGCCGTCAAGGAGCAGACGGGAGTCACCGAGTTCCTCGGTTACGAGACCGAAACTGCCGAAGGCGTGATCCAGGCGCTGGTTAAAGATAATGCCATCGTCGCAGCGGCGGAGAAGGGCGATGCGGTTGCTGTCGTCGTCAATCAGACGCCGTTTTACGGCGAATCCGGCGGCCAGGTCGGCGACACCGGAACCATTCGCGGTGACGGTTTTATCATTGAGGTCACCGATACGCAGAAGAAGGGTGACGGTCTTCTGGTGCATTACGGCCGTGTGATGAGTGGCAAGGTCGAGCCCGGTGACGAAGTTGCGCTGGAAGTCGATCATGCGCGGCGCACCCGGCTACGCTCCAACCATTCAGCTACGCATCTCATCCACGAGGCGCTGCGCGAGGTGCTCGGCACGCATGTCGCGCAGAAGGGATCGCTTGTCGCTCCCGACAGACTGCGTTTCGATTTCTCCCATCCGAAGCCGGTGACACCGGAGGAACTGGAGCGCATCGAAGCCTATGCCAATGAAATCGTGCTGCAAAACAGCCCGGTCGAGACGCGGTTGATGTCGGTCGATGACGCGATTGCCGAAGGGGCGATGGCACTTTTCGGCGAAAAATATGGAGATGAGGTCCGTGTCGTCAGCATGGGTACGGCGCTGCACGGCGACAAGGCCGGCAAGACCTATTCGCTGGAGCTCTGCGGCGGCACCCATGTGCGCGCGACGGGCGACATCGGTCTTGTCCGATTGCTGGGTGACAGTGCTGTTGCCGCCGGCGTCCGCCGTATCGAGGCTTTGACCGGCGAGGATGCGCGTCGCCATCTCGACGAACAGGATCGCCGGCTGAAAGCCGCGGCTGCGGCGCTGAAGGTCGCGCCTGCCGATGTCGTGTCGCGTATCGAGACCGTTTTGGAGGAGCGCCGCCGGCTTGAGCGCGAGCTTTCCGATGCGCGCAAGAAGCTGGCTCTCGGCGGCGGCATGTCAGCCGGAGCGGCGGAGACAGGTCCGGAAAATGTCGCCGGGGTCGGCTTTGTCGGCCGCGTTGTCGAAGGCGTTTCGGCCAAGGAACTGAAGCCGCTGGCCGACGAGGGCAAGAAGGCAGTCGGCTCCGGCGTTGTCGTCTTTGTGGGAACGGATGACGGGAAGGCAAGTGTTGTGGTCGGCGTCACCGACGATCTTACCCAGCGCTTCAGCGCTGTTGATCTCGTGCGGGCCGCTTCCGCCGCGATTGGCGGCAAGGGCGGTGGCGGACGACCGGACATGGCTCAGGCAGGTGGTCCCGAAGCGGAGAAGGCTGCGGCGGCGGTGGAAGCGGTAAAGGCGGCCATGGCCGGCTAATCTGGGCGTCTGCCCTTCAGTCGAGACGTGAGAATGCGTCCGTAGACCGTAAGCCGCCGATCAGTCTTCGTAAGTTTCCAACCCGGAGATGGCATCGGCGTCAGCATTCAAGACAAAGCGGCTTTCCGTCATTTCGAACTGGTCGAACGGAACGATGATGTCGCCTGTCTGGCCGTAACCGGCGCTGTCGTCGAAATCGATGACCAGGGCCGTTGGTGTCGTCGCATCCGTACCTATCACTTCTTCGACTTCGGCGATGCGTTTGCCCGCAGCGTCATAGATATCCAGTTCCTCCATCTCGTCGGCGGTGAGATTGAATGGCGCCACCAAAATGTCGTCGTTGATTTCGACCCATTTGGTTTGCGCGGATGCGGTGCCACTTAACAGCGATGCGGCGATCATGGCGGTAATGGCAGGGAAAGGATTTAATATCATGGCGTAACTCCATCCACAGTCAGACAACGCCTACGACCTTGGATCGTTCTATCCTGGTTTCAAGAAATTTGGGCCGGCATCAGCTTTTCGGCTCGCTGGCGACAAAGCTCGGCAGCGTGGAAATGCAAGTCTGCGCGACGGGGAGGGCGGATGCAATCCTCGTCTCGTCGGGGTTTTCCCCTCCTTGGGCTTGAAAACCCGCTCGACATAGATGCCCCATACCATCGATCGGTATGCATAGGCATCGAGTAGACAGATGATCTGTTTCAGTCGCGCTCGCTGCTGCGGAGCCGACGGCTGCAGTGGCTGCCCTTCGAAAGCCTCGTCGACATAGCGTGCGATCGCCGAGGTTTCGAAGAGACAGAAGCCGTCATACTCCAAAGCGCGTACCAGTCGGGTGGGCCGTCGGAGAGAAGATGTCGACGGGGACCAGTTCGTGATCGACGTCCTTTCGAGCAGCACAAGCCGCGCGATGCGTATATAGACGCTGTAGTCGGCGCCAAACAGGCGCGGCTTGCTGCTCATTGCCGATGTCAGGCCATCGCCCTCTGCAGGTTCTCGTCGATCTTGTCGAGGAAACCGGTTGTCGAAAGCCAGGGCTGGTCCGCGCCGATCAGGAGCGCCAGGTCCTTGGTCATGAAGCCGGACTCTACCGTCTGGATGCAGACCTTTTCTAGTGTATCGGCGAATTTGGCCAGTTCCGCATTGTTGTCGAGCTTGGCGCGATGGGCGAGGCCGCGCGTCCAGGCGAAGATCGAAGCGATGGAGTTGGTCGAGGTCTCCTCGCCCTTTTGGTGCTGGCGATAGTGACGGGTCACTGTGCCATGCGCGGCTTCGGCTTCGACGGTCTTGCCGTCCGGCGTCATGAGAACCGAGGTCATCAGGCCGAGTGAGCCGAAGCCCTGCGCCACCGTGTCGGACTGTACGTCACCGTCATAGTTCTTGCAGGCCCAGACATAGCCGCCGGACCATTTCAGGCTGGAGGCCACCATGTCGTCGATCAGGCGATGCTCGTACCAGATCTTCTTTTCCTTGAACTTGGCTTCGAACTCGGCCTCGTAGATCTCCTGGAAGATGTCCTTGAAGCGTCCGTCATAGGCCTTGAGGATCGTGTTCTTGGTCGACAGATAGACCGGATAGCCGCGCTGCAGGCCATAATTGAAAGAGGCGCGGGCAAAATCACGGATGGAATCGTCCAGATTGTACATGGCCATGGACACGCCCGAGCCCGGAGCGTCGAATACATCATGCTCGATAACCTGGCCGTCCTCACCGACGAACTTGATCGTGAGCTTGCCCTTGCCGGGAAACTTGAAATCGGTGGCACGGTACTGGTCGCCGAAGGCGTGACGACCGACGATGATCGGCTTGGTCCAGCCCGGCACCAGGCGAGGCACGTTCTGGCAGATGATAGGCTCGCGGAAGATCACGCCGCCGAGTATGTTGCGGATCGTGCCGTTGGGTGACTTCCACATCTTCTTGAGGCCGAATTCCTCGACGCGTGCCTCGTCCGGCGTGATGGTGGCGCATTTCACGCCGACGCCATGCTCCTTGATCGCATTGGCGGCATCGATGGTCACCTGATCGTCGGTGGCGTCCCGGTTCTCTATGCCGAGATCGAAATATTTCAGGTCGATGTCGAGATAGGGGTGGATCAGCTTATCCTTGATGAACTGCCAGATGATGCGGGTCATCTCGTCTCCGTCGAGTTCGACGACAGGGTTTTCGACCTTGATCTTCGCCATAAGAAGTGCCTCGTTTCTGAAAGGGAACCGGAGGACCGCGTGGGAGGCTGCGGCCGCAAATGCGGCCCCTATAGCACTGTGCGCCTAGAAGGCAAAGCCGGTGCGGGAGGGCTAATAGCGGAACTGATCAAGGCTGCGACATGTCCGACAAGGAGTGACGGTTGCCCCTTGCCGAACTGATAACACGACGATGGGTAAGCGTGCGTGTGCCGCGCGGATCCTCACCGCCAGTTCGTTCATCACGAGCCCCTTCTATTCTCGGCGTGAGTATGGCAGGGACACGCGGCATTGCAACTTCATCGATCGGGCACAATGGCAGGCACGGACCGCGAGCGCGAAATGATCCAGGAGGGGCCGGCGATCATCCTCGTCGAGCCGCAACTCGGCGAAAATATCGGCATGGTCGCCCGCGCAATGGCGAATTTCGGCCTGGTTGAATTGCGCTTGGTGAATCCGCGCGACGGATGGCCGAATGAGAAGGCAAGGGCGGCGGCCAGCCGTGCTGATCATGTGATCGACGGCACAGTGGTATTTGCCGACCTGCGAGATGCTGTTGCCGACCTGAATTTCGTCTACGCAACGACGGCGCGGCTGCGCGACAATTTCAAGCCGGTGCGCGGGCCGGTCGAGGCAGGGCGTGTCCTTCGTGCCCGTTTTTCAGCCGGTGAGAAGACTGGCATTCTCTTTGGCCGTGAGCGCTTCGGCCTTTACAACGAGGAGGTCGGACTGGCTGACGAGATCGTGACTTTCCCGGTCAATCCGGCCTTTGCCTCCCTCAATATCGCGCAGGCCGTGCTGCTGATGTCCTACGAATGGATGAAGAGCGGTCTTGCCTCCGAAACCAGCACGGCCTTTTCGAGCCCGGACATTCATCCGGCACCCAAGCAGGCGCTTCATGGCTTCCTTGAGCATCTGGAAGATGCGCTGGAGGCAAGAGGTTATTTCCGGCCGGCGACGAAGAAGCCCAAGATGGTTGACAATCTGCGCGCCGTGCTGACGCGTCCGAGCTTTACCGAGGCCGAGATCAAGGTTCTGCGTGGCGTCCTGGCGTCGCTCGACTATTTCACGCCCAAAGAGCCGCGCGGCTCCGGCTATCCCGAGCGCAAGGCGCAAGCGGACCGCGCTGCGGAAAAACGGCGAGGCGAGGAAGATTAGCCCTCTGGCGAACCATGGCTGAGAGCGCCGAGGCGATCTATGCGAATTGCCATTGTCCCGCAGGGCGGATAGAAGCGGACCATGAAAGAACGTATTGCCTTCTATGCTGGGTCATTCGACCCGTTGACCAACGGCCATCTCGACGTGCTCAAGGCGGCATTGACGATTGCTGATATCGTCTATGTCGGTATCGGCCTACAGGCTTCGAAAACGCCGCTTTTCAGTTTGGAGGACCGCGTTGCCCTCATTGAGAAATCGGCGGCGGATGAATTGGGCGAGGATGCGAACCGCATCCGTGTGGTTTCCTTTAAGGGTCTGCTGATCGAAGCGGCGCGCCAGCACGGCGCCACGATCATGATCCGCGGCCTGCGTGACGGCACGGATCTCGACTACGAGATGCAGATGGCCGGCATGAACGAGACCATGGCACCGGAATTGCAGACCGTATTTCTGCCGGCGAGCCCTTCAGTCCGAACGATTACCGCCACACTTGTGCGCCAGATCGCCTCCATGGGCGGTGATATACGACCTTTCGTGCCCAAGGTCGTCGCAGACGCTCTGAAGGCGAAATTCGCGTCCTGAAAAGACAAACAGGGAGTTTCATTCGATGCAGCTTTCCAGGCTTGCTTCATCGCTGCTCGTTGCGGCTGGAGTCCTCGTCGGTGCTGGTTTGGCCCAGGCCGCCGATCCGGAAAACACCATGATCATCAAACTCAAGGACGGCGAAGTCGTCATCGCTCTGCGGCCAGATCTGGCGCCCAAGCATATCGAGCAGATCAAGGCGCTGGTGCGCGAGGGCGCCTATGACAATGTCGCTTTCCATCGCGTCATAGACGGCTTCATGGCACAGACGGGCGATGTGCAATTCGGGGACATGGAGGACGGTTATTCACCAGAACGTGCGGGCACAGGGGGCTCTGACAGACCGAACCTGCCGGCGGAATTCTCGCAGGAGAATTTCGTGCGAGGCACTGTAGGCATGGCCCGCGCCCAGGACCCGAATTCGGCCAATTCACAGTTCTTCATTATGTTCGCGCCGGCTCCATCGCTTGACGGACAGTATACGATCGTCGGCGAGGTCGAATCGGGAATGGAATTCGTCGACAACATCAAGAAGGGCAATGACGCCATGAACGGCGCCGTACAGAATCCTGACCGCATGATCGACGTGAGCATCGCGGCCGATTCCCAGTAACACGAACAGAAGGATAACAGCGATGGCCGAGATCAAGGATCCCGAAAACACTCTCATTCTCGAGACGACCAAGGGCAAGGTGGTGATAGAGATGCTGCCCGACCTTGCGCCGAAGCATGTCGAGCGCATCAAGGAACTCGCCCGCGAAAAGGCCTATGACGGCGTGGTTTTTCATCGCGTCATAGACGGCTTCATGGCGCAGACGGGCGACGTGCGCTATGGCAAGACTGACTCAAAGTCCTTCAATCAGGCGCGTGCCGGTATGGGAGGTTCCGACAAGCCGGACCTGCCCGCGGAATTCTCGAATATGAGTCATGTGCGTGGCACTTGCTCTATGGCCCGCTCGCAGAATCCGAATTCAGCCAACTCGCAGTTCTTCATCTGCTTTGAAGATGCTCCCTGGCTCAACAGGCAGTATTCCGTCTGGGGGCAGGTGATCGAAGGCATGGACAATGTCGACCAGATCAAGCGCGGCGAACCTGTGAAAGATCCTGATCAGATCGTTTCGATGCGCGTCGCTGCTGACATCTGAGCGACAATGCGTTTACTGGCAGCCGCTCTCCTGTCGGTCGTCATCCCGGCGAAAGCTTTGGCGAGCGGCTCTATATCCTGCTCGTCGGAGGACGGGCAGGCTTCCGTCGAACTGACTGTCGGCAGCCTCCCGGTCCTGAAGATCGTGCGGGCAACCTTGTCGGCAGGCGGGCGGCAGTGGCATACGGATGGTTCCGGCGAAGCGGCGATGGCCATAAGTCAAGCCTTCCAGGACGACGAAACGCTGCGCGTCGATTTTACCGATCCGAATGTCGAGCGCGTCTTGGCAAAACTGCGCCTGTTCCATGTCGTCGAAGGCAAGGATGCAGCCATGGCCGGCACAGTGCAGGTGGCCGGCGATGGCGTGTGGCCGCTTGCTTGCATCGGACCTTGATTTTGTGGGCCTAAGAAGCCGTGCGCGTTGAGCTTTTCGATTTCCATCTCCCGGAGGAGCGCATTGCGCTGAGGCCAGCGAGCCCGCGCGATTCCGCGCGCATGCTCGTCATACGCCCGGACGGGCTGGAGGACCGAATCGTTCGCGAGCTTCCTGATCTCTTGCGGGCGGGTGATGCGCTCGTATTCAACGATACCAAGGTTATTCCCGCCCAACTTACCGGCCTCAGGAGGCGTGACGGATCCGTTGCCCAGATCGACGCGATGCTGCATATGCGCGCCGGGCCGGATCGCTGGAAAGCTTTTCTGCGCCCGGCCAAGCGCGTGGCCGAGGGTGAGCGCATACAGTTCGGCCATGGCGGCAATGCCTGCCTGCTTGGCTCGCTGGACGCCACGGTCGCCGAAAAAGGCGAAGGAGGGGAGGCGCTTCTGGTCTTCGATCTTTCCGGCCCTGCATTGGACGAGGCGATAGCGGCTGCCGGGCATGTCCCTCTGCCCCCTTACATTGCTGCGCGCCGGCCCGACGACGAGCAGGACTGGGAAGACTACCAGACTATCTACGCGCGTGAGAAAGGGGCGGTCGCCGCGCCGACAGCGGGCCTGCATTTCACGCCGGAGCTGATGACGGCGTTGGATGCACGCGGCATTGAACGGCATTTCGTGACACTGCATGTCGGTGCCGGCACGTTCCTGCCGGTCAAGGCGGAGGATACGGCCGACCACAAGATGCATGCGGAAAGCGGCTATGTCAGCGCTAACACTGCCGAAGCCCTGAATGCGGTGAAGAAGAGGGGGGGCAGGATAGTCTCAGTCGGCACCACTTCCTTGCGGCTTCTGGAGAGTGCTGCGAACGAGCAGGGACGGATCAGCGAGTGGTCCGGTGCAACGGACATCTTCATCACACCGGGCTATCGCTTTCGCACGGCCGATATCCTGATGACCAATTTTCACCTGCCGCGCTCAACCTTGTTCATGCTGGTCTCGGCTTTCTGCGGGCTGGAGACGATGCGCGCTGCCTATGCCCATGCGATTGAAAATAAGTACCGCTTCTATTCCTATGGGGATGCAAGCCTCCTTCTCAGGGAGAAGTGAAATGGACGAAGATCTGAACGGCATGGATCGCATGGCGCTGATAGCCGAGGTCAAAAGGCTGCGTGCGGGAATTCGCACGCATCGAGATTCGACAGGTCATGAGCTTTGCTGGCATCAACCCGATCTGTGGGCTCTTCTGCCAGAACAAACTGAGCCTTCCATAGCGGTGCCGCCATGGCCGAAATTCATGCGCGGTTGCATCCGTTATCGCCAATCCCTCGATGAACAGGCGCCCAATGCGGCTGTCCATGACAAAGAATTCGATGGCTGACGCATTCTCCTTCCGCGTGATAGCCACCGATAGCAAGGCGCGTCGCGGTGAGATCACCATGCCGCGCGGTACGGTACGTACGCCGGCTTTCATGCCGGTCGGCACCGGCGGCACGGTCAAGGCCATGTATATGGATCAGGTGCGGGCGCTGGGTTCCGACATCATTCTCGGCAACACCTATCACCTGATGCTGCGGCCCGGTGCCGAGCGCGTGGCCCGACTCGGCGGCCTGCACGAATTCGCGCGCTGGCGCTATCCGATCCTGACCGATTCCGGTGGCTTCCAGGTCATGTCGCTGGCGCAGTTGCGCAAAATCAATGAGAAGGGCGTCACCTTCCGCTCGCATGTCGACGGTCATGTCTACGAGATGTCGCCCGAGCGCTCCATCGAGATCCAGGGGCTTTTGGACTCCGACATCCAGATGCAGCTTGACGAGTGCGTGCGGCTYCCGGCCTCGCAAGACGAGATCCGCCGCGCCATGGAAATGTCGCTGCGCTGGGCGGAGCGATGCAAGACGGCTTTCGGTGACCAGCCGGGCAAGGCCATGTTCGGCATCGTTCAGGGCGGCGACGTGGCGGCATTGCGCGAGCAATCGGCCCATGCTCTGGCGGCGCTGGACCTGAAAGGCTACGCCATCGGCGGTCTTGCAGTCGGCGAGCCACAGGAGATCATGCTGGCAATGCTTGACGTGACCTGTCCGGAACTCCCGGCTGAGAAGCCGCGCTATCTGATGGGCGTCGGCACCCCTGACGATATCCTGAAGTCGGTGGCGCGGGGCATCGATATGTTCGATTGCGTGATGCCGACCCGGGCAGGGCGGCATGGGCTGGCCTTCACGCGTCATGGCAAGATAAACCTGAAGAATTCGCGCCATGCGGAGGACCCGCGACCGCTCGACGAGGAAAGCGATTGCCCTGCGGCCCGCGACTATTCGCGCGCCTATTTGCATCACCTTGTGAAATCGGGCGAGTCGCTTGGCGGCATGCTGCTGACCTGGAACAATCTGGCCTACTACCAGAACCTGATGCAACAAATCCGTGAAAGCATCGAAACGCGTACTTTTGCCGAAAGGGCGGCCCAACTCGCCGAGGGCTGGGAGCGTGGCGACATTCCGCCACTTTGAACATATCCCGACTGATCTGGCCTGAAATGCCGTGGTGTCCGGCCTTTGCTGCATAGTTTACCGGCAAGGACACGTGCAATTGCCGCATTAGCGAGCAAAAATCCCGGCCGGTTCCCACTGCGAATGCCTAACCTGTCGAATACACTTGCTTTTTTATTTTTCGCCCGATGAAATGAGGCTCGGAGAGGAGAAGTCGCGGTGGCATTCGACGAGATGCGCCTGGACGAATCCGGGCTCAGGGAACCCTATAGAGGCTACGATCGCTGGTTCCGGCAACAGGACCCTTTGCGCCTGACCGAAAAGATGCAGGACGCTGAAAGGGTTTTCCGCAAGACCGGCATTACCTTTGCCGTCTATGGTGAGGAAGAAGCCTCCGAGCGTCTCATCCCTTTCGACATCGTGCCGCGCATCATCTCCGGCTCCGAATGGCGCAAGCTCACCCAAGGCATCGAGCAGCGAGTGCAGGCGCTCAACGCCTTTCTCGATGACATCTATCACCGGCAGGAAATTTTGCGGGCAGGGCGGGTACCTAAGGACATCATTGCCCGCAATGAAGCATTTCTGCCGGAAATGATCGGCGTGCGACCGCCGGCGGGCGTATATACCCATATCATAGGCACCGATATCGTGCGCACTGGCGAAAATGAGTTTTTCGTCCTGGAGGACAATGCCCGCACGCCTTCCGGCGTCTCCTACATGCTAGAGAACCGTGAGACGATGATGCAGCTCTTTCCCGAGCTGTTCCGGCAAGTGAAGGTCATGCCGGTCGAGAATTATCCTCAGTTGCTCCGCCAATCCCTTTCTGCCGTGAAGCCCGCCAGTTGCGAAGGGGTGCCGACGGTGGCGGTTCTGACACCCGGCATCTTCAATTCGGCCTATTTCGAACATGCTTTCCTGGCCGATCAGATGGGAGTGGAACTTGTCGAAGGACAGGATCTGCGCGTGGTAGACGGCCACGTGGCCATGCGCACGACGGAAGGTTACAAGCAGATAGATGTTCTTTATCGCCGGCTCGATGATGCCTTCCTAGACCCGCTGACCTTTCTGCCGGATTCGGTTCTTGGCGTGGCCGGCATCATGGACGTTTACCGGGCCGGTAATATCACCATAGCCAACGCACCCGGCACCGGCATTGCCGATGACAAGGCGATCTATTCCTACATGCCGGAAATCATCGAGTTCTACACCGGACGCAAGGCGGTTCTTGGCAATGTGCCCACCTGGCGTTGCTCCGAACCGGACAGCCTTAAATATGTGCTGGAGCATCTGCATGAGCTGGTGGTCAAAGAGGTACACGGCTCTGGTGGCTACGGCATGCTGGTCGGTCCCGCCGCTTCTAGGAAGGAACGCGAGGATTTCGCGAGAAAGCTTTCAGCGCGGCCGAGCAACTATATCGCGCAGCCTACACTTTCGCTTTCCACATGTCCGATCTTGACCAAAAGCGGCCTGGCTCCCCGTCACGTCGATCTGCGGCCTTTTGTGCTCGTCTCAGATCGCATCCGCATCGTTCCGGGAGGCCTGACGCGCGTTGCGCTCAAGGAAGGATCCCTGGTGGTGAACTCGTCCCAGGGCGGCGGCACCAAAGACACATGGGTTTTGGACGACTGATGTTGCTCGGCCGCGCCGCAAACGGACTTTACTGGATGAGCCGTTATATCGAACGGGCCGAAAACATGGCGCGCCTGGTCGATACGGGGTTGCGCCTTGCGCTTACCCAGACGAGCACGTCTGCAGACGAATGGGCTTCTGTAGTGACGAGTGCAGGTGCCCGCATAGCTTTCGCCGAGCGTTATTCCGAGTTTGATGCCGTAACCGTTTCCGATTTTCTCCTCCGCGACATCACCAACCCATCGAGCGTCATGGCCTCGATGGAAACCGCCCGCAACAATGCTCGAATGGTGAGGACGGCGTTGACGCGGGAAACCTGGGAAAGCATCAATGAAGCCTGGATGGCGCTGAAGCGCATACTTGCCGATCCCATTGATGAGCGGGAACTACCGAAAGTGCTGGATGCCATCAAACGCGAGACAGCGCTGATCCGGGGTGCCTTTCAGGGCACGATGCTGCGTAACGAAATCTTCGATTTCGCGCAGATGGGCACGCTGATCGAGCGCGCGGACAACACCGCGCGCATTCTGGACGTCAAATATTACGTGCTGCTTCCTTCCGTGGCATGGGTCGGCTCATCGCTCGACAATCATCAGTGGGAGACGATCCTGCGCTCGGTCTCGGCCCATCGCTCCTATCGATGGGTCTATGAAGCCGAATACAAACCGGCCAATGTAGCCGACTACCTCATCCTGGACCGGCGGATGCCGCGGTCGCTCGCTTTCTGCTATCGTGGTATTGCAGAGGCATTGGATTATCTGGCTGACGCCTATGGTCAGAGGCATGCGTGCCATCAGCTCGTCCACACCAAGCTCACAAAGCTGAAAACCTGTGCCATCAAGGATATTTTCGAAGAAGGACTGCATGAGTTCCTGACCGATTTCATCAGGGATAACAGCGCGCTTGGCGATCAGATTGCCAAGGATTACCGCTTCTATTGACCGGAATACCGAATGCGGTTGAAGATCACTCATCGCACTGAATACTCCTACGACGCGCCGGTGAGCTATGCGCTCCAGCGATTCCGTCTATCCCCGCGCAGCGATCGCACCCAGACGATTCATTCCTGGTCGTTGACCGTCGAAGGAGCGCGCGAAGAAGTCCGCTTCGATGACCAATATGGCAATGACACAAGGCTGGTCAGTGCCGAGAATGGGCAGGAAACAATTAAAGTGACTGCCTCGGGCGAGGTGGAAACGCTCGAAACCAATGGTGTCACCGGCCCGCATCGGGGATTTGCACCGCTATGGCTTTTTCAGAACGAGACGGCGCTTACTGCTGCCGGCCCGGAGATTGTCGATCTGGCTGAGAGGGTGGGCGAAGGAAACGAATTGGACCGCCTCCACCGGCTGATGGGCTTGGTGCGCGAAAAAGTCGCCTATGAGACAGGCTCGACCGATTCGGCGACGACGGCAGAACAGGCACTCGCACAAGGCAGGGGCGTATGTCAGGATCATACGCATGTTTTTTTGGCTGCAGCGCGCCATCTTGGTTTCCCCGCGCGCTATGTAAGCGGATATCTGAAGCTCGATGAGGCGGACGAGCAGGCAGCCAGTCACGCTTGGGCAGAGGCCCATGTGGACATGCTCGGATGGGTCGCCTTCGATTGTTCCAACGGCATCTCCCCGGACGAACGCTATGTGAGGTTGGCGATCGGACGTGACTATCGCGAAGCCATGCCTGTTTCCGGGATAAGGCATGGCGCTGCGCAGGAACGGCTTGCGGTTCACATTACTGTCGAGCAGTAATTCTGATATCGATTCTTACCCGGATTGGAAGCGATGACCTATTGTGTCGGCCTCAAGATCGATTGCGGTCTGGTTTTTATGTCCGATACCCGGACCAATGCGGGCGTCGACAATGTTTCCACATTCCGCAAAATGTACACTTGGACCAATCCGGGGGAACGCGTCGTCGTCCTTCTGGCCGCGGGGAATCTGGCGACCACGCAGGCCGTTGTGAGCCTGCTTAACGAGCGGACCAAGGCGCCTTCGGAACGCGTTCAGTCCGTTCTTGAAACTCAGTCGATGTTTCAGACTGCCTGCCTCATCGGGGATACCGTAAAGGAAGTTGTCAATCTTTCGGTCCCGGCCGGGCAAAAGGCGGATGCCTTTGGTGCCTCTTTCATCCTTGGCGGGCAGATCAAGGGTATGGAGCCGAGACTGTTCCTGATTTATCCCGAAGGCAATTTCATCGAATCCGGCGAGGACACGCCGTTTTTTCAGATAGGTGAAACCAAATATGGGAAGCCGATTCTGATCCGTGCTTACGATCCCAAAATGCGCTTCGCGGAAACAGTGAAGCTCCTTCTCTTATCTTTTGATTCCACTTTGAAATCCAACCTTTCTGTCGGATTACCTCTCGATCTTCTCTATTACGAGCGTGACAGCTTCAAAATCGGCTATCAAAGGCGGATGGGGGTCGATGATCCCTATCTGAGAACGATTTCAACCGGTTGGTCCGATGCGCTGAAAAGTGCATTCCGCAGCCTGCCGGACTTTCAGGAGTAAACACTTCTCGCAACGCAGAAACCCGCGCGTTTCCGCGCGGGTCAATTCAGCTATCCCGATCCTCCAACCTTACGAATAAGGCGAGATGCACGGCCGGCGGGGTCCGCTATAAGGCTGGAACGTATTGTCCGACGCGCGATAAGACCGGTAGCGATTGTAGCACCACTGGACATGCGCATTGCCATAAGACGGCGTGGTGCTGCTTACGGCGCCACCTACGATCGCACCGGCGACGAAGGCCGCGGCCGGAAACCACCAGCCGTTATACTGCCGGTAACCTGGACGGTAATGACGATAACCGCGATGGCCATGGTAATAATAGTGGTCACCACGGCGGTAGAACGCCCGCCGATCCCGGCGGACTTCGCGGCGGTACTCCCTGCGATCACGCCGCAATTCGCGTCTGAATTGACGTCTGTCCCGGCGATTCTGCACCTTGATCACATTCTGCTGCTCGGCCTGAGCGACAGGCGGAGTAATGACGGGAACGGCCGCCGCCGGCAGAATGCTGCTGCCGATCACCGACAGCACTACCGTCCCGATGCACAGTTTCTCTAAAAGGGGCTTCATTTTGAACCTCGTCTCCAAATCTGTCCCTTGCCGTCGGAACGATACCATCCACAGCGTTCCGAATTTTCCTATGGTTTCACTCCAAGTAGTGGGGATTACTGACCGCGGCGGAGAGACCGGTCAACGGCCTCTCCGTTAAATTTTAGTAATAAGGCGAGCGGCACTCCCTCCGCGGCCCATGATAGGGCTGGAAACTATTGTCTGACGCGCGGTAGGAGCGGTAGCGGCTGTAGCACCAGTCCACATGCGACCGGCTGTAGCCGTAGCTCCGATAAGCGGGATAACGCGGCTGGCTCAAGGCACTTCCAATAAGCGCGCCGGCGATAAAGGCGCCGGGAGCGATCCATGCGTCGCTGTGACGATGACGGTGCCTGTAGTGGTGACGCCGGTGGCTATGGTGATGCCGCCAGTGACGGGCGCCACGATAATGCCGCGAATAGCCGCCGCGTCGGCGCTCACTGTACTGCGCCTTCTGGACGAGACCCTGGCCGTTAACCGGAACAGTGGCTGCAAGATCTGCACCAGCACGAGCCATCGGCATGGCAGACGCTGTCATCGGAGCGCCTGCGGTGGATAATGCCACAGCTGCCACACATAAGGGGGTCAGGAACTTGTTCATGTTGCCTCCTCGGACGCGGTTTGCGCGGTCCCGAATCGTTCCACTGATCAACCGTAAAACGATACAAGGTGCGGGAAGGTTCCCACGCAGTCCGAACCGGTGAATGCGCCGGCTGTGACATGAGCTTGAAGGGCAGGGTAAGCCAGAGGTTTAAATTACTCTGCTGGCGCTTGATCCTGTTCGGGTGCTTGCGGCGGTTCTCCCGAAGGCGAGTTCGGCGCCTGCTGTGCTGGTTCCGCAGGGGAGGTGGCTGTAGGATCCGGTGCAGACTGGGCTGCATCTTCCTGTGTCAGAGCCTCGTCCGTCTTCGACTTGATCTCATCGGCTGTCTGTTGACTGATGAGGCCGTAACTTACGGCAAAGCCGACAACGAGAGCGATAACGGCTCCGACAATCGCAGTCTTCAACTTCTTTGGCATTCGTTGGGCCTTCTTGCGGCCGATGCGCTGGTCAAGCGCCTCGGTCTACGATACCCTCCAACCCGCAATTAAGGTGCCGCAACCTCAGCGAGTGGTCAATCCTTGCGTGGCGGCTCCCTCCTTGCAAGGAGTGGAGGTAAAGCAGTCCGTTCGAGGCAAAACATAGCTTGCCATCTTTCGGTAGGTATCTGGCTATACCTGACTTTTTGGTGAGCGCGCTGGGGCTCGAACCCAGGACCTACTGATTAAAAGTCAGTTGCTCTACCGGCTGAGCTACGCGCTCCTGCAGGACGGATGCTGCCCGCGAAGTGGGCGGAACATAGAGAGAGCGGATTTAAGGGTCAACCGCAAAAAAGCTTTCCTTTTTCCCTGGCTTTTGGAATCGAACCCACAACGAGAACTCCCGGCACGATAGTTGCTTCACATTCTCCCGGCCATGCGTCTGATCGTGCAACTCCGGCCGACCTTGCACTGCATGAAAACGCTGCAGCAGGCGCGTGGGGCTTTCATCGAGACTGCCTGCGGGGCGGACATGCTGATCATATAGAGCCAGGTAGAGCGACGGTTTGCCACGCGATGGTGATTGGAGCAGACGCACCAGGTTCGCTATAGGGTTGCGCATCGCAAAGAGCCCAAAAGCAGGACTGAGTTTGGCACTCGATATCGGGTATATGACGGCTGTCGGCGCGGGCGCGCTTTCCTTCCTGTCGCCCTGCGTTTTGCCGCTCGTGCCGCCATATCTTTGCTATATGGCTGGCGTTACGGTCGAGGATTTCCGCGGCGGAACGGCAGGTGCCGAGGCGGGATCGAGACGGCGGGCCCTTTTGACGGCTTCACTTGCCTTCGTTCTTGGTTTCTCGACGGTTTTCGTCGCGCTGGGGGCAGGAGCTTCGACCATTGGGGCTCTTTTGCGTGTATGGCAACAGGAACTTGCGCTCGTTGCCGGCGTCCTCATCATCCTGATGGGGTTGAATTTTCTCGGCATATTGCGCATTCCGCTTCTGTCTCGCGAGGCGCGTTTCCAGGCCAATGGCCGACCGGCGAGCATCGTTGCCGCCTATGTCATGGGGCTGGCCTTCGCTTTCGGCTGGACGCCTTGTATCGGCCCGGTGCTCGGTCCTATCCTGACACTTGCCGGCGGGCGAGAGACAGTGGGCGAGGGCGCCTTGCTGCTGGCCGCCTATTCCGCCGGACTTGGAATACCCTTCCTCGTTGCAGCCTTGTTCTCCGGTGCCTTCATGCGCTTCCTTGGCCGCTTCCGCGTCCATCTGGGGCGCGTCGAAAAGGTGATTGGCGGCCTTCTTGTCGTTGCCGGTGTTCTGTTCCTGACCGGCGGCATTCAATCCGCTTCGTTCTGGCTGCTCGAAACCTTCCCGGCTCTGGGGTCCCTTGGCTGAAATCCGACGACATTGGATGCCATGCGGCGCAATGCTAGAAGGGGCCAGAATCCAGAACGGAAACGGATCCTTTCATGAGCGAACGTAGCTGCCTTTCGATCATCCTTGCCGCGGGCGAAGGCACCCGCATGAAGAGTAAGCTGCCCAAGGTCCTGCACAAGGTCGCCGGCCTCGAAATGGTGCTGCACGTCATGCGCGCGGCACAGTCGGCAAAGGGCGGCGACATTGCGCTTGTTGTGGGGCATGGCGCCGATAGGGTGCGCGCGGCAGCCGAATCCTTCATGCCGGGCGTCAGGACCTTCGTGCAAGGCGAAAGGCTGGGAACCGCCCATGCCGTGCTGGCTGCGCGAGATGCCATTGCTGAAGGCTATGATGACGTGCTCGTCATGTTCGGAGACACGCCACTGGTGGAAGCCGAAACGCTCGTCAGGATGCGCGAAGGGCTTGCGGCCGGCTTGGACGTTGTCGTCATGGGATTCCGCACGGAGCGGCCGGCAGGTTATGGCAGGCTCATCGAGAAGGATGGCGCCTTGCTCGCCATACGCGAGGACAAGGACTGTTCCGAGGCGGAGAGGCGTATCACCTTCTGCAATGGCGGCCTGATGGCGATTGCAGGGCGTCATCTGCCCGGATTGCTCGAAGCGGTCGGCAAGGATAACGCCAAGGGCGAATATTACCTGACCGATATCGTCTCCATCGCCAACGACCGAGGTCTCAAGGTCTCAGCTGTAGAGGCCGCCTACGAGAATGTGCTTGGCATCAACAACCGCTCCGAACTGGCTGAGGCGGAAGCGATCTGGCAGGAGCGCAAGCGTCGGGAGATGATGCTTTCCGGGGTAACTCTCGTTGCGCCGGAAACAGTGTTCTTCTCCTTCGATACGGCCATTGGCGCAGATACCGTCATCGAGCCCAATGTTTTCTTCGGCCCAGGCGTCGTAATCGACGGCGGTGCGGCAATCCATGCCTATTCCCATATCGAGGGGGCCCACATAGCCACTGGCGCCTCCATTGGCCCCTTCGCCCGGCTGCGGCCCGGAGCCGACATTATGGAAAAGGCGAAGGTCGGCAATTTCTGCGAGATCAAGAAGACACGGCTGGGGCCGGGCGCAAAGGTGCCGCATCTGAGCTATGTTGGAGACGCGGTAGTAGGGGCGAAGGCCAATATCGGGGCCGGTGCGATTACCTGCAACTATGACGGCTACGGCAAGAGCCTGACTGAGATCGGGGAAGGTGCCTTTGTGGGCACGAACTCGTCGCTTGTGGCGCCGCTGATCATCGGGGAGGGCGCTTACATCGCCTCGGGAAGCGTCATCACCGATGATGTTCCGGCCGACGCACTTGCCTTCGGACGCGCCCGACAGGTTACCCGTGAGGGCCGGGGAAAACTGCTGCGCGTGAAGCTTTCGGCTGCACGAAAAAAATGAGAATATAGACGTACGCATCGAAAGACGGAAACAACTGCTTCCTGCCGTTTCTGATGATATGAGGCGTAATCTTTTGTGACTTTCATGAGCAGGCCGCCGCCACTAGAAGGCGGCTGTCTCAGGCAACACCGAGATATCAGGGGGAATCATGTGCGGCATCGTGGGGATGGTAGGGCATTCGCCCGTCGCGCCGCTGATCGTCGACGCGCTGAAGCGGCTCGAATATCGCGGCTATGATTCCGCCGGCCTGGCCACGATAGAAGCAGGGCAGCTTGTCCGTCGCCGGGCCGAGGGAAAGCTGATCAACCTCGAAAAGCGCCTGCGCGAGGAGCCCCTTGGCGGCACGATTGGTATCGGCCATACGCGCTGGGCGACACATGGCGTCCCCAACGAGACCAATGCGCATCCGCATTTTTCCAAGGATGTTGCCATCGTCCATAACGGCATTATCGAGAATTTTGCCGAACTGCGCGAGGAATTGACCCGCGAAGGCTACGAGTTTGCCTCGCAGACCGATACCGAGGTCGTGGCGCATCTGATCTCGCGCGAGCTGGCGCGCGGGGCTGAACCGCAGCATGCGGCCTTCAATGCTCTGAAGCGCCTGAAAGGAGCCTTTGCACTGGCCATCATGTTCCGCGGCGACGAGGATCTTATCGTCGGTGCCCGCAACGGCCCGCCGCTCGCGGTCGGGCATGGCGAAGGCGAGATGTATGTCGGCTCCGATGCCATTGCGCTGGCGCCGTTCACGGATTCGATCACCTATCTGGAAGATGGCGACTGGGTAGTCGTTCGCCGTTCCGGAATGCAGATCTACGATATGAATGGCGCTCCGGTGGATCGCAAGCGTCAGCAATCGGTCGGCATCAGCTTCCTTGTCGATAAGGGGAACCACCGGCATTTCATGGAGAAGGAGATCCATGAACAGCCGGAGGTGATCTCCCATACGCTGGCTCACTATCTCGACTTCACAGAAGGCCGAACCAAGTCTTTCGACATGCCGTTCGATTTCGGCAGGATCGAACGGCTGGCGATCTCCGCTTGCGGAACAGCCTATCTTGCCGGGCTGATCGGGAAATACTGGTTCGAGCGCTATGCGCGGCTGCCGGTCGACATCGATATCGCCTCGGAATTCCGCTATCGCGAGATGCCGTTGCCGAAGAACAGCGCAGCGCTCTTCGTTTCGCAGTCGGGGGAGACGGCCGATACGCTCGCCTCCTTGCGCTACTGCCGTACCGAGGGCGTTCCGATCGGCGCGATCGTCAATGTGCGTGAATCGACGATCGCGCGAGAGAGCGACGGCGTGTTCCCGACGCTCGCTGGACCCGAGATCGGCGTCGCCTCCACCAAGGCCTTCACATGCCAGCTTTCCGTACTTGCCTCCCTTTGCCTCCGAGCAGCGTCCGAACGGGGGCATATTTCGCGGGAGGAGGAAAAGCGTCTCGTCCACGAGCTTTCGGAAGCTCCGCGCTTTGCAACACAGGCGTTGAAGCTCGGCGATCAGATCGAGAAGGTCGCTCGCGAGCTCTCACAGGTGCATGACGTCCTCTATCTCGGTCGTGACACAAGCTATCCGCTCGCCATGGAAGGCGCGCTGAAGCTCAAGGAAATCTCCTACATTCATGCGGAAGGCTACGCGGCCGGTGAGTTGAAGCATGGCCCGATCGCGCTGATCGATGAATCTATGCCCGTCATCGTGATAGCGCCGCATGACCGCATCTTTGAAAAGACGGTGTCGAACATGCAGGAAGTCGCCGCTCGCGGCGGCAAGATCATCCTGATCACGGACGAACAGGGCGCGGCGCGCTCTATGATCAAGACTCTCGAGACGATCGTCATGCCCGAGGTGCCCGAGTTCATCGCTCCGATCGTATATGCCCTGCCGGTGCAGATGCTTGCTTACTACACGGCGACCATCATGGGGACGGATGTCGATCAGCCGCGGAACCTGGCGAAATCAGTGACCGTGGAATAATCGTGGTCTCGCCTCTCAAGTTTCACGGATTCGTTATTCAAAACGATTGGATGCTGGATTAAGGTCTCACACGGCATCGCATTCGCGGTTGCGAAATTTCCGCGTTATCAATCTTGAGGCCGCCGCTTGATGACCCGCCTGCGCAACTATTTCCTGACGGGTTTCATCGTCACCGCGCCTTTGGCGATCACTGCCTATCTTGTCTGGGCGCTGGTGCATTGGGTGGATTCCTGGGTCAAACCTCTAATTCCCGGCCGCTATAACCCGGATAATTATCTTCCCTTCGCGGTGCCGGGTTTTGGGCTGATCGTCGCTCTCGTATTGATCACTCTTGTGGGTTTCCTCACGGCCAACTTCATTGGCCGCACGATCATCAGCGCTGGTGAGCGCCTGCTCGACCGTATGCCCCTGGTGCGCAACATCTATCGCGCGCTCAAGCAGATTTTCGAGACGGTGCTGGCCAACCGGACGGAGCTCTTCAAGGGTGTCGGCCTGGTCGAATGGCCGCGACGGGGCGCATGGTCGATCGTTTTCATTCCGAAGCAGCAGCCCTCGGAACTGAACGAGGCTCTGCACGAAATCGAGGGCGAGACCATTGCGGTCTTCCGCCCGATTTCGCCCAACATAACCACGGGCTACGTCATGTATGTTTCTGCGAAGGATGTCGTGCCGATCAAAATGACTGTAGAGGAAGCCGCCCGATTCCTCGTTTCGGCCGGTCTGGTTCTGCCTGATCGGAGGCATTTGCCGATAGATATCGCCTCGCTGGAACAAAAGCGGCGTGGGACCTCATCCGGCTCTTAACAGGCGGATGGCGTCGTCACGGCCGAAGAGATAGAGCAGCAGACGCAGCGCTTTTCCTCTGTCCGACTGCAACTCTGGATCCCGTGCCACGACCAGACGCGCATCGTCTCTTGCCGCCTCCAGAAGGTCGGCATGCAGGTCGATGCGGGCGATGCGGAAGCCAGGTGAGCCGGATTGACGCGTGCCAAGCAGGTCGCCTTCGCCGCGAAGCTTCAGATCCTCCTCGGCGATGCGGAAGCCATCTTCCGACTGGCGCAGGATATCAAGCCGCTGCCGCGCGATCTCTCCGAGCGGTCCCTTGTACAGCAGCACGCAGGAGGAAGATCGGTCGCCCCGCCCGACACGGCCGCGAAGCTGGTGAAGCTGGGCCAGACCAAAGCGCTCGGCATGTTCGATGACGATAATGGTGGCGTCAGGAACGTCTACGCCGACCTCGATGACTGTGGTGCCTACGAGAATGCGCGTTTCACCGGCCTTGAAGGCACGCATGGCCTCGTCCTTCTCGCGCCCGGACATGCGGCCATGCACGAGACCGACCGTGGAGCCAAATTCGGCCTGTAGGGAGGCATGGCGATCATCTGCCGACATTAGCCGAATTTCCTCGGATTCCTCGACCAGCGGGCAGATCCAATAGACCTTCTGCCCCGTGGCGACGGCATCGCGAATGCGCGATATCAGCTCGCCGAGGCGTTCCATGGGCAGCGTCACTGTGCGAATCGATTTGCGGCCGGCTGGCTTTTCGGTGAGGCGGGAAACGTCCATGTCGCCAAAAGCCGACAGCACCAGCGTACGCGGAATGGGCGTGGCTGTCATGACAAGCATGTCGGGCGCATTGCCCTTTGCTGTGATTGCCAAGCGCTGATGGACTCCGAAGCGGTGCTGCTCGTCGATGACGGCCAGCGCCAGGTCGTGGAAGCGTACGCTTTCCTGGAAAAGCGCATGGGTGCCGATGACGAAATTGATCGTTCCGTCCGCGATTTCCTCCAGGATGCGTTCGCGTTCGCGCCCTTTCTCCCGCCCTGTCAGAACGGTGGTTCGCAATCCTGCTGCCTCGGCCAAAGGGGCAATGGTTGCATGATGCTGCCGGGCAAGAATTTCCGTAGGCGCCATCAACGCCGCCTGGGCGCCCGCTTCCGCTGCGCGCGCCATCGCCAGGAGCGCCACAATCGTCTTGCCCGCGCCGACATCACCCTGCAGTAGTCTCAGCATACGGTCTGGCTCGGCCAGGTCGGCATAAATCTCCTCAAGCGCCTTTTCTTGTGAAGCGGTCAGCGAATAGGGCAGCTTCTGCCGTATCCGCGTCTCTATTGTTCCATCGCCTGTAAGGGGACGGCCGGAAAGCTTACGCACGCGCTGGCGCACCAGCGCCAAGGACAATTGTCCGGCAAGGAATTCATCATAGGCGATGCGCCGCCAGGCCGACCCTTCCGGATCGGCATCCGAAACCTTGCGTGGGTTGTGCAACCGATAGAGCGCTTCGCGCAGCGGGGGCAGAGTGCGGCTTCGCATGAATTGCGGGTCCAGCCATTCTGGCAGGTCGGGTAACCGCGCCAGAGCCTGCCCGATGGCTCTGCGCAGGACCTTGCCGGAAAGGCCTGCTGTCAGCGGGTAGACGGGTTCGATCGGGGGGAGGGAGATGGCATCCTTCGCAGGGACTACATAGTCCGGGTGAACCATGGAAGGCCGGCCGTTGAACCATTGCATGCGCCCGCTGACGAGCTCTGTTTCCCCAACCGGAAGGATCTTTTCGATCCAAGCCTGCTTGGCGTGGAAGAAGGTGAGGGCGATCTCGCCCGTTTCGTCATGAGCAAAGACGCGATAGGGAACGTTGGACCGGCCGCGCGGCACTGGCTGGTGCCGGTCGATCCTGACTTCCAGCGTTACCACTGCCCCCTCTGGCGCAAAGGCTATGCCTGGGCGAAAACTGCGGTCAATGACGGAATGAGGCAGGATGAAGATCAGGTCGCCGACGCGCACCTCGCGGTCGGAAAGGTCCGCAGGCACGATTTTGGCGAAAAGGTCTGCCAGCCGGCCCCCGATGCCGTCGAGGGATGTGATGGGCGCAAACAGCGGATCGAGAATGGACGGACGCATGATGTCAGCTTAGATGCCGGAAACGCCTGCGCAAGGCTGACAAGGCCGGCATCAGACGCTATATGCGCATCACACCCAGAAAAGGCAGAGAAATGACGGGCACTGTGCGCTCGAGCGCCGAACTCGATATCCGAAGACGCCGGGCGCATTTCCGCTCCTGGCATCGTGGCACCCGCGAGATGGATCTCATCCTGGGCAGGTTCGCCGATTTGGAGCTTTCTCGCCTGACCCTTCAGGAACTCGATCAATTCGAGGCTCTTCTGGAAGTGGCCGATACCGAGCTCTTCAAATGGGTCACTGGCGAAAAACCGGTGCTGCCGGCCTATGATACACCTCTTTTTGCCCGCATTGCCAAAGGCAGCCGGGCGCAGCAAGACTAGAACAAGACTGAAATGAGCCTCATCGATCCTATCGGTTTGCCAAAAGGGCGCGCCGGGCTGACGACCGTCGACGGCGTTGCGGACGGTTACGAAGCCTTCGCACTCGCCGCTGCTGCAAGCGAGGTCGCGCCGGAAGGGCCGCTGATTTTCGTCGTACGGGACGGACAGCGCATACCGTCGATCGCCGAAATTCTGCATTTTGCAGCCCCTGGCCTGCCGGTGCTGGAGCTTCCGGCCTGGGACTGTCTGCCCTATGACCGTGTCTCGCCGGGCTCGGATGCCGCGGCTCGCAGGCTGGAAGCGCTTGCAGCCATGGTGACGCTGCGCAAGAAGCCGCATCGGGCAATCGTGCTCGTCAGCGCTAACGCGATCCTGCAGCGGATTCCGCCGGCTGATTTGATAGAGGCGCAGGGTTTCTCGGCGCGGCCGGGCAACCAGGTCGATATGAACGCCCTGATCGGGCGGCTGGAAAACAGCGGCTTCGAACGCGTACCGACTGTTCGCGATGTCGGCGAGTTCGCCGTGCGCGGCGGCATTATCGATATTTTTGCGCCGGGTTGGGATGAGGCTTTGCGCCTCGATTTCTTCGGTGACACGCTGGAGACGATTCGCGCCTTCGACGTGGCGACGCAGCGCACCACCGGCCAGCGCAAGGACGTATCCCTGCAGGCCATGAGCGAGGTAACGCTGTCACCGGAAACGATCAGCCGCTTCCGCCGCAATTATATCGAAGCCTTTGGAGCGCCTTCACGCGACGACGCGCTTTATGCGGCCATCAGCGAGGGACGCCGCTTCGCCGGCATGGAACACTGGCTGCCGCTTTTCTACGACAAGCTGGAAACCGTCTTTGACTATCTGCCGGATGTCCCGATTGTCTTCGATCATCTGGCGAAGGAAGCCCTCGGCGAGCGTCATGCGTTGATCATTGATCACTACGAGGCCCGCAAACGCCAGTCGGACAGCTCCGGTCTTGGCGATTCCGTCCCCTACAAGCCGATCACACCGGAGCGTCTCTATCTCGACGCAGATGAAGTGGTGAAGGCAGCAGAGATGCGTCAGGCCGTGCGCTTCACAGCCTTTGACGCGCCCGAGACCGAAGGAGGCATGCTGCGCCATGCGGGCTCTCACGCCGGACGCAGTTTTGCCGAAGAGCGCGCCGATCCGAATGCCAATGTCTTCGATCATGTCGTGCGGCACATAGGAGATTTGCGCTCATCCGGCCGCCGCGTCCTTATAGCGGGCTGGAGCGAAGGCTCGCTTGACAGACTCGGTCAAATTCTCGCTGAGCACAATCTCGGCAATGTGAAGCGGGTCGAAAGCCTTTCCGAGCTCGACAAGCTGCCCGAACAGCAGGTCGGATTGGCGGTGCTGCCGCTGGAAGCAGGCTTCGAGACACGGAAACTGGTCACCATTGCCGAGCAGGACATCCTCGGCGATCGGCTCATCCGGCGCGCCAAGCGGCGCAAGCGTGCCGCCGACTTCATCGCCGAGATCGGCGCGCTTTCGGCAGGCGACATCGTGGTCCATGCGGATCATGGCATAGGCCGCTTTGTCGGCTTGCGGACGATCGAGGCCGCGGGTGCGCCGCATGATTGCCTGGAAATTCGCTATGCCGGAGATGACCGCCTGTTCCTGCCGGTGGAGAATATAGAGCTTCTGTCCCGCTATGGCTCGGACGCGGCCGATGCGGTTCTCGACAAACTGGGTGGCGTTGCCTGGCAATCGCGCAAGGCACGACTGAAGAAGCGCTTGCTGGAAATGGCAGGCCAGCTGATACGTCTTGCCGCCGAACGGCAAATGCGTCCCGCCGCCAAGCTGGTGCCGCCCGAAGGGCTCTATGGCGAATTCGCCGCCCGCTTCCCGTACGAAGAAACCGACGATCAGCAGAACGCGATCGATGCCGTGCTGGACGATCTCGCGACGGGCCGACCGATGGATCGGCTTATCTGTGGTGATGTAGGTTTCGGCAAGACGGAAGTGGCGCTGAGAGCTGCCTTTGTCGCCGCTATGGAAGGATTGCAGGTGGCTGTGGTCGTGCCGACCACACTCTTGGCGCGCCAGCATTTCAAGACCTTCCGGGAGCGCTTCGCCGGTCTGCCGGTCAAGGTGCGGCAGGCGTCCAGACTCGTCGGTTCGAAGGAATTGGCCGACACCAAGAGGGGCCTTGCCGACGGTACGGTGGATATCGTCGTCGGTACGCATGCGCTGCTCGGCTCATCGGTCTCTTTCAAGAATCTCGGCCTCCTGATCATCGACGAGGAGCAACATTTCGGCGTCAAACATAAGGAGCGGCTGAAGGAGCTGAAGACCGATGTGCATGTTCTGACGCTGTCGGCAACGCCCATCCCGCGTACGCTGCAACTCGCGCTGACAGGCGTGCGGGAACTGTCGTTGATAGCGACCGCTCCGGTGGACCGCATGGCGGTGCGTACCTTCATCTCGCCTTTCGATCCGCTGGTCATTCGCGAGACGCTGTTGCGCGAGCGCTATCGCGGCGGGCAGAGCTTTTATGTTGTTCCGCGAATTTCTGATTTGAGCGAAATCAAGGACTTCCTGGCGGAATCTGTTCCGGAACTCAAGGTGGCGACGGCGCACGGTCAACTGCCGCCGGGGGAGCTCGATGACATCATGAACGCCTTTTATGATGGGCAGTATGATGTTTTGCTGTCTACCACGATCGTTGAATCCGGACTCGACATTCCGACTGCCAACACGCTGATCGTGCATCGGGCCGACATGTTCGGGCTGGCCCAGCTTTACCAGCTTCGCGGCCGCGTCGGTCGCTCCAAGCTACGCGCCTACGCGCTTTTCACTCTGCCAGCCAATCGTACGCTGACCGCGACGGCGGAACGGCGGCTGAAAGTCCTGCAATCACTCGACACGCTCGGCGCCGGTTTCCAGCTTGCCAGCCATGATCTGGACATCCGCGGCGCTGGCAATCTTCTCGGCGAGGAACAGTCGGGTCATATCAAGGAAGTCGGCTACGAACTCTATCAGCAGATGCTGGAAGAGGCGGTAGCAGAACTTCGCGGCACAGGCGAGGCCGTGGACACGGGCTGGTCGCCGCAGATCACCGTCGGCACTGCTGTCATGATCCCAGAAGACTACGTGCCGGACCTGCAATTGCGTCTTGGTCTCTATCGTCGCATAGCCGAACTGGAGACCACCGAAGACATCGATGCTTTCGGCGCTGAACTCATCGACCGTTTCGGGCCGATGCCGGAAGAGGTCCAGCATCTGCTGAAGATCGTTTTCATCAAGGCGCTCTGCCGCCGTGCCAATGTCGAGAAACTGGATGCAGGGCCGAAGGGGGTCGTCATTCAATTCCGTGGCAAGGAATTTGCAGATCCGGTGGCGCTGGTGCGCTTCATCGGCGAGCAGGGACCGCTGGCCAAGATCAGGGCCGACCAGAGCGTGGTCTTCATTCGCGATTGGCCGACCGCCGAGAAGCGGCTTGCCGGTTCGGCCGTCATCATGACGCAACTCGTCCGCTTGGCCGAGAAACAGGCGGCGTGAGGCGGGCTGGTCGTTCGGCGAATCCGAATGAGGATTCCCTGCGGCAGCAAGCGAAGAAGTTCCGATAACCATTTGAGCCGGCGAACTCGCCTCCGCTGGCCCATTGCCAGCGGATTGACCCTGCGATAGAGCCTCCGGTCGTCCGATATCCGACGGGCGCGTTTTCCGCTCCCGGGCACGAACCGATTCCCCCAGAGGAGAGGGGTTCATTCATGGCTGGAATAGCCGCCGTGGCGGTAGCCTATGTACTTTCGCAGTTCTACCGCTCGTTTCTGGCCGTTCTGACGCCGGCATTGATAACGGAACTGGGTGCTACCAAGGCAGAACTGTCTTTTGCCTCCGGCGCCTGGTTCGCTGCTTTTGCCCTGATGCAGTTTGCCGTCGGCGTATCGCTCGACCATTACGGACCCAAGCGCACGGTGGCCGTAATTCTTGGTCTTTGCGGGGGAGGTGGCGCATTCTTGTTCGCAGCCGCAACGGCGCCTTGGATGATCGTTCTGGCCATGGGTTTGATCGGCGGAGGCTGTGCGCCGGTGCTCATGGCGGGCATGTACATATTCGCGCGCAGCTTTCCGCCAGCTCGATTGGCGGTGCTTACCTCTTGGCTGATTGCCTTCGGCTCCGCTGGAAATGTCGTCGGCACGACGCCGCTCGCCACCATTGCCGAAATCTATGGCTGGCGACCGGTCATGTTCGTCTTTGGCCTGCTTACTCTTCTAACTGCGCTCGCATTATTGGTGCTCGTGCGCGACCCGCCGCGCGCGGAAGGAAATCCAGGCGATGCGAAGGGATTTTCCGGTTACTTTCACGTCGCCAGGATAAGGGAATTGTGGCCGCTCATTCCCTTGGTGGGCATGAACTACGCGCCGCTGATCGGCATACTCGGGCTTTGGGCCGGGCCTTATCTGGCAGATGTCCATGGCGCCGATTCGCTCGCCATCGGCCATGTGACGCTGTTCATGGCTATCGCGGCTATTGCCGGTTCGTTCATCTACGGCCCGCTCGACACGATTTTTGGAACACGCAAATGGGTTGCCGTCGCCGGCAATACGGGATCGATCCTCGTTATCGGCTGGCTCGCGCTGTTTCCGGTGCAGGGTGTCGCCACCATCACGGCGGCATTCGTCCTGATCGCGCTATTCGGGTCGAGCTTCGCCCTGATCATGGCGCATGCCCGCTCCTTCCTGCCGGTGCATCTGACAGGGCGGGGCATCACCTTGCTCAACTTCTTCTCCATCGGCATGGTAGGCATCGTCCAATTCCTGACCGGAGTCGTCGTTACCGCGGCCACAAGGCCTGAAGAGCCGGCGGCAGCTTATGCTGCGCTCTTCACCTTCTACGTGGTCATGCTTGCCGCCGCCGTCCTGGTCTATCTGTTCGCCAGGGACGCCCGACCGGAGAGGTCCTAGGACCTTCTCCTGTCGCGGGGGCCGATCGGCCGCTTGTCCCAGCCCGTAATCTTGTAGAGAAGCCAGAAGCGGATCGGCTGCGGTACGAGGCGAAGAAACTTCAATGACCATGTGAGCCGGCGTGGGAATGTTACTTCGAACCCGCCCGACTGGAAGGCCTTAAGAATGCGTCGCGACGCATCTTCGACCTTCATCAGGGCTGGCATGGGGAATTTCGCCTTTTCGGTGAGCGGAGTGGCAATGAAGCCCGGATTGAAGACCTGCAGGCGGATATTCATCTTTTCCAGATCGAAGCGCAGGGATTCAACGAGATTGTTGAGCGCCGCCTTTGTCGCACCGTAGGCCGCCGCTGAGGGCAAACCGAAATAGGAGGTGACCGAACCGGTGACAGCCACCTGTCCGAAGCCGCGCTCACGCATGCGATCGACCACCGGCACAAGTCCGAAGATGACGCCCAAGACATTAATCTCGAAGGATCGCACGAAATTCGTTGTTTCCATACGATCGCCGCGGATCGGCAGATACGTCCCGGCATTGAGCAGGGCGAGCACGATGGGGCCGGCTTCCTTCTCGATCGCTGCCACTGTCCGCTCCATGCCCTTTTCATCGCTCACATCGCAGGGGAAAGCGAGAATCCGTCCGGGAAGCCCCATGGCTTCCTGTTCAATGAGCTTGAGATCGGCCTGATCCCTCGCGGTCGCCGCGACCGTATAGCCAGCGCGCGCAAGGTCGAGCGCAACGGCCTTGCCGATGCCGGTGCTGGCTCCTGTGACCCAGGCAACGCCGTCTTTGGGGCTCGCCCTGTAAAGCGGCATGATTCCTCCGTTGCTTCGTCGCCAGACAATTAGCCGCGCGATCCGGGAATGGGAAGGCGTGTGCAAGAGCATGCTCGCGAAACGGCCATTGAAAGAAAATCCCCGCTTGAAAGCGCGCGGCGTGGTTTCTAGGGTTTCGCGGCAAGAAAAGAGGTAAGCCAAAATGCACCGCTCTGTCGTCGACGTCATCGGCAACACGCCGCTCATCCGCCTGAACCGTGCCTCCGAAGAGACCGGCTGCGAAATCCTCGGCAAGGCCGAATTCATGAATCCCGGACAGTCGGTCAAGGATCGTGCCGGGCTCTTCATCATCCGTGATGCGGAAAAACACGGCCTTCTGCGGCCTGGCGGCGTCATCGTAGAGGGAACGGCAGGCAATACCGGAATCGGCCTCACGGTGGTTGCCAAGGCGCTCGGCTACCGCACCGTCATCGTGATTCCCGATACTCAGAGCCAGGAGAAGAAGGATGCGCTGCGGCTTCTCGGAGCGGAACTGCTGGAAGTTCCGGCCGTCCCCTACAAGAATCCGAACAACTATGTGAAGGTTTCCGGTCGCCTTGCCGAACAATTGGCAGAAAGCGACCCGAAGGGCGCTATTTGGGCCAACCAGTTCGACAATATCGCCAATCGCGAAGGTCATGTGCGCACGACCGCGCAGGAGATCTGGGAACAGACCGGCGGCAAAATCGACGGTTTCGTCTCCGCTGTCGGCACCGGCGGAACCTTGGCCGGCGTGGCGGAAGGCCTGCGTGCCAAGAGCAACTCGGTCAAGATCGCAATCGCCGACCCGATGGGCGCGGCGCTTTTCAGCTATTACACGACCGGTGAGCTGAAATCCGAGGGGAGCTCGATCACCGAAGGTATCGGGCAGGGACGTATCACTGCGAATCTCGAAGGCTTTACGCCTGATTTCTCCTATCAGATACCTGATGCCGAGGCGCTGCCCATCATCTTCGATCTGCTGCAGGAGGAAGGACTGTGCCTGGGCGGCTCGACCGGCATCAACATTGCCGGTGCAATCCGATTGGCAAAGGACCTCGGCCCTGGCCACACCATCGTAACGATTCTTTGCGATTATGGAACGCGCTATCAGTCCAAGCTGTTTAATCCGGAATTCCTGCGTTCAAAGGATTTACCGGTGCCGGAATGGATGGACAAAAAGCCGGATATCGAAATCCCCTTCGAGGGGGTCGCGTGATGGCCCCGACACAGGCGCTGTTTCGCGAGGACGCTTATCTGAAAACCGCCGATGCGCAAGTTGTCGCCCTGAACGATCGCGGCGGACTGATACTCAACCGAACCATATTCTATGCCACATCCGGAGGACAGCCCGGCGATACCGGCTTCTTGGAATGCGCCGACGGTTCACGCATCGTGATTGCGGGCACGATCACCGGCGAAACCAAGGATGAAATCATCCATCTGCCGGCACCCGACCAGCCGATGCCGAAGCCGGGCGAGGTGGTCAAGCTCGCAATCGACTGGGAGCGCCGGTTCAAGCTGATGCGCATGCATACAGCCTGCCATCTGCTGACCGTTGTCTGCCCGTTTCCGATCACGGGAGCTGCAGTGAACGAGGAGGACTCTCGCGTCGATTTTGACCTGCCGGATGCCGGCGTGACGAAGGAAGATGTCACCGCCAGTCTGCAGGAACTCATCGCCGCCGATCACCCGGTTTTCACCCGCTGGATCACAGATGACGAACTGGCCGCGAAGCCGACTTTGGTGAAGTCAAAGAATGTCCGCCCTCCTGCCGGGACCGGCCGCATCCGTCTCGTCTGCATAGGGGAAAGCGCTTCGGTGGACAGTCAGCCTTGCGGCGGCACACATGTTGCCCGCACAGGAGAGATAGGCGAGATTCATGTCGGAAAGATCGAGAAGAAGGGGCGGGAGAACCGCCGTTTCCGGCTACGCTTCGGCCCGCTGCCGGTCGCTTGAGGGAGGTTGCTATGGGCGAGAAAAGCCGCTTCGTCGTATCTGCCGACTGGCTTCAGGAGCGTTTGGGCCAGCCGGGTCTCTCCATCGTGGACGGCTCTTGGTATCTGCCACAACAGGGCCGTGACGCACGTGCCGAATATGAGGCCGCCCACATTCCGGGTGCGATCTTCTTCGATCAGGACTTGGTGGTCGATCCTGATTCCGATTTGCCCCATGCACTGCCCAGTCCTGGAGTCTTCGAAAGACATGTCAATGCCATGGGCATTTCGGAGAGGGATACGATCGTCGTCTATGATGGAATGGGCATGGTCTCCGCTCCGCGCGTCTGGTGGCTCTTCCGCGTGATGGGCGCCGGGGAAGTCTACGTTCTCGATGGTGGCTTCGACCGCTGGAAGCGGGAAGGCCGGTCGGTTACGGACGAGATGACCAAGATTGCGCCTTGCGCATTCAAAGCGGATTTCGATGAAAAGCGGGTTGCCTCGCTGGCCGACATGCTGGAGATCGTCAGGACAGGTGTCAGCCAGATCGCCGATGCCCGTCCGGCCGGTCGTTTCACGGGCAGGGATCCCGAGCCACGGCCGGGCATGCGGTCCGGTCATATGCCGGGGGCACGCAATGTTCCAGCGGCGAGCCTTTCAGAGAACGGCGAGCTCCTGCCGGTGGAGCGTCTGCGCGAGGTGTTTCGCGATGCTGGAATAGACCTGGGCAAGCCGGTAGTGACCTCCTGCGGTTCCGGCGTCACGGCCGCTGCCATCACGCTGGCGCTGGAATCCGTAGGGCATGCCGACAACCGGCTCTATGACGGCTCCTGGAGCGAATGGGGCTCGCGCGAGGAAACACCGGTCGCAGTCGGTGATGCATAGCCGGGAGCCGGTGCTTGTCCCGGAACACCAAACCACGGTTTCTCACTGCGCGGATCACCCATCTGGAGATGACGGCGCCGAGCGGCCGCCATGTCCACCCTCCGCTGGGCTTCCGCATTGCCATTATGCGCGCGGAGAAGATGCCGCCCGCCTTTTACCGATTCCTCTATGAACAGGTGGGGCGTACGCATCATTGGTCGCTACGCCGGGACATGGAAGACGACGAGTTGCGTGCGGTGATCCATGCCGAAGCCACGGAAATCTCTGTCCTCTATGTTGACGGATCGCCCGCCGGCTTCTTCGAACTTGATACCGCGCGCAAGCCGGACGAGGTCGAAATCGTCTATTTCGGTCTGGTGCCGGATTTCCAGGGCAGGGGGCTCGGCGCCTTCTTCCTTTCGGAAACCGTTTCGGCTGCTTGGGCGCATGATCCTGCCAAGGTGACAATCCACACCAACACGCTCGACAGCCCACGTGCACTGCAGCTCTATCAAAAGGCAGGCTTCACGCCCGTCTCGTGGAGTGAGGAAACCATCCAGGCCTGGGACTGACAACCGGGCAGGAATCGGGTGGAAAAGCCTTTTGGCGAGACGCAAACTGCTCTTCATCCACGCAAAGGTTGGAGAATACTCATGGGTTTAATCAAATTCGTTGCCATGCCGAGCGAGCAGGCACAAGCCTATCGCAACGGTGCGGCCGATGCTTATGGAATGTCACCGGAAAGGCGCGTTTCCGATGGCAGCAACATACCGTGCCGGCATTGTCTGCGCACGGTGCCGGAGGGGCGGCCCTATCTGATCCTGGCCTATCGGCCATTTCCCGGATTGCAGCCTTACGCTGAAACCGGTCCGATTTTCTTGTGCGCGGAAGAATGCGAACGGGCGCCGGAAAGCGACGTCATGCCGGGAATGTTCCGCATGGTTCCTGACTATATTGTTCGCGGCTACGGATATGACGACCGGATCGTGTACGGCACGGGAGCAGTTACCCCAAAGAAGGATATATGCACCTACGCGCATATGCTCCTGCAACGGGACGATATCGCCTATCTGCATATGCGCTCGGCCCGCAACAATTGCTACCAGGTGCGTATTGACCGAGCCTGACGCCGGCCGTCGCGGGCGGTAATCCAATGAAAAGATCCGCCGGAATCTCACGGCGGACCAAATGGTTGTGCGGTTAAGTTCGGATTTTCAAGCTGCGGCAAGCGCCGTCTGTGGCTCTGCCATTTCGTAGCCGAGTGCCTCGGCTACAGCCTGATTGGTGATACGGCCCTTATGAACGTTCAGACCGTTGCGCAGGTTCTGGTCGTCCATAATTGCCTTCAAACCCTTGTCGGCAAGCTGAAGGCCGTAATGCAGGGTCGCATTGTTCAGCGCGTGCGCCGAAGTGACCGGTACCGCACCCGGCATATTGGCGACACAATAGTGGATGACGCCCTCGACCTCATAGGTCGGGTCGGAATGGGTGGTCGGATGGGAAGTCTCGAAGCAACCACCTTAGTCAATGGCGACATCGACGAGAACCGAACCCTTCTTCATGCCGGTCAGCATTTCGCGGCTGACGAGCTTCGGCGCGGCGGCACCCGGAATCAAGACTGCTCCGACGACGACATCAGCGGCAAAGCATTCCTCTTCCAGTGCTTCGACGGTGGAGTAGCGTGTGCGTACGCGGCCGTTGAAAATGTCGTCGAGTTGGCGCAACCGAGGGATGGAGCGGTCGATGATGGTAACCTCTGCACCAAGGCCTACAGCCATCTTGGCCGCATTCAGGCCAACTACGCCGCCGCCGATGATTGCCACCTTGCCAGGCAGGACGCCGGGAACACCGCCGAGCAGCACACCGCGGCCGCCATTGGCCTTTTGCAATGCGGTCGCACCGGCCTGAATCGCCAGCCGGCCCGCGACTTCAGACATCGGCGCAAGCAGGGGCAGCCCGCCGCGCTCATCTGTGACCGTCTCGTAAGCAACGGCTGTGACGCCAGATTCAATAAGGCCCTTCGTCTGTTCCGGATCAGGGGCCAGGTGCAAATAAGTGTAAAGAATCTGCCCCTCGCGAAGCTGAATCCATTCGACCGGCTGCGGCTCTTTCACTTTCACGATCATGTCGGACTTGGCGAAAACTTCCTCGGCAGTCTTCGCGATGACAGCGCCTGCGGCGCGGTATGCATTGTCATCGGCGCCGATGCCGGCTCCGGCTCCGGTTTCGATCAAAACATCATGGCCATGGGCCACATATTCGCGTACGGCGCCGGGAGTAAGCCCGACGCGATATTCATGGTTTTTGATTTCCTTCGGGCAGCCAACGCGCATTGAGATTTCCATTGTGAGAGCCAGGATTGTCTATACTCCCACAAAACGCATTGCACGTGTTTGCGAATCCGTTTGCTTGGTTGCGCCCCAATCGATAATTCTTGCGCCAAAGAACGCAAAGCTCGAAGGAAATTCACTTCATGGCGCTAGACAGGATCGATATCGCCATTCTGGACACGCTTCAGCAGGATGGGAGGATTTCCAATGCCGCCCTGGCGGAGAAGATCGGGCTTTCGCAATCGGCCTGCTCGCGACGCCTCGACAACCTGGAAAGAAGTGGCGTCATCAGGGGATATCACGCCGAATTGTCGAACGCGGCCCTTGGCTACCGAATGACCGCGATCGTCCACATCTCGCTGTCGGGCCAATTCGAAAAAACTCTTTCGGAATTCGAGGCAGCGGTGAAACGTTGCCCGAATGTTTTGTCCTGTCACCTTATGTCGGGGGAATATGACTACATCCTGCGGATCGCCGCGCGCGATCTTGAGGATTACGAGCGCATTCACAAGGAATGGCTGACCGGGATGCCGCATGTCATCAAGATCAACTCCTCTTTCGCCCTGCGCGAGGTGGTCGACCGCACCGCGACCGGCATCCGTCCCGAAATGGCGTGACCGAAATCAGTCCTGGATGCCCGCATCGGTGATGATGACATCCATCGGGATGTCATGGGGCTGCGGATAGATGGTTGGAATGCGGGCAATGCCGTAACCGATACCGATGGTGAGCGGCTTTCGCGGCAGTGCTGCCAGGGTGCGGTCGAAGAAGCCTCCGCCATAGCCGAGACGATAACAACGCGCATCAAATCCCACCACGGGAGCGATGACGACATCCGGCACAACTTCCTCGCCGGTGGCTGGAACCGGAATATTCCAGACGCTGCGCTCCAGCGGATCGCCGGTCCGGTAGGAGCGGAAAATGAGCGGCCTGCCCTTCTTGACCACGAGGGGGAGGGCCGTCCGGCCGCCTCTTTCGTTGATCGAAGCAAGCCAGGAACGAAGATCCGGTTCGCCACGAAACGGCCAATAGATGCTGACCATACGGCCCGCCGGATCACCGATGGCCTGATCGAGGCTGGCGACAATGCCCTGCGTCATCGCTGCGCGGTCATCGGCGGAGACGGCAAGCCGTGCCTCGATCAGCCGCTGCCGCTCGGCTTTGCGCCAGCGAGCGATGTCATTCCATTGAGCAACGTCAGCGGTCACGGCTTCAGGGTGGCCGTCGAGTTCATGCATGAAACATGGCGGCGATGCATATTGCGCCGACGGCTTGTCTTGATTCATGGCCTCTTCCATTCGTGCCTATATTAGCTGGAAAACGGGAAGAGGCTGTCCACGAAGCGACATCGAACGGCGAAGCACTTTTGTAAGTTTCAATTCAAGCGCGCAAGCAGGCCGGCCATCAGCCGAGCGCGTTCGACAAGGCTGTCGATCTCGATATGTTCGTTCAGCGTGTGCAGGCCCGCACCGCGCACACCTATGGAATCGAGCGTCGGGATTCCGAGGGCGCCAGTGAAATTGCCGTCGGAACCGCCGCCGGCGCTGCCATGGGTAAGGTCGAAGCCCAGTTCGGTGCAAATTCCGCGCGCGATTTCATAAAGCGCCATCGTGCCTTCGTCCGGCTCCCAGACGGGGCGGGTCACGCCACGGGTCACCTCGAACCGGACATCGTTAGCCTCGCCTGACAGCGCTAACATCGCTTCCACACCGCGATCGAGATCGTCCTGCCGTTTGGCCATGCTGAGCACTTCGGCATGGCAGACGGAGGAGACGCAATTGACCCATTGTCCGGCATGGACGACGCCGACGGAGAAGGTGCAATCTTCCGTGGTCATAGCCTCGACCTCGAGGATCTTCTTCGCCATGGCTGCGATCGCAGAGCGCCCGTCCTTGAGCGCCCAGCCGGCATGGCTGGGCCGTCCCTCGGATTTGAGGTTGAAACGGGCGATGGCATAGCGCCCGGTGACGGCCCCGCCGTCGGGGCGGGCAGGCTCGGGCACGAGCACATATTTGTTCTTGCGCGCCTCCATCTCGATCAGCTCCCGCGTGCTCGGCGTGCCGACTTCCTCGTCGGGCGTGAACAGGACGGTGACGGGGAGGGGCGTCTCTATACCGGCAAGGGCGAGCTGCCGCAGCGCCTCAACACTGATGAAGTTGCCGCCCTTCATGTCCTGGATGCCGGGGCCGTAGCATTTCCCGCCCTCGATCCGGAATGGCAGCTTTTCGAGTGTGCCTACAGGATGAACCGTATCGAGATGGCCGGAAATCAGGATGCCGGGCTTGCCGAAATCCTTGTGCGGGAAGCGGGCACGCACTGATCCGCCATAGCCCATGCGGCCAGGAATACGTTCGATCTCGGCGCCGGCTGCTGCCAGATCATATGCAGCCAGATCCATCATCCGGTCGACGGCGGCGGCGTCAAAGGTCGGGCTTTCGCATTCGATCCAGGGCTTCAGGCCGGCAAGCATCTCGTCCGCGTCAAACGGAAGGGCGTTCACATCCATGATATTCCTCGATTTCAGGTATTGAGTTTCAGAGCGGCAGGCGCTTCTCGACGATACGCGCCATGATGCTGGCGCCTACGGGAAGAATTGCGTCGTCGAGAATGAAGCCGGGGTTATGCAGTGGCACGCCGCCGGAATGGCCCAGCATACAATAGGCGCCGGGCACTGCGTTCAGCATATCGGCGAAATCCTCACTGCCGGTGATCAGCTCGTTGCCCAGCGTGACATTCTCCTCGCCGACGATCTCGCTCGCGGCCTCGAGATAGGCTTTCGAGAGATCGGCGTCATTCACGAGCACGTCGAATATGTCGCGCAAATCCGCCGTCACCTCGATACCGTAGGTTTTCTCGTAGCCAGAGCACATGTCTCGGATGCGCTCGTGGATCAGCTTCTTCACTTCGTCATCGAAATAGCGGATCGTGCCCGAGATCACGGCGCGGTCCGGCACGACATTATAGGCAGAGCCGGCATGAATCTGGGTAACCGAGAAGACGGCCGGCTTGGTCGGATCGACATTGCGGCTGACGATCGACTGCAAATTCTGCACCAGCGAGGTGGCGGCGACGATCGGATCCTTCGATTGATGCGGCATGGCGCCGTGGCTGCCGACACCTTTGACCGTGATGTCGAAGAAGGTCGCTCCCGCCATGGCAGGCCCGGGCTTGACGTTGAAATTATTTGGCGCGGCCATGGGATTGTTGTGCAGGCCATAGATCTCGTCGCAGGGGAAACGATCGAATAGACCTTCCGCCAGCATGGCGCGCGCCCCGCCGAGACCCTCCTCGGCCGGCTGAAAGATGAAAACGGCCTTGCCGTTGAAATTACGGGTTTCGGCCAGATAGCGTGCCGCTCCGAGAAGCATGGTCGTATGGCCGTCATGTCCGCAGCCATGAAACTTTCCCGGTGATTTAGAGCGGAAGGGGAGGTTCGTTTCCTCGTCCATGGGCAAAGCGTCCATATCGGCTCGCAGGCCCACAGTGCGGCCGTTTCCGTTACCTTTTCCCTTGAGCACGCCGATCACGCCCGTCTTGCCGATGCCGGTGTGGACTTCTATGCCCCAGGACTTCAACTTCTCTGCCACGATGCCGGAGGTGCGCGTCTCCTCAAAGCCGATCTCCGGATTTTCGTGCAGGTCGTGGCGGATGGCGGTCAGTTCGTCGGCAATCTCGGCGATACGAGGAATGGCAGGCATAGTCTTCTCCTTGAAAGTCTGATCGGTCGTCAGGCCGGTTCGAGTTCCTTGAAATTGGCGAAATCCCAGTGACGACCGGGCGCTGCCTCTATGAGCGCGCGGGTGTAGTCGTGTTGCGGGTGCATCAATACATTGGCTGCTGTATCATGCTCGACGATGCGGCCATGCTGCATGACGACGACCTCGTCGCAAATCTGCGCAGCAACGCGAAGGTCATGCGTAATGAAGAGGATGGCGATGCCGAGCTTTTCTTGCAGTTCGTCCAGAAGCTGCAGCACCTGCGCCTGGACCGAAACGTCGAGGGCCGATACCGCCTCATCTGCGACCAGCACATCCGGGCGCATGGCAATGGCGCGGGCTATGGCAATGCGCTGGCGCTGCCCTCCGGAGAATTGGTGCGGATAGCGCTTCAGCGCATCAGCCGGCAGGCCGACCAGTTCCAGCAACTCGCCGGAACGCTTGATGGCCTCGCTTCGGCTGGTGCCGTAGTTGAGCTGGCCCTCAATGAGGCTCTGACCGATCGTCCAGCGCGGATTGAGCGAGCGGAACGGATCCTGAAAGACGATCTGGATATGTCTGCGATGCGGCCGCAACTCGCGGCGGGAGAGGCGGGCAATGTCCGTCGACGCCACCCGGATCTCGCCTTCGGTCGGATCGATCAGACGCATGATGCAGCGCGCCACGGTGGATTTTCCCGAACCGCTTTCGCCGACGATGCCGAGCGTGCGGCCGCGGATTATCGAGAAGCTGACATCCTGAGCTGCAAGGGTCGGCTTGGCACGTGAAAACAGCCTTCTGATGCCATAGACTTTGCGCAAGCCCTCGACGTCCAACACTTCGACGGCTCCATTTCTCTCGCGGGCCGGACGCGGGATCAGGCTCGGCACCGCCTGCAGAAGGCGGCGCGTATATTCCTCCGTCGGATGGCGCAGCAGCGTCTCGACCGGCGCGTGCTCGATGATCTGGCCGTCCTTCATGACGTAGACGGTATCGGCGATCTCCGCGACCACGCCCATATCGTGGGTAATGAACAGCACCGCCGTGCCGTGCTTTTCCTGCAGTTCGGTGATGAGGGCAAGCACCTGGTTCTGCGTCGTGACGTCAAGAGCGGTGGTCGGCTCGTCGGCAATCAGCAGTTTCGGTTCCAGGATCAGCGCCATAGCGATCATGATGCGCTGGCGCTGGCCGCCGGAGAGCTGGTGCGGATAGGAATTGTAGATGCGTTCGACATCGGGAAGGTGCACTTGGTTCATGATGTCGACGACACGCTTCTTCTTCTCGCGCGGCGGCAGTTTCGTATGGCTGTCGAGCACTTCCTCGATCTGGGCGCCTACCTGCATGACAGGATTGAGGGCCGTCATCGGCTCCTGGAAGATCATTGAAATGCGGCGTGCCCGCATCTGGCGCATCGCCTTATGATCGAGCTCGAGCAGGTTTTGCCCTTCAAGGTCGATCACGCCGCCGGTAACCGTCAATGCATCCTTGGTGAGGAGACCCATAACGGCAAGCGAGGTGACGGACTTGCCAGAGCCGCTCTCCCCAACAAGGCAGACGGTTTCCCCTTGGTGGATCGTGACATTGACCTTGTCCAGGATCGGCCTTTGATGGCCACCGCTCAGTGAAACGCTGAGATCGCGGATGTTCAGGACCCGATCGGCGTCGTCGAAGCGTCTGTTCTTGAACCGCATCGTCTCAACCCTCCCGCTTCTTCAACCGCGGATCGAGCAGGTCGCGCGCGGTGTCGCCAAGAAGGTTGATGGACAGGATGCAGAGCGAAAGCATCAGGCCGGGCCAGAAGATCAGTGACGGCTTGATCTGGAAGTAAATGCGGCCCTCGGCCATGATGTTACCCCAGGTGGGTATCTCGGTGCTGACGCCGGCACCAAGGAAGGAAAGGATGGCTTCGGTCAGGATTGCCGAGGCGCAGATATAAGTGCCCTGGACGATCAGGGGCGCCAGCGTGTTAGGCATGAGGTGCTTCCACAATATCTTCGGCATGCTGGAGCCGACGGCTATGGCTGCTTCCACATAGGGCTCCTCGCGCGCCGAAAGAACGACGGCACGCACCAGACGCACCACGCGCGGGATCTCCGGAATGGTGATGGCGAAGATGACTGACCAAAGGCTGGGTCCGTTGAGGGCCACCAAGGCGATGGCGAGCAGGATCGACGGGATGGCCATCAGGCTGTCCATGATGCGCATGATGATGGCGTCTGCGATGCGGAAGAAGCCGGAAACGAGGCCGATCAACAGGCCGATGAAGACGCTTACGATTGCAGCGCCGACGCCGATGAACAGCGACACCTGACCGCCGATCATGACGCGAGAAAACAGGTCTCGGCCATAGGCATCGGTGCCAAGCCAGTACTCCGAGCTAGGTCCCTTGAGGCGCTGGACCGCGTCCATGCTTAAAGGGTCATGCGGCACGTAGAGCGGCGCGAACAGGGTAGCCACCACGATAATTGCAAGCACGATGGCGGCGATGATCGGGCCGATGCCGAGCTGCCAGTGCCGCGGAACGGCCACGGCGCCGAGGATGAACTGAAGCGAAGAGGTCGGCTGTGGTGCAGCGGCCATCAGTAGCGGATCCTCGGATCGATGAAGGTGTAGGAGATGTCGATAAGCAGATTGACGAAGACGTAGATCGCGCTCGTCAGAAGGATCATTGCCTGGATCACCGGATAGTCGCGCGCCAGGATCGCATCGACCGTCAGGCGACCTATTCCAGGGATATTGAAGACGCTTTCTGTGACCACCACGCCGGAGATGAGCAAAGCAAAGCCGGTACCGATGATGGTCATGATGGGCACGGCCGCATTGCGCAGGGCATGACGGAACAGGACATATTTCTCTTTCACGCCCTTGGCGCGGGCCGTACGCACATAGTCCTCTCCCAGAACTTCGAGCAGGCTGGCGCGCGTCATGCGCGCAATCAGCGCCACATAGATGGTTGCCAGTGTCAGGCAGGGCAGGAGAGCACGCGAAAAGAAGGCGCCGATACCGTCGGACGGCGAGGCATAGCCCTGAACCGGCAGCCATCGCAGCTCAATGGAGAAGATCTTGATCAGGATATAGCCGATGACGAAGACCGGCACGGAGAAACCAAGGACCGAGAAACTCATGACGGCATAATCGATCCAGGAGCGGTGACGCCAGGCGGCGATGACGCCCATGGGTACCGCGATGAGGACCGAGATGATGATGGTCAGTGTTCCGACTTGCAGCGTCGGCCAGATTCGGCTGCCGATCATGCTCATGACCGGCGTGTTCGAGATCAGGGATGTTCCGAGGTCACCCTGCAGCAGCCGCCCGACCCAGTTGATGAACTGGATATGGATCGGATCGGTCAATCCGAGCGACTCGCGTATTCGCGCCAATTGTTCGGGTGTGGCCATGTCGCCGGCAAGGATCGCTGCCGGATCGCCGGGTGTCAGGCGAAGCAGCAGAAAGACAAAGACCGCAACGATCGCCATGACGGGGATGACGGCGAGGATGCGGCGGATGATATAGCCGAGCATTGGTCCTTACTGTCCTTGTCAATGCTTTGAGCAGGACCGGGACGGATGCAAATCGAGAGCCGCCGCCACGGTACGCCTGAGCAATCCTGATCTCGCTTGGTCTGGCCGCTGGCGCGGCCAGACCCGTCGTCACAAGGGCATGGGGCTATTCTGTCTTGTCGACATTCCAGAATACGGGCACTGGCGACGGAAGCATGCCGGTGATGGTGTTGCGGCGTGCCTGCGGCGGCACATACTGGCCGAGCGGAACGTAGATGACATTCTCCAGCGTGTAAGCCTGCAAACGCTTGGCGACTTCCTTTTGCGCCTCGACGCTGTCGGCCGCAATAAACTCGGCACGCAGTTCCTCCAACTTCGGATCGTCAGGCCAGCCGAACCACGCCTCGTCGCCGCGGCCGTTCAGCATCGGGTTGACGATCGGCGAGCTGATTTCCGGCACCATCCAGTTGGTGAAGAAGAGATTCCAGCCTCCTTCGGCCGGCGGGGACATGCTGGCCCGGCGGGTCACCAGCGTCTGCCAATCCATCGGCTGCATGTCCACCTTGAAACCGGCCTCGCGCAGCGCCTGTGCCGTAACCACCGGCTGGGCTGTGAGGGTCGTGACATCGGTCGGCTGCATCAGCACGACAGGCGTACCATCATAACCGGCTTCTTCCAGCAGTGCCTTGGCGCCCTCGATATCGCCGCCGCTGGTCAGCGTTTCAGCACCGGTTTCGTCACCCAGCGGCGTGCCGCAGCCGAAGATGGCCCCGCACACGGAGTAATATTCCGGATTGCCAACCAGCGTGCCAAGCACATCCTCCTGGCTCATTGCCATCAAAGCCGCTTGACGGATCTTTACGTTGTCGAAGGGCGGATGTTTAAAATTCATCCGACCCATCGTCTGATAGCCGAGCGTGTCACGCACTTCGACAGTTACGTCGGGACTGCCCTGCAGGATCGGCAACAGATCAAATTGCGGCTGCTCGATATAGTCGATTTCGCCAGCCACCAGCGCGTTGATAGCCGTCTGCGCGTCGGGCATGGTCACCCATTTGACGCGTTCGACATTGACCACCTTGCCGCCGGCCATCCAGCTCGCCTCCTCCTCACGCGGAACATAGTCGGCGAATTTCTCATAGGTGACGCTGACGCCAGGTTGGTATTCCTCCTCAACGAAGACGAACGGGCCAGAGCCGATATATTCCTTGATCGGCTCGCTCGACGGGGTCTCGGCGACACGCTTCGGCATGATGAACGGCGGCACGGCCGATTGCTTTGCTACCGTTTCGAGGAAGGGTGGGAATGGCTCCTTGAGTTTCCAGGTGATCGTCTTCTCGTCGGTTGCCTCCAGGCTCTCCGTGACGTCGAAGATCAGCTGGCCACCGGAATCGCGCTCGCCCCAGCGCTTCAGCGAGGCCACCGCATCTTCGGCCGTCACCGGTGCGCCATCATGGAACTTCAGACCGTCGCGCAGCGTGAAGGTGTAAACGAGATTGTCGTCGGATACCTCCCAGTCCGCCATCTGCGGCTGCGGTTCGAAATTCTCGTCCTCAGCGATGAGCACGTCATAGATCATGTAGCCATGGTTGCGCGTGATATGCGCCGTGGTGATGATCGGATCAAGCACGCGCAGGCCCGAATGCATCACCGCGGTAATCGTGTCGGGATCGGCATGGGCAGGAGCGGCAGCGCCCAGCGCAGTTGCGGCCGCAAGCGCCGCGGCAAAGACCGAAGTGCGCGCATTGTGCCAACGACGATGAAAGGTTTTGTCTATGAACATCTTTTTCCCTCTGCTGGTTTGATTTGGTTTCTTGATTGTCTCTCCGGCGGTCTTGGTGCCGCCTTCCTGATTGAACCTGCATGGTTGCGCATCGCCGGGATGCGTCAAGCCTCCTTTCTTCGCTGCCTGCCGTCGGCCGCGAATGCCGGTCCGTTCGGTGAGAGGCGTATGCCGGGCGCCAGACGGGTGAAAGGCAGGTCTGCCGGATCGAGCGCCATCGGACCCGGTGCCTTGGCGACAAGGATCGTCTCGGCGATGGGCTCGAAATCAGCGCGGAAATGGACCGAGCTTTTGTTGACGAGGATCGCCTGCTGCTCCGGCTCGATGCCGACGAAACGGTACATTTCGCGATCGGCCATCTGCGCCTTGTAAGTGGCCACCACGATCCGCACACCGCCGATCGAAAGGCATGCGGAGGGGCCGAGGTTCATGTCCGTGCCGCCATAATAAGGACCAATCGCCTTGAATCGCCCATCCGAGAGCTTCTCGATACGGAAAGTCCCTTCGAGCGGGCTATCGCCCGGTATCCTCGAATGCCCGCCGAGCGACAGCCGGACTTCGGCGCCTTCACCAGCCGCATGCGCCCGGCGAGCCGATTCAGGGTCAACAATGATTCCGATGGCGGCGCGTTCCGCTCCGTTCCTGATCAATGCGCGCAGCATGCCCGTGGTGTCGGAATCGCCTCCGGCACCGGGATTGTCCTGCGTGTCGGCGATAACAACTGGCCTGGACGCATGCCGGGCGATCCGCATCGCTTCGCGCACGGCCTCATCGGCCTCGTAGGCTTTGCCGGCAAAAGCTGTTTCGCTTTCCAGTACCATCTGCTCGATATGGTCGGCCGCACGGTCGGCATCGGCCTGTGTTTCGCCATAGGTAACCACCGTCGGCGCGCATTCCTCGAAATCGGCGGCAGGAAAACCAGGCAGGAATGAGGTGCTGGCGACCGGGCCGTGCTCCAGATCGGCCACCAGCGTATAGATCGTCCTGGCTGGCTCCAGTGCAGTACATTGCCATGGGATGGGAATAAGGAAGGGCAGGCGGCGGAAGGCTTTGGCGAAAGGCCGCCGCCGCGTCATCAAAGAATCGAGTTGCACCGCCGTGCGGCGTCCGGTCTCGGCCATGTCTACATGCGGATAGGTGCGGAAGGCGACAAGCATATCGGCTTCGTCAACCATCTGCCGTGTAACATTGCCGTGCAGATCGAGGCTCACCGCAATCGGCACATTGGGGCCGACGACGCGGCGCACCCGCGCGATCAGCTCGCCTTCGCCGTCGTCCAGATGCTCGGCAACCATGGCGCCATGCAGATCCAGATAAACGCCGTCGAGCCGGCCAGCGGCGGCGATGCCGTCCACGATTTCACCGGCAATCCGCTCATAGGCTTCTTTTTCGACATGGGCGGACGGGATTGCACCAGTCCAAAGGACCGGAAGCATTTGCCATCCCGCGGTTTCACCGTGGGCGATCGCACCGGAAATGCCGAGATTGACGTTCTTGCAGCGCTCAAGAATTTCCTGCTCACGGCTCAGCGGCAGATAGCCGCCCCCTTGGACGAAATTCTCGTAACGGGCCTTTGACGGCGCGAAGGTGTTGGTTTCGTGTAGAAATCCGGCCAGCGCGACCCGCTTCGCCATCAAGCGCCTCCGCGGAAAATGAATTCTGCACGACGGATCGTCGAGCGGAGTTGCCTGTGCCTTGACCAGTCAGGCGCAAAACATGAACTGCCCCACATCCAGCGATAGTCCTTGGCAGAGACGGTTTTGTATATCGAGCAGCGATATAGCTGTATCGAAACAGATTAGCTATGCTGTGTCAGACCTGTCAACGCCGTTGCGAGGGGAAATGCAGAGGAGCATCTTCAGAGCGGAACTGGGGGAGCGGCCCATCGAGGGGCATGAGGACGATCCGCTTTTTGTTCAGTCCGTTGCGAGGGCTATGCAGGTTCTCTCAGCGTTCCATCGCAGCGAGAAGCCGCTGACATTGGCCGAGATCTCGGCCGGGTGCGGCATAGGAAAAAGTGCCGTGCAGCGCGTGGTTCATACGCTACGCATCATGGGATATATAGAACGCGATCAGGATGACCGAGGCTATGTTCCGGGAATCCGCATTCTCGATCATGCACTCGACTATCTGCGGCTCGATCCGCTTATAGAGCGGGCGACCCCGGTGCTTCTGGAGTTGAGGCGGGCGGCTCGCGAGCGGGTCGATCTGAGCCTGTTCGACGATCTGCGCATGGTCTATGCAGCGCGGCTTCAGAGCAAGCGCGAAAATTTCTTCGCCACCCTGGTCGGCCATAGCGTGCCGGTTTTCTGTACCTCGGGTGGGCGCGCCGTCCTGGCGCAGCTTCCCGATGCCGAGGTGGAAGACATCATCGCCCGTTCGGATCGCCGGCCCTTCACCGCCAAGACGATCACCGAACCGGCAGGCATATGGACCAAGATCCGCGAGGCGCGGGAGATTGGCTATGCTTTCACCATAGAGGAGGTGCTGGTGGGCGAGGTCGCTGTCGGTGTGGCCGTGCGGGGGCCGGACGGCCGGCCGCGAGGAGCCATTCATCTGGCCGGCTCTCTCGCCGAATGGACCGCCGAAGAATTCTGCCAGCGCTTCGCGCCGCTCGCCAACGAAGCCGCCCGCGCCATCAACCGTTTCTGATCACGATCCTTCAGCGAAAATCATGACCAAGATATCCGTCAACGGCCTTATCGCGCCCGCAGAGATCCGGATCGACCGCTGGGGCATTCCCCACATTTCTGCGGAAAGCCTTGCAGATCTGTTCTTCGTCCAGGGCTTCAATGCGGCTCGGGACCGGCTCTGGCAGATCGATCTTTGGCGCAAGCGCGGGCTCGGTCTGCTGTCTGCCGATTTCGGTCCCGGTTATCTGCTGCAGGACCAGGCCAGCCGCCTTTTCCTCTATCGCGGCGACATGGCCGCCGAATGGCGTTGCTACGGCGACGACGCCGAGACGATCTGTACGGCCTTTGCCGAGGGTATCAACGCCTATGTCGGACTTGTCGAGAAAGGTGTGATGCCGCTTCCCGAGGAATTCGAACGGCTCGGCACGCGGCCTGCGCGTTGGCGACCGGAAGACGTGGTGCGCATCCGCACCCATTGCCTGAGCCGCAACGCTACTTCCGAGGTTCTGCGCGCCAATGTGCTGGCATCGGCTAGTCCCCAAACCGATCTTTTACGCGCAAATCTGCAGCCGCCTGTGCCTTTGGAGGAGTGGACGAAGACGGCGCATGTGCCGATAGAGGCGCTTCAGCTTTACGAACTCGCCACTGCGCCGGTCTCCTTCTCGCCAGAGCGGCTTTCCGCCACTGTCGAAGATGCCGAATATTGGGCACGTGTGACTGCGCGTAAGGAAGTGGTACGTGCCGATCTGAAGGAAGGCTCCAACAACTGGGCAATCGCCGGCAGCCGCACGGAAAGCGGTCGACCGATCATGGCCACCGATCCGCATCGCGCTCATGCCGCACCATCCTTGCGCTATCTCGTTCATCTTACGGCGCCAGGCCTCGACCTGATCGGCGCGGGGGAACCTTCCTCGCCTGGCATCATGGCCGGTCACAACGGTCACTCCGCCTTCAGCCTGACGATCTTTCCGGCCGACCAGGAGGACGTCATGGTCTATGAAACCGACCCGCAGGCGCCTGACCGCTACCGTTATGGCGACGGTTTTGAGACCATGGAGTCGGTAACCGAAACTTTTCAGGTCAAAGGCGCACCGGACCAGAAGCGCGAACTCCGCTTCACCCGGCATGGACCGGTCATCCATCGTGACAAGGCAAAGAATATTGCGGTGGCGCTGCGCACCGTTTTCACTGAGCCCGGCAGCGCGCCCTATATGGCCAGCCTCACCGGCATGCGGGCGAAGAGCTATGACAGTTTCAGGCAGGCCATGGCGCGTTGGGGTGCTCCGACCGTCAACCAAGTCTATGCCGATGTGACCGGCACGATCGGCTGGCTGCCGGCGGGCTATATTCCGAGGCGAAAAGGCTGGCGCGGGCTGGTGCCGGTTCCCGGCGACGGACGTTTCGAATGGCAGGGTTTTCTCGAGCAGTCCGATAAGCCGGAGAGCGTCAATCCGGTATGCGGCTTTGTCTTTTCCGCCAACGAGATGAACCTGCCTGCAAGCTGGAATCATGATGCGTTGCCCGTTTCCTTCGAGTGGCACGAAGATGGCCGTGCCGAGCGGATTGCGTCGGTGCTCGGGCAGGGAGGCAGGCTTGGGACCATGGATTCGTGCGCGCTGCAAACCGATGTCCTTTCTCCAATGGCGGCGCGGCTTGTGCATCTTCTGCCGGATGACGCCGAAGACGATGCTATTGCAATGCTGAAAGCATGGGATTGCCGAGTAGATTCTGACTCTGCAGCCGCTCTTCTGTTCGAGTATTGGTGGAGCATTTTCCTGAAACCCACAGTTCTAAAACGTGCAGCAGCCGATCCGGTGCTTCGAACATTGCTGGGGGCCGGCAATACTGCAGCTATCCTTGCCGCACTCGAGCGGAATGAGGATTCCATTGTCCACGAAGGGGCTGAGGACCGCGCGGAATTTCTGAGGAGCACGCTCCGTCAGGCCCATGTGGCGCTTGGAGAGAGGTTCGGCATGGATACCGCCAATTGGCGCTGGGGCGATTTGCACAAAGGCTATTTCGCCCACGTGGTCTCGCGCGTAGGCGTGAAGCCCGGCCTGGATGTAGGGCCACTCGCCAAGGGCGGCAGCGATACAACAGTGATGATGGCTGCCTATGGCCCGGGCAATTTCCACGTCACCACAGGCGCCTCGGTCAGGATGGTCATCGATGTCGGCGCGTGGGACCAAAGTGTTGCCATCAATGCGCCGGGGCAGTCCGGCGATCCTTCGTCACCGCACTATGCCGATCTGGCGCCGCTATGGGCGAAAGGTGAATATGTTCCTCTGCTCTATTCAAAGGAGGCCATAGCCGCTGCGACAGAGACCGTAATCAGGTTGGAGCCCGCTCAGGACTGAAAAGCTTTGTTCGGGACCGTTCTACCGCTCTTGCGCGGCCGCTTCCAGTTCTGCAACTATCTCTCGAGGTGCTGCCAGCCCGGATTGCCCGGCATGCAAGCGATGCGCGTGCTTTGATCGGCCGGGAATATGGACGCCATAGTCGTCCGACAACCTTCTCAACTGCTTTTCCATACGATGTTCGAAATCCGGTTCCATCACCTTTGGATCGATGGCAAGGATGAAGAGGCCCGAACCGGGAGACTCGGAGCCGGAGGTGAAGGATGGCGCGTCGAGTGACCAGTTGGCGCCCGTAAGTCCGGCGGACAGCACTTCGAGCATCAACGCGATATTCGCGCCGCGCGTCCCGCCGAAGGCAAGCAGGGCGCCTTTCATCGCTTCCTGCGGGTCGGTGGTATTCTTGCCGTCGCTGCCGACCGCCCAGCCTTCGGGTATCGGTTCGTTGTTTTGGGCGGCATTGCGGATGTTGACGAAGGCCGTGGCGCTTGAAGCCTGGTCGATCAGCAAGGGGCCGTCCGCGCCGCCGGGCGCGGCGAAGGCCAGCGGATTGGTGCAATAGACCGGCTGTGTGGAGCCCGAACCCGCCATGAGGGCAGGGCCGTTGGTCGCTGCGAATGCGACCAGTCCTTGCTCTGCCAGCCGGCCGGCGAAATAGCCGAGCGCCCCACATGTGAAGGCGTTCGATTGGGAGAAAATGGCGACACCGAAATTTCGTGCCGCCGAAACCAAGTCATCGAAAGCAAGGTCAAAGCCGAGATGAGCCAGTCCACCGGCGGCATCCGACCTGATGACAGTGGGAAGAGGCCGGGTCAGCATGGGCGTTACACCGGCGGCTATCCGTCCGGTGCGATAGCCGTCGAGATAATCTGTCAAATGGCTGAGGCCCAAGGTCGGTTGACCGTCAGCTTCCGCTGCAACCGTCGCCCGCGCGAGGGAGCGGGCGGCCGCTACATCCGCGCCGACGCCGAGTGTCGCCCGAAAGCATAGTTCTTCAGCTTCCTGCATCGAAAGTACAATGGTTTCGGCACTGGTCATAACGACAATGCTATCTTTCGACCGTCATGGATGGCGAATGCCGCTTGTCGCGCGGCCGTGCAGTCGCCGATGGCCGTGAAGGCAATGCCGCGCGCCTCGAGCTCCATGGCGAGACTGTCATCTGCGATATTGGTTGCGGCGGATACCAGCGCATCGGCTTCGATCCGCTGTTCGCTTCCATCCAGTAGCGAAGCCGCGCGCGCAACGCTTCCATCCCACTCCACAACCGCGCTTTCGGTTATGAAGCGGACGCCGAGCTTCGCAAGAATACGCCGCAACGGCACGTCGGCCGCCGTCCGCTGGAGTTCCTTGCCGACCATAGGGTCAGGTGTGACAAGCACAACCTCATGGCCATCTTCGGCGAGCTTCCAGGCCGTGCCGCAACCCTTCCAATTGCCGCCGTCGTCAAGCACGATGACTCTTTTGCCCGGTCGCGCCTCGCGCGCCATTATGGCTTCGGCCGACAGGACCTGTCCGCCGCCGGGCAGGGATTCGAATTGGGGGAGGGCTCTCTGGAAGCCGCCCTCCGGCGGCAGGGAGCCTGTCGCCACGATCACCTCGTCCGCATCCTCGCGCTCGATATCCTCAGCCTCGATATAGCTGTTGTAGCGGATTTCCACCTGAAGTTTCTCGAGCTGGCGCTGATACCATTCGATCAGGTCGAGGATCTGGGTCCGACGCGGCTGCATCCCGGCCAAACGGTATTGCCCGCCCAGTCGATCCGAGGCTTCGGCAAGAACGACGCGGTGGCCACGTTCGGCCGCAACGCGCGCCGCCTCCAGCCCGGCAGGACCGCCGCCGACCACCAATACTCGCTTTGGCTTCTCTGATGGCGAGAAGCGGTCTCCGCTCCATTCCCATTCGCGGCCGACGGAGGGATTTACCACGCAACTTATCCAGTAGTCGCGATGGCGCCGGCCCCAGCACATCTGGTTGCACGAAAGGCAGCCACGAATGTCCTGCGGCCTGCCTGCGGCAGCCTTGGCCGCTAGATGCGGATCGGCGATCTGCCCGCGTACGATCGAGACGAGGTCGGCCTTTCCTTCGCTCAGCACGCTCTCAGCGTTCTCCGGTGTCCGGATATGGCTTTCCGCCGTCACCAGCGCATGTCGGACGGCGGATTTCAGAACCCCGGCGAGGTCGGCGCCGAGCTTCTCGGGATAGAGGAAGGTCGGCATCAGCTTGTAAAAATCGAAATAACTGCCCGAGCCGCAGGTGACATAGTCGAACAGCGCGTCGCGATCATGATAGGCGACGATCTCGGCCAGGGCCTCGCGTCCGAGCGCCACCTCCACATCCGGCTCGTCGTTCACAGCAAGGCCTATGATGAAATCCTCGCCGCAGAGCTTGCGGATACGGGTCATGATTTCCCGGCTGAACCGGGTGCGGTTTTCCAGGCTCCCGCCCCAGCGATCGTCGCGGCGGTTCGACCATGGCGTCCAGAACTGGTCGAGGAGGGCATGATATGCGGCCCAAACCTCGACTCCATCGAAGCCCGCTTCGCGGCAGCGGCGCGCGGCCTGCACGAACCCGTCAATGGTCTGCTCGATCTCCGCCTCGCTCATGCGATGCGAGCCGTCGGAATCGTGATAGCTCGGCAGGCCGGAAGGTGACCAGGCGGGATGAAAGGAATTGTCGGCATCGCCATGCTGGCCGACATGATAGAGCTGCTGAATAGCGATGGCGCCGTTGCCGCGGATCGCGCCGGTTACCTTCCGGAAATGCGGGATCACGCTGTCGTCGGAGTGGCGGAAATTGCCGCGCGTCAGCACTGCCGCGGCATGCACCGGCATGGGCTCGACCACGATCATCGCAGCACCACCGATAGCGCGCTCGGCATAATAGGCAACATGTCTCTCAGTAGGCAGCCCGTCGACCGCCATATTCGCCGTATGGGCGCCAAAAACGATCCGGTTTCTCAGCGTCTTGCCACGAAGGGCGATTGGCGTGAAAAGCCGGCCGAAGACCCGTTCCTCCATGCGCCTCCTCCCTTAGGGTCAGCGCGTTTCCTGATACTCAAGGCAGAATCTTATCCGCACAGGAAAACGACTGTTGCACATCGACAAGCAACCGAGGCTAATAGTCAAGGTGAACGAAATTCTCCTGCGATTGAGCCACAGGCAATCGACAGGAGAATATTGAGGCGACGCGCAACGCGCGGTCAGGAGCCGGATGGTCCGCCGATTCTACAGCCTGCCTTCGTTGATTGCGCTCGCCGCCTTCGAAGCGGCGGCACGGCACCTCAGCCTGACCAAGGCGGCGGAAGAACTCAACGTCACGCCCGGCGCCATCTCCAAGCAGGTCCGGATGCTGGAGGAAGAACTCGGCGTCCCGTTGTTTCTGCGCCGCCACAGGGCGCTCGAACTGACGCGCGAAGGCGAAACGCTGGCGATTGCGCTGCGCGAAGGGTTCGAGCGGATATCCTCGACGTTCCGTCAGATCAAATCGCTGGGCGGACAGGCCGTGGTGACCATCGGCAGCACCATGGCGATGGCGCAACTCTGGCTGATGCCTCGCATGGGAGCTTTCTGGAACCGGCACCACGACATCGTTGTGGACCATGTGATCTCGGACCATCCTCACGGTCTCGACCGGCCGGACGTGGACCTGCGCATCCGTTACGGAGACGGCGAGTGGCCGGACGAACTTTCGGCGAAGCTGTACGACGACCGCATCTTTCCCGTCGCAAGCCCCGCCTTCGCCAAGGCGTACCCCGTTAAGTCGATACAGGATCTGGCGCAGTTGCAACTTCTGTCCGTTGAAGGCATCGACTGGACCTGGACCACTTGGGCAGAGTTCTTGCGTGCGGTCGGCCACCCGGATCGGCACGTCAACGTACGGCGTTTCAACAGCTATGTCATCGCCTTGCAGGCCGCCCGCAGCGGGCAGGGTGTGGCGCTCGGCTGGGAGAGCCTTGTCGCGCCGCTGATCGAAGCAGGCAACCTTGTGCGGGTGACCGACGCCGAGATCGCCGCGCCGCAATCATCCTTCGTGACATGGAGCGCCCGCCGGCCTCTCAGCCCACAGGCAACCTTGCTTAAGGACTGGCTGCTCTCCCTTGGACCATTGAGTTCAACTCAAGCGAGCCGGCTTCCTATTTCGCTTGAACAACCGCTTCGCAGGCGCTCTCCTAGAGGCAAGGGAGAGCCGTGATGAGCATGACAGACATGGATGCAACGCAAGCGTCGTCGTCTCCTCGCCGTGGCGGCGGTCGCTTGGGTCGCAAGGCTCTGCGGAGTGCCCCCATGGCGTCGTTCCCGACCCTGGCGCGCAAGATTCCTGTCTACCAGATGGTGCCGGACGAGGCCGTGGACCTAATCCACGAGGAGTCTCTCAACATCCTCGAGGAGGTGGGGTGCGAGTTCCGCGACGACGAGGCGATCGCCATATGGAAAGCGGCCGGTGCCGATGTCTCCGACACGAGAGTACGGATCGACCGCACTCTCCTGATGGAACTCGTATCCATGGCTCCGTCGGAATTCACCCTCACCGCGCGCAATCCGCAGCGGTCGGTACGGGTGGGTGGCCAGAACAGCATCTTCGTGCCGATGTACGGGGCGCCCTATGTGCGCGACCTCGACAACAACAGGCGCTATGCATCGCTTGCGGATCTCAACGATCTCCACAAGCTCGCATACATGGCGCCGGCGCTGCATTCGTCGAGCTCGATCATCTGCGAACCGATGGATATTCCGGTGCCGAAACGGCACCTGCACATCATCCACTCGGCGCTGAAGCATTCCGACAAGCCGTTTATGGGCATCGTCACCTCGAAGGAGCGCGCCGAAGACACGATGAAGATGGCCGGCATCGTGTTCGGCGATGAGTATGTCCGCGATAATCCGGTGCTGGTGTCGGTCACCAACTGCAATTCGCCGCTCGTATGGGACGCCACCATGCTGGACGCGATGAAGGTCTACGCACGCCACAACCAGCCGCTGATTCTCGCGCCCTTCGCGCTCTGCGGCGCTTCCACCTCGGCGTCCGCCGTCGGTGCTGTCGCGCAGGTCAATGCCGAAGCGCTGGCGGGCGTAGCGTTCACGCAGCTTGTCCGGCCCGGTTCGCCCCAGCTTTACGGGCAGTTCATGGTCACAGTCGATATGAAGACCGGTGCTCCAATGGGCGGTACGCCCGAAGCCGCCCAAATGATGTACCTGATGGGCGCACTGGCGCGGAAGTACCAACTGCCGTGGCGAACGTCCGGGTTCCATGTCGGCTCGAAGCTGAACGACGCGCAGGCGGGGTACGAAGCGAACATGCTCATGCATGCCGCAATCCTGGCCGGAGCCAATTATATCTGGCATGTTGCCGGATGGCTGGAAGCCGGCCTTACCTGCGGCTATTCGAAGTTCGTCACTGACTGCGAGCAACTTGTCGGCTGGTACAAATATGCAGGCGGATTGCCGTTCGACGATTTCAAGGAGGCGCTGGCGGCAATTCGCGAGGTTGGCCCTGCCGGGCACTTCTTGGGGACCGCGCACACGCTCGAGCATTTCGAATCGGCGTTTTTTATCCCGAGCCTGATGGATTTCAATTCGTTCGAGCAATGGAGCGCCGAGGGAGCCAAAGACCACGATACGCGCGGCCGCGAAAAGGCGCGCGCGATGCTGCGGGACTACGAGGAACCTAGGCTTGACGAGGGTATCGCCGAGGGTCTGCGCGATTTCATCGCGCGGCGGGAAGAGCGGTTGCCAGACAGTGTCAATTAATGCGACGGTTGAGAGCGTGATTATAGGGAAGGTTCAGAATACGACGGCGCGCGGACTGCGGGGATGGTCCTTACTTCGTGCAGAAAGCGCAGGTCCATGAGCGCTGCGCTGTCGAACGATCCGCTGCTCCAGCCCTTCCGCCTCAAGCACTTGACGCTGAAGAACCGCGTCATGTCGACCTCGCATGAGCCGGCCTATTCCGAGGACGGCATGCCGAAAGAGCGCTACCGGCTCTATCATGCGGAGAAGGCGAAGGGCGGTATTGCGCTTACCATGACTGCAGGCTCGGCGCTGGTCTCACGCGACAGCCCGGCCGCTTTCGGCAACCTTCATGCATTCCGTGACGAGATCGTGCCGTGGCTTCGTGAACTGGCCGATGCCTGCCATGAGCATGACTGCAAGGTGATGATCCAGCTCACTCATCTCGGTCGCCGCACCGGCTGGAACAAGGCCGATTGGCTGCCTGTGCTCAGCGCGTCGCCGGCACGTGAATCGGCTCACCGGGCTTTCCCGAAACAGGCCGAGGACTGGGATATCGAGCGCATCGTTGCCGATTATGCAGCGGCGGCACAGCGCATGCAGGCAGCCGGCCTCGACGGTATCGAGTTCGAATCCTATGGCCATCTGATGGACAGTTTCTGGTCCCCGGCAACCAACTGGCGCGAGGACGAATATGGCGGCTCCCTCGACAACTGCCTACGCTTCACCTGGCGCGTCATTGACGCCGTGCGGGCTGCCGTCGGACCGGATTTCATCGTCGGTATCCGGATGGTCGCCGACGAGGATCTTGAAAAGGGCCTCAGCCGGGAGGAGGGAGTGGAGATCGCCCGGCGTTTGGCCGCCTCCGGCAAGTTCGATTTTCTCAACATAATACGCGGTCATATTGATACCGATGCCGCACTTGCCGATGTCATCCCGATCGCCGGCATGCGTTCTGCGCCGCATCTCGACTTTGCCGGCGAAGTGAGGGCGGCGACGAAATTTCCGGTTTTCCATGCTGCACGGATTTCCGATGTCGCTACAGCCCGGCACGCCATAGCTACCGGCAAGCTCGACATGGTCGGCATGACCAGGCCCCACATCGCCGATCCCTATATCGTGGCCAAGGTCATGGCGGGTGAGGAGCACCGTATTCGCCCATGCGTCGGGGCAACCTATTGCCTCGACCGCATCTACGAAGGGGGCGAGGCGTTGTGCATCCACAATGCTGCCACCGGTCGCGAGACCAAAATCCCGCATGTCATCCCGCGCGCTCAGGGACCTGCAAAGAAAGTCGTTGTGGTCGGTGCCGGCGCCGCCGGGCTGGAGGCCGCGCGGGTTGCCGCCGAGCGGGGGCATTCGGTGACAATCCTGGAAGCGGCCTCGGCGCCTGGCGGTCAGGTCAGGCTCGCGACCCGGAATCCGCGCCGGAAGGAACTGATCGGGATCGTCGACTGGCGTGTCGCCGAACTGGAGAGGCTGGGTGTTGAGATCCGCTACGATACCTGGGCGGAGAAGGCCGACGTGTTGGCGCTGGAGCCGGACGTGGTGGTGATCGCCACCGGTGGAATACCACAGAACCCACCGCTGGAAGCCGGCGACGACCTGGTCGTTTCGACCTGGGATATCGTTGGCGGTACGGTTAAGCCGGGCCAGAATGTGCTGCTTTATGACGACAATGGCGGTCACTCGGGGATGACAGCCGCCGAGATTGTCGCCGAAGCCGGTTCGACACTCGAACTGGTTTCGCCCGAGCGCTTCTTCGCGCCGGAAATGGGCGGCATGAACCATGTTCCTTATATGCGCGTCTTCCACGAGAAGGGCGTGCGCATCACCATCAACACCCGGCTGCATTCCGTTAAGCGCGACGGCAATGCGCTCGTGGCGGAGCTTTCTTCCGATTTCGCGCCGGGCTGGCGCGACCGCCGTTGGGTCGACCAGGTGATCGTGGAGCACGGGACGCTGCCGCTCGACGAGCTTTATTTCGAGCTCAAGCCGCTATCCCGCAATCGGGGCGCAGTCGATTATGAGAATCTTGTCTCGGGAGGACCAATCTTTCCTGAAAACGATGCGGACGCCACGTTCGTCCTTTTCAGGATCGGCGATGCCGTTGCCTCGCGCAACATTCACGCGGCAATCTATGACGGCATCCGCTTCTCTCTACGTATCTGAAACTATAAACCGGGAACCAATGGGAGATTGAAATGGCATTCTTCAGGAACAATGGCGACAAAGTGCCGGCCGCTGTTCACAAACTGGCCGAGCATGCACGTTCGGGAAAGATAGACCGTCGTGAGTTTCTGTCGCTGGCAAGCGCCATGGGCGCTTCGGCGGTGATGGCATACAGTCTGGCCGGCCTTGCTGTTCCCACTCCTGCTCGCGCACAAGAGCCCAAGAAAGGCGGGGTGCTCAAATGCTCCATGTCGGTCAAGGCGCAGAAGGATCCGCGCTCCTATGACTGGGTCGAACTCGGCAACGCCGCCCGGACCTTCCTCGAACCGCTGGTGAACTACACGCGCGAATTCACCTTCGAGCCTGTGCTTCTGGAAAGCTGGGAGGTCAATGATGATGCAACGGAATATGTGCTTCATGTTCGCCAAGGCGTGACCTGGAATAATGGTGACGAGTTCAATGCCGACGACGTGGTTTTCAACCTGATCCGCTGGTGCGACAAGAATGCCGAGGGCAATTCCATGGCCGCCCGTATGGCATCCCTCATTGACCCGGAGACGGGCAAGGCCCGTGAAGGCGCGATCACAAAGGTCGATGATCATACCGTTCTGCTGAAACTGGCTTCGTCCGATATTTCGATCATCCCGAACTTCACCGACTATCCGGCGCTGATCGTGCATCGGAATTTCGAAAAGGATGGCTCGGATCTCGTTGCCCATCCGATCGGCACCGGCGCTTTTGAACTCGTTTCTTATGAGGTCGGATCGAGAGCCGTGGTCAAACGTCGGGAGAACGGCAAGTGGTGGGGAGGTGAGGCCTATCTCGACGGAGTCGAGTTCATCGACTACGGAACGGACGCCAATGCCACGGTGAATGCCTTCGAATCCGGCGAAATCGATCTGAATTTCGAAACGCCGTCGGAATTCATCGAGATTCTTGATGCAATGGATCTCGTGAAGTCGGGGATCGAGACGGCGACGACACTGGTTGCCCGCACCAATGTCACCAACAAGCCCTATGACGACCAGAAAGTCCGCAACGCGCTCCAGATGGCGGTCGACAACAATGTCGTCTTGCAGCTCGGATATGGCGGCAGGGGTACGGTAGGAGAGAATCACCATGTCGCTCCGATCCACCCGGAATATGCCGAACTGCCGAAGAAGGAACGGGATCTGGAGGGGGCCAAGAAGCTGATGGAGGAGGCCGGCCAGCTCGATTTCGAGCATGAGCTGATCACCGTCGATGACGACTGGCAGAAGAATACCGGCGATGCCATTGCCGCGCAGCTCCGGGAAGCAGGCTTCAAGGTCAAGCGCACCGTCCTGCCGGGCTCAACCTTCTGGAATGACTGGACGAAGTTTCCCTATTCGCTGACCATTTGGTACATGCGCCCGCTGGCCGTGCAGGTATTGGCCCTCGGTTATCGAACCGGCGAAGCGTGGAACGAGACCGGCTATTCGAATCCGGAATTCGACGCCAAGCTGGAAGAGGCGCTGGCCATCAGCGATCCCGACGAGCGGCGGGAGGTCATGAAGGATGTCGAGCAGATCCTGCAGGATTCCGGCATCATCATCCAGCCTTACTGGCAGTCGCTCTTTTGCCACATGCAGCCGAGTGTGAAGGGTCACGCCATGCACCAAACCTATCAGCTCGACTTTCAGAAGACCTGGCTCGACGCCTGATAAAGAAAGAGAGTTTTGGCGGGGAGGGCTAAAGTGGCCTCCCCATCGGGGACTGGTATCGGGCAGGCCGAAATACAGCTTGATATGAGCACTCATTGTGAATGAGGCTCATAGGTGTCTGAGCAACATGCTTCGAACTTGCCACTCGAAACCGCTGCCACTCGATCTGGCACTTCCGGAAACTTTCAAAAATGGCTCCCCGGGCCGGATTCGAACCAGCGACCAACCGGTTAACAGCCGGTTGCTCTACCGCTGAGCTACCGGGGAATGCCTCCGCTCACGAGAGTGTGGCAGCCTATAGCAAAGAGCATTCCGATTTGCAAAGAAGCAATCGTGAATTTTTTTTACGGGTTCTTCGTGTTTGTTCGCATTTCGCCGCATCTGCCGACATATGTTGGGAGAAGAGGTCATTGCCGGTACTTTGACGGGTGAACAAAGAGGTGTTCATGGATGCTCAGCGCCACAAGGAGCCGTATGATTTGCGGTCATCGCAGAAACCTGTGAACGGAACCGACGGGCCATCCATCCAGGTATTTGGCCGCCGGATTCCGATGCCGCGCTCGCGTCTCTTGCGCATCCTGATCGGCGTCCTGTTCATTATTTTGGGCTGTTTCGGCTTTCTGCCGGTGCTCGGCTTCTGGATGATACCGGTCGGTCTTCTCATCCTTTCTTATGAATTCGCTGCCATTCGGCGCCTGCGTCGCAGGGTTTCCGTCTGGTGGGGCCGGCGCAACGGAAAATAGTTGAAGGCGAATGGAATGCCTCAGATTTCCTGCTTGGTATGATGTAGAAACTTTTCGAAGCCTTCATCGCCGGCTTGACGCTTGCCGAGGTGCAACCTATTGAGACGCGCATTGCCGGCGAACGGTGAGGCCTCGTGGCGGAGTGGTTACGCAGAGGACTGCAAATCCTTGCACCCCGGTTCGATTCCGGGCGAGGCCTCCAATCCCTGATCCAAAATATTTGATACTTATTCGAAGCGCTCTCGGGTGCCGCTTGCGCGCGCATTGCCGATGGTCAATAGCCAATTTTCCGCAACGGGATACGAAGATCGAAGCCCGTTACCAATTATGCCATCGAATAATCCGAAAAGCCGTGGCCGTCGGCCAGTGGTGTCGATTGACGGTGCCGCAGTTTTTTGCCACATCACGCGCCAACCATGTGATTTCCAAGGGGACTCTTCTCCAAGATCGCGGGTAGAAAGGAAAGCGGATCAATGCCGCCTTTCCGATGTGAATCAGCAAAGGCGCTCGGCGCCAGGAGAAACAGGCAAGCAGATGATGATGGCTGATTTTTCCGAACAGCGCGCCACCATGGTGGAAGGCCAACTCCGCACGACCGATGTCACGCATGTTCCGCTCCTGAACGCGATGCGTGAGATTCCGCGCGAGGAATTTGTTCCGAGCCGTCGCCGCGCGCTAGCATATATTGACGAGGATCTGGAGGTCGCGCCCGCAAGTGTCGGCTCGCCGGCTCGCTATCTCATGGAGCCTTCTCCCTTTGCCAAGCTGGCGCAGCTTGCCGACATTTCGCCATCGGATTTCGTTCTCGATATCGGGTGCGGCACCGGCTATTCGTCAGCGGTGTTCTCGCGCATCGCCAGTTCGGTGGTCGCGCTGGAAAGCGATCCGGCCTTGGCGGAGGCGGCTTCCTCGACCCTCTCGGAACTCGGTTGTGACAATGTGGCTGTGGTGCAAGGGCCGCTGCAGGAAGGCTACGCCTCGGAAGCGCCATATGATGCCATTTTCATAGGTGGCGCTGTCGAGATCATGCCGGATGTCATTCTCGATCAATTGAAGGATGGCGGCAGGCTCGTGGCGGTGGTCGGTCAGGGAAACGCCGGTGTTGCCCGGCTTTACGTGAAGGATAATGGAATCGTGTCCAGCCGCAGGGCTTTCAATGCAGCCGTAAAACCCTTGCCAGGCTTCGAACGGGAAGCATCCTTTGTATTTTGAATGTCGATATGTTGCCAATCGGCAACGGAATTGATCAAGCCTTTGATGTATCGTCGCGCTGGTGATTACACCGGTGCGGTGCTTCCGCGATCGGAAGTGGGTGGGGCTTCGGATCGAATGTTCAAACGGTGTGGGCCGCACTAAAGCAGACCCACGAGGAATTTTGAGGTGGCTCGTGTCGTTGTTTCGCACGAAGATTTTTGCGGCCCTGGTTGTTTCCACTGCCGCATTTCTCCCGGCGCATGCGTCTGCTGAAAGCATCCTTGGAGCTCTTGCCAAGGCCTACAACAACAATTCGAGCCTGAATTCGGCGCGTGCTGGTGTGCGGGTAACGGATGAGGGGGTCGCGATAGCGAAATCCGGTTACCGCCCTCAGATTGCCGCCTCGGGCGGCATCAATGTAACCTCACAAGAAGGGATGGAGATCACAGCCGGTTCCTTCGGTGTTTCGATTCGTCAGAATCTGTTCGACGGCTTTCAGACGCGCAACAATGTCCGCGCGGCCGAGGCTCAGGTGAACGCCGCTAACGAGACGCTGCGCAATACCGAGCAGAATATCCTTTTCAATGCTGCCGCTTATTACATGGACGTCATTCGCGACCGGCGGATTGCGGTTTTGCGGGAGCAGAATCTCGAATTCCTCAGCGAGCAGGTCCGCGCGGCGCAATCGCGCTTCGATGTTGGAGAGGGTACGCGCACCGACGTTGCCCAGGCCGAGGCAAGCCGGCAGGCCGCTTTGGCTCAGTTGAGCGCGGCGCGCGCCCAGGCCACAGCGAGCGAGGCTTTGTACCGTCAGTTCATTGGCGAAGACCCCGGCAATCTTGAACCGGCCCAGCCGCTTTCCAAGCTGTTGCCCAACGGGCTCGCCCAGGGACTGGCGATTGCGGCAAGCGAGCATCCGGCGATCGTTGCTACCCAGCATCTCGTCGATGCGGCCGCCTTTACGGTCAAGTCGGCGGAAGGTTCCATGCTTCCGCAGGTCTCGGCGAATGCTGGCGTGACGACGGAGTACAGCCATACTAGTGGTGGCGACGGTTTCAGTGGTCTGCCCGGCGTCGGTAGTGGAGGCACTTCAGATTCAGCCAACATAGGTCTGAGCCTCACCATTCCAATCTATCAGGGCGGCCTTGCTTCGGCGCAAGTGCGTCAATCCAAGGAGCAGCTCGGCCAGGCCCGGATCGAAATTGATGTGACCCGTGACCAGGTGCGGGCAGCGCTCACTTCGGCCTGGACTCAGTATCAGGCGGCGATCGAATCGGTTGCTGCCAACCGTGAACTGGTTGCAGCGGCAAGGCTTGCCCTCAATGGCGTCATAGAAGAGCGCAATGTCGGCCAGCGCACCACGCTGGACGTTTTGGATGCGCAGGACGATGTCATTGCTGCCCAGATCAATCTGGTCAGCGCAGAGCGCGACGTGGTGGTTGCCAGCTATGCCATCCTGCAATCCATGGGCCGGCTCTCGGCTAGCCGCCTTGGCCTCAATGTGGCTGTCCACGATCCGCGAGAGCACTACAATGCCGTCAAGGACAAGTGGTATGGTCTGAGGACGCCTGACGGCCGCTGATATCCGTAAGCTACGGCGACCTATCGGCCTGTTGTCCGTCCTCCCATTCCTTGTGTGAAAGGCCTGGCTGTCCCTCTTGGGGGATTCTCTCTGCTGTCTCCGTCAGTTACCCTTACTGTTGATTCGAGGAACCGCTTGCTCAGGCGCAGGCGGACAACGGCAGACGGTCGGGAAGGCGGCGGATTCAGATGGCACAGGCAAGCAGCGCGCAGCGCGAACCATCAATGGAAGAGATTCTGGCTTCCATCCGCAGGATCATCGAGGACAGCGATCCGGCACGCAATGAAAGCAGTCTGACTGCTTTTTCCTCTGTCGAAGACGATCATGACGAGGAGGATGTCGGCACCGAGATTGCGGAGGCCGAAAGCTTTCGTGGCAAGCTGACACCATATCGGGATTTCGTGGCACAGCCTGATTCAATGCGCCCTGCGGATATGCAAGCCTCGCGGCACGAGGACGGCGAAAAGGCGCCCTCTCGCCCTGAGACGGGCGGGAAGGCTCCGGAAATCGAAAGGCCAACGGAAGCGCCAGCCGCAGACTTCGAGGAGCGGGCCGGGGAGGACAAGGCTGCCGAAGTTGTGGCTCCAGAAGCGTCCCGTATGGTTGAACCAACTCCCCCCGAGTCCATGCAGGATGCGAAAGCGGACGGAGCGGTTGCCACCAAACCTGCAATCATTTCCGAATTCACAGGCCGTAAGGTCGCGGCCGCATTCGAAGAGTTGAACGAGGCTGTCGAGGCCACCCGCCGCAGGAATCTTGATCAGCTTGCCGAAGAAATGCTTCGGCCCATGCTGCGGGAATGGCTCGATAGCAATCTTCCGGCCCTGGTGGAACAACTGGTGCGGGAGGAAATCGAGCGGATTGCTCGAGGTGGTGTGAATTAATTTCGATCTTCGGTTGCCAGTAGTGCCATCCCGCCGGTACGGCTGGCGCAGAATCTCTTATGCCTGGATTGACCTCTCTTTTGCCTTGAGGCGGGGCATCATTGATCCTTGGGTCGTCTTGCACATGCACTTCGGTTGACTTGCGGCGAGGCATCCGGTTTACACCGTCCCTACGCATTTTCCGTACATTGCGGGACCTCCATGCTTGAGAAAACCTACGACGCGGCGAGCGTCGAGCCGAAAATCGCTGAAAGATGGGAGAGGGCGGATGCCTTCCGGGCCGGCGCTGGGGCGGAGCCCGACGCCGAGCCGTTCACGATTGTCATCCCGCCACCCAATGTGACCGGCTCATTGCATATGGGCCATGCGCTCAACAACACGCTACAGGACATTCTCATCCGCTTTGAGCGGATGCGCGGGAAGAACGTGCTCTGGCAGCCAGGCATGGATCATGCCGGCATCGCCACGCAGATGGTGGTGGAGCGCAAGCTCATGGAGCGGCAGATCCATCGCCAGGATCTCGGCCGTGACGAGTTCGTGGAGAAGGTCTGGGAGTGGAAGGCCGAGTCGGGCGGTGCGATCATCAATCAGCTCAAGCGCCTTGGTGCCTCATGCGATTGGTCGCGCGAGCGCTTTACCATGGACGAGGGGCTTTCCAAGGCCGTCCTGGAAGTCTTCGTCACCCTCTACAAGCAGGGGCTGATCTACAAGGACAAGCGCCTCGTCAATTGGGATCCCAAGCTGCTTACAGCCATCTCCGACCTAGAGGTCGAACAGGTCGAGGTGAATGGCAATCTCTGGCACTTCCGCTATCCGATCGAGGGCAAGAGTTTCGATCCGGAGGACGACACGACCTTCATCACGGTCGCCACGACGCGCCCTGAAACCATGCTCGGCGACACCGGCATTGCTGTGCACCCGGAGGATGATCGCTACAAGCATCTGGTCGGCAAAAATGCGATATTGCCGCTAGTCGGCCGCCGTCTGCCGATCATCGCGGACGAATATTCCGATCCCGAAAAGGGCACAGGCGCAGTCAAGATGACGCCGGCGCATGACTTCAACGATTTCGAGGTCGGCAAACGTCACAACTTGCGCATGGTCAATGTCCTGAGCACGGAGGCAGCCGTAAATCTCAAGGAAAACGAGGATTTCCTCGAACAACTTGAGGAAACGCCTGAGCTTTCGGCGACGATTGCCACGCTGCACGGGCTGGATCGTTTCGATGCGCGGCGCAAGATTGTCGAAATGATGGAGGCCGGCGGTTTTCTGGCCAAGGTCGAACCGCATCGGCACATGGTTCCTCACGGCGATCGCGGGGGTGTTCCGATCGAGCCTTTCCTGACCGACCAGTGGTATGTCGACGCCAAGACGCTGGCGAAACCGGCAATCGCCGCCGTTCGCGAGGGCCGCACGAAATTCGTGCCCAAGAACTGGGAAAAAACCTATTTCGAATGGATGGAGAACATCCAGCCCTGGTGCATTTCGCGACAGCTCTGGTGGGGTCACCAGATTCCTGCATGGTATGGTCCGGACGGCCAGGTTTTTGTTGAAAAGGACGAGGAAACCGCGCTTGAGGCGGCAATTCAGCATTACCTCTCCCATGAAGGGCCATGGAAGGCCTGGGTCGAGGAGAAGCTGGAGAATTTCCGGCCCGGCGAGATCCTGACCCGTGACGAGGATGTGCTCGACACGTGGTTCTCTTCCGCGCTCTGGCCGTTCTCGACGCTTGGCTGGCCGGACAAGACGCCGGAGCTGAAGACCTATTATCAGACCGATGTCCTTGTGACCGGCTTCGACATCATCTTCTTCTGGGTTGCCCGGATGATGATGATGGGACTCCATTTCATGCACAAAGAGCCGTTCCACACCGTTTATGTGCATGCACTGGTGCGCGACAAGAACGGCGCCAAGATGTCGAAGTCCAAGGGCAATGTCATAGACCCACTGGAACTGATCAACGAATACGGCGCCGACGCACTTCGCTTCACGCTGGCGATCATGGCCGCGCAAGGCCGCGACGTGAAGCTCGACCCGCAAAGGGTTGCAGGCTATCGCAATTTCGGCACCAAGCTATGGAATGCTACGCGCTTTGCCGAGATGAACGGAGTGGCGCGCAATGACGAGTTCTGGCTGCACGATGCGAAGCTGCCGGTCAACCGCTGGATCCTGACCGAACTGACGCGGGCATCGCGCGAGATCACCAAGGGAATCACGGCCTATCGCTTTAACGAGGCGGCCGGCGCGGCCTACAAATTTGTCTGGAATTTGTTCTGCGACTGGTACCTGGAACTCCTGAAGCCGGTCTTTACCGGTGATGACGAGGCGGCGAAAGTCGAGAGCCGCACGGTTGCCGCCTTCGTGCTCGACGAGATCTACAAGCTGCTTCATCCTTTCATGCCCTTCATGACGGAAGAGTTGTGGGCGCATACGGCCGGCGAGGGGAGGGAACGCTCGACGCTGCTGTGCCATGCCTCATGGCCGCAGCCCGATTTTGAGGATGACGAGGCGGCAAGCGACATCAACTGGCTGGTCGATCTGGTCTCCGGCATCCGCTCGGTCCGCGCGGAGATGAACGTGCCGCCGGCCGCGATCGCGCCATTGGTCATTGTGGGGGCTTCCAAGTTGACCCGGGAAAGGCTTGCCCGTCACGATGCTGCCATTCGCAGGCTGGCAAGGATCGGCGACACCGGATTTGCCGAAGATGCCCCCAAGGGATCGGCGCAGATCGTGATTGGCGAGGCGACCTTCTGCCTGCCGCTTGGCGAATTGATCGATCTCAAGGCAGAGGCAGCTCGCCTGGAAAAGGAGCTTGCCAAGCTAAATGGGGAGATGCAGCGCATCGAGAAGAAACTTGGCAACGAGAAGTTCGTGGCCAATGCGCCCGAGGAAATTGTCGCGGCTGAGCGAGAGAAGCTGGCTGAATTCACTGACGCGCGTTCAAAGCTGGAAACGGCACTTATCCGGGTCAAGGAAGCCGGCTGAGAAGTGGAGAGCCGGTCGAAAGGCCCGCTTTCCAGTTGGAAGGCCCCGTAGGTTCCTGGGCTTTCTGCCTTTTCAGGATGTGCTGGTGATAACAAACCCTGTTGCGGCGAGAATGCCGCAGCGGACTTGAAAAGCCAGACCCTGCGCAGCAAATAAGAGCTTGTCACCCGGGCCGGGCCCCTCTGGCAGGCGAGGCGTCGCTTGTGATGTCGGTCCGATCGACAGCGCGCTCACGCGGCGCAGGAACCTCAACCCTCATACCATGACTCTTCATGACTGGCTCTGGCCCGGCTTTCTGGCTTTCGTCGCAATAATCCTTTTCTTCGATCTTTTCGTCCTCCATCGGAAAGACCATGCCATCTCCACCCGGGAGGCATTGGTTACTGTTGGCGGTTATGTAACCCTAGCCATGCTTTTTGCAGCAGGGGTTTTCTATTTCGGCGGTCCTGGCCGCGGGGCGGAATTCCTGACGGGTTATTTGATCGAGCAAGCCCTTTCGCTCGACAACATCTTCGTCATCGCCCTGATATTCACCTATTTCAAGGTGCCGGCGGAGGCGCAATATCGCGTGCTTTTCTACGGAATTGTCGGCGCCATCGTCATGCGGCTTTCGCTGATCGTGCCGGGCGTCCATTTGGTAGAGCATTTCTGGTGGGTCGGCGCGCTTTTGGGGCTCGTCCTCCTCGTATCCGGCTATAAAATGATGACTTCCAAAGAGGAGATGGCCGATCCGGGCAACAGTCGTGTCGTCAAGTGGCTCCGCAGCACGGGCCGTGTGACCGAGGAATATGAGGGCTCGAAGTTCCTCACGCGCCGCAACGGCCTCCTTTTCATGACGCCGCTTTTTCTCGTTCTGGTCACGGTGGAAGTCACGGATCTCGTCTTCGCCATCGACTCTATCCCGGCCGTGCTGGCGATTTCGAACGATCCTTTCATCGTTTTTTCCTCGAATGTCTTTGCCATCATGGGGTTGCGAGCGCTGTTCTTCGTGCTTTCAGGCATGATGCGCGAGTTTCGCTTCCTTAAACACGGCCTCTCGCTGGTCCTGATTTTCGTAGGCTTCAAGATGCTGATCCAGCATTGGTACAAATTACCGGCGGAAGTCTCGCTCGGCGTGGTGGCGGTGCTTATCCTGGGTTCCGTGCTCGCTTCCGTCGTCATCAAGGACGAGGACCGAGGGCAGACACCAGAGGAAGTGCTCAAGCATCGGCGTCAAGGGAGCGACCGGCTGGCCGAATAGGAACCAGTCGGCAGCGCCGTTCTGCAAAAACGACAGCAATTCCACATCGCGGCTGGTCGTCGGCCGCGATGATCTTCAGCCTGTCATTAATGCAAATAATCACACCTGATGGGCGCGAGCCAAACTGCAGACGTGCTCTGAAGATTCCTACCAGATTTCATGTTCTGGGTGGGATTTTTCCATCCACTCACTATGGCCGACGAGAGCAAAAAATCGTCCACAACCATCTGTGTCGATTTGGCAACAGTTTCTCAATATGGATTGCGCTAAAAGCGGGCGGGGGCAATTTGCCTACATCCCGCCATAAACCCGGCGCACCTCGGAATGCTCTCCGAGCGCGTTTGGTGAAGGTGCGTGTCTATTTTGGGAGAAGCCGTGATTTTGCGGCAGGGATATTATGGACGCAAAGGCGATTTCGAAAGCGAATCTCCCCAGCCGCCATGTGACGGTCGGTCCCGAGCGGGCGCCGCACCGGTCCTACCTCTATGCGATGGGGCTTTCGCGGGAAGAGATCGCTCAGCCGCTCGTTGGTGTGGCGAGCTGCTGGAACGAGGCCGCTCCCTGCAATATTTCGCTCATGCGTCAGGCGCAGGTGGTGAAGAAGGGCGTTGCGGCCGCTAACGGGACGCCACGCGAATTCTGCACCATCACCGTCACCGACGGAATCGCCATGGGGCATCAGGGCATGAAGGCCTCGCTGGTCTCGCGAGATGTCATTGCCGATTCGGTCGAACTCACAGTGCGCGGACATTGCTACGACGCCCTGGTCGGCCTTGCCGGATGTGACAAGTCGCTGCCCGGGATGATGATGGCCATGGTGCGTCTCAATGTACCGTCAATCTTCATCTATGGCGGTTCCATCCTTCCCGGCTCTTTCCGTGGGCGGCAGATCACCGTTCAGGACGTGTTCGAGGCGGTTGGCCAGCATTCCGTTGGTGCCATGTCCGACGACGACCTCATGGAGATCGAGCAGGCAGCCTGTCCGTCGGCTGGTTCCTGCGGCGCGCAGTTCACTGCTAATACCATGGCAACCGTGGCCGAGGCGATTGGGCTTGCGCTGCCCTATTCCTGTGGTGCGCCAGCTCCCTACGAGATGCGCGACCGCTTCAACTATGCCTCTGGCGAGAAGATCATGGAACTGGTCGCCAAGCAGATCCGGCCGCGCGATATCGTGACGCGCAAGGCGCTGGAGAATGCGGCTGCCGTGGTTGCTGCTTCGGGCGGCTCCACCAACGCCGCCTTGCACCTGCCGGCGATCGCGCATGAGGCCGGCATCGAGTTCGACCTGTTCGACGTGGCGGAGATATTCAAGCGTACCCCCTATGTCGCAGACCTCAAGCCGGGCGGCAAATATGTCGCCAAGGACCTGTTCGAAGCAGGCGGCATACCGCTCCTGATGAAGACCCTGCTGGAGCACGGATATCTCCATGGCGATTGCATGACTGTGACGGGTCGTACAATTGCCGAAAATATGGAGCACATTCGCTGGAATGACGGTCAGGATGTGGTCTATCCGGCGGACAAGCCGATTACCAGAACCGGTGGTGTCGTGGGCCTCAAGGGCAATCTGGCTCCTGAAGGCGCGATCGTGAAAGTCGCCGGAATGAGTAACCTCAAATTTACCGGGCCGGCGCGCTGTTTCGACTCCGAAGAGGAATGCTTTTCGGCCGTCACGAACCGTGCCTACAAGGAAGGCGAAGTGCTCGTCATCCGCTACGAAGGGCCGAAGGGCGGACCCGGAATGCGCGAGATGTTGGCTACCACGGCCGCTCTTTATGGCCAGGGGATGGGCAGCAAGGTCGCGTTGATCACCGATGGCCGGTTTTCCGGCGCCACACGGGGCTTCTGCATCGGCCATGTCGGCCCGGAGGCCGCCGTCGGCGGTCCGATCGGCCTCCTGAAGGACGGCGACATCATCACCATAGACGCCGTCGAGGGCACGATTGATGTCGCGGTGTCAGAGGAGGAATTCGCAAAGCGCCGCAAGGAATGGAAGCCGCGTGAAACGGACTACCAGTCCGGCGCCATCTGGAAATATGCCCAAACGGTTGGTTCGGCCCGCCTTGGTGCGGTCACCCATCCTGGTGGAGTGAAAGAAACACACTGCTATGCGGATATCTGAAGGGACAAGGGCGGGTATCCTGGCGGCGACCGTGGCTTTCGGCACGGTCGGCGGCGCCGAACAGGCGCTAGCGCTGGATGAAAAAACGGTCGTTCAGCAGGAACGACGCAGCCCTTGGGCTGTCTTCCGTTTCGGCTTCTCGGCCTACAAGAAAGGCAACAAGGACGAGGCTGTCGAAGCTTATCGCTATGCCGCCGAAAATGGCCAGCTTGGCGCGAGTTGGAAACTGGCCCGAATGTATGCGGAAGGCGATGGCGTCGCGCGCGACGATTATGAGGCGTTCAAGTTCTTCGCCGCGATTGCGCAGCAGGATGTGCGCCCCGGAAGCCCTGAGGAGACTTATGTGTCCGATGCGCTGGTGGCGCTGGGGACCTACCTCAAGAATGGTATTCCGGGCAGTCCCGTGAAGGCTGATCCAGTCGCCGCCCAGGAATATTTCATGAGGGCGGCCGCGACCTACCGCAATCCGAACGCTCAATATGAAGTAGGCAAGATGTTCCTCAAAGGCGAAGGTGTTACCCCGAGCGTGCGGCAGGCTGCACGCTGGTTCCAGCTTGCCGCTGAAAAAGGCCATGCGGGCGCCCAGGCAACGCTTGGAAATCTACTTTTCCAAAGCGGAAAGGTGGTGCGCGGCCTCGCTATGATGACGGCGGCGCTCGATCGAGCCTCGCCGGCGGACGCGCCTTGGATACGTGCGATGCAGGAAGAGGCCTTCGCATTGGCCGGCGAATCCGATCGACGCACTGCTATCGCGCTTGCCGCTGATATTCTCTCGAACGGCACGAAATAGCCGCTTCTACACAGGACAAAGGCCGAGTTCGACCGTTACGGGCACGTGGTCCGAGGGCTTTTCCCATGCTCGTGTATGCTTGTCGATTGATACGGATCGCAGTTGGTCGGTAGCTTCCGGCGAAAGCAGAAGATGGTCGATCCGGATGCCGTTGTTCTTCTGCCACGCTCCTGCCTGGTAGTCCCAGAAGGTATAGATGTTACCGCTGTCATTCGTGGCCCGGAGCGCTTCGGTGAAACCGAGTCCGGTAAGCCGGCGGAATGCCTGCCGGCTTTGAGGCTGGAACAGGGCGTCATCGATCCAGCTTTCGGGATGGCGGGCGTCGATAGGGTCCGGAATGACATTGTAGTCACCGGCAATCACCAGAGGCTCCTCGGTAGAGAGGCGGTCAGCCGCCCACCGTTCSVGCCTATCCATCCAGGAAAGCTTGTAGGTGAATTTTTCCGTGCCGATCGGGTTGCCGTTTGGCAGATAGATCGAGGCCACCCTCAAGGCGCCCTGAGCCGTCGAGAACACCCCTTCGATGAAACGTGCCTGCTCGTCGGCATCATTGCCCGGCAGGCCGCGATAAACCTCGTCAAAGCGGAGCTTTGAGAGTATGGCCACCCCGTTGAAACCCTTCTGGCCGTGGGTTTCCACGTGATAGCCGAGCGCTTCGACCGGTTCACGCGGAAACTGCTCATCCACCGACTTGATCTCCTGCAGGCAGACGATATCCGCGGCACTTTCGGTCAACCAGTGAAGCAGGTTCTCGATACGCGCCTTGACGCCGTTGATATTCCAGGTGGCGATTTTCATAAAGTGGGTCCGGATCGGCCTTGTGTGAAGGAAAGGGAGCCACTGGCGTGGCGCTTTTTCACCTTATGCCGCCTCGGCCACACGGGCAACGGTACTCGCATGAGTCGTAGCCGAAAGAGACTTTCTCAGAAAAATTGATACTGGTTCAAATATTCTGGCGGCAATCGAAAGCCTCTTATCTAGAATTTTAGCATCGATTTGGGCCTTAAAGACCCGGACTCACCCGGAAAAGATCAGGAATCCAAGCTACGACAAACCTGGCTATCAGGCCGAAGGACAAACAATTCTTGCGGATTGGCAATATTGCGCCGATCCTGCACTGCCGACCTTGGGAATCCTGATTTCGGCGAAGATCGTAGACTAAAGAGGGGAATACTGAGAGATGTCATTAGCAACTCAACCTGTCGACGAGATGCTGCCTGCACCGCGACTTTTCGCACTGGGCCTGCAGCACGTGCTCGTCATGTATGCAGGTGCGATCGCAGTTCCGCTAATCGTGGGGAGGGCTCTGCAGCTCGAACCGGAACAGGTCGCATTTCTGATCTCTGCCGATCTTTTTACCTGCGGCATCGTGTCGATCCTGCAGTCTTTGGGAGCGTCCCAGTGGTTCGGCATCAGGCTGCCGGTCATGATGGGTGTCACATTCGCCGCGGTCGGCCCTATGGTTTCTATGGCTGTCGCCAATCCGGGCGTCGAGGGCGCGCGCATGATCTTCGGGGCAATTATTGGAGCGGGCATCATTACGATCCTGATTGCGCCCTTCATCAGCCGGATGCTGCGCTTCTTTCCGCCGGTGGTGACAGGCACAATCATTCTTGTCATTGGCGTGACGCTGATGAAGATCGGCATAAGCTGGATATTCGGGCTGCCGGTCGGACCAACCGCACCGAGGATCGTTGATCCCGAGCATGCTGCGTGGCTGAAGGCGGTCACGGACGCTGCCGGGACAGGTGGAGCATCCTTGCCAGCCGTGCCGGAAGGCCTTGCCCTGGCGCCGAAAATGCCCAATCCTGCCTACGCTCCAATCTCCAACATCGTGCTTTCCCTGATTGTTCTCGCAGTCGTGATCGTCCTGGCGCGATATGCGAAAGGCTTTCTCGCCAATATCGCCGTGTTGACGGGCATCGTGGTCGGCGGCGTGCTGGCAGCGGCAATGGGTATGATGCATTTCGACAAGGTGGCGAGCGCTGGATGGTTTGCGCCGATCATGCCGTTCCATTTCGGCGCGCCGATCTTCGATCCCGTGCTGATTCTGACCATGGTCCTGGTGATGATCGTCGTCATGATCGAATCGACCGGCATGTTCCTTGCTCTTGGCGAAATGACCGGCAAGAAGGTGACGCAACCCATGCTTTCGGCCGGCCTCAGGATGGACGGCTTGGGGACCGTGCTCGGAGGCATCTTCAACACCTTCCCCTATACAAGCTTCTCCCAGAATGTCGGGCTGGTGGGCGTCACCGGCATCAAGAGCCGCTTTGTCTGTGTGGCGGGCGGCATGATCCTCGTGGTGCTGGGGCTCATTCCGAAGATGGGCGCGCTGGTGGAGGCGCTGCCGACGGTGGTGCTCGGCGGCGCCGGAATCGTCATGTTCGGCATGGTGGCGGCGACCGGCATCCGCATTCTCACCGGCGTGGATTTCAAGACCAGCCGCAACAATCTGTTCATCGTCGCTATCTCGCTTGGTCTCGGCATGATCCCGGTCGTCGCTCCGGATTTCCACATGTGGCTGCCGAAGGTTATCGGCCCGCTGATCGATTCCGGAATCCTGCTTGCATCGATCTCGGCGGTGCTGCTCAACATGTTGTTCAACGGAGCCACCGGCGACGAAGCCGCAGTCCGCGAAGCGGCAATGTCAGCGGAAAGCTGAGCAGAACCAAGGAGAAAGGACCGCCTGTGCAGGCGGCCCTTTCAGGGAATTGGTTTGGTTACTGGTTTACACGGTCCTGGCTGGTCCACGGGACATATCGTCCTTGCCGGCGTTCCTGCCGACGCTCCCGGCGCTCTTCTCTACGATCCACACGACGGTCGGCTCTCCGCTCCTGCCGGCGTTCCTGACGCACTTCCTGCCGCCTTTCGCGGCGCTGCTCGGCACGATTTTCCCGGCGCTGCTCGCGGATAGCGTCCCGCCGTTCTTCCCGGCGTTCGCGACGTGCTTCTTCACGACGTTCTTGTCGCCGCTCCTGGCGTGCTTCCTGCCGCCTCTCGCGCCGCTGCTCGGCACGGTTTTCCCGGCGCTCCTGGCGCCATTCACGACGGGCCTCACGACGCTCGTGACGTATCCATCGACGGAAATCACTGCGATGGCCGTGATAGTGGCGATGGCGATAGACATTGTAGTCGTAGGTGACGATGGGAAGGCCGATCGCTACGCCGACGCTGGAAACCGGACGACGGTAGTAGCGTTCGCCGAGATAAGCGAGGTAGTCGCCGGACACCCAGCCCCGCAACCCGTCCCATTCGATGTCACACCAACCGTAGCCGCTGAGGCAGCCATGAACCAGAACAGTGTCGCCGCCGGGTATCGTATCGATGCGCTCGTAGCCGGTGCTGGGGCCGAGGCGCATGTTGAGGTCGGTCGTGGTGATGGCGCGCTCCGCCGCTGACGCAATTGCAGGCGCCATCAGCCCAGCCGCCAGTGCTGCGACCCTGAGCTTGTTGTTCAGCATTCTCTGCTCCTTCCTCATGCATTCCTCGCTGCGGAGGTAACCGGGTGAGAGCAGGCTAGTTCCCGACCGCTGAATTGGCTTTGAACAGCAAATTCACCCTGCATTCATGTCGAAAGGATCGGATTGCAATGAAAAGGCCGCGCAAAACGACTATTTTCGACCCTGAAATAGAACTTAAATAGAAAAGCTTGTGCCGCAGCCGCAGGAGGCGACGGCGTTCGGATTTCGTATCTGGAAAGACTGCCCCATGAGGTCATCGACGAAATCGATGACCGACCCGCCCATATAGATGAGCGACAGATCGTCGACGAGCACCGTCGCGCCATTCTTCTCGAAGGCGATGTCATCGTCATTGCGGGTATCGGCGAGGTCAAATTTATAGGAAAATCCCGAGCAACCGCCGCCTTCCACCGTGACCCGAAGCCCGATCTTGCCCCGCTCCTTGCCGACGATGTCGGCAATGCGCTTCGCAGCGGCATCGGTCACTTCGATAGCGTTCATCTGGGACTTGGCATCTGCGCCCATAGGAGTCACCTTGCGTTCGCATTCGCACAATAGGTATGAAGCCGCAAAGGCCAAGTCAACCGGTGGTGAGAGACGGAGCCGATCGTGGGAAGCCTGAAGGATATCGGCTTTGGATATCGGCCGCGCGCATCCTATGCCAGCGACCCGGTCAAGTCCCGCGGCAGGTTCTACGACGAGACCGAAAGCCGGACGCGCACGCCCTTTCAGCGGGATCGTGACCGCATCATCCATTCAACGGCGTTCCGCCGCCTCAAGCACAAAACGCAGGTTTTCATTGCACATGAAGGCGATCACTACCGCACGCGGTTGACGCATTCGATCGAGGTTGCGCAGATCGCACGGGCGCTGGCGCGTTCGCTCTGTTGCGACGAGGATCTGGCCGAGGCCGTGGCGCTGGTGCATGACTTCGGCCACACGCCTTTCGGCCATACCGGTGAGGACGCCCTGAACGACAAGATGAAGCCCTGGGGCGGTTTTGACCACAATGCGCAGTCGTTGCGCATCGTTACACGGCTGGAACGCCGCTATGCCGAATTCGACGGCCTGAACCTCACCTGGGAAACGCTGGAAGGGCTGGTGAAGCACAATGGCCCGCTGACAGACCGTGCCGGTAACGGTCTTCACGGCCCGATACCGCAGCCCATCAGCGACTATACGCAACTGCATGACCTGGAGCTCTGGCGATTTGCCAGCCTGGAGGCGCAGTGCGCGGCGATCGCTGATGACATTGCCTACAATGCCCACGATATCGATGACGGGCTGCGCTCCGGCCTGCTTTCGCTGGAAATGCTGGAAGAGGTGCCCCTGCCGGCGGCCATATTGCGGACCGTCCGCGATCTCTACCCTCAGCTTGATCCGGTGCGTACCGGACATGAGCTGATGCGCCGGCAGATCACGGCCATGGTGGAAGATGTCATCACGGCGGCTCAGGCCAGGCTCTCCGAACTGGCGCCGGACAATATTGATGCCATCCACGATGCCGGCTTTACGGTCGTAACCTTTTCCGAACACATGGCTTCTCAGGAGAAGGAACTGAAACAATTCCTCTATGCCAATCTCTACCGGCACCCGGTCGTCATGCGGATCAGAGCCGGAGCGGATCGGATCGTGCGCAATCTGTTCGATGTCTATTTCGCTGATCCGCGCCAGATGCCGGAAGGCTGGAGAGAAGGGCTCGACCGGGCGGAAGATCGCGTCAAAGCACGGGACGTGGCGGACTTCCTGGCCGGCATGACCGATACCTATGCAATCAAGGAACACCGCCGGCTGTTTGACCGCTCGCCGGAATTGAGCTAGGCGAAAGCCCGATTTTCGGCAGTCGGGCCGCAGAATCCGAGAATTTACCGGGACATCCTTCATGAATATCTTTGCCGATTTCAGCGATCGGATCATAAAAGCCGTAGAAGCGCTTGATTTGAAAACACAAAGCGGGGAAGCGCCTGTCCTTTCCCGCATTTCCGTGGAGCCACCCCGTGACCCGACTCATGGGGATCTGGCGACAAATGCCGCCATGGTTCTTGCCAAGCCGGCGGGGCAGAATCCGCGCGTTTTGGGCGAGCGGATAGCAGAGGCGCTGCGCGCCGATCCCGATGTGGCGGAAGCGAGCGTTGCCGGCCCGGGATTTGTCAATCTGAAGCTTGGCGACGGTTTCTGGCAGGCGCGGCTTGGCGAAATCCTCGACCAGTCGACGGAGTACGGCCGCTCGGATATGGGCGGCGGACGCAAGGTCAATGTCGAATATGTTTCGGCCAACCCGACGGGACCGATGCATGTCGGCCATTGCCGTGGGGCCGTCGTGGGTGACGCACTCGCCAATCTGCTCGCCTTTGCCGGCTATGACGTGGTGAAGGAATATTATATCAACGATGCGGGCGCCCAGATCGATGTGCTCGGTCGCTCCGTTCTCCTGCGCTATCGGGAAGCACTGGGCGAGGACATCGGAAAGATACCGGAAGGCCTTTATCCGGGCGATTATCTGGTGCCGGTAGGCGAGGCGTTGGTTAAGGAGTTCGGGCGACAGCTCAATCAGATGCCCGAGGACGAAGCGCTGGACATCGCCAAGGATCGTGCGATCGACGCCATGATGGTGATGATCCGTGAGGACTTGGCCGCGCTGAACGTGCACCACGAGGTCTTTTTCTCGGAGCGTTCGCTGCATGTCGACAACGCAAAGGCAATCCGCTCGGCCATCAATGACCTGACCCTGAAGGGCCATGTCTACCGCGGCAAGCTGCCGCCGCCAAAGGGACAGAAGCCGGAAGACTGGGAGGATCGCGAACAGACGCTATTCCGGTCCACCGAGGTTGGTGACGATATCGACCGGCCGCTGATGAAGTCCGACGGCTCTTTCACCTATTTCGCTGCCGACGTGGCCTACATGAAGGACAAATATGCGCGCGGCTTCGAGCATCTTATATTCGTACTCGGCGCCGACCATGGCGGTTATGTAAAACGGCTCGAGGCGCTGGCGAAAGCGATCGCCGGCGACAAACTTGAGATCACCGTTCTGCTCTGTCAACTCGTGAAGCTCTATCGCGGCGGCGAGCCGGTGCGCATGTCCAAACGGGCAGGAGAGTTCATCACGTTGCGCGATGTCGTGGACGAGGTGGGTCGCGATCCGATCCGTTTCATGATGCTGTATCGTAAGAACGACGCGCCGCTGGACTTCGATTTCGCCAAGGTGACCGAGCAGTCGAAGGACAATCCTGTCTTCTACGTTCAGTATGCGTCCGCACGTTGCCACTCGGTTTTCCGGCAGGCGAAGGAACAGTTCGGTGTCGAAGGTTTTGACCGGTCGGTCATGAAGGCGGCTTCCCATCGTCTTGCCGATGAAGGGGAGATCGCGCTGGTCAAGAAGCTCGCCGAATATCCCAGACTTATCGAAAGTGCGGCGCAATCACTGGAGCCGCATCGACTTGCTTTTTACCTTTATGATCTTGCCAGTCTTTTCCACGCACATTGGAATCGCGGTACGGAGACACCGGGCTTACGTTTTGTTAAGGTTAACGACCCAGAATTAACCCATGCCAGACTGGGTCTGGTGCAGGCCGTGTCCGATGTGCTGACATCGGGACTGACGCTGGTAGGAGCCGAGGCGCCCGCCGAAATGCGCTAGAAACCGCGGAAAACCTGTCACCATTTGCCCACATTGCGCTGGTACGGCCAATTGCAAGTAATGTGACGTCGCCGGCGTCCTACCAAGTGTAAGCGTGGGAAAAAACATGGCAGATTCGAATCGTTCAAGAATAGCCGACTACGACGGCTTCGCAGACAACGATCCCTTTGCCGAGCTCACCAGGATCATGGGACATGATCCTTGTCCTCAGCCGGCGAGTTCTGATGAGGATCTCGAGGTCGACTTGGAGAACGAACTCATGGGCGGCCTGGCCGATATGGAAGGTCAGGCGAATCGCTCTGCCGAGCCGACGGCCTTTGTGCCCCAAGAGGCCGGGGAAGAGCCTGTCGCGGTCGATCCCGACCTTGAGCAGGCGATGGAAGATGAGCTCGACATCCCGCTCGATCTTGAGGGCGAGTTCGCCTCAGTCTTCGAGGAGGAGTTCCGGCCCGAGGCCGCGCAAGCCGCCAAGGAACATCGGAGGCATGTGCCGGAGGAGGCGGTTCCCCAGCTTGTCGACGAGGGGAGTTCTCTGTCCATGCAGGACAGTCCGGCTCCCGTCTATGATGAACCGCAGGCTTTCCAGTATCAGGACTATATATCGGAAGCTTCGGATCCCCGGCAGGCGGAAGCAGAGGAACTGCCTGATATCGATTTTGACGATGACGACCTTGCAGCGGTGGACGCTGATTTCGGACCCGAATCCAGTCAGGAATCCAGCGCCGACGAAACTGGAAAGCCAATCACTCATAATGAGGAGTCTTTCGAGAAGGCCGATTGGTCCCCGGTCGAATCAATAGCGACGTTGAGTACCGACGAGGCCGCAAGCGCAGCGGGATGGAATGCTGCCTCCGCGCAGGTTCAAGACGAGGCCGAAGAGGCTTTCCTGGCAGATTCAGCCGATGATGCAGAACCAGAAGAGCCGGTTGCGGAAGTCGATTGGCAGCAAGACGAGACAGATGGTGCTGTTGCCCCCGATTTTGAGACCATGGAGCCTGTGGAGCTTGTCGCTCGAGATTCTTCCGCGGATACGGATCAGGATGTTTCGGCCGATTTTGCGGCCTTCACCGAGGAGCATCGTGATCTTGAAGATGAACTGACGGCTCTCTTGTCGGAACAGGAGGCGGGAGCCGCTGCGCTTGCTGGTTTGACCTCGACGGGAGCCGATGAAGCGGTCGCCTCGGATGGAGAAGAGGCATTCGACTATTCGTTGGCGGCGTCGGATCGCCACGATTTCCTGGCGGCCGAAGATCCAGTTGTGGCCGAAGAGTCGTCGGATGAAGAGTTCGATCTGCCTGATGATTTTGCCGAACTGGGTGAAGAGGACCTTATGGCAGAGGACGCGTGCCAACCGGCCACCGAAGCCGTAGAGGACGACGATCCTGCGCCATACATTCCCCTTTCCTCACCGTCCGGTTCCTACCACTCCGAGGCCAATTCCGAGCCTGCCTTGACTGACGCGGACAACTATCAGCCTGAACTGGATGAAAGCACTTTCGCGGCCGATCAGGAAGTGACAGAAGGAGATCATCAGGCCGCCTTTGCCACGGCTGACGCCGGAGGTGACGTTGCGAATATGCCTGAAATCGAGACAGTCGAAGTGCCGGACCAAGCGGTCGCCATAGCTGACGATCTCGATATTCCCGATCTGGACCTTGAAGAAGACGTTCCACCGGCATCGGAATTCGATGAGCTGGAAGCCGAACTTGCCGGTGCCTTCGGCGAGATACCGGTCGAGAGCGTCGGACATACCGCTGCAACGCCGGAAATGACTGCCTCGCCGATGGCAGGACGTGACGGAACCGCTGCCGAACATCATATCGATCCGGCGCAGGACGAGCGGGCCTACCTGACAGAGCCGGAACTCGCTGCCGGCTATGCAGCCGCTGTGACCGGTTATCATGGCATCGCGCCTGCCAATGCCGAGGATGATTTCGAATTCGATCGAACCGGGTTTGACGGCATGGCTTCCGTAAATTCGCAGGGCCATGCCGATGAGGAGAAACCCGCGCGGCGCGGCCTGCTTATCGCGGCGGCCGTCGCCGGTATTGCCGTCCTCGGTGGTATTGGAGCCTACGCTTTCTCCTTTGGCGACGGCGGTTCTTCGACGCCGGCGCTTGTCGAAGCGAGTAACGAGCCGTTCAAGGTAAGGCCGGAAAATCCCGGCGGAACCCAGGTGGCGAACCAGAACAACGAGGTCTATCGCCGCGCATCCGGGATAAGCTCTGACGAGAGGCCGGCCCAGGAAAGACTGGTGACCACGACCGAGGAGCCGATCGACGTCGCAGCGCGTACCGGAACCGAGCCGCGGCTTGCAGATACGTCTGCGGACTCCGTGGAAGGCGAGCAATCGGCTTCTGTGGGAGACACAGTGGCCAAATCCGATGATCGGCTTGATCCGGCAGTCGATGATACCGGTGCGGGAGATGAAGTTGTAGCCGTGGCCCCTCGCAAGGTAAGGACGCTTGTTGTCCGTCCGGATGGAACTATGGTGCCCACCGAGATGCCGGCTGATACGGCAGGCGAGCAGATGGTGGCTTCTGTCGGTGACGGAAGCGCAGCGGAGGCGATGCGCCAACCGTCGTCACCTTCCGATGCCAATGCGGCTCCCAATGCGCCATCAATCGGTGCAGTGAATGGTGAAAACCCCTTGGCCGAAGCCGTGCCTGTTCCGACTTCCCGGCCTGCCGATGCGCCGGTGGCACAGCAGCCCCGCCAGGAAGCGCCTCGTCAGGAGCAGCCTCAGCAAGTGGCATCGGCCGCGACCACTGGAGCGGCGGCCGGCGCCTCCACGCCTGTCGCCTCGGAGCCGACCAGCAGCTGGTCAGTACAAATATCGTCCCAGCCGACGGCCGAGAGCGCGCAGCAATCCTACGAGGACCTTGCCCGCCGCTATGGCGAACTTCTCTCGGGGCGCGGTGTGAATATCGTGAAGGCTGACATAGCGGGGAAGGGAACCTATTATCGCGTGCGGGTCCCTTCCTCTTCCAAGAATGACGCGATTGATCTGTGTTCGCGTCTGAAGGCTGCAGGCGGAAGCTGCTTCGTCTCCCAGTAGTCCCTGCGGGACCGTCACTTTGAAAGCCGCCGTGGGTCCCACGGCGGCTTTCATGCTTTCCTACAGACGATTCAACTTGGAGGCATGTTGCTTTATGCTCTGTCAAATGAGCGAATCAAAAGCGATGATCCTCGGCGTGTCCGGGGCACAACTCACCAAAGAGGAAGCGACCTTCTTCCGTGGCGAAATGCCGTGGGGATTCATACTCTTCGCGCGTAATGTGAAAGAGCATAATCAGCTCAGCGATTTGGTCGAGGCGATGCGCGACTGCGTTGGCCGGCCGGATGCTCCCATCTTCATCGACCAGGAAGGCGGCCGCGTCCAGCGCCTGCGTCCGCCGCTGGCTCCCGACTATCCTCCCGCCGCCGCGCTGGGCGAACTCTACTTTAGGGACCGCGAAGCCGGTTTGCGCGCTGCCTGGCTGATGTCGCGGCAGCATGCCTTCGATCTGGCGCGCTATGGTATTACGGCCGACTGTTTGCCGGTGTTGGATGTGCCTGTGGAGGGCTCGAGCGATGTCATCGGGAGCCGCGCCTATGGCAAGGATCCCCAAGTCGTTACCGCTCTTGGCAGAGCGGCCGCTGAAGGCCTGATGGCTGGAGGTCTTTTGCCGGTGATGAAGCACATACCCGGCCACGGGAGGGCATTTGTCGACAGCCATCACGAACTGCCGAAGGTTGATGCTTCGCTCAGAGATCTGCGCAAACACGACTTCGTACCTTTCACTGCCTTGAACGACCTGCCGATGGCGATGACGGGCCATGTCGTCTATACGGCGATCGATCCAGACAATCCGGCCACGACCTCCGGCAAGGTCATTTCGGAGATTATCCGGGCAGAGATCGGCTTCGACGGCTTGCTGATGAGCGACGATACCTCCATGAAGGCGCTTTCTGGGGATTTCTCGGAGAGAGCCAAGGCGATCCTTGCAGCAGGCTGTGATCTGGTTCTTCACTGTAACGGTGTCATGGAAGAGATGTCTGCCGTGGCCAGAAAGACATCTGGTTTGGAGGGGGGAAGTCTTGAACGCGCCCGGCGCGTGCTCTCTCGGCTGAAGCCTGCCGATGACACCGAGGAGGCGTCCGCGCGTGAGGAATTCGGAGAACTTTTAAACGCCGTAGCCTAAGGAGACGGTAGCGAATTGGCCCAGTCCAACGAACAGCAGGCCGGAAAGCCGATCCCCATGGACAAGCTGTGGGACGACAATCAGGAGGAGCGCGGGGTGTCTGAGCCGGCGCTGACAGTTGACGTCGCGGGATTCGAAGGGCCGCTGGACTTGCTGCTGCATCTGGCGCGCAACCAGAAGGTCGATCTGGCACGTATCTCGATCCTGGCGCTGGCGGAGCAATATCTCGAATTTATCGAGCGCGTGCGCCAGATGCGGCTGGAATTGGCTGCTGATTATCTGGTCATGGCTGCCTGGTTGGCCTATCTCAAATCGCGGCTTCTGATCCCGAAACAGCGGGACGATGAGGGGCAGAGCGGTGAGGACCTGGCAGCCGTTCTGCAATTTCGGCTGAAGCGGCTCGAAGCCATGCGCGACGCGGCGGCGCGTCTGGTCAACCGCAACCGGCTCGGACGCGATGTCTTTGCGCGTGGCATGCCGGAAGCCGTCATCATGGAGAAACAGAGCCAGTACACGGCGACTCTCTACGACCTGCTGACAGCCTATGCAGCGCAGCGGCAGCGCCGCGCGATCACCAATGTGCGCATTGCCAAGCGCGGCGTCTGGTCCCTGAAGGAGGCGCGCGACATCCTCACGCGCATGATTGGCCAATTCAGTGACTGGACCGCGCTCGACCGCTTCCTGATCCAATATATGACCAGTTCCGAGGAAAGGGCGACTGCGCTCGCAAGCTCGTTCGCGGCGAGCCTTGAGCTTGTGCGGGAAGGCGAATTGGAAATTCGCCAGCATGAGGCCTTTGCTCCCCTCTATATGAGAAATCGCCGGAAAACGCCGAATATGGCGGAGGTAATCCATGACTGAAGGTGGCAATGTAGTGCCCTTCGTGAACGACGAAGAGGAACACGGACCCGAATCTGCGGGCAACCCCGCCAAGCGCCTCTATCTCATGGAGGCCAAGCGTATGGTCGAAGCCATGATTTTCGCTAGCGCCGAACCGATCTCGGAAAAGGCACTTGTGGCGCGGCTTCCCGACGGGATCGATGTCGCTCCGGTGCTGCAGGACCTGAAACGCGACTACGAGCGGCGCGGCGTCAATCTGGTGCGCGTGGGAGAGGCTTGGGCCTTTCGCACGGCCAGCGATCTTTCCTTCCTGATGAGCCGTAATGCCGTTCAGCAGAAGAAGCTCTCGCGGGCCGCTCTCGAAGTGTTGGCCATTGTCGCTTACCACCAGCCGGTCACGCGGGCCGAGATCGAGGAGATCCGGGGTGTAGAGACATCCAAGGGTACGCTGGACACGCTCATGGAGACCGGCTGGGTCAGGATGCGTGGCCGCCGTCGTACGCCCGGCAGGCCGGTGACATACGGCACGACGGATGCGTTCCTGGACCATTTCGGGCTCGAGGAGCTTCGCGATCTGCCCGGCATAGAGGAATTGAAGGGCGCTGGGTTGTTGTCACCGCGCATGCCGTCCAACTTCTCCGTGCCCCAGCCGCTTTCCGATCCCGATGCTCTCACCGAGGACGAGGATCCGCTGACGGATATCGATCTTGAGGAACTTGGTCTGTTGACACCTCGCGTCGAGGATGATTGACCGCATTGGAGCCGGCAAATGAAGCCGGTCGAATGCGATCTTTCGGAAGGCGCGGTCGGATGACTGAGGCAGCGCAGAAGTCTACTGCGGGTGTCACATTCGCCGCCCGCCTGTCCTTTGAGCATATCAGCCACCGCTTTTCCGACCACACTGCTGCTCTTCACGATGTCACGCTCACGGCGGAGCCAGGCGAGGTGCTATGCCTCCTTGGTCCCTCCGGCTCAGGCAAGACGACGTTGCTCAGGATTGCCGCCGGCATAGAGCCTCAAAGCGCGGGCAGGGTGCTTCTCAACGATCGCGAGATAGCGGGGCCGTCTGTATTCCTGCCGCCGGAGCAGCGGTCTATAGGCTTGGTTTTCCAGGATTTTGCGCTGTTTCCCCATATGACGATCCTCGACAATGTGCGCTTCGGGCTGACGGCGCTTTCACGCGAGGAAGCCCGGCGCGAGGCGATCATCGCGCTGGAGCGGGTAGGGCTTGCTCACTATGCGGCTGCCTATCCGCACATCCTTTCTGGCGGCGAGCAGCAACGTGTCGCATTGGCGCGGGCGCTTGTACCCCGTCCTGCCGTGCTTCTGATGGACGAGCCCTTTTCCGGTCTCGATTCCCGCCTCAAGGATTCCGTGCGCGCCGAAACGCTGGATATATTGCGGCAGAGCCGGGCCACAGCCATCGTCGTGACCCACGATGCGGAGGAAGCAATGCGCATGGGCGACCGCATTGCGCTTTTGAAGGATGGCCGGCTGATCCAGGTAGGAAGGGCGCAGGAACTTTATCAGTCTCCTGCAAGTCTTTTCGTCGCCGGCTTTTTCTCCGAACTCAATATCCTGGATGCAGATGCCAGACATGGCGCTGTCGAGACGCCGCTTGGCCGGTTCGAAGCACCCGGCCTTGCCGATGGAACGCCGGTGGCCGTAGCCATCCGGCTTTCGGGATTCGATGTGGGCGAAAGGATTGGCGATATTCCCGCCCGGGTGGTATCACGCCGTTTCCTAGGCGTCGTCGAACTCCTGGAGTTGGCGGTGCCGGGCGCGGATTTTCACCTTCGCGCCAGAGTGCGCTGCGGCGCATTGTCATCCCAGGCGAAGGATATCTGGCTGTCGATCAGAAAGTCTGATGTTCTTGTGTTTGAAAGACAGCCCGAAAACGCATAAATCAATGAGAGCCTGTCTTAGGCTTGGGAAAAGTTCGAAAGAGACGAATAAATGGGTTCCTTTTCTATTTGGCACTGGCTCATCGTGCTCGTGGTCGTTCTCCTGCTCTTCGGTCGGGGCAAAATCCCCGAGCTGATGGGAGACATGGCCAAGGGCATCAAGAGCTTCAAGAAGGGTATGTCGGAGGACGAGGAGAACGCCGACGATACCCGAACGGTCGAGCATCGCACCGACGAGACGGTGAAGGCACCGAAGGAAAAGGCAAGCAAGACCTGAGCTGCGTGGCCGGTTTTGCCTGCCGTTTCGCCTTGCTATCTGGATTGATGGTCCATGTTTGACGTCGGCTGGCCTGAACTGCTGGTGATTGCGATCGTCATGATCGTGGTCGTGGGGCCGAAGGATTTGCCGCGAATGCTGCGGCAGTTCGGCCGCACGACAGCCAAGTTGCGCGCAATGGCGGGCGATTTTCGCAAGCAATTTGATGAAGCGCTCAAGGAAGCGGAACTGGACGAGGTCCGCAACATTGCCAATGAAGCGCGCAAATTCGATCCTCGCAATGAGATCAGGAAGCATCTGAGTCCGATGGAGAAAGCCGCGCAGGATGTGCGAGACGGCTTCGACGCGGCCATGAAGCCGAAGCCGTCAACCTCGGCAGAACCAGCCAGCGCAACGGCCCATCCGGCCAAGCCACTCAAGGCAGGGCCGACCGGCATGGCCACAGAGGCGATCCGGTCCTCCAGCGTGCCCGCGGTCGAAAAGTCGAAGACGACACCCAAGCCGAGAGCGAAGGCAGGTGTGGCCAAAGCCGTTTCTCCGGCCGCCGCGAAAAAGTCCAGATCAGCGGCACCCAGGAAGGCTGCGGCTACCAAGCCTGCCAGCGGCAAGAAAACATCCGGAACGAGCAAGTGAGCGCCGAAGACGACGAAATCGAGAAATCCTCGGCCCCCCTTATCGAGCACCTGATCGAACTGCGCCAGCGGCTGATATGGGCGATCGCAGGGTTCTTTGTGGCATTCCTGGCCTGCTTCTTTTTTGCAAAGCAGATATTCAACCTGCTGGTCATTCCCTTTCAATGGGCGACCGAGTGGGCTGGCCTGGATTCGGACAAGGTCGATCTGATCTATACTGCTCCGCAGGAATTCTTTTTCACGCAGATCAAGCTGGCGATGTTCGGTGGGCTCGTGATTGCCTTTCCGGTTATCGCGACACAGATTTATAAATTCGTTGCTCCGGGCCTTTACCGTAATGAGCGGCGGGCCTTTCTGCCCTTTCTGATTGCTTCGCCTATCCTGTTTCTGCTAGGCGGTGCGCTCGTTTATTTCTTCTTCACCCCTATGGTGATGCTGTTCTTCCTGTCGATGCAGCAGGTGGGGCCTGACAACGAAATCCAGATTTCCTTGCTGCCGCGGGTTTCCGAATATCTCGGTCTCATCATGACCCTGATTCTGTCCTTCGGACTCGTATTTCAGCTTCCCGTGGTCACCACGCTGATGGCTCGCGTCGGACTGCTCAGTTCGCAGGGACTGGTGGATAAGCGCAAATATGCAATCGTCGGTGCCTTCATTGTCGCAGCGGTGCTGACGCCGCCTGATCCTGTCAGCCAGATCGGCCTTGCGATTCCGACCATCCTTCTCTACGAGATTTCCATCTGGACCGCCCGGATGGTGGAACGGAAACGCGAGGAAGAGAAAGCGGCGAACGAGCAGGCAGCAGCGGAAGCCAACGCTGAACCGGTCGTTGCCAATGCCAAGGCAAAGGAAGGCGGCGCTTAGCCGATTTCCCATTCTGATTCGCATTTTCTCACTCTTCCGGCAGCGGTCTCATACGCAATCCCGCGACCGGAAGTCTGATCATGCTTGACATAAAATGGATTCGCGAGAACCCAGCCGCACTGGACGCGGCGCTTAAAAAGCGCGGCGCGGCGCCCGCAAGCGCACGAATCATTGAACTCGACGAAGCCCGGCGCGCGCATCTGACGAGGCTTCAGGAAGCGCAGGAGCGCCGCAACGCAGCTTCCCGTGAAATCGGCAACGCAATGCGCGCAGGCGACCGTGACGCGGCGGAGCGGCTGAAGGCCGAAGTCGCCGGCATCAAGGAATTCATCCAGGACGGCGAGGCCGAGGAACGGCGGCTGGATCAGGAACTGATCGGCGCGCTTGCCGGCATGCCCAACATCCCGCTTGATGACGTGCCTGTCGGCAAGGACGAGAATGATAACGTGGAAATCCGCGTGGTTGGCGAAAAGCCACAGCGGAACTTCCCGCCGAAGGAGCATTTCGAGATCGGCGAGGCGCTTGGCCATATGGATTTCGAGCGTGCAGCGAAGCTCTCTGGCAGCAGGTTCACTGTACTGAGCAGCCAGCTTGCACGTCTCGAGCGGGCACTTGGCCAATTCATGCTCGATCTGCACACCACGGAGCATGGCTATACGGAAGTGCAGCCGCCGCTGCTGGTACGAGATGATGCCATGTTCGGCACCGGTCAATTGCCGAAATTCGGTGAGGATCTTTTCCGTACAGGTGAAGGATTCTGGCTTATCCCGACCGCTGAAGTCCCGCTCACCAATCTGGTGCGCGAGGAAATCATCGAACAGGAAAGATTGCCCTTGCGGTTCACCGCGCTGACGCCTTGCTTCCGTTCTGAGGCGGGAGCAGCCGGTAAGGATACACGCGGCATGCTGCGCCAGCATCAGTTCAACAAGGTGGAACTCGTCTCGATCACCGACGCCGAGAGCTCAAACGCTGAGCATGAGCGCATGACCGAATGCGCCGAGACGGTATTGAAGCGTCTGGGCCTGCCGTTCCGCACGGTGGTCCTCTGCACCGGCGATATGGGCTTTGGTGCGCGCAAAACCTACGACATCGAGGTCTGGCTGCCCGGGCAGAATACCTATCGTGAAATTTCCTCCTGCTCGGTCTGTGGCGATTTCCAGGCGCGGCGCATGAATGCGCGCTACCGCGGCAGGGATGAAAAGGGCACCCGCTTCGTCCACACCCTCAATGGCTCCGGTGTTGCCGTCGGTCGAGCTTTGATTGCCGTGATGGAAAATTATCAGGAAGAGGACGGCAGCGTCACGATTCCTGAAGTTTTGCAGCCTTATATGGGCGGAGTGACAAGAATCGAGGCAAACAAGGACTGAGACTATTGCGCATATTGCTGACCAACGACGACGGGATTCACGCAGAGGGCTTGGCGGTTCTCGAACGGATCGCCAGTACGATTTCCGACGATGTCTGGGTAGTGGCCCCGGAAACCGACCAATCCGGTTTTGCGCATTCACTTTCACTTTCCGAGCCGCTGCGCATGCGCAAGATCGATGACCGGCACTATGCGTTGCGCGGCACACCTACCGATTGCGTTATCATGGGCATACGCAAGGTTATGGATTCGCCGCCGGACCTGATCCTCTCGGGGGTCAATTCAGGATCCAACATCGCCGATGACGTGACCTATTCCGGCACGGTTGCCGGCGCCATGGAGGGAACCCTGCTCGGCATTCGCTCGATCGCGCTTAGCCAAGCCTATGACGTTTCCGAGGAAGGGCGGATCGTGCCGTGGGACACGGTCGAGCAACTCGCTCCGGCTCTGCTGAAGCGTCTGCTCGAAACCAGCCTTCCGCCCGGCGTTTTCCTCAATCTGAACTTTCCAAATCGGGCACCTGAGGGAGTGAAGGGAGCGCTCGTCACGAGCCAGGGCAAGCTTGTCCACGGTCTTTGGATCGATGAGCGTAAGGACGGTCGCGGTTTTCCCTATTTCTGGCTTCGATTCGGCCGGCAGCAGGCCGACATCCGGGATGGCAGCGACCAGGCGGCAATGCGGGATGGCTATATATCCGTTACGCCGTTGCATCTCGACCTCACCGCCTACGAAGTGAAGGAAAGGTTGGCGAAGGCGCTTTTATGACCGGATCGGATGACGAACGCGAGGGGTTCGCGGCATTCATGCTGCGGATGCGGACCCGGGGGATCGGATCGAAGGAACTTTTCGCGGCAATGGAGATCACGCCAAGGAGCAGCTTCATTCCCGCGCAATGGAAGACGGTCGCGTGGTCCGACCGCATGGTGCCGATAGAATGCGGCGAGGCGATCGAGGGCTGCGATCTCCAGGCTTTGATGATTGATGCTCTGGAATTGAACGCAGGCCATCGTGTGCTCGAGGTCGGCACCGGCTCCGGCTACACTGCAGCCATTATTGGCCGGTTGGCTGGCCGCGTCCTGAGCCTTGAGCGTTTCCGGACGCTTACGGAACTGGCTCGGCAGCGCCTTGAAGGCTTGGGGATGGAAAACGTCGTCATCCGGCAGGCAGACGGTTCCAACGGCGCGCCTGCTGAGGGACCCTTCGATCGAATCATCGTCTGGGCGGCATTCGAGAGCATGCCGCGTAATTTTGCCGAGCAGTTGTCCAGCGGTGGCATCCTCATTGCTCCGATCGGTCCGGAGGAGGGGGTGCAGACCGTTGCGAAGCTGGTGAAGACCGGCAGCCGTTTCGAGCGTACTGACTTCGAGCATGTGAGGCTGCAGCCGCTCGGCAAGGGTATCGCCGCCGCGATCTAAGATCGGATACACAGTGCCGGGGTGCCAGGATCGGTGCGCATTTAGGGCGACGGCGTCTTCAGGTCAGAAATTTCTTTCCTTTTCTGCTCCGGGCTTAACCGACAAGTAAGATTAACGCGATTTAATCCATACCAGTTCGAGTAACGGGTATGCGCGGGTAGATGACATGCGTTTCAGTGTCCTGAAGCAGTTCAATCGTAAGCTGACGCGCGGAGCGGCAATCGCGTTGGTCGGGGGGCTGGCAGCCGGTTGCAGTTCGGATGTCACGCGCTTCCAGGACAGCATCTTCACCGGTTCGACCAATAGTGGCGGGCAATCCTATCAGAGCGCATCCCTTGATGGCACCTATACGGGTTCTGTCGACCGCGGCGTCCGTCCGAACGGGATGGTTGGCGGCGGGGCTGCTCCGAACGGACAATCGGTTTCCCCGGTCCAGACCGCTACCGCAGCGCCGCTGTCGGATGTCCAGCGTCAGCCCATCGGACAATCCAGTCAGCCGGCTCCAGCGCTTGCGCCGGTTGCCTCCGCTTCACCTGCTGTCGATTCGGGCATAACGAATACTGCGACCCAGCAGCGGCAGGTCCAGACGGCCTCGCTGCCGAGCGGGCAGGAGAGCCAAGCCGGCGGGGGCGGCTCCGGTTCAACCGTGACCATAAGTTCGGGCGAGACGGTCTATAGCCTTTCGCGGCGTTATGGTGTGCCGGTGGATGCGATACTCAAGGCCAACGGCATGAGCGACGCGTCGGGTCTGCAGGCAGGGCAGAAGATTACCATTCCAGCCTATGCTTATTCACGCGAGACGCCTGTATCCACGCCAGACAGCGATCCAAAGGTCGCCAGCGTTCAATCCTTGCCTACCGACACCAAGCTGCCGGCCCAGGATGCGCCTCAGCCGAGCCAGGGACCTGCCGAGCGCATGGCCGTCATTCCCCAAGCTCCGCGCATGGACGAGCGCAAGACGACGATTGCTGCCGGCCAGGACCCCGCCGCGACTAAGTCGACGCAGGACGGCTCCTATACCGTTGCGTCAGGCGACACGCTTTACGCCATAGCCAGGAAGACGGGCGTAAGCGCCGACCGTATCAAATCAGCCAACGGGCTCTCTGACGGCTATCTGCAGGTCGGTCAGAAACTTCAGATTCCTGCCGGGGCCGCGACTGCTTATACACAGGTCTCCAGCGCACAGCCGAAAGCGCCGGATCCTATAGTCACCGATACGGCCAAGCCGGTGCAGGAGCCAAAACCTGCAATCGAAAAGGTTTCCTACACACCGCCTTCCCAGTCCGATAGCACCAATATCGCAGAAGAAGCAGAGCAGGTGGCCGCGCTCCCCCCGGATTCTACCGGCATAGGCCGCCTTCGCTGGCCGGTCCGTGGCCGCGTTGTCTCCAGCTTCGGATCGGGCGTTGGTTCAGCCTCCAATGACGGCATAGATATCGGTGTACCGGAGGGTACGCCTGTCAAGGCGGCAGAGAACGGCGTAGTCATCTATGCCGGCGACGGCTTGAAGGAGTTCGGCAAAACCGTGCTCGTCCGCCATGACGACGGACTGGTGACAGTCTATGGTCATGCCAGCGATATCAAGGTTAAGCGAGGCGACACGGTTCGGAGAGGGCAGGAGATTGCTCTTTCCGGCATGAGCGGAAACGCCGATCGGCCTAAGCTTCATTTCGAGGTGCGAAAGGACTCTGCTCCCGTCGACCCCGTCCAGTTCCTGGAAAAGTAAGAATTTAACGGATTCTCCTAACAAGTTAATAATAAACAAGAAATGCGGCGATCCATCTGACCTCCAGCCGGATCGTCTTTCCTTGCCCGCCATTGCTGGCGGGTTTTCTTCTTTCGAATCCTCGTCAGTCCTTCAATGGTTTGCCAAGCCGGCCCGCCAGATCCTGGATGAATTGCCACGCAACCCGGCCGGAGCGGCTTCCGCGCGTCGTTGCCCATTCGAGGGCCTCGGCGCGCAGGATTTCGGGATCGACGTCGAGTTCGTGATAGCGGACATAGCCGTCGATCATTTCCAGAAATTCGTCCTGTGAGCATTTGTGGAAGCCGAGCCAAAGGCCGAAACGATCCGACAGCGACACCTTTTCCTCGACCGCTTCGGAAGGATTGATGGCTGTCGAGCGCTCGTTCTCGATCATATCCCGGGGCAGGAGGTGGCGTCTGTTTGAGGTCGCATAGAGAATGACATTCTCCGGCCTGCCTTCCACTCCGCCTTCGAGCGCGGCCTTGAGCGACTTGTAAGATGCGTCGTTCTGGTCGAAGGACAGGTCGTCGCTGAACAGGATGAAGCGATATGGTGCCTTCTTCACCAATGTCATCAGCTTCGGCAGCGTCTCGATGTCCTCGCGATGGATCTCGATCAGTTTCAGTGGTGGTCTGCTGTCGTCCTTGGTAGCGTTTACTTTGGCATGCACGGCCTTCACCAGCGAAGATTTTCCCATGCCGCGCGCGCCCCACAAGAGCACGTTGTTGGCCGGCAGACCGGCTGCGAAACGCGCCGTGTTGTCAAGCAGGATATCGCGGACGCGGTCAACGCCACGGATAAGGCTGATATCGACCCTATTGACCTTTTCCACCGGATCGAGCGTGCCGGTATCATCGTTCCAGACAAAGCAATCGGCTACATCGAAGCGCGGCGGGTTGGGCTCGCGCGGCGAAAGCCTGGACACCGCGGCGATGAGAAGATCCAGCTTCTCGTTCAGCACTTCGATTGATTTGTCGGTCATTTTAGCCTTTGCCTTTGTGCGAAACAGTGCGGGCGAGGCTCTAACATGACTGTCAAGCTGCGAAAAGCGGCCGCAGGCAGCCGCCCGCAGTTGCAAACACGATCCGAGCGTCTATATTCCGCGCACCTTTGACGGGGGCCGGGCAGCGGCCTTTTTGCGCATATCGCAGGAGTATCTCGATGTTTGTGACACCGGCTTACGCCCAGGCGGCTACCGGCACCGCGCCGGACATGCTTATCAGCATTTTGCCATTTGTCCTGATCTTTGTGATCATGTATTTCCTGATCATCCGTCCGCAGCGCCAGCAGGCAAAGAAGCGTGGCGAGATGCTGGCCGCCATCAGGCGCGGAGATACGGTTGTTACGGGCGGTGGGCTCGTCGGTAAGGTGACCAAGGTCATCAACGACAATGAAATCGAGGTCGATCTCGGCGGCGGTACCAAGGTTACGGCAATCAGGAACATGATCGCCGATGTGCGCGTCAAGGGTGAACCGGTCGCCAACCAGAACACCCAGAAATAGCGCGCTTACGGCAACCGGCCGCCGCCCTAGGACAGGCACGAAATGTTATACTTCTCTCGCTGGAAAACCATCTCGATCTGGCTGGTCGTGGTGGCTGCCGTAATATTCGCCGCACCCAATCTATTCTCGCAGCAAACGCTTTCCTCGCTTCCGGACTGGCTTCCCAAGCGGCAGATGACGTTGGGCCTCGATCTTCAGGGCGGTTCGCATATTCTTCTGCAGATCGACCGCCAAGACATGATCGAGCAGCGCCTGCAGACGGCCCGTGATGATGTCCGCACGGCGTTGCGTGATGCACGTATCGGTTATACCGGATTGTCCGACATCGAACGCGGCGTTCAGGTGCGCATACGCGACGCCAGTGAGCTGGATGCAGCCCGCGCCGCGTTGGAGCCGCTTACGCAGCCCGTATCTGCCAGCCTTCTTGGAGGAGGCTCGATCTCTGAACTGGAACTAAGCGAGCCGCAGCCCGGTTTGCTGCGTTTGACGCTGACTGATGCGGGCATCAGTTACCGTGTCAGTTCCGCCGTCAGCCAGTCCATCGAAGTTATCGGCCGCCGCGTCAATGAACTCGGCACGACAGAACCGATCATCCAGCGGCAGGGGGATGACCGCATCCTTGTCCAGGTGCCCGGCTTGCAGGATCCTGAACGCTTCAAGGACATTCTCGGCCAGACCGCAAAGCTGACCTTCCAGATGGTTGATCAGTCGGTCCCCGTGCAGGAAGCCATTGAGGGCCGTCCCCCTCCGGGCACAACGGTCATGTATTCGACCGACAATCCGCCGGTGCCTTATCTGATCGAAAACCGAATAATTGTCTCGGGAGAGAATCTCGTCGATGCGCAGGCGACCTTCGACCAGAGGACGAATGAGCCTGTGGTATCTTTCCGTTTCGACGGTAGGGGTGCGACACGTTTCGGCCAGGCGACACAGCAGAATGTTGGCCGGCTGTTCGCCATCATCCTCGACAATCAGGTCATCTCTGCTCCGCAGATTCGGGAGCCCATATTGGGTGGTACAGGGCAGATTTCGGGCAATTTTACCGTCCAGAGTGCCAATGACCTTGCGGTTCTGTTGCGTGCTGGTGCGTTGCCCGCTGATCTGACGATCGTCGAGGAGCGCACTGTCGGGCCAAGCCTTGGTGCCGACTCTATTGCGGCTGGTCAGATTGCCTCGATGGTGGGCGCCGTGCTTGTGGTCGTGACGATGCTTCTCATCTACGGCAAGCTCGGTCTCATTGCCAATATCGCACTGATGGCCAACGTCGCGATGATCATCGCCGTTCTGACGCTGCTCGGCGCGACCCTGACATTGCCCGGCATTGCCGGTATCGTGCTCACCATGGGCATGGCGGTCGATTCGAATGTCATCATATTCGAGCGTGTACGTGAAGAGAGAGCGCAGGGCCGGTCTCTTGTCCAGTCGCTCGATTCCGGCTTCCGACGAGCGCTGGCCGCGGTGGTCGATGCCAATCTGACCACCTTTATCGCCGCGGCGATCCTTTTCTATATGGGCACGGGACCAGTGCGCGGCTTCGCCGTCACCCTTGGGATAGGCATCATCACCACGGTCTTCACCGCCTATACGCTTACCCGCTGGATGATCGCGTGGTGGCTGCGTCGTGAGAGGCCGACCGAATTCCCTTCCGGCTTTGTTCATTATCTGCCGCTCCAGCCGCGCATCCCATTCATGAAAATGCGCAATATCGGCTTTGCATTGTCGGGTGTGGTTTCGCTCATCATTGTCGTGATGATGTTCACGGTCGACTTCAACTATGGCATCGACTTCAAGGGCGGCTCCCTGATCGAAGTGCAGGCCAAGCAGGGAGAGGCGGATCCCGGCCACGTACGCGCACGCCTGAGCGAGTTGAATCTCGGCGATATCCAGGTGCAAACGATCGGGAACGACCGCGAATTGATGATCCGCGTTCAAGGGCAGGAAGGCGACACCGCCGACCAGGCGGCGGTCAACCAGGTTCGTGACGCGCTGGAAGCTGACTATGATTTCAGACGCATCGAAGTCGTCGGCCCAACCGTTTCTAGCGAATTGGCCCGAACGGGAACGATCGGTATCATCCTCTCGCTGGTCGCGATGCTGATCTATATCTGGTTCCGCTTCGAGTGGCAGTTCGGCGTTGGTGCCATCATCTCTACTGCTCACGATATACTCGTGATCGTTGGAGTTTATCTGCTCTTTGGGCTCGAATTCAATCTGCAGAGTATCGCAGCCATCCTCACCGTGGTCGGCTATTCGATCAACGATACGGTCGTCATTTACGACCGCATTCGCGAGACTTTGCGGCGGTACAAGAGGATGCCGCTCGATGAGCTGATAGACCTTGCGTTGAATCAGACCTTTTCACGGACGATCCTCACAGGTCTGACGACGCTGATGGCCTTATGTGCGCTCTATTTCTTCGGTGGGGAAGTCATCGCGTCCTTCGTCTTAGCCATCATTGTCGGTGTTCTTATTGGCACCTATTCTTCGGTGTTCATCGCGGGCCCGATGCTCATCCTCTTCAAGCTCCGGCCGGACATGTTCGATTCCGAAGAGGAAAAGAAGGTGAGCACGCAGGTCGGTGCTGCCGGAAAGGCTTGAGGATTGGCCGTAGGCAAGCGTGGCGAGCACGGGATCGTCATTCGCGCGGCCCATTTCCCGGGCCGTGCGCCCATCGACGCCTATGGCAACGGTGGCTTCCGTTTCGCTGACATGTCTCACAAGGGATCCATCCTCTGCCTGCCATCGGGAATCTATGGCTGGGAACCCGCAAATCCGGCCGCGGTTGCAGCGGAGGATCTCAGCCGTGTCCTGTCCGAGGCCGGGGAAATCGAGCTTCTCCTGATCGGTACCGGGACTATTCTCCGCCCGCCATCCGCGGTGCTGCGCGGGACCTTGAAACAAGCAGGCGTCACCGTTGAACCAATGGCTACGGGACCGGCGGTGCGTACCTTTAACGTGCTTTTGGCGGAGGACCGGGCAGTCGCGGCGGCACTGATTGCGGTCGATTGACATGGACGCCGCACAGCGTCACGCCATGGAGGTCGTGCGGTCCGCCGACCGGGATCGCTATCTCGCGGTGCTTTACGCTCCGGAGGAAAAACGCGGTCATCTCTTTGCTCTCTATGCGTTCAATGCCGAGATCGCGGCGATCCGTGATCGGATAAGGGATCCGCTGGCGGGCGAGATGCGGCTGCAATGGTGGCGCGACGTGCTTTCGTCGAATGGCGAGGCTGCGGCCGGCAATCCGCTGGCCGAGGCGCTTTTGCAGACGATCGAGAAGAACCGCCTGCCGGTCCGATCCTTGCTCGACTATCTGGATGCAAGGGTCTTCGATCTTTATGACGACCCCATGCCCGGCCGCACCGACCTTGAAGGATATTGCGGCGAAACGGCTTCGGCGATCATCCAACTCGCCGCGATCATACTCGATGCTGCGAAAGCGCCCTCAATGGCGAGCCTGGCGGGCCATGCCGGCTGCGCCCAGGCAATTACCGGATTGCTCCGGCTGTTGCCGCTGCATCGGTCGCGCGGGCAGTGCTACGTACCCGCAGACCTCCTCGCCGCTGCCGGGACTTCGAGGGACGCATTCCTTTCCGATGAGGGCGAGGGGGCGGGTGCTGCAGTGGCAGCTATGCTCGCTCTGGCGTACGAGCATCTTGCCGCCTTTGAAGCAGAGGCGGGTGCTATAACAGAAAGCCTTCGCTCCGCTTTCCTGCCCGTTGCACTTGTCCCGGCCTATCTCTTAAAAGTTGCAAGGATCGATCCGCTGCGAGAAATTGCGGACATTTCCGCGCCGCGACGGCACTGGCTCTTGTTGCGCCACGCGATGCGGGGCTGGAGTAGCGCCGGATGACAATTGAACAGGATCACCACAGGGCCACCGGCTGGCGTGCCGTGGCGCTGGAGATGATGGAAGGCACGCGCGAGGCTATCATACGCCTGCCGGTCACCGCGCTTTTCCTGCTGCTGATGACGTTGAATGCCAGCCTCCTCATCGCAGACCGGGGCCTGTTCTCAATTGGCGGCGAGAAGGATTTCGTTCTTCCTTTCCTTGCCGCCGCGCTCGCCTCGCTGGCCGTCGGTCTCCTCTGTGAATCGCGCAATGCCGGACCCTGGCTGCGTCATGGCTGCGGTATTGTTGCCGGCACGATGGCATTCTGTCTGATATGGCTGCACGATGCGACCTATTCCTTGCGCTGGACACTGGTTGTGGCACTGGCTGGCCTTGTCGTCGTGTCACCCTACACGGCGCGCGGAACGGGAGCCGCATTGTGGCTTTTTGCCGTCCGGTTGGCTTTTGCCATCATCCTAGCCGCACTTGCCCTGTTTCTGTTCGCCGGCGGTATTTCGGCGATATTCGCCAGCCTGACCTATCTGTTCGGCATTGAGGTGCCGAATAACCTCTATCTGCATGTCTGGGCGGTCACAGGACTGCTTGCGGCCCCGCTTTTCGGTCTCGGCCAAATCCCCCGCGAATTTGCAGCCGAGCCGGATGCGACTGCCGCCGGCTTCATGGAGCGGGGGATGCGGGCGCTCGGGGATTTTGTCGCTGCGCCGCTGCTCATTGTCTACGCCCTCATCCTGCACCTCTATGGGCTGAAGATATTGGTCACGGGTGAGGTGCCGCAGGGTCAAATCGGCTGGCTGGTTCTGGCCTTCGGCTTCTGCGTCTTCGGCTCCCTGATCGTGATCCACCCGTTTCTCAGCGCGGCAAGGGCGCCGACTAGGCTCCTGCTGCGCCTGTGGCCGTTCATGCTGCCGGTGCCGCTTCTCCTTCTCTTCTACGCCCTTGCGTTGAGGGTCGGACAATATGGGGTGACACCTGAACGGTTCCTGCTCGGGCTTTTTGGCATCGTCGCAGCGATCCTCCTGACGCTGCAGATTCTTCCGCGGACGCGAGGGGATATCCGCTACATGACAGCGCTACCGGTTATCGCTCTGGCGCTTGCGAGTTTCGGCCCTCAGGGAGCGGTGGCGACTGCTTTGCGCAGCCAGAGCGTGCGCTTCCTGACGATCGTCAACAATCCGCCGGTCGAGGGTGAACGTCACGACGAGGCTTTGTCGGCGCTGCGCTATCTCTCGAGCGAGAATGCAGCGCGACGTGTTGCCCCTGATGGATTTGACGATCGCAACGCTGGTGGGAGCGAGTATCGCGCCGTGGCTTTGGCCTGGGGGCTCGATCCCGATCGACCCCGTTTCGACAATGGCGAATACTTTACATTGAACTACCCGCAGTCAGGCGCCCTGGAAGTAGGCGACTTTGATCTGATGGTGCCGAATATCAGCGTATACGGAGGGAACGCTCAGCCGGGAGCCTTGAAACTGCCGGGCGGAGCTGCACTTGGCATTCGTCTGGACGAGAACGCGGTGGTGATTGCGAAAGGCGGATCCGAAACCCGCTTTGTGTTTAGCGCCGACGAGATACGTGGTCTGGTCGATAAGGGCCAGACCGAGACGCCCACCATTGTTCTCGAATCCGATGGCCGCAAGATTCTGCTCGTGCCTACCTTCATCAGCGGACGAGTGCGATCTGACCCGCAACTTACGGGCCTCAGCGGAACCTTGCTCCTGCGTGCACGCGACTGGCGGTAAACCGTGCCTTCGGTTCGCCTTGCATATATTCAGGCAAGCTTAGACCATGATTTCCATGCCGTCTTGCCCGACTTCAAAGCCGGCGCGTTCAACGGCTTCCCGCTCCGGGCCGGGTCGCCAGATCGGATTTGTGTTGTTTATATGGATATAGAGCTTACGCCCGATATCCAGGGAAGCGAGCGCTTGCAGACTACCGTCCGGCCCGTCGATCGGCATATGCCCCATGCGACGTCCCGTCTTTTCGCCGGTGCCGGTGAGGCGCATTTCGTCGTCGGTGAAGAGCGTTCCGTCGAAAAGGACGAGATTCGCGCCGCGGATGCGGTCCGCCAGGGCCTCGGTCATCGCTCCGCAACCGGGAATATAATAGGCGCGGCGTTTCCCGCATATCAGCTCGACGCCCACGGTCTGCTCGCCTTCCTTTCCGACTTCGGGCTCTCCTTCCTCCATGAAAAGGGGAACCTTTCCCGGCACCGGGAACAACAGCGCTTGCATGTCAGGTAGAAGCGAAAAGGGCTCGTTAAGGTGGACAGTTTGTCTTTGAACCAATTCACCATCGAGCACCCGGAAAACCGGGTTGTCATCGATGATCTCCGCCAGAGCCGGTGTCATATAGATATCGAAGGGTTGTTTTTCCCGCAGCGTCAGCAGACCAGCGATATGGTCAATGTCGCCATTGGTCAGTAGTACGCTCCTGATCGGGCTGTTGCGCAAGCGCCGGGGATGGAGTTGCGCGTTAGCGCTAACCTGCTGACGAATGTCGGGTGAGGCGTTGAGGATCGCCCAGGTTTCACCATCGGAGCTGACTGCCACCGAGGACTGGGTCTGCGGAGAAATGCCGGAACCGGCTTTGCGGGCCGCCGCGCAATTCACGCAGCCGCAGTTCCATTGCGGAAGGCCGCCACCGGCTGCTGCTCCTAGAATCAGTACCCGCATGGAAGAAGTGTTCGGCACGCGTCGTCAAAACCTCAAAACAGGATTGCACTATAGCCAGCCGGCGTGAGGCAGTTTACTTCCATGCGACAGCTTACATCGACAAATTTTGGGCACGCGCCCAGCCATGCTCTGCTCCTGCCGGTTAATATCGAACCATAGCGTCCGGCATCTTAGGGAAGGTTCGGTGGCGCCTCAATGCCATATTGGAGGCTGCCCATAACCGGATTCCACACCGAGTAGGGGCTCTATGCGGCTTCCTCGACGTTTCCGCCAAGGCCGAGCCAGCGGCGGCAATCCGCCAGCGCGCGGGCCGTCATGGCGCGTTTCCTGGCTTGCGACTTTTCCTTGCCTCGCAGTCGGCGTCCTTCCGTTTTCGGTGCCTCCACTGGAGGGAAGAGCCCGAAATTGATGTTCATCGGCTGAAATGACCGTTTGCCGCTTTCCTCGTCGGCAAGGATATGACCGCCGGTGATGTGGTTGAGCAGTGCCCCGAAAGCGGTGGTGACAGGAGGCGGTGACACAGGCAAGCCGAGACGCTCGGCTGCAGCGAACCGCCCCGCCAGCAGGCCCATGGAAGCGCTCTCGACATAACCTTCACACCCGGTGATCTGTCCGGCAAAGCGCAAGCCACGGCGTGACTTCAGTTGCAGCGTCCCGTCGAGCAAAGCTGGGGAGTTGAGATAGGTATTGCGGTGCAGTCCGCCTAGCCGGGCGAATTCCGCATTCTCCAACCCCGGAATCATCCGGAAAATGCGGGTCTGCTCCCCATATTTCAGCTTCGTCTGAAAGCCGACCATGTTGTAGAGCGTGCCAAGCGCATTGTCCTGTCGAAGCTGGACGACCGCATAAGGCTTTTCGGAGGGTTTATGTGCATTTGTCAGGCCCATCGGCTTCATCGGGCCATGACGCAGCGTCTCGGGGCCGCGCTCGGCCATAACTTCGATTGGAAGGCATCCGTCGAAATAAGGCGTGCCTTCCCATTCCTTGAAGGCGGTTTTGTCACCTTCGATCAGTGCGGCGACAAATGCCTCATACTGCGCCTTGTCCATCGGACAGTTGATATAGTCCTTGCCTGTGCCTCCAGGGCCGACCTTGTCGTAGCGTGACTGGAACCAGCACACATCCATGTCGACCGTGTCGAAATGCACGATCGGCGCGATGGCATCGAAGAAGGCGAGCGCGTCTGCCCCGGTCTCGGTGGCAATTGCTTCGGCAAGCGACGGCGCGGTCAACGGGCCGGTGGCGATGATTGCCTGGTCCCAATCGGCCGGCGGAAGGGCGGATATCTCCTCCCGCACGATCTCGATGAGCGGATGGGCTTCGATCTCTCGCGTTACCGCAGCGGAGAAGCCTTCGCGATCGACGGCAAGGGCGCCGCCCGCCGGAACCTGGTTCGTATCCCCGGCGCGCATGATCAGAGATCCCGCAAGGCGTAACTCTGCATGGAGCAAACCGACGGCGTTGAGCTCCGCGTCGTCGGACCGGAAGGAATTCGAGCAAACCAGTTCGGCCAGCCCGTCGGTCTTGTGCGCATCGGTGCCGCGAAGCGGCCGCATCTCATGCAGGATGACGGGGACGCCAGCCTGGGCGATTTGCCAGGCTGCTTCGGAGCCGGCCAAACCGCCGCCGATGACGTGAACGGGCTTTGTACTCATGGAGAAAGGAGATAGTCCGCCGGATGAGCGAATGCAACGCGCGGTTTACGGATGCACGTGCAGAAAAAACAACACCCGCCGGGGGAGGAGGTCCGGCGGGTGTCGTTTTGGCCGACTGACAATCGGGAGGAGGAGAATGCCAGCCGTATCCGTCGAGGTTTGGGAGGAGGAAAACCCCGACGAAATTCCTTAAAGAGACTTGCGAGCGACGAAGGGAATGTCGCCGCGATTGATGCCGAGATCGTTCAGCTCCCGGTTCGAAAGGCGGCTCAGCTCATTCACGGTTTCCCGGTAGCGCCGCCAGTTGCGATAGTTGCGGATCAGGTTCATTGCAGTGCTCGTTTCTTTGTTTTGTTCGTGCCGACCAATGTCGTTGCGACCGTGAGATATGAGGCTTCAGAGCTTTTTTGAAGTGATGATGTTGCATGGCAGCAATGCGTTTTGTGCATTGCAACATTAACAATATGTGTCCCGGTATGAGGGGCTCGATTCGAGTGTAAAGAGCCGAGGAGCGGAAGCTCGCCGACTTCCTGTCGGCCACGGCAAGTTGCAGCATTCGTTATTCGACCAAAAAACGCCGAATTTGTTGGCATTTTCGCTTTGATCCACTAGGTCCTAATGATATAGAACGCCGCGCTTTCGGGGGCCTGAGGCTTTCGAAGCGGGTGTGGTGGAACTGGTAGACACGCAGGATTTAGGTTCCTGTGGCGCAAGCCGTGGGGGTTCAAGTCCCTCCACCCGCACCAGGAAAGCCATTCCCGGCAAGACATTCCCGGCAGGCTGAGCGGTGATGCGGCCGTCCAGGAGGACGGCCCAAGTGAACAAAGGTTTTATTGATGCAGGTAACCGAGACGCTTAATTCAGGGCTCAAACGCGAGATCAAGGTCACCGTTCCAGCCAAAGACATGGAAGCCCGCCTTATGCAGCGGCTGGACGAAGCCAAGGGCAAGGTGCGCCTCAATGGCTTCCGTCCCGGCAAGGTGCCTGTGCAGCATCTGCGCAAGATCTACGGCAAGTCCTTCATGGCCGAGGTCGTGAACGAGATCCTTTCCGATTCTTCCTCTTCGATCCTCAGCGATCGCGGCGAAAAGCCGGCCATGCAGCCGGAAGTCAAGATGACGGAGGATGAGAAGGAAGCCGAGAAGATCCTCGCCGGCAATGCCGATTTCGAGTTCTCACTCTCCTATGAAGTCATTCCTCCTATCGAGCTGAAGGACTTCTCTGGCATCAAGATCAATCGTCCAGTCTATGACGTACCGGATACGGAAATCGAAGAGCAGGTGCGCCGCGTCACTGCCGATGCGCGCGAATACGAGCCAAAGAAGGGCAAGGCCGAGCTGTGGGACAAGGTGGCGATCGACTATGTCGGCAAGGTCGATGGAGAGCCTTTCGAAGGCGGTTCGGCAGAGGATTCGAACCTCATCCTGGGCTCTGGACAGTTCATTCCCGGCTTTGAGGATCAATTGGTCGGCGTAAAGGCAGGTGAGGAAAAGACCGTCACCGTGACCTTCCCCGAAACCTATCCGGCGGCGCATCTGGCCGGCAAGGAAGCGACCTTCGATGTGAAGGTGAAGGAAGTTTCCAAGCCGGACGGCGTCGAGGTCAACGATGACGTCGCCAAGAAGCTTGGACTGGAATCCGCCGACCAGTTGCGCGAAATCATCCGGGGACAGCTCGAAAGCCAGTTTGGCAGCATTACCCGTCAGAAGGCGAAGCGACAGCTTCTCGACGCGCTTGACGAGGAATACAAGTTCGAGACCCCCTCCAGGCTGGTGGAGGCAGAGTTCGAGAATATCTGGGGTCAGGTAACGCGTGACCTTGAGCAGGCTGGACGCAGCTTCGAGGACGAGGACACGACTGAGGAGGAGGCCCGCGGGGAATATCGTCGGCTGGCCGAACGTCGTGTGCGGCTCGGGCTGGTACTGGCCGAAATTGGTGAGCAAGCCGGCATTCAGGTCACCGACGAAGAGATGCAGCGCGCGCTTTTCGACGCGATCCGTCGCTATCCGCAAAACCAGCAGCAGGAGATCTACGAGTTCTATCGTAGCAATCCCCAGGCGCTCGCCAGCATCCGCGCGCCGATCTTCGAGGAGAAGGTGGTAGATCATCTGCTGGAGAAGGCCTCGGTCACCGACACCAAGGTGACACGCGAGGAACTGATGGCCGACGACGAGGAAGAAACCGAGGCCAAGCCGGCAAAAAAAGCCAAGTCAACCGCAAAGAAGACTGAGGCCGAACCCAAGAGGAAGACTGCACCAAAGAAGAAAGCAGCCGAGAAGAAAGAGGAAGCCGGCGAATGACCGGCTAACGCTCTGATGTCAAAAGGCCGCTCCACCGAGCGGCCTTTTTCGTTAGATCAGGAGCAGGCCCTTCATGCTCACATGGCCGCTCTTGCCGATGATCACATGGTCATGCACCGAAATGCCAAGCGGCTTCGCTGTGTCGATAATCGTTTTCGTCATCTCGATGTCGGCGCGGGAAGGGGTAGGGTCGCCGGAAGGATGGTTGTGGACCAAAATGACCGCTGAAGCCGACAACTCGAGCGCACGGCGGACCACTTCACGCGGATAGACCGGCGTATGGTCGACAGTTCCAGTCTGCTGCACCTCGTCGGCGATCAACGTATTCTTCTTGTCGAGGAACAGGATGCGGAACTGCTCGCGCGTTTCGAACGCCATCGCAGCCCGGCAGTAGTCGACGACGGCACTCCAGGAGGAAAGCACCTGTTTCCGATGCACTTGGCTTTTCAGCATGCGCTGTGCCGCTGCGGCGACGATCTTGAGGTCAAGGGCCGCCGTCTTTCCGATGCCGGGGACCTCTGTCAGAAGATGTTCAGGCGCGCCGAGGACCTCGGCAAAAGAACCAAACCGCTTGATGAGAGCCTTGGCCATGCCCTTGGTGTCCGCTCGGGGAATGGAGCGGAAAAGCAGGAGTTCCAGCATCTCATAATCGGTGAGGGAATCGCTGCCTGATTCTGCAAACCGGTTGCGCAAGCGTTCCCGATGGCCATGATAGTGAGGTTTTTCGGGAGTCTTCGTTTTCTTATGCAGAGCCGGAAAGGGCGCCTCGCCGAAAAATCCACGCTCGTCATCGCTATTCATCGCCCCTCCCGCTGTTGTCAGCGAGGTCCCAACCGCTCACCGTAAGCGAATATTAAGTAGGAAGGCCCGGCCGGTCGAGCCCTGCGAGTGAAAGCGTAAAGATTTCGCAGCCCGTTTCAGTCACACCCACCGTATGCTCGTATTGCGCCGAGAGAGAGCGGTCGCGGGTAACTGCCGTCCAGCCATCGGAAAGCACCTTCACATGCGGGCGGCCAAGATTGATCATGGGCTCTATTGTGAAGATCATGCCGGGGCGCATTTCGATGCCCTCATTCCGGCTGCCGTAATGCAGGATGTTCGGCGCGTCATGAAACAGCAGACCGACACCGTGCCCGCAGAAATCGCGTACGACGGAACAGCGCTCGCCTTCCGCATAGGTCTGGATCGCTGCGCCGATGGCGCCGGTGCGCGCACCGGGCTTTACGGCGGCCACACCGCGCATCAGACATTCATAGGTGACTTCCAGCAACCGTTCAGCGGCGCGTTTGATCGTGCCGACCGGATACATGCGGCTCGAATCACCATGCCAGCCGTCGAGAATATAGGTGACGTCGATATTGACGATATCCCCATCCCTGAGCGGCTTGTCGTCAGGGATGCCGTGGCAAACCACGTGATTGATCGAAGTGCAGGTGGACTTGGTGTAGCCGCGATAGTTGAGTGTCGCGGGCAGGGCGCCATGGTCCATTCCGAATTCGAAGACGAAACGGTCGATGGCGTTGGTCGTCACTCCCGGAGCGACCAGCCCCGCCAATTCGTCGAGGCAGCGGGCGGTAAGCTGACAGGCCTTGCGCATACCCTCGAAAGCCTCCTCGCCATAGAGCCGTATCTGACCGGTATTGCGAAGAGGGGCTGTTTCGGCATCGAGATAAGTGGTCATGGACTGGTCCAGGGTTCGATCTCTATGAGGCACTCGGGCGTGATGGCGCGGCTACTGATTTGGCATCGTATAGCATAAGCTTCAACCCCGAGGGCCCTGGCGCGCTCGAAGGCAACAGCATAGGCGGGATCGAGGTCGCCGCAAAGTCCGAAGCGGTCGCAATCGCCGCGCTGGATGATGAACAGCATGACGGCGCGGAAACCAGCCTGCCGCATGCGTCCGAGCTCGTCGAGGTGGCGTGCGCCGCGAACGGTCACGGAATCCGGGAACTCCGCCAGACCCGTGGAGCGTATGAAATGGACATTCTTCACCTCGATATAAGCGGGCGGGCGTTCCGGATGCTCCAGCAGGAGGTCGATGCGTGAGCGTTCCCCATAGCGTTGCTCGCGCCGAAGCAGAGGATATTCGGCGAGATCAGCCACCAGCCCTTTCAGAATCGCTTCCTCGGCGAGCCGGTTGGGCAGGCCGGTATTGATACCCACCAGCGTGCCGTCTGCCTCAACGATTTCCAGCGTGTGGCGGTATTTCCGCTTCGGGTTGGCCGACAGTGACAGAAAAACGCGTGAGCCTGGGGCGGTCAGACCGAGCATGGAGCCGGTATTCGGGACCGCGACCGTCTCCTCACTACCATCAGGAAGGATCACATCGGCCAGGAAGCGCTTGTAGCGGCGCACGAGCCGGGCTTCGATTAAAGGGGAGGCAAAATCCATTGCAGCACGATCTTTATCGACGAAGACTGACGGGAGTGCCCGGCCTGTAGAAGCGATGAAGAAGAACCGGCGTCAGATACATAGGGATCTGATAGCAGCCGATGAACAGAAGCAGCGGGTCGGTCACGGTCACCGGCAATGCTGCCAGGAAAAGTGCCATGTTGCGGTTTCCCGCCACGACGGCGAAAGGCACCGCGACGTGATCTTCCCCAACGCGGCGCAGCAGGCTAGCAGTTGCGATTTGAAGGGCGAAGTTGGTGGCGAAAACGACCGCCAGATTGAGCGCAAGCTCGCCTGGCGCTTCGAATAGAGTCGGTCCGACAGCAGACATCAGCCCGATTACGACCACCCCCATCAAAATCGCCGACAGGCCGTCGATGGATTGGACGGCGGATGGTTGCAAGTCGCGCAGAAAAAGAACGCGGATTGCAAAGGCCAAAGCGACGGAGAGTGCGATGACGCCCAGCAGGCGCGCCGCGGCGGCAAGAACATCAGAGCCGCTTCCGAGCGCAGGCACCAGCCAAAATACCGGCAGGACGGTCAGCGGAAGCAAGGCGGTTCCCAGAGTCAACAATCTGAGTGCGGGAGCGGGGTCATGACCCGCCATGATCGCCAGATTGGGGCTCCCCGAAATCGGAGCGGCAGCAGCCATGAGCACAAGAGCGGTGGGCAATATGCCGGTCCATCCGAAGCCTAGGAAAGCCAGAGCCAGCAGCACAGGCAGCAGCAATTGGAATATCAGCACGCCTGCCACCGTATGGCTTATGTCGCGCGCCACGCCGACCATCTGTTGTGGTCCTATGCGCAAGGCGGAGAGGAACAGCAGGGCGGCAATCATCTCCTGGATCCAGGGCTTTGCCGCGACAGCCAGATCGGGACTGAAAATACCGAGAACGAGGCCGAGTATCAGAAGAATCCGACCATATGCCGCTGCCGCGCCCAGCAATCCGGTCAGCATTTCCCCCAAATGAACCATTCTTCTTGAAAGACCTTCGGATGTGTCGATGACGACGAGATATCCTGCCGTAGCCCTTCGCTACCGTCGCTTCAAGCTTTGCCTGCTCTTGAAGCAGCGACGGTTTTGGGGCACATGCCGCGGATGAAAGCTTGGCGCGCCAACCCGCAGGATCGTGCCCCCCAGGAGAAGTGATTGTCGATGAAGCCAAATTCTCATGTCACGGTCGGTTCGGTCACATTCGACAACAGTGCACCGCTCTCCCTGATCGCAGGTCCGTGCCAGCTTGAATCGCGTGATCATGCCTTCGATATGGCAGGCGCCTTGAAGGAGCTTACGGCTTCGCTGGGCATCGGCTTCGTCTACAAGTCCAGCTTCGACAAGGCGAACAGGACTTCCCTCTCCGGCAAACGAGGCGCCGGATTGGATGCGGCGCTGCCGATCTTCGCCGATCTCAGGCGGGAACTCGATATACCGGTGCTGACGGATGTCCATACGGAGGAGCAGTGCCGTATGGTCGCTGATGTGGTCGATGTGTTGCAGATTCCGGCTTTTCTCTCCCGCCAGACCGATCTTTTGATTGCCGCAGCGAAGACGGGCCGCGCCGTGAACGTCAAGAAGGGGCAGTTCCTGGCGCCCTGGGACATGCGCAATGTGCTTGCCAAGGTCGTCGACTCCGGCAATCCCAACGTGCTTTTGACAGAGCGCGGCGCCTCATTCGGTTACAATACGCTGGTGTCGGACATGCGTTCATTGCCCATTATGGCCGAGACGGGCGCTCCCGTGATCTTCGACGCGACTCATTCGGTGCAGCAACCGGGCGGGCAGGGGAGTTCGACCGGTGGTGATCGGCGTTTCGTCGAAACGCTTTCGCGTGCTGCCGTCGCGGTCGGCGTCGCCGGTGTTTTCATAGAGACGCATCAGGACCCGGACAATGCGCCGTCGGACGGCCCGAACATGGTACCCCTCAAGGACATGCGCGCTCTGCTCGAATGCCTTATAGCCCTTGATAAGGTCGCCAAGAAAAGCTGATCGCCGTCGTCATTGTCTTTTCTCGCGCTTTCGTTAAGACGGGCGCGGTTTCCACAACGAATGACAGGATGCACCCATGACCGCTATCATCGATATCGTCGGACGCGAAATCCTCGACAGCCGCGGCAATCCGACCGTGGAGGTCGACGTAACGCTGGAAGACGGGTCGATGGGCCGCGCGGCGGTCCCGTCCGGTGCCTCCACCGGCGCTCATGAGGCTGTCGAACTGCGGGACGGTGGCAAGCGCTATCTCGGCAAAGGTGTCACCAAGGCCGTCGACGCGGTCAATGGCGAGATCTTCGAGGCGATCGGCGGGATGGAGGCCGAGAACCAGATCCATATCGACCGGACCATGATCGAACTCGACGGCACGCCTAACAAGAACCGGCTCSGCGCCAATGCCATTCTCGGCGTATCACTTGCGGTCGCCAAGGCKGCGGCGGAAGCCTCAGGTCTGCCCCTCTACCGCTATGTCGGCGGCGCTTCCGCCCATGTGCTTCCCGTTCCGATGATGAATATCATCAATGGCGGCGCTCATGCGGATAACCCGATCGACTTCCAGGAATTCATGATCATGCCGGTCGGCGCCGAAACTTTGCGCGACGCCGTGCGCTGGGGTTCGGAAATCTTCCACACGCTCAAGAAGAGCCTCAAGGAAGCTGGCCACAACACAAATGTGGGCGACGAGGGAGGTTTTGCGCCTGATCTGAAGAACGCTCAGGCGGCGCTTGATTTCATCATGACTTCAATCGAGAAAGCGGGCTACAAGCCTGGTGACGATGTCGCGATCGCTCTCGACTGTGCGGCGACGGAATTCTTCAGGGACGGTTCCTATGTCTATGAAGGCGAAAGGAAAACGCGCAACGGCAAGGCACAGGCGAAATATCTGGCCAAGCTCGTTGCCGACTATCCTATTATCTCCATCGAAGACGGCATGGCCGAGGATGATTGGGACGGCTGGAAAGCCCTGACCGACCTTTGCGGCGACAAGGCACAGCTTGTCGGCGACGACCTGTTCGTCACCAATTCGGCCCGCCTGCGAGACGGCATCAAGATGGGTGTCGGCAACTCAATCCTCGTCAAGGTCAATCAGATCGGCACACTGACGGAAACCATGGAGGCCGTGGATATGGCGCATCGCGCGCGCTATACTGCCGTCATGTCGCACCGCTCCGGAGAGACCGAGGACTCGACCATCGCTGATCTGGCGGTCGCAACCAATTGCGGGCAGATCAAGACGGGTTCGCTCGCCCGTTCGGACCGGCTTGCCAAGTACAACCAGCTTATCCGCATCGAGGAAGAGCTGGGCACGCAGGCACGCTACGCGGGAAAAGCGATCTTGCGCGCTTAAGAGAAGCGCCAGAACTGAGACCGAGGGCGGGGCGGCAGATTGACTTGCTGTCCTAACCGTCCATTAAGCATGATATGGTCACATTGGCGGAAAGGAATTTCGCCATGTGGACACGCCAGTACAAGAGACGCAATACCGGCCGTCTGATCGTGCCTGCGATCACGGCCATCTTCCTCGCCTATTTCGGTTTTCACGCCTATCACGGCGAATACGGCATCTATTCCAAATACAGGCTTGAGGATCGTGCGAAGGATCTGCAGGCTCAACTCGATGCCCTGAAGGACAGGCGTGCTCATTTGGAGCATCGGTTGCAGCTTCTTCATGATGGAACGCTCGAGAAGGACATGCTTGACGAACAGGCCAGACGCGCTCTCAATCTGGCCCACAAAGACGAGGTAATAATCTATCGATCGATGCAGAAGTCAAATTAACTTAATTCTAGTTAATAACTGATATAGACAATATTTTCAGTAATTTATGCGCGTACGGACTATGCATTTTTCGCATGGTCGAACGTGCTGACCCGTGCTAGCTTCGTAGTGAAATTGGAAGGGCAGTATCTTCTTCCAACATCCACCATAAAGAGGCAGCAGGGAGTGAGGCATGGCGACTGCCGCCAGAAAATCTCCGTCATCCAGAACCCGATCGACCAGCAAATCCACCAGTTCCGTGAAGACGCCGCCCCCGGCGAAATTCACCAAGGACGAAGAGCTTGCCGCCTATCGCGACATGCTCCTGATCCGCCGTTTCGAGGAGAAGGCCGGCCAGCTTTACGGCATGGGCTTCATTGGCGGCTTCTGCCATCTCTATATAGGCCAAGAAGCTGTTGTCGTCGGCATGCAGATGGCTCTCAAGGAAGGCGATCAGATCATCACCGGCTATCGTGACCACGGCCACATGCTAGCGACCGGCATGTCCGCGCGCGGCGTGATGGCCGAACTCACCGGTCGGCGTGGTGGCTATTCCAAGGGTAAGGGTGGCTCCATGCACATGTTCTCGAAGGAGAAGAACTTCTTTGGCGGGCATGGCATCGTTGGCGCCCAGGTTCCGATAGGTACCGGGCTGGCACTCTCCAACCGCTATCGCGGCAACGACAACATTTCGCTGACCTATTTCGGCGACGGTGCGGCCAATCAGGGTCAGGTCTATGAGAGCTTCAACATGGCTTCGCTATGGAAGCTGCCCGTTGTCTACATCATCGAGAACAATCGCTACGCTATGGGCACGTCCGTGGCGCGGTCGTCGGCGGAAACTGATTTCTCCCATCGCGGCCTTTCATTTCGAATCCCCGGCATCCAGGTCGACGGCATGGATGTCCGCGCCGTCAAGGCGGCGGGCGACATGGCGGCCGAATGGTGCCGCGGCGGCAACGGGCCAATTATCCTGGAGATGCAGACCTACCGCTATCGCGGCCATTCCATGTCGGATCCGGCGAAATACCGAAGCAAGGACGAGGTGCAGAAGATGCGCTCCGAGCACGACCCGATAGAGCAGGTGAAAAAACGACTTGTGGAAAAGAAGTGGGCCAACGAGGACGACCTGAAAGCGATCGACAAGGAAGTGCGCGACATCGTGGCTGATGCAGCTGATTTCGCACAGACCGATCCCGAGCCCGACGTTTCGGAGCTCTATACGGACATCGTGCACTGAGAGGGCCCATAGAACATGCCGACAGAAATACTCATGCCGGCCCTCTCGCCGACAATGGAAGAGGGCAATCTTTCCAAATGGCTGAAGAAAGAAGGCGACACGGTTACCGCGGGTGACGTGATCGCCGAGATCGAGACCGACAAGGCGACAATGGAAGTCGAAGCCGTGGACGAAGGCACGCTCGGCAAGATTCTCGTCGCCGAGGGTACCGAGGGAGTAAAGGTCAATACGCCCATCGCGCTCCTGTTGGGCGATGGCGAGAGCGTTGACGATATAAAGGAGAGCGCCGCACCCAAGTCGGCCAAATCCGAAACGACGGCTGATGAGGCCGACAAGGGCGGAAAGCGCGCCGATGCAAGCGAGGAGGGCAGCAAGTCCGTTGCCCAGGATCAGGGCGAAAGTTCCAGTTCCAAAGCCCCCGCGGCTCCGAAAGCGGAAATCGCTGCCGACCCCGACATTCCGGAAGGCGCCGAGATGGTGCAGATGACTGTGCGCGAGGCTTTGCGCGACGCCATGGCCGAAGAGATGCGCCGTGACGAAGATGTCTTCATCATGGGCGAGGAGGTGGCCGAATATCAGGGCGCTTACAAGGTCACGCAAGGCTTGCTGCAGGAATTCGGCGACAAACGCGTGGTGGATACGCCCATCACCGAGCATGGTTTCGCGGGCGTTGGTGTTGGTGCAGCCTTTGCCGGTCTGAAACCTATTGTGGAGTTCATGACCTTCAATTTCGCCATGCAGGCGATCGACCAGATCGTCAATTCGGCGGCGAAGACGCTCTACATGTCTGGTGGTCAGATGGGCGCTCCGATCGTCTTCCGCGGCCCCAACGGCGCCGCGGCGCGCGTGGCGGCCCAGCACAGTCAGGATTATGCTGCCTGGTACAGCCATATTCCCGGACTGAAGGTGGTCATGCCCTATACGGCTGCCGACGCGAAAGGTCTGCTCAAGGCAGCAATCCGCGACCCGAATCCGGTGATTTTTCTCGAAAACGAGATCCTTTACGGTCACACCTTCGATGTGCCGAAGCTCGACGATTTCGTGCTGCCGATCGGCAAGGCGCGCATCCACAAGCAGGGCAAGGACGCCACCATCGTCTCCTTTGGCATCGGCATGACCTATGCAGTCAAGGCCGAGGAGGAATTGCGCGGAATGGGCATTGACGCAGAGATCATCGATTTAAGGACCATCCGTCCGATGGATCTCGATACCGTGATCCAATCGGTCAAGAAGACCAACCGGCTGGTAACGGTTGAGGAAGGTTTCCCTCAGTCGTCGGTGGGCGACCATATAACAAGCCAAGTGATGCAACGTGCTTTCGATTGGCTCGACGCGCCTGTGATAACCGTGACCGGCCGCGATGTGCCGATGCCTTATGCGGCCAATCTCGAAAAGCTTGCGCTGCCCAGCGTGGCTGATGTGGTGGATGCCGTGAAGGCCGTCACCTATCGCGACTGAGGAGGGACGTCATGCCGATAAACATCACCATGCCGGCCCTGTCGCCCACGATGGAGGAAGGCAATCTCGCCAAGTGGCTTGTCAAGGAAGGTGACAAGGTTTCCCCGGGTGACGTCATTGCCGAGATCGAAACTGACAAGGCGACCATGGAGGTCGAGGCCGTTGACGAGGGCACGATGGCCAAAATTGTGGTTCCCGAAGGAACCGAAGGCGTCAAGGTCAATGCGCTGATAGCTGTCCTCGCCGAAGAGGGCGAGGATGCAGCCGCGGCAGCGAAAGCTGCCGGCAGKGATGGAGGCGCGAAGGAGGCAAAGGCCGAAACCTCGGTGAAAAAGGAAGAGGCGGCAGAACCACCAGAGGAATCCAAACCAGCCGAAAGGCCGGCCGTGCAATCCAGCGGTAATGGCGCCGCAAAAGCGGATGCTGTCGGCACAGCGGACACTGCACCGAAAGAGGACGGCGCGCGCCTCTTCGCCTCTCCACTTGCCCGCCGCATCGCCAAGGATGCGGGCATCGACCTGGCGCAGCTCAGCGGTTCTGGTCCTCATGGTCGTGTCGTGAAGGCTGATGTGGAAGCGGCGGCAAAAGCCGGCATGCGGGGGCAGGCTTCAACGGAACAGGCTGCAATGGCGGCTGCTTCCACGCCTTCGGTAAAGCCGATGTCGGATGACGCGATTCTCAAGCTCTTCGAAGAAGGTTCCTACGAACTCGCGCCGCATGACGGCATGCGCAAGACAATCGCGCGCCGGCTGGTTGAGGCCAAATCGACCATTCCTCATTTCTATCTCACGCTCGATTGCCAGATCGACGCGTTGCTGGAGCTGCGCAAACAGCTCAATGCCGCCGCGCCCATGGTCAAGACCGAAAATGGCGAGGCTCCCGCCTACAAGCTTTCGGTCAACGACATGATTATAAAGGCAATGGCGGCCGCGTTGATGGCGGTTCCGGAGGCAAATGTCTCCTGGACGGAGGCCAACATGGTCAAGCATAAACATGCCGATGTCGGAGTTGCGGTTTCCATACCGGGCGGGCTGATTACGCCAATCGTGCGCAAGGCGGACCAGAAGACGCTTTCGGTTATCTCAAACGAGATGAAGGATCTCGCCTCGCGGGCACGAAGTCGGAAGCTCAAGCCCGAGGAATATCAGGGCGGTACGACGGCCGTTTCCAATCTTGGCATGTTCGGCATCAAGGACTTCGCCGCGGTTATCAATCCGCCCCACGCTACCATTCTTGCGATCGGTGCGGGTGAGGAGAGGGCTGTTGTGAGGAACGGTCAGATCGAAGTCGCCAATATGATGACCGTGACGCTTTCGACGGATCATCGTGCCGTGGACGGCGCACTCGGGGCCGAACTTCTTGCTGCCTTCAAGCGCGTGATCGAAAACCCGATGAGCATGCTGGTCTGATATTGCTCTTCCAACAGGCAGACATCGCTTCCGGCTGCACAGCCCCTGAACCGAACGGCAAGAAATATGAAGACCATCCTCTGCTACGGAGATTCGCTGACCTGGGGATACAACGCTGAAGGCCCTGGCCGTCACGCCTATGCGGATCGTTGGCCGAGTGTACTGCAGCAGGCGTTGGGCGAGAATATCCGTGTCATCGCGGAAGGGCTGAACGGACGGACCACGGCATTTGATGACTATGCAGCCGGTGCTGACCGCAACGGCGCCCGCCTCCTGCCGACGATCCTGATGAGCCATGCTCCGCTCGACATGGTTATCGTCATGCTCGGCACGAATGACATGAAACCGTTTATCTGCGGCCATGCGATCGGCGCGAAACAGGGCATGCGGCGGCTTGTCGACATCATCCGTGGGCATGATTACCCGGTTGAACAGGCCAAGCCGCAGATCATTCTCGTTTCGCCCCCGGTAATTTGCGAAACCGGAAATCCCGATTTCTCGGCATTGTTCGGCGGCGGCATAGCGGAATCGCGAAAGCTCGCCGGCCTCTATGCCAGCTTGGCGGAGGAGATCGGTTGCGGCTTCTTCGACGCAGGCTCGGTCGCTCAGACGACATCGCTCGACGGTGTGCATCTCGATGCGACCAATACCCGTGCCATTGGAGAAGCGCTGGCACCGATCCTGCGCGGCAGTCTAGGACTTTGAGTGAAGGAGAGCAGTGTGGCTGAAAATTACGACGTCATCATCGTCGGCTCCGGTCCCGGGGGTTATGTGACGGCCGTGCGCTCCGCACAACTTGGTTTCAAGACCGCGATTGTGGAACGCGAGCATCTGGGCGGCATCTGCCTCAACTGGGGTTGTATCCCGACGAAGGCACTGCTGCGTAGCGCCGAAATCATGCACTATGCTGAACACGCCAAGGATTATGGCCTGAAGATCGAGGGCAAGGTCAGTGTCGATACGGCTGCCGTGGTTGATCGCTCACGCAAGGTTTCAGGACGGCTGAACAGCGGCGTCGGTTTCCTCATGAAGAAGAACAAGGTTGACGTGATTTGGGGTGAAGCAAAGCTGACGAAGCCCGGCGAGATTGCTGTCTCGAAATCCTCCAAGAAACCGATGGACCCTCAGCACCCCGAGCCGAAGGATGCAAAAAGCGATGGCACCTATACCGCAAAGCACATCATACTGGCCACGGGCGCGCGCCCGCGTGTGCTGCCGGGGATCGAGCCGGATGGCAAGCTCATATGGACTTATTTCGAAGCGATGGTGCCGAAGGAAATGCCGAAATCGCTGATTGTCATCGGCTCAGGGGCCATCGGCATCGAATTCGCCAGCTTCTACCGCACAATGGGCGCGGACGTGACTGTGGTCGAAATGCTGCCGAACATCCTGCCGGTAGAAGATGCCGAAGTCTCCAAATTTGCCAAAAGACAGTTAGAGAAGCAGGGTATCAGGTTTCACGTCGAGGCCAAGGTCTCCAAAGTGGAAAAGTCTGCGAATTCAGTGATGGCCCATGTGGAGACAAAGGGCGGCAAGGTCGAGAAGATCACCGCTGACCGTCTGATCTCTGCGGTAGGAGTGCAGGGAAACATCGAAAATCTCGGGCTCGACGCCTTGGGCGTGAAGACGGAGCGCGGCTGCGTCGTCGTGGACGGTTACGGCAGGACCAATGTCGCTGGCGTCTATGCCATAGGTGACGTTGCTGGCCCACCTATGCTGGCACACAAGGCCGAGCACGAAGGCGTGATCTGCGTGGAAAAGATAGCAGGTGTGCCCGGCGTCCATGCCTTGGACAAAGGTAAGATTCCCGGCTGCACCTATTGCCAGCCGCAGGTGGCATCGGTTGGCCTGACAGAGGAAAAGGCCAAAGAGGCCGGTCGTGATATCCGCGTCGGCCGCTTCCAGTTTGGCGCCAACGGCAAGGCTATTGCTCTTGGGGAAGACCAGGGCTTCATCAAGACGATCTTCGACAGGAAGACCGGAGAGCTTTTGGGTGCTCACATGATCGGCGCTGAGGTGACGGAGCTGATCCATGGTTTCGTCGTTGCGATGAATCTGGAAACAACCGAGGAAGAGCTTATGCATACGGTCTTTCCTCATCCGACGCTTTCGGAGATGATGAAGGAGAGCGTTCTGGATGCGTATGGCCGGGCGCTGAATGCATAAGCGGCCAGATGTCAGCGCATTCATCCGTCCTCAAGGCGCAACCATCGGTAGTGTTGTGCATTGAGCATGCAGTGCGTGGCGGTATTTTATGCCATGTATCAATTCTGATTGGAGAAGGAGGTAGGAATGACAGGCGTTGGTTGGATAATGACGATCATTCTCGGCGGGCTCGCCGGATGGATTGCCGAAAAGATCATGAAGGCCGATATGGGCCTCTTGGCGAATATCGTCGTCGGTATTCTGGGGGCAGTCATACTCAATGCAATTCTTGGCCTGCTCGGCGTCATCCCGCCCGGCGGATGGCTCTGGCAATCGATTATCGCCATTATCGGTGCCTGCCTCCTGATCTGGATCTATCGGCTGGTTCGCGGGCGGACCTGAGCCAAGCCATTCGACAGATGCAGCCCGGGCGTGCAGGCGGCCGGGCTGTTTTTGTGAGCCAGAACCTATATATGCAGAAGTGGCCGGGCTCGATAATCCCGGTCAGATTCGAGGAAACCCGCCAGTGGTAACCGTTCTCGACAACGTTTCCCGGCCTCCGCGGCCGCGGCATCCGGAGAAGGCACATCGGCCCGATCAGGAAGTCCTGCGCAAACCGGACTGGATCAGGGTCAAAGCCCCAACCTCGCGGGGCTATCTCGAGACCCGAGAGATCGTGAAGTCGAATCGCCTGGTTACGGTCTGCGAGGAGGCCGGCTGCCCCAATATCGGCGAGTGCTGGGACAAGAAACACGCCACCTTCATGATCATGGGCGAGATCTGTACGCGTGCCTGCGCCTTTTGCAATGTGGCGACCGGCATACCCGGTCCTCTGGACGAGGAAGAGCCGGCTAATGTGGCGAAAGCCGTGCGGCAGATGGGGCTAAATCATGTCGTCATTACGTCGGTGGACCGTGATGATCTTGCCGATGGCGGCGCGGAGCACTTCGCCAGGGTGATCCGTGCGATTCGAGAGACTTCGCCCGATACCACGATCGAGATTCTCACGCCCGACTTCCTGCGCAAGGAAGGAGCGCTCGAAGTGGTGGTGGCGGCAAAACCTGACGTCTTCAACCACAATCTGGAAACAGTACCGTCCAAGTATCTGACGGTGCGGCCGGGAGCCCGCTATTTCCATTCCATGCGGCTCTTGCAGCGGGTCAAGGAACTCGACCCCTCCATGTTCACCAAATCCGGCATTATGGTCGGCCTGGGCGAGGAGCGGAACGAGGTTCTGCAACTCATGGACGACCTGCGCTCGGCCGATGTGGATTTCATGACTATCGGCCAGTATTTGCAGCCGACACGAAAGCATCATCCGGTGAAGAGATTTGTGACCCCCGAGGAATTCAAATCCTATGAAACGATCGCTTACACCAAAGGCTTTCTGATGGTTTCATCCAGTCCACTCACACGCTCTTCCCATCATGCGGGCGAAGATTTTGCGCGGCTCAAAGCTGCGCGCGAAGCGCGCCTGAAGCTTTCCGCTTAACCGGCTGAGTTTCATGCCCAAATACGAAACCGTTCGCCATGTTCGCCACTCGGCCGAAAGGATGTTCGAGCTGGTCGCGGACGTGGAAAAGTACCCGGAATTCCTTCCCATGTGCGAGGCGTTGACGGTCCGTTCGCGCAAGGAACGTGACAGTGTCACATTCCTGGTGGCTGATATGACCGTTGGCTACAAGGCGATCCGCGAGGCCTTCACAAGCCAGGTGATCCTCAAGCCGGCGGAAAACGTCATAGATGTGCGTTACGTTGATGGCCCTTTCAAGCGCATGGAAAACCGCTGGCGCTTCGATCCGACGGGTGAGGGCGGGTGCGACATCCACTTTTTCATCGATTACGAATTCAAGAGCCGGATATTAGGCGCCCTAATGGGGGCAATGTTCGATCGCGCCTTCCGCATGTTTTCGGAGGCTTTCGAAAAACGAGCCGATACAGTCTACGGCTCGAGTGCCGCTGTCTGATCGATCGCTATTCCAGCATCTCTATGCCAAGCTGCAAGGCAGTCCTGACCGTTTCCCGCCGTACATAGTCACGTCCGCGGTTTTCAAAAAGACGCCTCTCGGCGAGAGGCGGTCTGCCTGTACAGGCCAAGCCAAACCATACGAGCCCCACAGGTTTTTCGGCGCTACCACCATCTGGCCCTGCAATGCCGGTGACGGAGAGAGCAATTCCGGCTTTCGACCGTTCCAAAGCACCTGTTGCCATTTCAAGGGCCGTCTCCTTCGATACCGCCCCGTATAGGGAAAGCGTCTTCTCTTTGACGCCTAACATGGTCATCTTGGCGTCATTGGAATAGGTGATGAAGCCGCAATCGACCATAGACGAAGAGCCGGGAATATCCGTCAGAAGGGCGATAATCATGCCGCCCGTGCAGGATTCGGCAGTCGCCGCGAGAATTTCGCGGCCTCTGCAGGCCTTCAAAAATCTGTCAGCCAATTCCGGCAATTCGCTCATTCCGGTACCTCTCCGGGGAAAATGACCGTTGCGGTTGCAATTCCGGCAATGCCTTCCTTGCGTCCTACAAAACCGAGCTTTTCATTGGTTGTTGCCTTTACCGAAACCCTGTCAGGAGAAATGCCGAGCATGGCCGCTACTGCCGCGCACATCGCTTCCCGATGAGCCCCGATGCGCGGCGACTCGCAGATCAGCGTGATGTCGGCATTGGCAATCCTGCCGCCGCGTTCCCGCACCAGTCCTGCCGCATATTCAACGAAGATGCGTGATTCTGCGCCTTTCCATCGCGGGTCGGAAGGCGGGAAATGCGTACCTATATCGCCTGCTCCGCAGGTCGCGAGCAATGCATCGGTGAGGGCATGCAGGCCGACATCTGCATCCGAATGGCCCGCAAGACGTTTGTCATGGGGAATCCTGACACCGCAGAGCATGACGTGATCGCCTTCAACGAAGGAGTGTACGTCATATCCATTGCCAGTCCGCACGTCCGGATACGCAACTCCGGTAAAGCCAAGCCGTTCATTGACAAGTGCGATATCGCGGGCCCAGGTGAGCTTCACATTGTCCGGAGAGCCCTCGACGATCCTTACCGGGATGCTGGCCCATTCGGCGATCGCGGCATCGTCCGTGAAGTCCGTACGGCCTTCGGCATATGCCTTTTCATGCGCATTGAGGATCGGGGCAAAGGGAAAGCCTTGGGGCGTTTGCGCGGCAAAGAGTCCATGGCGCTGCATGGTAGTCTCGATCATGCTGTCGGAACGCACTCTTTTCAACGTGTCGGAGACTGGCAGGGCAGGCAGCACCCCTGTTCGGCCATCGATGGCGTCGATAACGCGATCGATCAGAGCATGATCGACAAATGGCCGCACAGCGTCATGGATGAGGACAGTGGCCGGCGCGTATTCGCTAAGCGCGAGAAGACCGAGGCGCGTCGAAACCTGGCGTGAAGGGCCACCATGGACGGCCCTCACGCGGTCACCCAGACCCGCAGCAGCTTTCGCGAAAAGCGCTTCGTCTTCCGGATGGATCGCTACGACGATGTGGGAAATCCGGGGATGAGCCAACAGGGCATCAAGGGTGCGGCGAATGACCGGCCTGCCGCCAATCCGGCGATATTGCTTCGGTCCTTCGGCGGCCTGGCCAGCCCGTTCACCCCGACCCGCCGCGACGACCACAGCGCCGACCGGCGCATGCGCCGGAATATCCCGTGAATCCATATCTTCCTTCATCCGGGGAGGCTTACTTGCCGTCGGTTGCAAATACCAGTGGAATCCTGATGGCTTCCCATCTGTGACAGAATCGCTGTTGCCTGTTCACGAAAAAATGTCTAATGATTGGGCAAAAGCAGCGAGTGCTTTGTTTTTGTGCATACACCAATCTTGAAACAGCTTGCCAAGCCTCTCGCCATAGGACCGGTTTCGTTACGGAATCGGGTCCTTCTGGCACCTATGTCCGGCGTGACGGACGAAGCTTTCCGCATGCGGGCCTATGCTCATGGAGCAGGGCTCGTCGTATCCGAAATGGTGGCAAGCGGCGAGTTGGCGCGCGGTCGCACGGATTCAAACAGACGAATACGCCGTCCGACGGTTGATGTCCATATGGTCCAGCTTGCCGGGCGTGAGGCTCGTTGTATGGCGGAAGCCGCACGCATCGCGGTAGGCGAGGGGGCCGATATCGTGGATATCAATATGGGTTGCCCTGCCAAAAAGGTGACGGGCGGCTATTCCGGCTCTGCCTTGATGCGGGATCCTGACCATGCCTTGTCGCTCGTTTCGGCGGTGGTTGCCGCGGTCGATGTTCCGGTTACCGTCAAGATGCGCCTGGGCTGGGACGAAACCATGCTCAATGCGCCGCTGATTGCGAAGAAGGCTGAGGATGCGGGCGTGCGCATGGTGACGATTCATGGCCGCACGCGCTGTCAATTCTATAAGGGCAAAGCCGACTGGAGAGCAATTTCGCAGGTCAAGCAGGCTGTCTCCATACCAGTAGTGGCGAATGGTGACGTCTTTGATGCCCATGACGCGGCGACGATCCTGGAACAATCGGGCGCTGACGCAGTGATGATCGGCCGCGCTCATTATGGTGCCCCCTGGCTGGTAGGGTCGATCGCCAGGACGGCAGCCGGTTTTGTGACAGACACGCCGGAACCGGGTGGAGAACTCGCCGACTATGTGACAGCGCATTACGAAGACATGTTGAGCCTCTACGGCATGGGACCGGGCGTTCGTCATGCCCGGAAACATCTCGGATGGTATCTTGATCTCCATGCTCCCGAGACGCCGATCGATATCCGGCATCGGATCATGACCGGAACCGAACCCGTTATTGTAAAACGGCTTCTGCGGGACGCCCTGATTGCGGGTTGTGAAAATTCGATGGCAAGGAGGGTCGCATGACCGTGTCGGCGCCGGCCCGTCCTCTCACTGATCTCGCCCAGATGGTGCTCAACGCCATTCCGCATCCTGTGATCATGGTTGATCCGGAGGGAATGATCACTTTCGCAAATGCCGATGCAGAAGACTTCTTCCGGTCCAGTTTTTCTTTTCTTTCGCGCAATACGCTTTCGAAGTTCGTACCTTTCGGCAGCCCGCTTCTGACGCTCGTCGAGCAGGTGCGGGAGCGGCATTCTCCTGTCAACGAATATCGTGTCGATATCTCCTCGCCACGGCTAGGGCCGGACAAGATCGTCGACATCTATGTGGCCCCAGTCACGGAAAGTCCCGGCTCGGTCGTCGTCATGTTCCAGGAACGCTCCATGGCGGACAAGATCGACCGGCAAATGACGCATCGTGGTGCAGCGCGCTCGGTGACCGGGCTTGCAGCCATGCTGGCGCATGAGATCAAGAATCCGCTTTCGGGGATACGTGGTGCAGCGCAGCTTTTGGAAAGCGTGGTGCCGGATGAGGACAGGGCACTAACGCGGCTCATAACCGATGAGACGGACCGGATCGTTTCGCTCGTTGACCGCATGGAAGTCTTTTCGGACGAGCGCCCGGTCGATCGCTCACCCGTCAATATCCATGTGGTGCTCGATCATGTGAAGGCGATTGCCCAGAACGGATTCGCAAATCGCCTGCGGATCGTGGAGGAGTATGATCCATCCTTGCCACCCGTATTTGCAAACCGCGGTCAGCTTATCCAGGTCTTCCTCAATCTTGTGAAGAATGCCGCCGAAGCCCTTGCTGGCATTGAAAATGGCGAGATACGGCTGTCGACCGCCTTTCGCCCTGGCATTCGGCTTTCGGTCCCCGGTACGCGCGATCGCGTATCACTGCCGCTCGAATTCTGCGTCCATGATAACGGGCCGGGCGTGCCGGAAGATATCCGGCCAATTCTCTTTGATCCCTTCATCACAACGAAGCAGAATGGCTCCGGCCTGGGGCTGGCGCTCGTCGCCAAGATCGTTGGCGAACATGGCGGTGTCATCGAATGCGATTCCTCGCCGCGCGGCACCACTTTCCGTATTCTTATGCCTGCCTGGCGCGAAGCCGCCGGGCAGGAGGAAGCCAGTGACAGGGAATCCTCGCGATGAGCATGCATGGCAGCATTCTGGTTGCCGATGATGACGCCGCGATCCGCACGGTGCTCAATCAGGCACTGTCGCGGGTCGGGCACGAAGTGCGCGTTACCTCCAACGCATCCACACTATGGCGCTGGATATCGTCGGGCGAGGGCGATCTGGTCATCACCGATGTGGTGATGCCTGATGAGAATGCCTTTGACATGCTGCCGCGCATTCGCAAGACGCGACCGGAACTGCCCGTGATCGTCATGAGTGCTCAAAACACCTTCATGACGGCGATCCGTGCCTCGGAGGCGGGAGCTTATGAATATCTCCCGAAGCCGTTCGACCTGACGGAACTTCTCAACATCGTCAACCGCGCGCTCTCCGAACCGAAACGCCCCGGTACAGATCCTCATCATGAGGACCAGCCGGAGGCGATGCCGCTTATCGGGCGTTCCGCCGCCATGCAGGATATCTACCGCATGCTGGCGCGCATGATGCAGACCGACCTGACTGTGATGATCAGTGGCGAGTCGGGAACCGGCAAGGAACTGGTCGCCAGGGCTTTGCATGAATATGGACGCCGTCGAAACGGGCCTTTCGTGGCCATCAACATGGCTGCCATTCCGCGCGACCTGATCGAATCCGAATTGTTCGGTCACGAGCGCGGTGCCTTCACCGGTGCGCAGCATCGCTCTTCAGGCCGTTTCGAACAGGCGGAAGGCGGCACGCTTTTTCTGGACGAGATCGGCGACATGCCAATGGAGGCGCAGACGCGTCTGTTGCGGGTGTTGCAGCAGGGAGAATACACCACCGTCGGCGGACGCACTCCCATCAAGACGGATGTGAGAATCGTCGCTGCTACCAACAAGGATCTGCGGACTCTGATCAATCAGGGCCTTTTCCGCGAGGATCTTTTCTACAGGCTGAATGTCGTCCCGCTGCGCCTGCCGCCTCTACGGGAACGGACTGAAGACATTCCGGATCTCGTCCGCCATTTTTTCAAGCAGGCCGAAAGCGAGGGGCTGCAGTCGAAGCGGATAGCTCCGGGCGGCATCGACGCGATGAAACGTTATCAATGGCCCGGCAATGTCCGTGAGTTGGAGAATTTGGTCCGGCGGCTTGCCGCCCTTTATCCACAGGAAGAAATTTCGGCCGAGATCATCCAATCGGAACTGAGGACCGCCGTTTCGACGCCCGCAGGTGAATCAGGCTCACTCCCGGAGGATCTGTCGATCGGTCAGGCTGTCGAACATTATCTGCAGCGCTATTTCTCTCGGTTTGGCGGTGAACTGCCGCCGCCAGGCCTGTATCACCGCATCCTGGCAGAGGTGGAGTATCCGCTGGTTCTGGCATCCATGACGGCCACGCGAGGAAACCAGATCCGGGCTGCGGAATTGCTCGGCGTTAATCGCAACACTTTGCGCAAGAAGATTCGCGAACTGGGCGTCAACGTCTATCGCGCCTCGAAATAATCCGAGTTGCCTGCCAGAGCTTGCTCCTCTGGAGCTTTGTTGCGAAATTGCCACAATGCGTTGCATACATGCAACGCGACTGGCGCATTTCAAGCGACTCGATGACGACGCAGATACAGCAACCTGCCCAACGGCTTTTGTCGAAGCCTGGTCCCATTGAGGGCCGGAAGCTTCTGGCACTGCCCGGTATAATCGTTGTTGTCAGTGCTCTGCTGACGGCCGCGGTTTCCTTCGCGATCCTGCTCGGCCTGACGCCGTTGACGCCGGATGCAAGGATGACGCTGACGCTGATAGCCATCAACGTCGCCTTTGTATTCCTGTTGATCGCATTAGTGGTGCGCGAGGCGCATCGGATCTATGCGGCGAGGAAAAGCGGCAAGGCAGCCTCCCGCCTGCATGTGCGGATTGTGGCGATGTTCTCGCTGGTTGCCGCCGTGCCCGCGATCCTCGTTGCCGTTGTGGCGTCAGTTACGCTCGACCTGGGGCTTGACCGATGGTTCGAGCTCAGGACGAAGGTGATCATCAATTCGTCGCTGTCGATCGCGGAAGCTTATGTGCAGGAGAACGCACGTAATCTCCAGGGCACGACGCTTTCGATGGCTTTCGATCTCGATCGCTTTCGGGCGCTCTACAATCTCGATCGGACCGGTTTCCGCAATCTGATGACCGAACAGGCCGTCGGCCGGGCCCTTGCGCACGCCGTCCTCATGCGCGCTGACGGCTCCGTCGTCATGGCGGCGCAGATGCCGCGCGAGATAGAGATCCCCGAACCCCCCGTTGGTGCTTTGCAAACCGCCGCTGAGGGCAGGCCGGTGCTGATCCAACCGCCCCAGAGCAATATGGTGGGCGCGATCGTCAAACTGCGTGAGATACCGGACGTGTATCTCTATACGTCACGTCTTCTTGATCCGGAGGTCATCAGGGCGCGTCAGATTGTGCGTTCCAATACAGAGGAATATCGCGGCCTTGAAGCCAATCGCGTGAATACGCAGGTCGCCTTTGCCTTGCTCTATCTGATCGTGACGCTTGTGGTGGTTCTGGCAGCGATCTGGACCGGCATTGCAGTCGTCGATCGGATCGTGCGGCCAATCCGCCAGCTTATAGGTGCCGCCGACGAGGTTTCCACAGGAAATCTCGACGTGTCCGTCCCCGTCCGCGCCTCCGACGGCGATGTCGCATCGCTGGGTGCCACCTTCAATACGATGATCCAGCAGTTGAAATCGCAACGCAATGAACTGATCACCGCCAAGGATGTCATCGATGAGCGGCGGCGTTTCTCGGAAGCGGTGCTGGCCGGCGTGACGGCGGGAGTCATCGGCGTCGACGCGCAAGGCACGGTCTCGATCGTCAACCGATCCGCCGAGACGATGCTTGGCATCTCTTCTTCCGATACGGTTGGCCGCAATCTTTCGAGCGTTCTGCCGCATATAGGGCGCGTCTTCGAGATAGGGCGCAACTCTGGCCGCCAGGTCTATCGCGACCAGGTCACCTTCTATCGCGGCGGTACAGAGCGCACCTTCAACGTGCAAATCACGATCGAGCAGGGCGAGAGCGAGATTGACGGCAAGTCCTACGTCGTGACAGTGGACGACATTACCGATCTCGTGCAGGCTCAGCGCTCCTCTGCCTGGGCCGATGTCGCGCGCCGCATCGCCCACGAGATCAAGAATCCGCTGACACCGATCCAGCTTTCCGCCGAGCGTATCCGCCGCCGCTACGGCAAGGTTATCACGGAGGATCGTGAGATCTTCGATCAATGCACGGACACCATCATCCGGCAGGTCGGCGATATTGGCCGCATGGTGGACGAATTTTCGGCTTTCGCGCGCATGCCGAAACCGGATATCCGCCTGCTCGATCTGCGCGAACCGCTACGCGAGGCATCGTTCCTGGTCGAGGTCAGCCGCAGCGACATCAAGTTCGAACGGGATTTCGGTTCCGAGCCGCTTATGGGCAGGTTCGATACCCGTCTGATGAGCCAGGCATTCGGCAATGTCATCAAGAATGCCGCCGAGGCGATAGAGGCTGTCGACAGGGAGAACAAGGAACCCGGCGCCATACGTGTCAATGCCAGGCGCGAGGACGCTTTCATCCATGTCGATGTCATTGACAACGGCAAGGGATTGCCTCGCGAGAACCGTCAGCGGCTCCTCGAGCCTTACATGACGACGCGCGAGAAGGGGACAGGGCTCGGCCTTGCGATCGTCAAGAAGATTGTCGAAGACCACGGCGGAAAATTGGAATTGCACGATGCGCCGGCAGATTTCCACGGTGGCGGGGGTGCCATGATCCGCATGATCCTACCGGCGGTCGCCCAGGCGGGTGGCCCGGAGAATGAGGCGGCGGAGAAAAATCTGAAAGAAAGTGAGAAGGTCAACAATGGCGTCTGACATACTTGTCGTCGATGATGAGGAAGACATTCGCGAGCTTGTTGCCGGCATACTGAGCGACGAGGGTCATGAAACACGCACGGCGCATGACAGCGACAGCGCTCTGGCTGCAATCGCCGATCGGGTGCCGCGGCTCGTGCTGCTGGATATCTGGCTCCAGGGCTCGACGCTCGACGGTCTTGCCCTGCTTGACGAAATCAAGACCCTTCACCCGCATCTGCCGGTGGTGATGATTTCCGGTCATGGTACGATTGAGACGGCAGTCTCCGCTATCCGCCGTGGTGCCTATGATTTCATCGAAAAGCCGTTCAAGACGGATCGCCTGATCCTGGTTTGCGAACGTGCACTCGAAACCTCCAAGCTGAGGCGCGAGGTTTCGGATCTCAAGAAGCGAACCGGCGAAACCTTCGATCTGATCGGCACGTCACCGGCAATGAATCATCTGCGCCAGACGATCGAGCGCGTCGCACCTAGCAACAGCCGCGTCATGATCATGGGACCTTCCGGATCGGGAAAAGAGCTGGTGGCGCGCGCGATTCATGCGCTTTCAGCGCGCAAGAACGGCCCTTTCATCTCTCTCAATGCCGCCACAATCACCCCCGAGCGCATGGAGATCGAGCTTTTCGGAACCGAATCGAACGGCAGTGAACGCAAGGTGGGAGCGCTGGAAGAGGCGCATCGCGGTACGCTGTATCTCGACGAGGTTGCCGACATGCCGCGCGAGACTCAGAGCAAGATCCTGCGCGTACTTGTGGATCAGCAGTTTGAACGGGTAGGGGGGACCAAGCGGGTGAAGGTGGATGTCCGGATCATTTCTTCCACTGCCCAGAACCTGGAAGCCATGATCGCCGAAGGACGTTTCCGAGAGGATCTTTATCATCGCCTTGCCGTTGTACCGGTCATCGTGCCGCCGCTGTCGGAACGGCGGGAAGACATTCCGCTTCTGGTGGACCATTTCATGAAGCAGGTGGCCGTTCAGGCCGGCATCCGGCCGCGTCGGCTGGGTAACGACGCCTTCGCGGTTCTGCAGGCGCATAACTGGCCGGGCAATGTTCGGCAGTTGCGCAACAATATCGAACGCCTGATGATTCTGACGCGGAGTGAAGATGCGGACTCTCCCATCACGGCGGACCTGCTTCCCGCCGAGATCGGCGACGTCATGCCGCGCGTGCCGACCCAGTCCGACCAGCATATAATGGCGTTGCCGTTGCGTGAAGCTCGCGAGCTTTTCGAAAAGGAATATCTTCTGGCGCAGATCAACCGATTCGGCGGCAACATATCGCGTACAGCCGAATTTATCGGCATGGAACGGTCGGCCCTGCACCGGAAGCTGAAATCGCTCGGAGTATAGCCGCCATTTCGCGAGGCGAGAAATGAGAGTGATCATATGCGGCGCCGGACAAGTGGGCTTCGGCATCGCCGAGCGGCTTGCTGCCGAACAGAACGACGTTTCGGTGATCGACACCGCGCCGGAGCTTATTCGTTCGGTGCGTGACACGCTGGACGTGCGTGGTTTCGTCGGTCACGGCGCGCATCCCGATGTCCTGGCAACTGCAGGCGCCCAACAGGCGGATATGATAATCGCCGTTACTCTCTACGACGAAGTCAATATGGTTGCCTGTCAGGTGGCTCATTCCCTGTTCGATGTACCAACCAAGATCGCACGCATCCGATCGCAATCTTATCTGCAAACCCACTACATGGACCTGTTTTCGCGAGATCATCTGCCGATCGATGTGATTATTTCACCCGAAGTCGAGGTGGGCGAGATGGTGTTGCGTCGCATTGCGCTTCCCGGCGCTGCCGATGTCGTTCGTTTCGCTGACGGTAATGTGGCGATGGTGGCTATTGAATGCCTGGAAGAATGCCCGGTCATCAATACGCCGCTTGCTCAGCTCAGCGAGCTTTTCCCCGACCTGCCATCCACCGTTGTCGGCGTTTCGCGCAACGGCCGGCTTTTCATTCCCCATTCTGCCGACCAGCTCATTGCAGGCGATATGGCCTATGTGGTGACCACGAAAGAGCAGGTGCGTCGCACTCTTGGCCTGTTCGGGCATGAAGAGACGGAGGCGACCCGCATCGTCATCGCCGGTGGAGGCAATATCGGGCTCTATGTCGCCAATGCGCTCGAACGCAAGCAGAGCCGCACCAAGGTGAAGATCATCGAGAGCACCCGCGAACGCGCGGTGGCGGCCGCTGACGAGTTGCGGCGCACGGTGGTGTTGCACGGCAGCGCGCTTGACCAGAAGCTTTTGCTCGAGGCGGATATTCAGGACGCCGATCTGATGGTGACATTAACCAACGACGATCAGGTCAACATTCTCTCGAGCGTGATGGCGAAACGGCTTGGCTGTAAATCCAACCTCGTCCTGATCAACAATCCAACTTATCACGAATTCGCCAAAACGCTTGGCATTGATGCCCATGTCAATCCGCGTGCAGTGACGATCTCGAAGGTGCTGCAGCATGTCAGGCGAGGGCGCATACGCGCTGTCCACAACATTCAGCGCGGCGCTGCCGAGGTGATCGAGGCCGAGGCGCTGGAGACATCGCCGCTGGTCGGGCCGTTGCTCAGGGACATCGAATTTCCGGATGGCATGCGGATCGGCGCGGTCTATCGAGACGGCGTTGTCATCAAACCGAGCGGCTCGCTGCGGATCAAGCCAAAGGACCGTGTGGTCATCTTTGCAATGGAAAACGCAGTCCGGCATGTCGAACAAATGTTCCGGGTGAGTCTGGAGTTCTTCTGAACTGCTCTGTCGGGACAAGTTTCATTGCCGCATTTTAAGGAGGGAATTGATGCCTCGCATTGCTTACGTAAACGGTCGCTATATTCGCCACGCCGAGGCAGCGGTCCATATCGAGGACCGAGGCTATCAGTTTGCCGACGGCGTCTATGAGGTCTGCGAGGTCGCCCGCGGCTTCATCATCGACATGACGCGTCATCTGGATCGCCTCAACCGTTCATTGAGCGAGTTGCGGATCGGCTGGCCCATGCATCGGTCGGCGCTGGAATTGGTGATGCGCGAGGTGGTACGCCGAAACGGTGTGCGCGACGGCCTTGTTTATCTGCAGGTCACGCGCGGAGTGGCCAAGCGCGATCATTTTTTCCCTACGTCGGATACGAAGCCGGCGATCGTGGTGACGGCGAAGCGGGGCGATCCCGATGCTGCGGCAAAGCGCGCGGAAACCGGAATCAAGGTGATCACGGTGCCCGAGAATCGCTGGGAGCGTGTCGACATCAAGACCGTGGGGCTGCTGCCGAACGTGCTCGCCCGTCAGCAAGCCAAGGAGGCGGGAGCGCAAGAAGCATGGTTCATCGATCCCGACGGTACGGTAAAGGAGGGCGCAGCCACAAATGCCTGGATCGTGACCAAGGACGGCAAGCTCGTTACGCGTCCGGCTGATTTCGGCATTTTGCGCGGAGTCACGCGGGCCACCGTAATGGACGTAGCTGCCAAACTTGGTCTGGAAGTCGAGGAGAGGGGGTTTTCGGTCGAAGAGGCAAAGGCCTCACGCGAGGCATTCATTACAGCGGCCTCGACGGTTGTCATGCCGGTCGTAGCGATCGATGAGGTGCCCGTGGCGAATGGTCATCCCGGGTCCGTTACGCTTTCACTGCGGCGGATGTTTTTTGACGTTGCGGAAAAAAGTCCTGCCTGTTAACCACATCGGGTCGGCGGCCGCGTATCCGAATTGATAGCCGGGTTTCTCCGGCGGGACATATCGGGTCTGTCTCCTTGACAGAAGCCGTCGTTTTTTGCGCTACTGCATTTCGGAGTTGCAGGGGGATCGGGGAAAATCAAAAAAATGGCCGAACGATCACAAAATCTGCAGGATCTGTTCCTGAATTCTGTTCGCAAGAACAAGAACCCACTCACCATCTTCCTCATCAACGGCGTCAAGCTGACGGGTGTCGTCACGTCGTTCGACAACTTCTGCGTGCTTTTGCGCCGTGATGGTCACTCGCAACTCGTCTACAAGCATGCGATCTCGACCATCATGCCGAGTCAGCCAGTCCAGTTGTTTGAGGCAGAGGAAAGCAACCGGGACGCCTGATTGGCAAAAAAACAACGGGCAAAGCACGATGCTTCGGCCTCCGCGGAGGGTGCGCCGCAGGATGTGACGCGCGCCGTGGTGGTCGTGCCTGTGCTGGCTCGTGCAGGTCGAAACGAGGCAGAGGAGGGGACGGCGGGTATTCGTCCCCGTTTCTCCCGTTCGCCGGAAGCACGGCTTGAGGAAGCGGTAGGGCTGGCTGACGCCATCGATCTACACACCATCCATTCCGGTATCGTTTCGGTCAACGATCCCCGTCCGGCTACGCTGATAGGAAGCGGAAAGCTTGAGCAGCTTGCAGAAATCGTCCGCGAAGAGGCGGTTGAACTTGTCATCGTGGACCATCCTCTGACGCCTGTGCAGCAGAGAAACCTGGAAAAGACGCTCAATGCCAAGGTTCTCGACCGCACTGGCATCATCCTGGAAATTTTCGGCCGTCGAGCCCGTACGAAGGAAGGGCGGCTGCAGGTCGATCTCGCGCATCTGGAATATCAGCGCGGCCGGCTCGTCAGAAGCTGGACCCACCTGGAACGCCAGCGCGGCGGCGGTGGTTTCATGGGCGGCCCAGGCGAAACGCAGATCGAGGCTGATCGCCGGCTTCTGCAGGAACGGATCATCCGCCTCAGGCGCGAACTGGAAACCGTCCGCCGCACGCGCGACCTGCATCGGGCAAAGCGCCGGAAGGTGCCGTTTCCGGTGGTTGCAATCGTCGGCTACACAAATGCTGGCAAATCCACTCTCTTCAATCGGCTGACCGGGGCAGGGGTTGTCGCTGAGGACATGCTGTTCGCCACACTCGATCCCACGCTTAGACGTGTGCGATTGCCCCACGGCACTGAAGTGATCCTTTCCGATACGGTTGGCTTTATTTCTGATCTGCCCACGCATCTGGTGGCAGCTTTCCGTGCCACGCTTGAGGAAGTGGTGGAGGCTGATCTCATCATCCATTTACGTGATATTTCCGATCCGGATGCGGCTGCCCAGGCCGAGGACGTGGAGAGGATTCTAGCCGATCTCGGCATAGAAGCATCCGACACCAACCGCATCCTTGAAGTCTGGAACAAAATCGACAACCTCAATAACGGCGACTGCGAACGGCTTTTTGCTGCGGGCACGACCAAGCGTCCACCGGTTGCCGTCTCAGCCGTAACCGGGGAGGGGGTCGACAATCTCGTGACCTTGATCGAAGCTCGGCTTTCCGGTGAATTGCGTATGATCCAGGTGTTACTACGATCGGATCAACTTGCCTTGCTGGATTGGCTTTACAGCAATGGTGAGGTTACGCAACGCGTTGATCATGAGGATGGAAGCGTTACCCTGAGTCTCCGCGTAACGGATGCTGCCGGCAAAGAAATCAACGACCGTTTACGCAGTAATATCAAAGGGTAGGGTGCCCTACTTCACCTTTTTCGATTGCTGCCAGATCGCTTCCATTTCATTCAGAGATGCATCCTCCAGTTTTTTGCCGGCGTCCGCCAGGGTGCGTTCGATGAAATGGAAACGATGGCGAAACTTGTCGTTGGTTCCGCGCAAGGCGGCTTCCGGATCGAGCTTCAAATGCCGTCCGAGATTGACGAGCGCAAAGAGAAGGTCGCCATATTCGCCTGCCGCGGCTTTATCGTCATTCCTGTCCAGGGCTTCACGCAGCTCGCCGATCTCTTCCTCGATCTTATCGAGAATAGGCCTGGCTTCGCCCCAGTCGAAGCCGACGCGCGCGGCTTTCTGCTGCAGTTTCAGGGCGCGTGTCAGGCTAGGTAGAGCAAGCGGTATATCATCCAGAAAACCCGAAGCGACATTTGCCTCCGGCGCATTTCTTCTTTTCGTCTGACGCTCGGCCTTTTCCTCGGCCTTGATCTTCTCCCACATGCCTTTAGCCATTCCAGCCTCGCGAGCGTCCTTGTCGCCAAAAACATGCGGATGGCGGCGGATCATTTTGGCCGTGATGGCTTCCACCACATCGCCGAAAGCGAAACTGCCTTCTTCTTCAGCCATCCTGGCATGAAATACGACCTGCAGCAGAAGATCGCCCAATTCCTCGCGCAGATCCTCCATGTCTTCACGCTGGATGGCATCCGCAACCTCATAGGCTTCCTCGATGGTATAGGGAGCGATGGAAGCGAAATTCTGCTTCACATCCCACGGGCAACCGGTTTTCGGCTGGCGCAGCGCAGCCATGATCTCGAGAAGGCGAGAAATGTCTTTGGAAGGATGCATTGGAATAATGACGCTACCCGACGTTGCCAATGAAGCCTGCTGCACCTGGATCAGCATAGGCCCTTTGCACAGCTATCGCATTTCTCAAAGCCATGCCAGCGTTCGGCCACCAGGGCGGCAGCGCCTTATCAGGGCTATGGTAGCTACACTCCTAATCAAGATCGCATAAGATAGATTATGGAACTATATTTAGCTGGGAAACCACAATCTCGAAGGCCTCGTCGGCCGTTGGGATGAGCCGACGAGGCCCGGATGTAAGCTGCTTGGTGGTGTGACTTACATCCAAGAATGCGAAGAACATGCAATCAGGTCGCTTTTCAGGAATACGGTATCAACTTTGATTTCGCGCATGCAACATGGGTTGCCAAACTGTTCTGCGTGGAACGCGTGGAACGATCTCGCGCGTTGAGGGCCGCTGAGCGCGTACCAGTCAAATGCCGTCGGCTGCCTTGGCGGAGCCCAGATACAGCCGACGGCTTTGCACCACCAAGCAATTTACTTGATGGCTATCCTTAGTACAAATCGTGCGGGCAAAAAGATGACAAAAGTCATGTCTCCCAAAGCCGTTATGGCTATGACAATGCGCTGAACCAATTTCTGCAAACGCAAAAAGTCATTGATGGCCGAGAGATCTGCCTGCTTCGCCTCATTGTTGTCTTCGTCGTTTTGGTTTTTTGGAAGACGGTATTACGCGGCGATGTCGGCTGCCACGGCTTCGGCAAACAAGTGCTTTGGTTCGGCCGCGAATACGGCGTCGTGCGCGCCAGCGGCCGCCCATACAACTGGATGCTTGAGCAGCGACTCGTCCGCAAA
>NZ_VLJP01000014.1:0-2148 GCF_007829525.1 Mesorhizobium sp. J18
TTCAGTTCCTTCAACTGATCTACGCCCATCCCACCATATTGCTTGCGCCAGCGGTAATAAGTCTGTTCGACAACGCCGATCCGCCTGATCGCATCAAGACGGGACAGGCCTTGCCCCATCAGAACCTCAACCTGCCGCAACTTCGAGACAATCTCTTCCGGCTTCGGTCGCTTGTTGGCCATTCTCGATCCTCCGTTTCCTAATCATAACGGCGGACCACTTCACTGGGGGAGGATCAATGCCGACCGCTCCCGAGAATTACCCCCACACGTTCGAGCAGGACATCGCCAATTTCGGCGCCGACCTCGAGGAGACCACGCAGCGTTTCGAGGAATGGATCAGCACCTGATCCCGAACCGAGAAGGAGACGAGCGGCAGGCAAGGCAGGGGAATGCCATGGAATATGATTTCATCGTCATCGGAGGCGGGTCGGCGGGTTGCGTGCTCGCCAACCGGCTGACGGCCGACGGTGTGACCCGGGTCCTGCTGCTCGAGGCTGGGGGTCGTGCCTATGACCCCTGGCTGCACATCCCTGCCGGTTACTATCGCAATGCCTACAACCCGCGATACAACTGGAGCTACGAGACTGAACCCGTCGATGCCCTTGCCGGGCGTCGACTTCCCTGGCCGCGCGGCAAGGTCATCGGCGGTTCGAGCGCGATCAACGGCCTGATCTACATTCGCGGCAATCGGCACGATTTCGACGAGTGGGCGGCGCTTGGCAACACCGGCTGGGGCTATGACGACGTGCTGCCCTATTTCCGCAAGGCGGAAAACCAGGAGCGCGGCGAAAACGAATATCACGGCGTCGGCGGGCCGCTCGACGTCGCCGACATCCGGATGCGGCACCCGCTCTACGACGCCTTCCTCGAAAGTGCTGTCACGGCCGGGCATAGGCGCAACGACGATTTCAACGGCGCGGAGCAGGAAGGTGCGGGCGCTTACCAGATGACGGTCGGCCGCTGGCGCAGGTCCAGCACCGCCATCGCCTATCTGGAGCCTGCCCGCCGGCGCACCAATCTCACCGTCGAAACACGCGCCTTCGTCAACCGCATCCTCTTCGGGAGCCGGGAAGCCACTGGCGTCGAATATGTGCGCGGCGGCGAAGTGAGGACCGCGAAGGCTCGCCGAGAGGTCATCCTCGCTGCCGGCGCGATCAACTCGCCGCAGATCCTCCAGCTGTCCGGCGTCGGCCCCGCCGCGCTCCTCAAGCGTCACGGCATTCCCGTCGTCCACGATCTTCCCGGCGTCGGACGCAACATGCAGGACCACCTGACCTCGCGCATCGTCTACCGCTGCGTGCCAGGCACCGTCACAGTCAACGAGGTGTTCCATAGCTGGCCGCGCAAGCTCATGGAGGGCATGAAGTACCTCCTGACGCGCAAGGGGCTGCTGATGATGGCGGGCGGCCCCGTCGGCCTCTTCGCCCGCACCCGCCCGGAACTGAAGGCCCCGGACGTGCAGTTCCATTTTCTTGCATGGAGCCTCGACCGCGCCGGCGGCCCTATGCACCGCTTCCCGGGCTGTACCATCAGCGTCGTTCAGTGTCGTCCGCAAAGCCGCGGCTACCTGGAGATCGCCTCCGCGGACCCACAGATGCCGCCGAAGATTCATCCGAATTACCTCGCGGCGGAGGCCGACCAGGACTGCCTCGTCGAGGGCCTCAGGATGGCAGAGCGCATCTTCGGCCAGCAGCCCCTCGCCTCGAAGCTTCGGGACCGCCTCTACCCGCAGCGGCTGCCGGACACGCGGCAGGGCTGGCTTGATTACATTGCCAACAATTCCGGCACCGGCGCACATGCCGTCTCGACCTGCATGATGGGCACCGGCGACATGGCCGTGGTGGACCCACAACTTCGCGTCCACGGCATCGGCCACCTGCGCGTCATCGACGCCTCGATCATGCCCGCCGTGGTTTCCGGCAATACTAATGCGGCCGCCATCATGATCGGCGAAAAGGGCGCCGACCTGGTCGTGGCGGGAGCACGCGCCTGATGACCCCCTCGCCTTCCATCATCGCCAACGCCGCAAAGTTCCATATCGACGGTGCATGGGTCGATCCCGTCGGCAGCGACAGTTTCCCCGTCCTCAACCCGGCCACCGGCGATACCATTGTGCCGCTCGCCATGGGCGCGGCGGCGGATGTGG
>NZ_VLJP01000014.1:2265-62303 GCF_007829525.1 Mesorhizobium sp. J18
GGCGCTCCTGCGCCGCATCGCCGACGGGCTGGCCGCTCGGCGCGAGGAACTGGCTTATATCCTGACCATGGAAATGGGCGCGCCCATCTCCCGCACGCTTAACTACCAGGCCGCCACCGCCATTGCCCATATCGAGGAGGCGATCCGCGTCCTCGACGACTACCCGTTCGAGCAGGTGCGCGGCGGCACTCGCATCCTGCGCGAACCCGTAGGCGTGTGCGCGCTCATCACGCCGTGGAATGCGCCGATCATGCAGATCGTGTCCAAGGTCGCGCCGGCACTCGCCACCGGCTGCACCATGGTGCTCAAACCAAGCGAGGAGTCGCCACTCAGCGCGATCCTGTTTGCCGAGATTCTGCAAGAGGCGGGCACGCCGGCGGGCGTGTTCAACCTGATCCACGGCGAGGGGCCCGTGGTCGGCAGCGCCCTGTCGCAGCACCCGCTCGTGCGGATGGTGTCTTTCACCGGCTCCACCCGCGCCGGCATCGAGGTCGCCCGCGCGGCGGCGGCGGGTGTTAAACGGGTTCATCAGGAGCTTGGTGGCAAGTCTGCGAACATCCTTCTCGACGATGTCGATCTCGAAGAGGCCGTGAGCCGCGGCGTCCTCGGCTGCTACGGCAATAGCGGCCAGTCCTGCGTCGCGCCGGACCGGATGCTGGTCCCGGCCCATCTGTACGAGCAGGCGGTGGAGATCGCCGCGCGCACGGCGTCGGCCATCGTCGTTGGCGATCCCTCCTCCTTCGACACCCAGATGGGTCCGCTGGTCAACCAGGCGCAGTTCGACAAGGTGCAGGCCCTCATCGCCACGGGAATCGGGGAAGGCGCGCGAATCGTCGGCGGCGGCCCCGGCCGTCCTGAAAACTGCCCCGTCGGCTATTTCGTCCGTCCCACCGTTTTTGCCGACGTGCGCCCGGACATGACCATCGCCTGCGAGGAGATTTTTGGCCCGGTCCTCTCGCTCATCCCCTACCAGGACGAGGAAGAGGCTATCTGCATCGCCAACGGCACCGAATACGGGCTAGCCGCCTATGTGCAGTCGGCTGATCCGGCGCGCGCGACGCGCATCGCGCGACGCCTGCAGGCCGGCTATATCTATGCCAACTACGCGCCCCCTGACTATTCCGCGCCCTTCGGCGGCTACAAGCAGTCCGGTAACGGGCGCGAATATGGCGCGTGGGGCTTCGAGGCCTTTGTCGAGATGAAGACCATCGTGGGCGGGGGCGACGACCGCTGAGCGGCTCTCATGGCGCAATCATTCTGGAGCAGGATGATTTTGGGCTGCATCAAGGTGGTCCGGCTGAGGCACCCAATCTGATTCATCGTGCCGAGGGTGAAGGAGCGGGCATGGATGAGCAGACCATATTGAGACGATCTCGGCATCTGGCTGTTGCTTCGGCTGAGCAGAAGGGCTTTCGCGGACGGCAGACGGCGCCGTGCTTCTAGTTAGCATCGGAACGGTAATCCGGTGGGTTGAGCGCCGCATGTCGACGCGTCTCCAGCGCAAAACGCCGTCGCCACTCCACATGACAATTGACAACTAGAAATTATAATGAAAACGTTATCATGAAAACGTTATCATTATCTGAATAGGTCGGAACCTGTCATGACGGCCCATTAAAATGGAGACGCATTTGAGTTCACCTCTGCCGCTTATCGTCGATGCGCTCGAATATCCCGAGCCGGACCGCCGCTGGTTCGAGGAGTGGCGCCAGGGCAACGTGTCCTGCGTGCATGTGACAATTGCGGTCTGGGAAACGGCGCGCGAAACGCTGGACCGGATCGGCCTCTGGCGCCGCAAGCTACGCGAGAATGCTGATCTCGTTCGCCTCAGCACAACGGGTGCCGACATTCACAAGAATGCGGCCGAAGGTCTGACGACCGTCATTTTCGGTTTCCAGAACACGGCGCCTATCGAGCATGACATCGAGCTCATCGAGACTTTCCGGCAGCTCGGCGTCTGCGTGATGCAGTTGACCTACAATCTCCAGAACTACATCGGCTCCGGCTATTGGGAGGCCGAAGACACCGGAATTTCCTCGCGCTTCGGAAAGCTCGCCATTGAGGAGATGAACCGCGTCGGCGTTCTGATCGATCTCTCCCATTGCGGCGAACGTACGACACGCGAGGCCATCGACCTCTCCTCGCGCCCCGTGGCCATCACCCATTCCAACCCGCGTGAATATCACGCGAAAGTGGGTTTCGGAGAAAAGCGCCTGAAGGAAACCGAGGCTATCCGTGCACTGGCCGAACGTGGCGGAATGTTCGGGCTGTGCCCGAACCGGTTCATGATGGAAAACGGCGTCCAGACAACTTTGGAGCAGTTCTGCGACCTGGTCGCATGGACGGCTGATCTGATCGGAGCTCGGTCAATCGGGCTTGGCACCGACTATTGCCCTGGCCATCCTCCATCCGTCCGGACATGGTGGCGCTATGCCAAATGGTCCCGCGAGAGCGCGCCGCACACCACGCAGGCTCCCCATGAAGGATGGCAGGACTGGCTGCGCAATCCCTCTGATCTCAACAACATTCGTGATGGCCTTTTGCGCCGCGGTTTCTCGACACAGGAGGCCGATATGATAATGGGCAAAAACTGGGCACGGTTCTTTACCGAATCCTTCCGACCTCAGGATGCCGGCTTGGCCGAAATGCCTGCGCAAGCTGAGAGGGTGGCATCGTGACAGTAGCTGCGGAGCGTCTAGACGCGCCCGCCACAAGCGGTGAAATCGTCCTGCGGCGGATGGAGAAGGTATATGAAGGCACGCAGGGCGCTGTCCGCGCGCTGCTGCCGGTGGATCTTGACATCCAAGCGGGTCAGAATGTCAGCATTGTCGGGCCGAGTGGCTGCGGCAAGAGCACGCTCATGCGCATGCTGGCGGGGCTCGAATCCATCACTTCCGGCACCGCCCATATCGACGGACACAGGGTCTCCGGCCCGATCCCGGATGTTGGCATCGTGTTCCAGCGCGACCTGCTGCTCGACTGGCGAACCGTCATAGACAATGTCATGCTGCCGGCCGAATTTCGGCCCAGCCCCCATGGCACGCGCGAACGCGCGCGTCAGTTGCTGGAGCAGCTGGGGGTCGGTGGATTCGAGGATTCCTATCCCTACCAGCTGTCCGGCGGCATGCGGCAGCGAGTGTCCATCGCCCGCGCCCTTCTGTGCAAGCCGTCGATGCTGTTTCTGGATGAGCCGTTCAGCGCGCTGGACGCCCTGACGCGGGATCAGATGAACGTTCTTTTCCAGGAGGTTCAGGGAGAACAGAACGTCTCAACCCTTCTGATCACCCACTCCATTGCCGAAGCAATCTTCTTGGCCGACCGTGTAATCGTGATGTCGGGGCGCCCCGGTTCCGTTCTCGACGACATCGAGATCAATTTTCCCAGTCCCCGCACGCTGGCATTGCGCGAGACTCCGGAGTTCACGACGATCGTCAGCCGCATTCGTACCCAATTCGAGAAAGCAGGGGTGTTCGCGGCATGACCATGGAGCATCAGCACACTGCGGTAGCCACCCACCTGCCGCGCAGCCGTAGAATGCCGCCCTGGGTCGGTGCCGTCATGACACCCGTCCTCAGCGGCATCGGCGGCATTCTACTGTGGGAGCTCGTCGTCCAGCTACGCGGGATTCCGCCCTATCTCTTGCCGGCGCCGTCCCTGGTTTTTTTCGAGATCGTCGAAAACTGGTCGCGGCTGATGCGGCAGCTCGGCTTCACCGCCTTTGCCTCGCTCATCGGCTTCGTGGTGGCGCTGGTGCTTGGCATCGGGCTTGGCGCTCTCTTCACCTCTTCGCGAATCGTTGAGCGGGTCGTTTATCCGTGGCTCGTGATCTTCCATGCCATCCCGAAGGTGGTCATCGCGCCGCTTTTCCTGGTGTGGATCGGCTTCGGCATGAAATCGGAAACGATTTTCGTGGTGATCTTCACGATTTTCCCGATCCTCGTGAACACGGTGACGGGGCTGAAGGCGGCCGATCCAGATCTGCTCCAGCTCGCCCGTTCCATGGGCGCGACACGTGCTGGCGCGCTCTGGAAGATCCGCGTGCCGGCCGCCCTGCCAACCATCATGGCAGGCGTCAAGATTTCCGCCACCATGGCCCCTGTCGGAGCAGTGATCGGCGAATTCGTCGCCTCGAATGTCGGTCTGGGACATCTTCTCATCCAGGCGGTCGGTTCCCTGGAGACGCCGCTGGCATTCGCCGCGGTCGTGGTGATCTCGGTCTTCGGCATCGCGATCTGGTATCTGGCCGAACTGGTCGAGCGCTGGCTTCTGCCCTGGCATTCGAGTGTTCGAAACACCGCTGGCTTCTGATCTCCAGAAAGAAAGTTTCGGGTTGCGGGGTCCTTTCCCGCGCCTCGGGTGAAATGCACGACAAGAAAAACTCAACCAGAGGGAATTCAGATGAATATCCTACGCAGCTTCTCAAGCTTTCTTCTTGCAGCAGGTTTTGGCGTTCTCTGCGCGGCCCCGACCGTGGCTCAGGAGCAACAGACCGTCAACGTGATTCTCGACTGGGCTTGGAGGCCGCATCACGCTCCTTTTGCCGTGGGTATCCAGCGCGGCTTCTTTGCGGATGAGGGCATTGACCTGAAGGTGGAGCAGGGGCGCGGTTCCGCCACGGCTGCTACCCTCCTCGGCCAGGGTCAGTTCGACATCGCCCACATCAATGTCACCAACGCCGCGCAGGCGATCTCGAAGGGCGTGCCGATAAAGTCGATCGCCGTCTATCAGACGCGCAGCGCCGCAGCCTTCATCGGCGTGAAGGGGCGAGTGCAACTCGACAGCGTCGAGGCGTTGCGACCGCTACGGATCGGATCGACTCCGGGTGGTTCGGACGGGCTGAGCCTCAGCGTATTCGCGCGTGCCAACGGTCTCACCGTGCAGGATTTCAATGTCGTGGGGATGGAGGGCAGCGGAAAAACTACCGCTCTTCTGCAGGATCAGGTGGATGTGGTCAGCGGCGATAGCTACGCCTATGACGCGCTGGTTCGCGCAGCTGGTGAAAAGCCCGAGATCATGCTGCTGGCGGATTTTGGCGTGCCGCTCATGGGCTTCGGTTTCGCCACCAACGAAACCTTCGCCGCGGAGCATCCCGACATCATTCCCGGTTTCCTGCGCGCTGCTCACCGCAGCTATGCCGCTGCTGTGGAGGATCCCGAAGGGGCGTGCGAAATCCTGCGCACCACCTATGAGGTACCGGGCACGAACGAGGCCTGCGTCGCCTACTTCATGAATCTCGTGGATCTCTCGCAGTCGCCCGACGACCCGCAATGGGGCGTGCAGTCCGCCGAGGCGTGGGACGCGCTGGTGGGGGCGCTTCAGGAAGTCGGCGAAATCGGAGCGGACCTCTCCCCGGCAGATTTCTGGACGAACGACTTCCAGCCGACGGAAAACTGAAACCACTCAGGAGCGAAATGCCATGCGGCGCTTCGATGTTATCGTGATTGGCGGCGGACATAACGGATTGGTCGCCGCCGGCTATCTCGGCCGGGCCGGACTGAAGACGCTGGTGCTCGAATCAAGCCCCCGCATCGGAGGGCCGGCCGCCAAGGTCGAATGGATGCCCGGATATTCGAGCGCCGTAACCAATTCGCCCGGTTCGCTTGAGCCAAAAATCGTCAACGAACTGGAGCTTGCGTCCCATGGCCTGAGCTTCACGCGGCCGGATCCGACGCTCGTGCATCCATTCGACGACGGCAGCCTCTTTGTCGGCTATCGCGACCCGGCCCGCTCCGCCGAGCAGCTCGAGAGCTTTCGGAAGGGCGAGGCCGCACGCTACCAGTCGTTGTTCGAGTATCTGCAGAATTTCGCGAACCGGCTGGGCATTTCGATGTTCAGCCGGCCGCCCACGCTTCAGGAACTGGTCCGCAACCTGACCCGGCCCGAAGATCAGGAGGCGTTCTCCCGCGTCTTCTTTGGAAGCGTGCGCGATCTGCTCGATGATTTCCTTCGCTCCGAAAAGGCGAAGACCGTGGTGGCACCCCTGGGCGTGGTGAGCGGCCAGGCAGCTCCTTCCACGCCGGGGACGCCGATCAACCTGATGATGCGCCCCCTCTCGCTCGCGTCCGTGCGGCTCGACGCCGGTTACGATCCTCGGCGGATGCCGCTGCGAGGCTCCACCGGACTTCCCATAGGCGGCATGAACGCCGTCATCCAGGCCATGGCAGCCAGCGCACGTTCCGTTGGTGCTGAAATCCGTACCGAGGCGCGTGTCAGGCGGATCCGCATCAGGGACGGAGCCGTGCAGGGCATCGTTCTCGACAATGGCGAGGAAATCGAGGCGGGGATCGTCATCTCGGCGATCAATCCTCGCACGACCGTCCTCGACCTCGTTCCGGAAGGCGAGGATGGCTGGACGGAGATTCAGGAGAAGATGTTGACGCGCAAGATGCGGGGCAAGGCCTACAAGCTGGTTCTCGCGCTCGACGACATGCCGCGCTACGCTGCTGCCCGGGATGACGAGGAGGCCCGTGCCCTTGCCAGTGCGCAGTTCCGCATAGCGCCGAATCTCGATTATCTGGAGGAGGCTCACGCGGACATGGTGCTCGGCCGCACCCCAGTCAATCCGGTCATCTGGGGCCTGTGCCCGTCCATGACGTCTCCGGGCCATGCGCCTGAGGGAAAGCACATTCTCAGCCTCAACATTGCCAATGCGCCTTACGAGCTCAAGGATGGCAACTGGGCGGAGGAGGGGGACCGGCTGGCCAAGCGATGCATCGAGGCGGTGGCGCGCTGGATGCCAAACGTGCCGGACATCATCAACGGCTATCGCTTCATCGGCCCACAGGAGTTCGAGCGCGATTTCGGCCTGGTCGAGGCCAACATCACACATGGCGACGCACTGCCCTGGAACCAGTTCTGGATGAGGCCCGCACCGGGCCTTTCCGATTACCGGACACCGACGCGCGGCCTGTATCTGAGCGGAGCGGGCACATGGCCCGGCAATTTCGTGTCCGGCATTCCCGGGCACAACACGAGCCAGGTTGTTCTGGAAGATCTGCGTGGCGAGGCGAATGGACTTGCGCCCGCCACCGCAATTGCCCATTGATCGACAACATAAAGGAGAGGCATCTTGGAATTCCTGATCAATATCTCTTTCCAATGGAGCCCTGACGTTCCGGAAGAAGAGCGCGAAAGGCTCAGGGTGGAAGAGCGCGCCCATGCCGCGAAGCTTGCCGAAAAGGGCCACCTCGTGCGCATGTGGAGGGTTCCAGGCCGTCGTGAGAACTGGGGGCTTTGGCGAGCCAAGGACGCCACCGAAATGCACGAGATCCTGACCTCGCTGCCGATCTGGCCCTGGATGAACGTCAAAGTTCTTCCGCTCGCCGACCATCCTGTCGATCCTCTGAAAAGAGCGGCGAAGGAATAGTGGATTGGTGACACTGCGGGAAGTTGCGCGGGAGACCGGGCTGTCACCGGCGACAGTGTCGCGGGTGCTGCGAGACAGCGGCCCCGTGTCGGCCAAGACGCGCAACCTGGTTCTCAGCACGGTGGAGAGGCTGGGCTACCGGCCCAACTCCCTGGCCCAGGGGCTGCGCACGGGGCGCAGCACCGCGGTCGCATTGGTGGTCAGTGATATCGAGCAGGGCTGGCATGCTTCGCTGACAAAGCACCTTCAGGTCTCGCTCGAGGAAATAGGCATCGATCTGATCCTCATGAATCTCGGCCATGAGCTCCGCCGCCTCGACATGGTGGTTGAGCGCGTGCAGGCCATGCGGCTGCGGGGGGTCATCCTGGCGGCGTCCGATCGCATTCCCCCGAAGCAGGTCAAACGTGTCGTCGGTAATCTAGACAAGGAGGTCCTGATCGCCTCCATCGGCCAGCGGCTCGATCGTTACGGCATTCCCTCCTTCGTCCATTCGGATACCGAAGCAGCAGAAGCAGCGGTGGAATATTTGCTGCAAAAGGGCTGCTCGCCCGTGGCCTTCTGCAGCCGCATTCGCACCTCGACGATGGGTAAGGAACGTTTTCAGGGTTACCTGAACGCGATCGAGCGGGCCGGGCTGGCAATCGACGAGAATCTGGTGTGGGATTATTCCGACACCTCTTTCTTCCGCCAGGCTGCCGGCTACAAGATGCTAAATGACGCGCTCGATCGTGGCGTGAAGTTCAAGTCCGTCCTGGCTGGCAGCGACGAGATTGCATTGGGCGCCATGGCCGCCGTGCTGGATCGTGGTCTGCGGATCCCCGACGATATTGCGATCATCGGCTTCGGCGGGCTGGATTGGGGCGTCAGCGTACGGCCCAGATTGACAACCCTGACCAGCGATCTTGCCGGGCTCAGCGAAAGCGTGCGGGAATTCTTCCTCCAGCAGAAGAACGGCGCGGGTGGAAAGCCACAGATGCTGACCGTTTTCCGGCGGGAGCTTGCCCTGCGGGCCTCGGCCTGAAATCTCTCGCCCTCCAACCGCCGCCATCCCTTGGCGGTGAAGTCGTTGCAGCGGCAACAAACAGCAGTCGAAAGATATGAGCATGAACGAGCATAAATTCTACATAGATGGCGCCTGGGTCGATCCTCTGGAGGATGGGACTGAGAATGTCGTCAATCCTGCCAACAACGAGACAATCGCCACCATTGCTGTCGGCAGCGCGGCGGATGTCGATCGTGCGGTGAAGGCAGCCCGCGCTGCCTTCGACACTTTCAGCCGCACTCCGGTTGCCGAACGGATCGCACTGTTGCGGCGCATCGCACAATTGTTGCAGGATCGACGTGAGGAGATGGCGCAGGCGATAAGCCGCGAAATGGGCGCGCCCATCACCATGGCGCGCGGGCCGCAATCGGGTGCCGGTCCCACCCAGTTCTCGCATTATGCGGACGTTCTGGAAAACTATTCCTTCGAGGAAGCGACCGGCCGTTCGGTCGTGGTGCGCGAGCCAATCGGCGTTTGCGCCCTCATCACTCCGTGGAACTGGCCGCTGCATCAGGCGGCGCTCAAGATTGCGCCTGCGCTGGCTGCGGGCTGCACGGTCGTGTTGAAACCGAGCGAGATTTCCCCGTTCAGTGCCCTGCTGCTCGCCGAGATCATGGACGAGGCAGGCGTGCCGGCCGGCGTGTTCAATCTCGTGAACGGCACCGGCACGGTCGCCGGCGCTGCTCTCTCCTCGCATCCGGAAGTGGACATGGTCTCCTTCACGGGATCGACGCGCGGCGGCGTTGCCGTTGCGAAGGCTGCCGCGGACACAGTCAAGCGCGTGGCGCAGGAACTCGGAGGCAAATCGCCCAATGTGCTGCTCCCCGATGCCGATTTCCCCACGGCAGTGCGCCTTGGCGTCAATACCTGCTTCAACAATTGCGGCCAGTCCTGCAGCTCGCCGACACGCATGATCGTTCCCGCCGAAAGGCTCGAGGAGGTGATAGGCCTTGCCCGCGAGGCCGCCGAGGCTCTGAAGGTGGGCAATCCGGCGGACAAGGAAACGCAGATCGGCCCGCTCGTCAGCCGGACCCAGTGGGAGCGCGTGCAGGGCTATATCAAGCTCGGCGTCGAGGAAGGGGCCACCCTGGTCACCGGCGGCCCGGGCCACCCGGAGGGCCTAGAACAGGGCAACTTCGTCCGACCCACAGTTTTCGCCCATGTCGATCCGCAGATGCGGATCGCACGGGAAGAGATCTTCGGCCCGGTGCTGTGCCTTTTCACCTACAATGATGTCGAGGAAGCGGTCCGACTGGCAAACGACACCGAGTATGGTCTCGTCGCTCATGTGCAGTCGCAAAGCCGTGAGAACGCCCGCAAGGTGGCCATGCGCCTGCGTGCAGGACGCGTGATCATCAACGGCACGGCAGCCMCTCCCGACCTGCCCTTCGGAGGCTACAAGCAATCGGGCAACGGACGGGAATTCGGAATCTACGGACTGGAAGAATTCCTCGAAGTCAAGGCGGTGATCGGGGTGACAGAGTGATGAGGCCTGTGCGCGCAAAGCGCGAATATATAGGCGGAGCGCCAACACACCGCTTACTGTCGCCGGCAACACGGCCCGTCTCGCCGATGAGGTAGGCATGTCCTCATTCCTTAGACAGGTCGAACGTCTCCAGTCGGTCGAGCAGAACCTGCGTACCGGGCGGTTGGCCATTGCGGTGAACCCAGGCACGACGATGCGAAAGCCGTCGGAACCGATTGACGATCTGCTGGCCCGTCGATCTCGAGAACTGCGCAGCCTTCGCATTTGTCTCAGTTCTCTCCAGCACGGGAAGGATGGCTGGAGGGCAGATCTCGTCCCTGCAGAACACGTACCAGTCCGCACCGGGATTAATCACCGTGCGACCACGCGGTCTTGTGCGTATCATATCTCCCGCTCGCGCGCGTCGCGCCAATTCGGCGCCGGCGTGTTTCCATAAAGCATGACAGCCGATCGAAGGACGCCCCGCTGCTCTGTCCAATTTTCGGATTGTATAGTCGCGCCGGCCTGTCCCGCGTCCCGCCTTCCGGCAAGGGGACCGCCAGCACCAGCGCCTGACCGGTGCGTAGTCCAGCGACTCCAAGTCACCAGTGAAGATCACGCGCGGTATGCGCGGTGTCACATCGAATGCCTCCATAACCATTAGACCCCACCGGCATTTCTCATCGCGGACGCGCCTTGGGACCTGGACCTGCTTCTATCGTGGTCATTGCTGCCTCCTGCTCAGGACAGGACGAGGGACTGGCTTGCCATTCCCTTGTTGAAGCCGATCAGGGTGGTCAGATAACGGCTGCTGCCCTGCCCGACATGACGCAGGAAGCCTTCGTCCCGCGGCAGGTGATCGGCGTTGTCTGTGATGACAAACGCGCCCGGCCGCAACCGGTCCTCAAGCATTTTCAGGATCTCGATATAGAGGTCCTTCGCACCATCGAGGAACAGAAGGTCGATCGGCCCCTCGACAGTACGAAGCGTCTCCCGTGCGTCGCCCACACGGATGTCGGCCCGTGCGGACAGGCCGGCATCTGCGAGATTGGAGCGGGCCTTCTCAGCCTTGTTCGCATGATACTCGGAACCCGTCACCTTGCCGCCAGTGTCGGTCGCAGCAGCGGCAAGGTACAACGTGGATACGCCGAAGGAGGTTCCGAATTCCACGATGTTGCGGGCTCCGATTGCCCGCACGCTGTTGTACAGAAATCTCCCCATGCGCGGCCCGATCGAGAGATACTGCGTGCGGTGTGCCTCGGACGTGCGAAAGTCCATCTTATGGGTCTCTGGGCGGCCCTCGCCGCAGGATTGAATCCTGCGTGCCTCACGCATGGCTTTCGCGGCCGCATGCTCACGCGCAAGTGTGGCGGCAACGTCAGGACGAAGCAGGGTGCAGCTCATGGATTTTTCCTTGGCTATGTGGTCAGAACAACCGGGCATCCGCGCACCGGATGTTCCAGAATGCGCACCGCCTGCCGGTAGACGCGCTCTATGAGATCTTGCGTCAACACTTCCCAGGGATCACCGTCCGCCGCGACCTTTCCGTTGGCCAGCAGTACCACCTTGTCCGCATAGGCGGCGGCGAGATTGAGATCGTGAAGAACGGCGACGACGGTCGCACCGGTGCGCGCCATGTCCCTTGCCCTGGCGAGAACGCGTTCCTGGTGGCGCAGATCGAGTGCGGCAGTCGGTTCGTCGAGCAGCACGATCGGCGTCGCCTGCACGACGACCCGGGCGAAGGTGGTGCGCGCCTGCTCCCCGCCCGACAAGGTTTGTGCGTTGCGGAAGGCCATGTGCTCGACCTCGGTGGAGATCATGGCATCCAGCACAGCCTCGTCGTCACCGCCCGGCGGCAGATCCCGAAAGGCCCGTCCCATCGCAATGACCTCTTCGACGGTGTAGCCGAAGCGAATGACTGACCCTTGCGGGAATACTGAACGTATCTGCGCGAGATCCCGAACCGAGTGCCGGGTGACGTCCTTGCCATGGAGCTTAACGGTGCCGCGATAGCTTGTTCGGTCCCCGGCGATGACGGCAAGCAGGGTCGACTTGCCCGCTCCGTTCGGTCCGACCAGTGCAGTGAGCGAACCCGGATGGCAGGTGGTCGACACATCGTCTAGAAGATTTCGCCCGCCAAGGGTAACCGTCACGTTCCGGATCTCGATCATGTCGGCGTAATCCCAAACTTGCGGCTGCGATAGATCATCCAGAGGAAGAAGGGACCGCCAAGCGAACCCATGATGACGCCGATAGGTATTTCCGAGGGAGGATCCAGTGTGCGCGCAGCAAGGTCGGCCAGCATCACCAAGAGCGCGCCGCCCGCTGCGCAAAAGGGGATCAGCAGGCGGTGGGCAGGCCCGATCATCAGACGGAAAAGATGGGGAACCACCAGGCCGACGAAGCCGATAGTCCCGTTGAACGAGACAGCGGCGGCGACCAGCAATGCCGTTACGAAGATGAGCTTGCGGCGTAGGAACTTGACGTCAACACCGAGATGCCGGGCCTGCCTCTCCCCCAGAGCGAGCAGATCGAGCGGGCGGGCCCAGCGGTAGAGAAGGCCGATGCCGAGAATGGTCGGCGGCACTGAGATAGCGACCGTGATCCATCTTGCGCTCGACAGCGAACCCATCGACCAAAAGGTAAGGCTCTGCAGTTGCTCCGCGGTCGCCATATAGGTGAGGAACCCCGCGAACGCTCCGCCGATCGCATTGACGGCAATGCCGACCAGGAGGAGCTTGGAGTTATCGCCGCCTTCCTGCCCAGGCCGCGCCAACGCGTAGATGATAAATGTTGTCCCGGTACCCGCCAGAAACGCGCCGACCGGCAGTGTCCATATGCCGAAGGTCGAAATCTGGAGGACGACGACCATGATCGCGCCCAGTGAGGCGCCGCTGGACACGCCCACGATTCCAGGATCCGCCAGAGGATTGCCGAACAGGCCCTGCATGGCGGCGCCACATGTCGCCAAGCTTGCGCCGACAATGATGCCGGAGAGCACACGCGCAAGGCGCAGGTCCCAAACCACCGCGGCGTTCAGCGTTTCGTCAGCCGTAAGCGGCTGTGAGGAGAACCGGCTGCCGATCGCACTGAGAACGTCCGCCACGGAGAGTGAGACTGCGCCGATGGCGATCGAAGCAACAAAGGTCACGACGACACAGGCCACAAGTGCGGCGGCAATCCAGGGTGTGCGATCGGCCGGCCTTTCCAGCGGCCGAGCTGACGTGATGGTCATTCGAACATCTCATGCAGCGCCTGCGACAGAGTCTTTGCCGCGATGCCGCTCGATGCTGCGTCGGCACGCACATGCAAATCGCGCATGATAATGATGTTGCGTGCGCGTCCCGCCGGAGTGAGTCCAATGCCTGGATAATCCTCCCACAGACCGTCCAGGTTGCCGAATGCGGGCAGTTCGCTTTCCGCGATCAGCACCACGTCGGGCGCCATCAGGACCATTCCTTCGGGCGTGACCGGCCGGTAACGGTCCCGGCCAATCTCGGCAAAGGCATTCAATGCGCCGACCCGCAAAATGAGATTGTGCACCGCCGTCTCTGCCCCGCCGGCGGTAAAGTTCGTTCCCGCACCCATTTTCGATGCATGAACGATACGAAGCTTCCGCCCGTCGATCTCCACGGGGCGCACTTCGGCATAATCAGCTTCGATGGCCTCGATCAATTCTACCCCACGCTCTTCAAGGCCCAGTAGTGCCGAAAGCCGGGCTACCTTTTCGGTAGCGGGAAGCGTCCGATCGATAAGATCAGTCTGGATGCCGACCGCACTCAACCCGTCCAGCAGTCTGCGGTTGATCACACTTGAGCCGACCACGATTTGGGGCCGGAGCGCCAGGACACCTTCGACGCCGGCCCACTCGCGAACCTGATGCGGGGTGTTTTCGATCCCCGGAAGATCGATGTCCGCTGGCCGCGCCAGAATGTGGTCGGCCGCGCCCAGAGCAACCGCGATCTCGACGAGGTCGGCGCCGAGAAGCACGAGTCCCGGCCCATCCGGCGGCGGGCCGGCATCGTCCGGGCGGTAAAGAGCGGGGTAAGGTGTCGCCCCGGAGATATCCAGGACCTTCGCCGAAGCCGGCCCTGCGAATGCGGCGGAAAGCAGCAGGATAAACAGCAATATGCGTATCATAACAGTTCTCAGCCAGATAGACATTGACGAGCCCGTCTTTGGTAACGGGCGGAGACGGATCGATCTGCGACCCCGGCGAATGAACCCCGCTCTCAGAAACGGCTGGTCATGCCGGCATAGAAGCGCCGTCCGTCCAGGTAGTCGTTGTCGAAGGTCTTGTTTGCGATGTTGTAGACAGCGAAATTCGCCTGCACATGCTCGTTGAAGTCATAGTTCGCACCAATGTCGAAGACGACATGCTGCGGAACATGTCCTGTGCCGGCATCATGGGTCTCGCTGCGATACTGGGCCCTTCCCCAGACGTTCAGCGCATCGGATGCACTCCAGTCGAGTATTAGGTTGGCGACATGCTCGGGCAGGTCGTTAAAGCGCTCGCCGACATTCTCGCCCTTGGTAATCTTGCTGTCGGAAAAGGTGTAATTCAGCGAAACGTTCACATCGCCGACGGGAAAATCCAGCGTGGCCTCGATGCCGTTGAGTTCCGCCGCGTCGCGATTCACATATTGCCGGATCGACTCCCGGCCACGGCAGCTCAGGCCAACGGGGTCATAGCAGATCTCCTGCCGGTCGATCTTGTTCTTGAACTGGGTGTGATAGGCAGTCAGTCCGAACTGAAAGCCAAGCTCGCTGGTCCAGATCATGCCAACTTCAAAATTAGTGCTTTCCTCGGGCTTCAGGCTGGTATTGCCTTGATCCCACGCCCTGCCGCGGGCTGCCGGCTCAAAGATGCCGTTATCCGCCTCCTTCAAACGCGGAACTTTATAGCCGCCACTCACGCCGCCTTTCAGGACCAACGAGGGAGTCACGTCCCAAACTCCATAAAGGCGGGGAGTGAAATGCGCACCATAGCGTTCGTTGTAATCGTATCGTGCCCCCAGTGTCGCCGTGAAATTGTCGAAGACGCGCCAGTTGTCCTCACCGAACGCCGCAAAGTTCCAGCGAGTCATCAGAGGATCGACGTCGTCGGGTAGTCGGGCCGGCTCATGCCGCGTTTCTTCAGCGCGATAGTCGACGCCGAAGGTGAGGTCGTGCGTGTGCCAGCCAAGAGCTGTCTTCGAGTTGAAGTTCAGCTGATTGTAACCCGAATTGTTTTGACCATTGTCGAACTCCAGATCTTCGTAATTCAGATATGAAACGGTTTCATACCCGTCACCCCAATCCAGATTGTGGGTCAGGCTGTAGTTCATCCGTTCGGCAAAAACGTCGCCTGAATTGGAGCCCGGTCCAATGGTATCGATGTCCGTGGTGTTCCTCGCAACTTCCAAAGCCAGCCTGTTGCTGTCGTTGACATTCCAGGTCAGCCGTCCGCCGAGGCTGTCGCGGCCGATGGAGTTCTCATTGCCGTCGGAGAGGATGTGATCGAGCCGTTCGTGGAGTGAGCCATAAATCGACAGTCCAAGGACATCCTGTATCAGAGGACCGCTCGCATAGAAGCGCCCTTCGTAGGATTTTCCGAATCTGCTGTCTTCATAGATCGTCGTGCCGGCGGTAACGGTCCCGGTCCATGCATCCGCAACCGGCTTGGTGATAACATTGATGACGCCACCAAGCGCTGCGGTGCCATACAGCGACGACATCGGACCGCGGATTACCTCGATCCGCTCGATAGCTGACGGAGGCGGAAGATAACCACTGTCAAGGCCAGAACCCCAGCCGTTGTAGGTTGCTTCAACGGAATTGCCCAGCGGCCTGCCGTCGACCATCATCAATACATATGTTTGCCCCAATCCACGCATGGATATTCCGCCGGTGCCTGTCTTTGTCGACGGGGTATCGATAACGACGCCTGGCACATCACGAAGGACGTCGTTTACACTTGCATACGATCGGGAATTGATCTGCTCGCCATCGATCAATGTGACTGTTGCAGGGGCCTCAGCAACCGTCTGCGCGGATCCCGTAGCTGTGACGGTGATGGCTTCAAGTACGGTCGAACCCTCAGCAACGACACTCCCAGCATTCGACGTTGAACCAGCTTCGAGAATGGTGACGGTATCTGCATCGGTAAAACTGTAATGTAGTCCCGATTCCGAAAGCAGTTGCGCTAGCGCTTGCTCCGCCGACATTGTGCCGGAGACGACCGGGGCCATTGCGCCGGCTGCGACCGAAGTCTGATAGGCGATTTGAATGCCGGTCTGATCGGCGAAAGAGCGTAGCGCCCGGCTCAGGGGCTGGCTGGCAATGTTGAAGCTATACGTGCGTGTCGCTTGCGCGGCGGCTTGCAGGATCGGCATGACATTCGGAAGAGCGCCCAGGCAAAGCGCTGTGCTCATCATAAGCGCCGTCAGCAGCCGGCTGCTAGCCCGTCGAGAAGTATTCTGTCCTGCACTATCGTCGTTCATCGAACCCCAAACCCTCTCAGAAAAATGGCCCAGGCGGCCATCGATTGAAGGGGCGTGGGTAGTGCTTTGCCTGGTCCCTTCGCTACATTGACGCGTGAGAGGGCAATTTGCCTAAAGATAGAATTGCTATTTTTGAAAAAGTTTCGTGGGTGGTCAGGTGATGAGGATCATCACGCCGGGAATCCGGCGCGCCACAAGGCCCTGCGTCTTCGCCAGCGCCTGCACTGCATCGAGCGCGTCCCGGACCGAGAAAATCGCGCTGACCGGCACATTGGGGCTCGCGCCCGGCCCCAGTACGATGCGTTCGGGCACATAGCGGCCGAGCTCGGCTATCGCTGCCGAGAACGGCCGGCCCTCGAAAATCACCCTGCCATTGCGCCAGGCCATGACGACATCGGCGTCGACGACCGAAGCGGGCAAGGGCCGCTTGCCGGCGACATAGCTTGTCTGCTGATTCGCGACGAGTTCGACCTTGTCGGCCATGATTTCGGTGAGATCAGTCGGCGCAGCCGATCCCGTGACATGCACATGGCCTTCCTGCACCGTAATCGTCGCCACATCCTCGATCGACTTCACCGAGAATGTCGTGCTGAGCGCATCGCTGTTGCCGCCCAGCGTGGCAACCCGGAACAGTGAGGATGGATCGGGACGGACCTTGAACTCGGCCTCCCCTTTCAGAAGTCGGACAAGACGTAGCGGCGGCGAGAAATCCATAGCGATCGCGCTGTCGGTGTTGAGGGTAGCGACCGAGCCGTCAGGTAATGGAATCTCGGCCTGCTCGCCCACAGCGGTCGCGAAATCTGCGTTCCACAGCAACTGCAGCCGCGGCGTTGCCATTATCGCGGCGGTGGCAGCGGCTGCAGCGCCCCCGCCAATCAGGAAACCGCGACGACCGATCAACCCACGTCTTTGTTGTGGCGGCCGCCAGAGGGGCGGCATACCGTCAGACTTGCCGTCGAGGACCTGCAACTGTTGCCAGAATACCCGTTCGCGCTCGAAGGCGCGCTTGTGCTCCGTTGAAAGGTCGCGCCACACTTTGAAGCGGTGGAGATCCCCATCACTGACATGACCGGAGGTAAGCCGTACGATCCAGTCGCGCGCTTCCAGAGCAATCCGTCGGTCTATGTCGGGGCGTTTCTCGGACTCTTCCATCCACTCGGCACAATTAGGTTCAAATGGCAGATACGCTCGATGCGAGCGTTTCTACCCTATAGACGCGTGACAGCGTTCTTTGCCTAAAGATATTGCAGAAAGAATCAGTCGACCAGTTCGTCGCGAAGTTCGGCGAGTTGCTCCAGCGCCCGGCGTATATGGTAGTAGACGGCCTCGTCACTGATACCGAGTATCTCGGCGATCCGCCGATGCGGGATCTGCTCGATCCGGTTCATCAGGAAAATGCGCTGCGTTTTCGCTGGCAGTTCGCTAAGCGCAGCGCAGATCAAGCAGAGGTTCTCCTGGCCGATCAGCACGCGTTCGGGCGATGCTTCATCAACGCTCTCCCACAACAGCCCGCACACTTCTGCATTGATCTCGGCACGGCGCCTCTCCTTCCGGAGATGCCCCGTGATCGTCGTGTTTGCGACCTGGGTGATGAAGCCACCGGGATTGTTGACCTCGCCATTGAAGCTCGTGTTCTCCAGCTTCAGCCAAACGTCCTGGATCAGATCCTCGGCCATCGCCCGGCACCCGGTGCGCGACTGCGCGACTGCTTCGAGGCGTGGTCGCATCTTACCGAAAGCACCAATCAGTTTTGCGAGTTTCAGCCTGTCCACGAGAACCACAACAGCAGGAAATGACAAAACGCCCTCATCGACCGAAGGACAGACGCTAGCTAAGAGATTAGGAAAATCGTCGCAACAGCAATGATTTAGAGTGGTTCCAGCGTGAAGCAAAATATTGAGTAATTCTATCATGTTTAGTGATTGATTTTATTGGCTGCCTGTGCGCTGGCCCGGTGCGGGCTAGTGGACAAAGGCTCCGAGCGACTGAGACCCTTTTGCACAGGTGTGTTGCACATATGCAACAATCATTATGGTCATGTTATTTGGTTCTTCCTCATTTGAGTGGAGCGGTGGCAACCTTCGTGCCCTCAGCAGTTCAGGCCTGCCCACGTACATCGCGCGATTGAGGGTTTGAGGCGGCAGCTCGATGGCATTGTTGACGACATCGACACGGGCAAACCGGAGGATCGGAATGAGTTCGAGTCGACGGCATCGTCGATCCACACGTCCAATGGTGCCGAGTTCTTGCCGCGAAGGGTGCCGTTGAAGCGCATCACCAGGCGTTGCATCCCGGCGAACGCCTCAGAGTCAGTTTCGAAAGTCATAATGAACGGGCCAATCGGCGAATGAGGATCATGGCGGAGCAACGTAGAGGAATGCGGCCGCGAATCTGACGGCCGCTTCGAAGTCTTTGGCAAGCCCTCTTGCGATTTATCCAGGCGAAGAAGCGTTCAGTCGGCGACGCTCCAGTGGGAAGGTGCCCAGTCAACTCGAATTGGAGATGACATGAGCGAAGTTGATCCAAGACCCTATCGCGCGGTCGTTCGGCAGACAGCATGAGCGACAAATGACACCTGGATATGTGCGCTGTTTTCATCAGCGGCAACCGGTTGGCGGTCGTAGCTTTGCTTGTCCCGAGCGGCTAGCGGATGCCCGCTACCTCAGGCCCTGCGCATTGACATAGATCGCGCGCAGCGTCGTGGTGGAGCAGATGAAAAGCCGGTTGCGCTTCGGACCGCCGAAACAGACATTGGCGACCACTTCCCCAATCAGGATCTTGCCGAGAAGCGTTCCGTCCAGCGTGAAACAATGAACGCCGTCACCCGCCGAGCACCAGATGTTTCCGGCGGTATCCACGCGGAAGCCATCGAACAGGCCGGCCTCACAGAACACGAAATCCTCGCCCGATGCGACCGAAGTTCCGTCGGCTGCTACGGGGTATCTGCGGATTTTCGGCTCGCAATCGGGGAAATGCGTCCGGCCGGTATCGGCGACATAGAGAAAGGACTCGTCGGGTGAAAAGGCCAGCCCATTGGGCTGCTTCATGTCGTCAATAACCCGCGTGATCCCACCTGTGGGATCTATACGGTAGACATGCCGGCCGTCCTGTTCCATCGGGGACGCGTCGCCCTCGTAATCGCTGTCGATGCCGTAGGACGGATCGGTGAACCATATCGATCCGTCGGATTTCACAACGACGTCATTGGGTGAATTGAGACGCCTGCCTTGATAGCTGTCGGCCAGGATCGTCCTCGAACCGTCGATCTCGTAGCGGCTCACGCAGCGACCACGATGCTCGCAGGCGATCAGCCTTCCCTGCCGGTCGACAGTATGGCCATTCTGGTTACGGCAGGGCTCCTCGAAGATGGAGACGGCTCCACTCATCTCGTCCCAACGCATGATGCGGTCGTTGGGAATGTCCGACCATATGAGATAGCGTCCAGCCGCCAGATAGGCTGGGCCCTCGGTCCAACGTCCGCCCGTCCACAATATATCAATACTGGCATTGGAGTGGATGAGCCTGGCGAAGCGTTCATCGCGGATTTCGTAATGCTCACCGGGCATTGGCGTTTCTCCTCAGGACGTAACGCGCTGGCTTCGACCATAGGCGAGCAGCATGCCGATGATGACGCATCCGTAAATGATCTGACGGCCGGCCTCAGGCATTTGCATGATCGACAGCACTGAATTCAAAAGCACGATCAGGATAACCCCGACTAGGGTGCCGGCATAGCGCCCGCGCCCGCCGAGGATATGCGTGCCGCCCAGCACGACGGCCGCGATCGCCGGCAGCAGGAACACGTTGCCCATGCCCTGATAGGCCTTGGCCGAATAGCCGGCCAGAAGCACGCCTGCTGTCGCCGCGCATAGGCTAGACGTCACGAAGGCGCCCATGATCACGAGCCGGGTGCGGATGCCGGAGAGATAGGCCGCCGCCTCGCGCGACCCGGTCGCGTAGACGGAGCGGCCGAACCCGGTTCTCGTCAGCATGACCGCGATTATCGCCGAGACGCCGGCCCACATGAAGATCGCAACTGGAATGCCCAGGATACGGTCCTTGGCCAGGAACAGCATCAGGGGTGTGGCGGAATCCTGCGGGGCGAAGCCCCCTGTTTGCGCGACCATCAATCCGCGCAAGACGGTATCGACACCGAGCGTGAAAATCATTGAGGGGATGCGCAGGAAGGCCACTCCGAATCCGTTCAAGAGACCAACTGCAAGGCCAACGGCAAGCGCCGTGGGCAACGCCATCTCGCCACCCACGGCAGTTGCCGTCATGGCGGCGGCAGTTAGCGTCCAGGGCATCGAAAGGTCGATATGGCCGAGCAGGATGACCATCATCATGCCGGCGGTGCAAATGCCGAGAAAGGACCCGGTTTGCAATTGCTGCAGAAGATAACCGGGCGACAGGAGCGGCGCCGTACCGGTGGTCGATAAGGTATAAGCCGTGCCAGCCAGCAGGATGACAATGACGAACAGCGACGCCACCATGATCGGCCGGTTTTCGGGAGAGACGGAAAAGAGCATGGCATTACCTGAACAGATCGAGCTGATTCTTGACCCTCAGCGTGCGGATTGCGCCGAAGGAAACAGCAATCAAAAGGATGAGGCCCTCGATGAGCGGTTGGAGCAGCGGGTCGATGTCAAGGATGCGGAAGTAGAATGAGATGACGCGCAGGATCATGGCGCCGATAATGCTCCCGATTGCACTGCCGACGCCGCCAAGCAACGACGTACCGCCGAGAACGACAGCCGCGATGGAGTTCAGCGTATAGGCGCCGGCCTGCTGGATGTCAGCATTGCCGGACGACGTCTGGATGGCAAGGTAGAGCCCTCCGCATGCAGCCAGAAATCCGCCAAGGGTGAAGGCGGTTATCTTGGCGCGGGCGATCGGCAGCCCGGTCATGAAGGCCGCACCTTCCGCCGACCCGATGGCATAGACAGTGCGCCCGGTCACCGAGCGCCGGAACGGCAGCCAGACAAGGCAAGCGACGCCGGCGAGGAGAATGAGGGGAACCGGAATATCGGCAAACGGGCGGAGCCACCAGGCATTTCCCGAATCGGCAAGCCCATAGGTCTCGGCAAAATCGAAGACCGCGTTGGTCAGGGCCCAACTGAGATCTTCGTCGACATCGCCGCCCGGCTTGGGACGCACGAGCAGCGCCAAACCGATAGCCACCGCGCCTGTTGCGAGCGTGGCAATGATGGGCTGGATGCGGCCATAGACAACGATCAGCCCGTTCGCCAGCCCAAAGGCCGCGCCTGCAAGCAACGTGACGACCATGCCAAGCAGAATCTGGAGAGGCGAGCCGTTGAGCAATTCGGAAGCGATGCAATTGGTCAGCGTCATCACCGCGCCGACCGAAAGATCCAAGCCGCCGAGCAGGACAGGAAGCGTCTGAGCCATTGCGACAAAGGCGATCGCAACGGTCTCATTGGCGTTCTGGATCGCCACCGCCGAGGAAAAGCCGCGCGGATGAATGAGATTGTAGGCGAAATAAAGTACGGCAAGCAGCAACAGCGCGACGGCAAAGCCGGTGTTCTGCATCAGCCATCTTTTCCACCCTGCCTGACGCATTATGCAGCCTCCACATCGACGTTGAGAGAGGCAGCGACCAGGCTCTCCTCGGTTATTTCCTCGCCCACCTGCTCGCTGACCACGCGCCCGCCATAGAACACCGACACGCGGTCGCAGCATCCGATCAGTTCCGCATAGTCCGAGGAGTAGAACAGGATTGCCTTGCCGGCATTGGCGAGTTCGCGCATCAGCCGGTAAATCTCCTGCTTCGTGCCCACATCGATGCCACGGGTGGGGTCGTTGAGCAGAATGATGTCGGGATCGATCGCCAGCCATTTGGCGATAACCACCTTCTGCTGGTTTCCGCCGGACAGCGTCATCACCGGATCGGCTGTCGAGCCGAGCTTGATCCGCAGCTTCTCGACACCGTCACTGGCCGTCTTGCCGGCAAGCGCCAAGTCGATGAAGGGACCGCGCGAGATCTTCCCATAGGAGGCTGCCAGAAGGTTATCGGCGATGGGCATGCCCAGCATGAGGCCCTGGGTCTTGCGGTCTTCCGGCACGAGGGCAAGACGCGTGCGTGCGGATTTGGCCGCGGCGGGAGAGGCAGGGATGCCCTTCCTGCCGCCGATGACGACCTCTCCTTCGACGCCGCGCAGCACGCCGAAGAGCGCCAGCAGCAATTCGTTCTGGCCCTGGCCGTCAAGACCGCCGAGCCCGACGATCTCGCCACGGCGGACAGCGATATCGATGCCGTTCAGCCGGTTTTCCCATTTCAGGCCTTTGACCTGCAGCACGGGCTCGTCGCGTTCGGCGGCGGGGCGCAGCGGGGGCTTGGGCGGGAACTGCGCTTCAACGTCGCGGCCAATCATCAGCCGGACGATCTCGCGGTCGGTTTTCTCGCCCTTGGCGAAGGTTTCTATGTGCTGGCCGTTGCGGAAAACGGAAAGTGTGTCGCACAGGGTCTCGACCTCCTGCATGCGGTGCGAGATGAAAAGCAGCGACACGTCCTTGGCCTTCAGATCGGCAAGCAGGTCATAGACTGTCTGCACGTCGTGCGAGGTCAGGGCCGAGGTCGCCTCATCCAGGATGAGCACCTTGGGGTCGCGGCCCAGCGCCTTGGCGATCTCCACCATCTGACGGCGCGACAGAGAAAGCTCGCGCACCAACGCATTCGGATCAACGTCCTCGCAGCGCACGCGGGCGAGCAGTGCTTCCGCCCGCCGGACCTGCTCGCGACGGTCGATGAAGCCGAAGCGGCGCGGGGGATGCGTGATGGAAATGTTATCGGCGACCGAAAGGTCGGGAACGAGCGACAGTTCCTGAAACATGCAGATGATGCCGGCCTCGCTGGCCGCCTGCGGCCCTGAAAAGACGACCGGATTCCCGTCGAGCAGCATTTCCCCGGCATCAGGCTGGAGCACGCCCGCCATGATCTTGATCAGGGTGGATTTGCCGGCGCCGTTTTCGCCCAATATGCCGTGGATCGAACCGGCGTGGCAGGAAAAGTCGACATTCTCCAGCGCCCGTATCCCGGCGAAGTGTTTGGAAATGCAGCGATATTCGACAATGGCCCGGCACATGCACCCTCCCCGCCTTTTCGCAACGCGCTTCGGAATGGCCCCGGTCCAACGCCGAAGCCACACCTTCAGCGTTGCATGGCTATTTCACATCCGCTTCGGATTCGGCCATGATCGCGGGGCCCGAGATGTTGACTCCGCAGGGCGGGAACTCGTTCACGGTGAAGAAATTGTCGGGCAGATCCGACCAGTAGTTCTTGCCGTCTTCGAGTTCCGTGTAATCGGCTACCGGCAGCGGCACCGATATGAGCTGCGGCATGGGATGGCCTTCAAGAGCGGAGATGGCTGCCTTCATGGAGATCGCCACGAGGCCCGGCGACTGGCCGATGGAGATGCCCTTCAGGCCTTCCCCTGCGTGCTTGGCGACCAGCTTGCGGAAGCCGTTCTCGGATTCGCCGGCAATCGGCACAAGAGGATGACCCGCATCCATCATCGCCTGGACAACGCCGGTCGTGCCGCCTTGCACGGCGATGGCATCGAATTTGCCATGTACGGCTATGGCGTCCGCCGTCACTTTTTGCGCGGTCCCGTCGTCCCAATTGCCAACCACCTGAACGATCTCCCAATCGCCGCCAGAGGCATCGAACACCTCATGAATGCCGGTTGAGCGGTCCCGGTCTACCGAATTGCCCGGCAGGCCTCGAACTTCAAGGATCTTGCCTGAGGTCTTGCCTTGGGCCTTCAGTTCCTTCAACAGGAACTCGGCCCAGGTCTTACCCATGGCGAGTTGATCCTCGTTCACCTGCATAACCTTGTCGGTGTCGAGCACGTTGTCGAAGGGCACCAGAACCACGTCGTTTCTGTCCGCCAGGCGGATGACACGGTCAAAGCCGTCGGGCGAAACGGCGATCGTGATGATCGCATCGAAGCCCTGGTTGATGAAGTCCTCAATGGCGCCGAGTTGTGCCGGCGCATCCGTGCCGGTAGAGACGACCTTGAATTCGGCGATCTTGTCCTTGATCGCGGAATCCTGCGCATAGGCCTTAGCCGTCTTGATCATCTGAATGCGCCAAGTGTTACCTACGAAACCATTCACCACTGCGATCCGGTAGGGGCCTTCGCGCGCTTCCCATTGCAGATACTTCGTGTCCGTGGACCATGGCGCAAAGCATTCGGGGTCGGCACCGGGGCCGGATACGATTTCCGGACCTGCAACCGCCATCTGCGCCGACAGCGCGAGCCCCGCCAACGCTGATGAGTATTTCAATAGTATATTCATAACGCTTTCCTCCCTTGTATGCGCCATTTCATGGCTATGTTTACGGGCTGGCGCCGGCCCGCTCCGCAATTTTCCCGCCGTCACCGCTCTGCTCCAAGTCTTCATTGAAGTGCTTGAAGCCGGTCATCAGATGGCTACGCAGCCTGTATTGGAAGGCGATGCGGTCGCGGGCGGCAAGCGCCTCGATCACGCCTTCATGCTCGCGATAGGTCTCGGTCTTGAAGGTGCGCCGCGTCTTTCCTGTTCGCATGATGCGCAGGATGACAGGCTTCATGACCTTGTAGACGTCAAGAATGGCGTCATTGTTGAGGATCGAAATCAGCCGCAAATGGAGGGAGAAATCAACCTCCGAGGCTTCCTCGATATCGTGAATATCGGCCAGGCGGCGATTGATCTGGTGGAGGTCGTAGATATCGCTCGCCGCGAGGCGCTCGAATATCTGTTCAGCCGAACCAACCTCAAGCAGGTCGCGGAACGCCTGCACATCGCTGAAAGTCTTGCGGGAAATCTCCATGGTGTTGAAGGAGAACAGCTCAAAGGCGCGTGACATGCGGTTGTCGGTAATTGTTGCGCCGACCTTCGGGCGCACCTCCACAAGGCCGTAAGCCTTCAGAATGCGCATGGCTTCGCGCACCGTGTTGCGGCTCGCATTGAACTGTGCGCAAAGCTCGCGCTCCGTGGGGAGGCTGTCACCTACCTTCAGCCCGCCACCTGCGATCAGCCCGCGGATCTGCAGCAAGACGGCGTCGACGGCGGACGCACGCTCAGACAAATCCCGTTGCCGTGTAGCAGCACCAAACTCCATTGCCATACCGTTGCCGAGGCAGATTAACATTAGCCATTTGTTGGACCAATGATCCCTAGCCTTTGCCCAATATCGTGTCAACATAGCGTATTCTGTGGGATTGAAATAGGCCATCTCTCATAAAGACGGATGAATGCTGGTAGATACCTAACTGCGGTACCATTTATTTGTCAGACCACAAGTTTTGGAATGCTGCCTATCGTCTTGTTCGGATCGTTGGACGTATTGCGTCATCGACGCCATGGACGATACGGTCGAGTTCTTCTTCAGCGAGAACGCATGCCATACGACAGATCAACAGTGCCTGTATCCGGCATCAGAGATGATGCTCATTGCGCTGACATGGCCTTGGGACCAGATCTGGTCAGTGGCTTGCGGGGTTGGTTTACACTGGCAGCGAATCCAGGGGCCCAGCCAATCTTCCTGCAAGTTATTGAAGTTTAATCAGAAATCTGTTTCTGAGAATCTTTCCCACGCTGCCTTGCCGCAAATGTGCTTGCCGTCAGGGACATCAAGGAGACGGTCAATGGTTGGGCGATCGACATTCGCCCAACGACTTCCGCACAGTGAAGAACGTCTAGTCCATGCGACGACTGCCGGTGCCCGATGAGGTTCTGCGCCTCGGATTCGTGCCATACGTAGCCCTGGTACCGTGTCAGGAGCCGCGTTCGCGCTGGACGATGAAGGCGTTGTTCCGGCGCATGGAGGGGTGGGCGCGGTCATACTGGACAGGATAATAGACCTGCGCACCGAGGCTTTCGGCGGCTTGCCAGGGCCAGCGCGGATTGTAGAGCATTGCCCGGCCCAACGCGACGAGGTCGGCCTTGCCCTCGGCCACGACACTTTCGGCCTGCTCGGGCTCGTTGATCAGTCCGACTGCCATCGTGGCCGCGCCGGTCTCGCGCCGGATCGACTCCGCGAAACGCACTTGGTAAAGTGGTCCGACCGGGATTTGCTGTTCGGGCGACACGCCCCCGGTCGAGGCGCAGATATAGTCGCAGCCGAGCGCCTTCAGCCGACTGGAGAACTCGATCGTCTCTTCGAGCGTCCAGCCGCCATCGATCCAGTCTGTGGCCGAGACCCTGACGCCGACAACCTTGTCGGCGGGAAACGCGTCGCGCACGGCACTGAAAACCTCGAGACCGAAGCGCATGCGGTTCTCAAGCGAGCCGCCATAGGCGTCCGTGCGCTTGTTGAGGAGCGGCGTGAGGAAACCATGGATCAGATAGCCGTGCGCGGCATGGATCTCGATCACGTCGAAGCCTGCAGCATCGGCGCGTCGTGCGGCGTCGGCGAACTGCCGTGTTGTTTGGCCGATGGTCGCAAGGTCAATCTCGGTCGGCGTCTTACGGTCCGGATAGGCGATGGGTGAGGCATTGACGATCTCCCAGCCGCCCTCTGCCTCAGAGAGGGTCTTTTGCCCGAACCAGGATTGTGACACCGAGCCCTTGCGGCCGGAATGGCCGAGCTGGATACCCATCCTCGTCTGGCCATAGGTGCGGGCGAAGTCGATAACACGGCGGTAGCCCGCGATGTGCTCATCGGACCAGATGCCGAGGCAGCCAGGGCTGATGCGCCCGCGCGGCTCAACGGCAACCGCTTCAGTGATCAAAAGGCCCGCCCCAGAGACCGCCAGTTGCCCGAGATGAGCGAGATGCCAGTCATTAACATGGCCACCCACGGCGGAATGTTGCCCCATCGGCGACACGACGATGCGATTGTCGAGCCGCAGACCGCGAAGGTTGAAAGGCGAAAAGAGCCCGGGCGACATCAATGCGGAAGCCTTCCTGTCAATCCGAATCGGCAACGGCGTAACGGGCCTCGAGGCGCTTGAATTCCGCCATGCCCACGAGGCGCTGCCGTTCCGCGAAGGTCGCAACCAGGCCGTCGTTCTCGGTCAGGACGCCATGGTCGTGAAGGTGTGACAACGCGTTGTGCATGCCCTGGATCGCGCCCTGCAGGGACGCGTTTGCATAGAGCACCAGGCCGACACCGAGGGCACGGAAGTCGTCAAGGCCGACGCTCGGGGTCTGGCCGCCGATGACCATGTTCACGAGCTGCGGCACCGGCAGAGTGTTGACCACGAGACGAATGTCTTCGATCCGCCGCGGTGCCTCGACGAAGGTGATGTCGGCACCAGCCTCGATGAACCTCCGAGCCCGGGTCAACGCTTCCTCAAGACCGTGTGTCGCATAGGCGTCGGTGCGCGCGATGATCAGGAAATCCGGGGACAGCCTTGCCTCGGCGGCGGCCCGCACCTTCTCCGCCATCTCGGCTGCCGAGATCACTGCCTTGCCGTCAAAATGGCCGCACCGCTTGGGAAATACCTGGTCCTCGATCTGGATCGCATTGGCGCCTGAGCGTTCGAAGCTGCGTACGGTATGCCAGACGTTGACGGCATTACCGAAGCCGGTGTCGCCGTCGACGATAAGCGGCAGGTCGGTGATGTTGCGCACGCAGGCGATGGTGTCGGCCATCTGCGTCGGGCTGATCAATCCGACGTCAGGCAGCCCGAGCAGCGCGTTGGTCACGCCGGCGCCGGTGATGTAGAGCGCCTCATAGCCGAGATCATCGGCAATGCGGGCTGCAAGGGCGTTCATTACACCGGGAACAAGCAGCGCGCGCCGCTCCTCAATCATCTGCCGAAGCCGTTTGCCTGCCGACATGGCCATCCATTCGATTCCTCTTCGTTGGTGTGGAACAATAGGTACCGGCCGATAATGCGTCAACTGTTGACAGTTTTCTATGAGCTGTGCAGAGATTGCACCGATAAGCCTCGCGGCTGCTCTAGAGAGCGAAGGTTCATAGGGGTGGCATGAAGTTTGATTTGATCCTAAGCGGTGCCGATGTCGTCATTCCTAGAAAAGGGGTTGTCGAGGCGGACATCCTGATTACCGGTGGGCGCATCGCGGGCATCGTCGAACGTGGGACCGCTGTCGATGCCACTGAGCGGGTCGACCTTACGGGCCTGACGATCTTCCCAGGCGCGGTCGACGTCCATCTCCACCTCGGCCACGGCAATGACATCTCGCGGCCGCGCGTCCCGTCGGACGCAGCTAGCGAGACCGCAGCGGCGCTCCTGGGCGGTGTCACCAGCTTCATCCCCTATGTGATGAGCGCAGAGCCCTACGAGAATTTCTTCGAAGAACTGAAGCGAGTCACCGAGGCGGGCGCCCGCATCGATTTCGGCTTTCACTTCATCATCGCGAGCGAAGCGCAGCTCGACTCCCTGCCGCGCTATATCCAGGAGTTCGGCGTTCCCACCGCCAAGCTCTTCATGAATATCCGCGGCGACGAGGGCAAGCGGCTGGGATTGCCGGGCATCGATGACGGCTTCATGTTCCGCCTGCTCGAAAAGCTCGGCAAGCTCGGCGGCATGTTGTGCCCGCACCCCGAGAACATCGAAATCGGTTGGGCGCTGACGGCGCGTATGCGGGAAGAGGACTCCGAAGGTGCAGGCGGACTGAAGACATGGAACGCAGCTCGTCCGCCCTTCATCGAGGCGGAAGCGATCCGGCGCGCAGCCTATCTCGGTCGGATCACTGGGACGCCCGTCTATTGCGTCCATACCTCGTCGCGGGAGGCGCTCGACGCCGCTTTCGCCATGCGCCGCGAAGGATGTCCGGTCCTTATCGAAACCTGCAATCACTACCTGACCCACGATGTGAATTCCTCCATCGGGCTTGCTGGCAAGATCAACCCGCCGCTGCGAACAGCGGATGATCGCGAGGCACTTTGGCAGGGCATTGCCAGCGGCACCATCGACACGATTGGCACGGACCATGTCCACCGGACGATGGCGTCAAAGCAGGGCGGTATCTGGGGTGCGTCGCCGGGCTGCCCAGGCCTCGACACCTTCCTTCCAGTTCTCCTCACCGAAGGCTATCATCGGCGCGGCATATCGCTGGAACGCATCGCCGCGCTGACTGCAGCCAATCCTGCGCAGATCATGGGTTTCGGCGGGCGCAAGGGCGATATCGCCATCGGCCTCGACGCTGACCTCGCCATCGTTGACCTTGAGGCGGACTATGTCGTCGGTCCGGAGACCCGCGCTACGGATGCCGGCTTTTCTATCTATGACGGCATGTCCCTGAAGGCGCCCGTGCTCCATGCGCTATCGCGCGGCCGTTTCGCCCTTCGCGACCATCAACTGATTGATGATGCTGTCGGGACCGGCCGCTACCTTGCGCGTCGCCTTCCGCCCTGCTCCCCCGCGACCAATAAACAATGAAAGAGGTTGGAACATGACACTACTGAGAACAATCGCCGCCGGCGTCGTCGCCGCCGTCATCAGCTTCACCGCGCAAGCACAGGAATTTACCTGGAACCTCGCCAACCACTACCCGGCGACTGAGTTCCAGAGCGAAGCGATGCAGATATTCGCCGACACGCTGCGCGAACGTACCAATGGCCGCCTCGACATTACCACGCATCATGGCGGATCGCTGTTCGCCAACCCGGTTGTGCTTGAATCCACTCGCAATGGGCTGGTCGAAATGGGCGCCGAACTGATGACGAACCTGGGGCGCGAGAACCCGCTCTGGGAGCTCGACGGCATTCCGTTCCTCGTCACCTCCTACGAGCAGGCCAAGATCCTCTGGGACGTGACCCGCGAGCCGCTGACCAATGAGTTGGCAAAGAGCGGCGTTCGTCTCCTCTATGCCGTGCCATGGCCGTCGCAGGGCTTCTTCTTCGACCGCGAGATCAAGTCACTGGCCGACGTGAAGGGCCTCTCTATGCGCGCCTACAATCCCTCCACGACGCGCCTTGCGGAATTGATGGGCGCTGTCCCGACGACCGTTCAGATCACGGAGATGCAGCAGGCTTTCGCGACGGGGCTGATCTCCAGCTTCAACACAGCCCCGACTTCGGGGGTCGTATACAAGGCCTGGGAATACACCAACTACTACTACAAGACGGATGCCTGGCTGCCCAAACTGATGGTTTTCGTGCGCGAGGACGTCTACCAGTCGCTGCCCGACGACATCAAGGAGATGGTTCAGCAGGCGGCGCTTGAAGCCGAAGCCTGGGGGTGGGAGCAGAGCGCGGCAAAGGTGACCGAAGCCGAGAAGATCCTCGCGGACAACGGCATGACGGTCGCTCCGCCCTCCGATAAGCTGAAGGCCGAGCTTGGCGAGGTCGGCAAGACTATGGTCGAAGAATGGCTTCAGAAGGCCGGCCCCGAGGGTGAGGCGGTGGTTGCGGAGTTCCGCAAGCAGACCGGCGGCAACTGATCGCAGCCGAAGAATCATCGGGTACCCGCTGCTCTGGCTGCGGGTACCCGCTTAAAACAGGCAGTTTCCACATGGCAGGTCAAGAAAGCCCTACCGCCTCTGTCCTCGGCAGGATCCTCGACTTGACCGCGAGGATATCGATGTTCCTGGCGTGCCTGAGCCTTGCCGCGCTCACGGCCCTTTTCGTAGCCATCATCGCACTACGCTTCGCGGGCATCTCCATTCCATCCGCTGACGAGATCGCAGGCATCCTGCTGGGCGGGACGCTGGCGCTAGGATTTGCTGCGGCGGTGCCGAAGGACCAGCACATTGCAGTCGACTTCTTCGTCGACAAGCTCGGCACGAAGGGAGCGGCCGCGGCGAGGGCGCTGGCGGCGGTCATCATGATCGCCATCATCTTCTACCTGCTGATCGGATTCTCGCGCATGTGGTACACGGCGTGGCTTTCGGGCATCACCATGCTCGGCCACCTGCCTATCCCGCGCTGGGTGCCCATGGGTGTGGTGCTGCTCGGGCTCATCATGCTTGAGATCTCGCTGGTGCTGCGCTTCCTGCAGCGGGTGATCTCAGAAGGCTTCGGTCCCGCGAAGCACGATTTCCTGGAAGGCGAACTGTAAGATGGATCGTGACCTACTTGCACTGGGGTTCGTCGTCGGCCTGTTCCTGCTCCTTTTCCTCGGCATCCCGATCGCTGCAGCCATCCTGCTGCTCTCGGTGATCGGCATCATGCTGGTGGTAAAGATCGATCCGGCGCTGGCGCTGGCGACCGCCTTCCACGGACAGATGACCAACTGGGGCCTGACCGCGCTCCCGCTCTTCGTCCTGATGGGCGAGTTGCTCTCGCGGGCCAAGATCGCGCAGAAGCTCTTCGACGCCTTCGCCATCCTCGTCGGGCGAATGCCGGGTGGCCTGATCCAGGTGAACGTGTTTGCGAGCACCCTGTTCAGCGCGTTGTCGGGCTCCTCGACGGCCACTGTGGCGACCATCGGCAAGTTGAGCGTGGCACCCCTGCGGGCCCGCAAGTATCCGGACGGACTGATCCTCGGCTCGCTCGGCGGCGCGGGAACGCTCGGTATCCTCATTCCGCCGTCGGTCGCGCTGATCCTCTACGGCTTCGCCTTCAACGTCTCGATCGGCGACCTCTTCCTCGCGGGCATCCTGCCCGGCCTGCTTTTGGCCGCGATGTTCTGCATCTACGTCATGCTGCGCCATCGCGTGGTCGGCGAGGAACAATTGCCTGGTGACGGCAGCAAGATCGGCGCCCTGATCTCATTGGTGCCTCTCGTCATCCTGATCGGCATCGTCTTCGGGGCGATCTATGGCGGCTTCGCCACCCCCACCGAGGCGGCGGTTATCGGCGTCGTGGGTGCGCTGGTGCTCGGCTGGATGGATGGGGAGCTCAGCGCTGGGGTCATCGTCGACTCGCTGAAAGCCGCGGTGATGTTCTGCGCCACGATTGGCATCATTCTCGGCGCCTCGGCAGGCCTACAGGTGGCTATGGCCTATACTGGCGTTCCACGCACGATTGTGACGTGGATCCAGAACGCCGAACTAAGCTACTATGGACTGCTGCTCATGATCGCGATCATCCTCATTGTGCTCGGATGCTTCATGGACGGGCTGTCGATGATCGTGCTCACCAGCTCTGTCCTGCATCCGATCGCGCAGAGCGCTGGATTCGACCTGATCTGGTTTGGCATTTTTGTAGTCGTCCTGGTCGAGATCGGCCTGATCACCCCACCGATCGGCTTTAACCTGTTCGTGCTGCAACGGGTTTCGGGACGACAGTTGCCGTTTATCGCCGTGGCCTGCTTCCCTTTTCTGCTGATCATGCTGCTGGCATTGGTGATCTTCACCATCTTCCCGTCCATCGTGACTATCCTGCCGGATATCCTGTGAGGACGTCGTGACCGCCGGGGAGAAGGCCATTTCGATTGCCCTGGTCCTTCCTGGACCTGATGGAGCACCGGCAGCTCGGCAAAGCGCACGCTGCTGGTACCCAAGTTGCAGGCGGTCTATCCTGGTGACCGCCGATTAAACCTATGGGGTCGGGCAGCAAGGTCTATCTTGGCGTTCGCAAGCAGCACGAGTTGACGTTTTACGTGCCTGCCGGCGCCAAGGGCATCGAGACGGTGATCTTCTACGGCACGCTCAAGGGAACCGGGGTGGATAGCAATCCCTTCAAAGGCATCCGGTTCATGGACCGGTTTCGCCTGCCCGGCTCGCTTCTCATCGAGCAGCAGGTCTGGAACGACATCGGACAGGACCGCCTTCCGTCTCGCGCGCATCAAATAGGCCACACCTCACGGCACCACCATATGAAAACGCCCGGTCCGCGCCGGGCGTTCTCGTATCCGTTGATGTTCTCGTTCAGGCCTTCAAGGCGGCTAGCGCCTGCAGAGTCTCGTCGGCGCTCAGCACATCGGCGTATTTGTGGGCGATGTCGAACAGGTTGACCGCGTGCGAGACCTGGCTGCGGTCGTAGACGGCGTCGTAAGGGACGGTGACCCGCCAGTTGTAGGAGAAGCCGTCAACGACGCTGCCACGCACGCATCCAGACGTTGTACAGCCGGTGATGACCAGCGTGTCTACGCCGAGGTCGACCAGATAGCTTGCCAGTGGCGTGCCGTAGAAGGCGCTCGGATGCTTCTTCGGCAGGAGGATGTCCTTTTCCTCCGGCGCAACCTCGGCAACAAAGTCATAGCCGCTGCGCTTGACCGTCATCAGCGCGGGCACCTTTTCGGCAAGGCGGCCGGCGTCGAAGCTCTCCTTAGGTGCCACATAAGGGTAGAGGACTGGCCAGCCGTTCTGGCGGAATACCTTCAGGAGCCGCGCGATGTTGGCCACCGCGTCCCAGCCGGTCTGTCCGCAGGAGGTGGGGAATTCCTTGATCGACTCCCAGAACGGCAGCGGCGTCGTGCCCACCGTGCGGTACTGCACGTCGATGATCAGCAACGCCGGCCGTTTTCCCATTCCCGTTGGCTTGCCAAAGCCGGCCGCTGCGTAGGCACGCTGCTCTTCTTCGGGAATGATGCCATTCCAAGGTTTCAAGTCGTTCTCCTGTCTCTGTCGTCGTCGCCAACCCGATTGACCGCGGCGGCGATAGCATTGCGAATATGGGTGCGCATCACCGCCTCGGCCGCCTCGGGATTGCGGCTCGCGATCGCCTTGACGATCTCACGATGCTCCTCGAGCGCCTTCTGCGCGCGCCCGGGATTGCTGCTGATGCGATAGCGATAGAGCTTCAGCTTGTAGTACAGCTCGTTCAGCAGCATCACTTCGAGCTGTTCGTTGCGTGCGATGCGTACGATGCGGAAGTGGAAGTCGTCGTCGTTAGCGGCCTGGTAATAGCCGGCACCGGAGGCGACATCCGGATGGCCGCCGTGCTGCTCCAGCAATTCGTTGAGTTCCTCGATCTCCGATCCCCGGACGCGCTCCGCCGCCAGTCGGGCGGCCATGCCTTCCAGCGCCTCGCGGACTGCGAACAGGTCGAGCAGCATTTCTGGCGAAAGATCGATGACGCTGACGCCCACGCGCGGCATACGGGTGACCAGCTTGCCCTCAAGCCGGCCAAGTGCCTCGCGGATCGGTCCGCGGCTGATACCGAAGCGGCGTGCCAGTTCGGCTTCCGACAGGCGCTCGCCGGGCGCGAACTCGCCGGACAGGATCGCCTGCGTCAACTTGTTGAAGGCCTCGTTGGCAATCGATGAAACCGCAATGGGTTCGAGGTAGCTCATGGGGTCCCCGGGAAGTGCCTCGGCAGGAAAAAACCCGCCGACAGCCTCGGCGTCATGTACATTGTCGCTCAATGGTCTGGTCGTAAATAGCCTCGATGCTCTTGTGTTGGAAGAGTTCTATCAGATGGTCGGGGTAGGACGGGCTGCCGCCCGTCGAAATGTGGATGAGATCCTCGAAACGAATGCGCTCGGCCAGTACGTCGCGCGGTTCACCCGCGGCGATGCCGTCTGCTACCTGGCCAATCAGGTCCTCCATCTTCTGGCGGAATACCGCTACGTCGCGCGGCCTCGATACCTTGCCGTGGCCCGGGATGATCCACTCGGCATCGACGGTCCCGAGGAAGCGGGCGGCCTCCAGCCATTCATAGACATGCGCCTCGACGAAGGCCGGGAGTCCAATTTCACAGAACAGGTCGCCCGAAAACAGCACGCCCAGCGACTTGAGCTCGATGTAGATGCTGTTCGGCGTGTGTCCCGGCCGGTGCGTCAGGTCGAAGCGCAGGCCGCCGACATCGAGCGCCATTCGCTCCACGAAGGTGACGGTAGGGGGGCGGACCTGGTAGTCCCGGATCAGCGGCAGGCCCTCGGGGTCGATAACCGTGATGAGATCCTCGACATAGGCCTTGCTGGGGGCGTGGTTGACCAGACGGTCTCGGGTGATCTCGTGCGAGACAACTGTGCCGGGCAGGAAGTAATTGCCCATTGTGTGGTCGATGTGGTGATCGGTGTTGATCAGGAACGCGACCTCGCCCATTGCCGCCGCCGTCCGGCGCCAGCGCATCGCGTCGGTCGGACGGTGTGGCGAATCAATCAGGACAAGACCATCTCGAGTCGAGACGATCGAGTTGTTGGAGCCAAGATGCTCGGTCTCGACGAAGACACCGGGGGCGATTTCCTGCAGCGCCATTAGAACACCTTCCCCACGAAGCCAATTAGGTTCTGGATGCGCATCGGCGCAAAGATCTCGATCAGTTCGACCTCGCCCTCGATCGTCTCAAAGGAATGCGGCGTGCCAATCGGCAGGACGCAGATGTCGCCAGGGGAGACTTCGTGTCGCTGGTTGTCGATGTGGATGTACATGCGCCCCTTCAGCATCAACACGGTCTGTTCCGAATCTTCATGCTGATGACGCGGCGTCGCGGAAGGATGGACAATTCGGATGCGGTTCACACCGCATTGCAGCCCTGCGGCTGACTTGCGAAAATTGTTCGGCAGGATCTCCACCTCGGGGAGATCATTCCAGTTCACAACGTAGCTCACGAAGAACCTTGTTCCCTAAGTCTTGCTCATACGAAGCCTAAGTCTGCTAACTGTCATCTGTCAACAGCTTGCATCGAGTTGTTTCTCTTCCAAATGTGTCGTTGCAGGACACTGTCGCTCTTTATGGACACATTGATAGGAAGAACGTCGCAGAGCCGTTGAATAGCGACACTCTCGCCTTGAGACCTTCGCCGCCAACTGGCAGCTAAAGTGCCTTATGCTGGAAGAACTGCAGGAACAATTCCCGTTCAGTGGTAATGTCGAGTTTGTCGTAGATGCGCCGGCGATGATTTTTCACCGTCCCGATGGCGATGTTCATTTGCTCGGCGATGGCTGCTGTCGGGTGTCCGGCCAAAATGAGTTGAACCAGCTCTCGCTCCCTAGGACTCAACTCGGGCCAAATATCAGCGGAAATGATCGGTTCGCGTCTTGGAGAATCGCCAACCACCGACGCTGTTGAGGTGCGTCGGAAATCAGCAGACCGAGTCCGGAGATCGGTTTCGTGCAACGCCTGGAATACCGGAAATCGAGTCTGAAGAATCCGAATTTCGGTTTCTCGAAAGAAACGGCTCGTGCGATCGAGAAATATACCCAGACACCAATCTTCCCCGTCCGCCAACATGATTCCTATCTCGTCGCAAATACGCGATTGAGCGAGAAATTCTGCCATGTATTTGCCGCGCTTGAGTTCGGTGCTTGCAAGTTGCCGCAGCGGTAGAATCCCCGGGCGTCTTTCCTGCCGCCAATAGGCATAAAAGGGATCGTAGACGTAATAGTCGTCCAGATAGCGGCGCACCATTTCGTCGGAAAATCGACGATGCTTGACGAACTCCGGTTTACTGCTCGCCGAGTACCGCGTCACGGTAATAAGATCATGCGGCACGAAGGCACTGATGCTGTCGATCAAGCGATCAATATGCTGGTTGGTGCCGGTGGCCGCAATCGCGTCAGCCAATGGCTGCCAGAAATTGATCTCTGTCATCGGCAAACCTGCTTCACCTCGTTGAGCTATTAGTCCTTTAGGCACATAGCCGATCCGGCACATCCCCGCTTAGCATTCCGGTCAATGGACCAAGCAGGAGGTTACAGGGCCGTGAACACCCCAATCGTCATTGGTATCGACGCAGGCGGCACCATGACCGACACGATCCTCGTCGACCGCAACGGACATTTCAAGATCGGCAAGGCGGCGACCACCCCGCACAACGAGGCGGAGGGTTTCATAGCCTCGGCGGAGGATGCCGCCGACGCGTGGGGGATTTCACTTGAGGATCTCTTTTCGCATCTGGATGTAGTGCTCTATTCGGGCACCGGCATGCTCAACACACTGCTGTCACGCACAGGCAGGCGGCTTGGCCTGATCACCACCAAGGGCATGGAAGATATGGTTCTGATGGGGCGCGGTCTGCAGGCCTGGGCCGATTATTCCTATTCGGACCGGCTGCATGCCGTCACTCACCAGCATCCCGATCCGCTGGTTCCCCGCCGTCGCACGCATGGTGTGACGGAGCGTATCGACCAGTTCGGCGACGTGATCATCCCACTCTACGAGCATGAGGTTGCGGCAGCGGCCCGCAAGCTGATCGATGACAAGGTGGACGCGATCTGCATCATGACCATCTTTTCGCACGTCAATCCGGCGCATGAAAAACGGATCGCGGAAATCTGCCGCCAGGAGATCGCCGGCGCGGGCGCCGATATCAATGTCCTGACCAGCCACGAGGTCCGCCCGGTCATCCGCGAGCAGTCGCGCCTGAATAGCATCCTGATCGAAGCCTACGCCACCTCGCGCGGCCGCAAGCAGTTGCGCGGAATTGAGGACGCTTCGAAGAAATACGGTTTTCGCTACGGCGTGCAGACGCTGCTGTCCTTCGGCGGCCTCACCTCGATCAACCATCCTCGCCTGCACGAGACGATGATCTCCGGCCCTATCGGCGGTATCCTCGGGGCCGCCTATGTCGGCAAGCTGATCGGCAACGATTCACTCATCTGCTCCGACATGGGGGGCACCTCCTTCGACATGGGCGTGATCACGCGCGGCCAGACGCGGATCGAGAACGAACCGCTGATGGACCGCTTCAAGCTCAACGTCCCGACGCTGCATCTCGACACAATCGGCGCCGGCGCCGGCATGATCCTCAAAGTCGATCCGCTGACGAAAAAGGTCAGCCTGGGCCCCGAGAGCGCTGGCTCCGATCCCGGTCCGATCTGCTTTGACCGTGGCGGGACCGAACCGACAATCGCCGATTGCGACGCCATTCTCGGCCGGCTCAACCCCGATTATTTCCTGGGCGGCAAGGTCAAGCTGCAGGTGGAAAAGGCAAGGCTCGCCTTCAAAGAGAAATGCGCTGACGTTCTCGGCGTTTCCGTGGAGGAGGCGGCGGAAGGCATGATCGACATGCTGGAAGGTGACGCCAATAACGCGCTGCGCCGGGTGATTTCCGGTCAGGGCATCCATCCGTCGGAATACACATTGCTTTCCTATGGCGGCTCGGGGCCGCTTCATCTTGCCGGCTGCTCGAAGGGCATAGGCTTCCGTGACGTCCTCACCTTTCAGTTCGCGGCCGGTTTTTCGGCTTTCGGCTGCACAACAGCCGATTATATGCGCCGGCACTCCGTTTCCATACAGATCGATATCGGAGCCAGAGCCGACAATTCCGAACTGACGGAAACGGCGAACCGCATCGACAGAGTATGGCGGGATTTGGAGAGGGCCGCCGTCGAGGAGATGCTGGCGGACGGACATGCGCGGGAGAAGGTGCGCACCGTGCCCTTCCTCATGATGCGCTATACCGGCCAGCTTGAGGATGTCGAAGTGATGTCCCCTATCCCGGCCGCAACCAATGCCGACGATATGCGGAAGGTCATAGACCAGTTCGAGACTGTCTATGCCAAGATCAACCACCGCGTTTCCCGCTACGGTGAAGCAGGCTTTACCATCACCGAGCTCGGCGTCATCGCCACTGCGGACAAGGTGAAGCCGCTGCTGGTAAAGCGTCCGCTTGGCCCTTCCAATCCGGCCGCAGCACACAAGGGCACGCGCGAAGCCTATATCGGCGGGCGCTGGCATAAGGCCGACCTTTACGAGATGGATCTTCTTGAGCCCGGCCATGAGATCTCCGGTCCGGCGATTGTCGAGCATCCGGCCACCACTCTTGTCATCGATCCGCAGGACCGCGTCTTCATCGACGAATGGACGCTCCTTCACTACGAACATGCTTGAGGAAGGGACCGGAATGTTGAACAGGCCTTCTTCCCCCCAGCTCCTTCGCCAAAGGCTGATCGAATCCGAGCGACTGATGGAGGAGACCGGATGCTACGACGGCATCACGGAGCTTTCGCTGCGCGCCGAGGACCCGCTGAAATTCGAGACCTTGCACACAAAGCTGCGGGCCTATTGCGTCTCCGCCCGCGAGATGGCGCGGCGCATCTCCGCTTCGCCCGGCGTGCGCGAGGTGGGCGAAATGGTGGTCGCCATTTATACGCCAGAAGGCGACGCCATAGCCCTTTCCAACGGCATCATGGTCCATGTCCACACGATGAGCCGCTTCATCAAGTGGATGATCCGCAACGGATACGAGGACAATCCCGGCATTCGCGACGGCGACATCTTCGCCAACAATGATGCGTTCATCGGTACGGTGCAGGTGCCCGATGTCATGGATGTCATGCCCATCTATCATGAAGGCATGCTGGTCGGCTGGGCCGGTGCTGTCTGCCATGAACTGGAAGCCGGCGGCATCACGCCCGGCGGCGACGTCGCCCTGGCGCAGGAGCGTTTCACGGAGGGGCTTTTCGTCTGTGCCGAGAAAGTGGGCGAGAACGACGAGCTCAGGCGCGACTACATCATCCGCTGCGAGCGTAATCTCCGTATGCCGATCTACTGGGTGCTCGATGAAAAAGCCAAGGTCGCATCCTGCATCGACATACGCGAGAGCGTCAAAGACCTGATCGAGGAGATCGGCCTCGACTACTGGATGAAGGTCTCCAAGGAATTCATCGAGGAAGGTCGCAGGGCACAGCTTGCCCGCACGCGCCAGCTAACCGTGCCCGGCAAATATCGCGGTCATACCTTCTATGGCCATGTGACGGAGGGAAAGCCGGGCTTCCAGCCGCTTGGCGATCCCAACTGGCTCTACAACATTCCGATCGAGATGGAGATCTCGGTCGACGGCAAGATTACCATGGATTTCGAAGGCACCCAGCCCTGGGGGTTCCATTCCATGAACTGCACACCCGCCGGCATGGATGGCGGCATGTTTGTCACGCTGACCCAGCACATGAATTTCGAAGGGTTGGTCAATGACGGCGCATGGATGGCGACCGAACTGAAACTGCCGGAAGGCACATGGACCAATCCGGATAGCGAAATGGCCGCCACCGCGACTTCCTGGGCGCTGCTTCTGCCGGCCTATGGCGTCTTCCAGAGGCTCCTGTCGCGCGGCTTCCTGGCACGAGGTTTCGTAGAGGAAGTGTTCGTCGGCCAAGTCAACAGCCCGATGATCGAGATGGGTGGGAAGAGCCAATACGGCACCCAGTTCGGCATGGCGCATTTCGAATGCGCCGCCGCGGGCTCGGGAGCGCTGGCGATCAAGGACGGCCTCGACACGGCCTATGTCGGCTGGAACCCTGAATCCGACATGGGCAATATCGAGATCTGGGAACAGAACATGCCCATGATCTATCTCGGCCGTGCCATCGTTCCGAATTCAGGCGGCGCCGGCAAATATCGTGGCGGTTGTTCCTTCATTTCGACCTGGCTCGTCAACAAGACGGACCATCTCCGGCTGGTGACTTCGGAACATTCGTCCCGCGTTTTCGACAATGGCGGCATGTGCGGCGGCTATCCCGCTCCCACTTGCCAGAAGCATCGCGCTGTCCGCAATTCGAATATTCGGGAACTGGCGGCGGCAGGAAAGCCACTGGCGCACACGACGGGCATCGATCCGGACCGTTCCGACCTTGAAAAGGCATTCGAAGGCACCCACGAGATCGTGGAGGGGCCGTATATCACCGCACCGCATAAGGAAGGCGACATCTTCACCCATTCCTACAATGGTGGCGGCGGCTTCGGCGACGTTCTGGAGCGCGATCCCGTCAAGACGGCATGGGACGTCGAAAACGGCTTCCTGACCCGCGAGGCGGCAGAGAAGGTCTTCGGCGTAGTTCTCACCGAGGATGAGGACGGCATGCCGGTTCCCGATCTGGAGGCTACCAATGTCCGCCGCGAAACAATGCGCGTCGAGCGCCTCAGGAATGCGGTACCGGTCTCGGAATGGATGAAACAGCAGCGTAAGCGCATCGAGCGGGCTGATTTCGTTCCCGAGGTGCGCAAGATGTACGCGAGCGCGATGAAGCTGTCACCGCGCTTCGCCAGAGAGTTCCGCACGTTTTGGAATCTGGACGATGAATTTACCTTCGAAGCGGAGAAGCAAGCATGACGAGCTATACGAAGGAAGTCATCAGCGATCTGATTGCCGGCCAGCTCCCCTGGCCGCAGACACGCCGGATCATGAGCACCTACAAGGATGAGGATCGGTTCTTCAAGGTTATAGAGGTGCTTCAGGAGCGTGTCCCATGGGATGATCCGATCTTGCTTCCTATCTCGGATCACCTCTTCATCTGCCAGAGCGGGAGCGAGCGCGTCACCAAATGCGAATGTGGGCATTCTTTCGGCGACTACCGCCGGAACTGGAAGCTGCAGGCGCTGATCAATGTGCGCTGCACGGAGGCGTCGTTGCGCGAGATTTATCCAAACAACGACATTCCCGATCCCGACTGGATGGAAATCCGCGAATTCATCTGCCCGGACTGTTCGACGATCCACGAAGTAGAAGCTGCCGCGCCCGGCTATCCGATCGTCCATGACTTCGAACCGGATCTCGAGGGCTTCTATCGCGAGTGGTTGAAGAAGCCGCTGCCGGAGGGACCATCTTGATGAGGCGAAACTGATGATCCCTCCGCTCACCGGAAAATCCGCCGTCATTACCGGTGGCCTGACCGGCCAGGGCCTGGCCATCGCGCATGCTCTCGCCGGCATTGGAGCCAATGTTGCGGTCGGTTCCTTTGTCAGCGAAGCCGCGGGCCGTTGCGGCGATGCGGCGGCCTATCCGGATCCGGAACAGATCAGCCAGGTCCGCACCGCATTGCAGGCCCGTGGCGGCAAGGTTTTCGCCGCTCATCTCGACGTGCGAGACGCCGCCAGCATCGAGGCTTTTCTGAAGGCTGCGGAGACCGAATGCGGGCCGGCGGACATCCTCGTCAATGCCGCAGGCACCACGGCCGAGCAGCCGGTCTCGGGCCATTCGGACGAGCTCTGGCTCAAGATCATCGACACGAACTTGAACGGTGCCTTCCGCATGACCCGCAGCCTGTTGCCGGGCATGATCGACCGAGGCTGGGGGCGGATCATCAATATCGGATCGACGGCCGCCACCGTCGGCTGGAAAGACAATCCTGCCTACTGCGCCTCCAAATCCGGGCTGCTCGGCCTGACACGCTGCGTGGCACTGGAAGGTGCACCGCATGGTGTCACCTGCGTGATGATCAGCCCTACCTGGGTCGAAACGGACCTGATGCGTCGAAATGTGGATCAGGTGGTCGAACGTGAGGGCAAGGTGCGCAGCCTTGAAGAAGCGATGGCGGAGATCGCGGACCAGAATCCGCAACGACGCATCATCCAGCCGGAGGAAGTCGCGGCATTGGCGGCCTTCCTCTGTCGGGAGGAAGCCAAGGGCATAACAATGGAGAACATACAGATTACGGGCGGCGCACTCTGGTGAGCCGACCTCATCGCAAGAAGGGAACCAATGGGAGAATGATCATGCGCAAATTCACTATTCCCGCCCTGCTCGCCGGCGCCATCTTTGTTTCCGGCCAGGCGCTCGCGGAAGAGGACGCGGCCTGCAAGACCGTGCGCTTCTCGGACGTCGGCTGGACGGACATTACCGCCACCACCGCCACCGCTTCGGTTATCCTGGAGGCGCTCGGTTATGAGCCGACCACGCAGATCCTGTCGATTCCTGTCACCTATGCCAGCATGAAGAACAAGGATATCGACGTCTATCTGGGTGACTGGCAGCCGAGCATGGAGGCCGACCGCAAGCCGTATCTCGAAGACAAGTCGATCGAGGTGGTCGGCACAAACCTAACCGGAGCCAAATACACTTTCGCCGTTCCCGATTATGTCGCCGCCGAAGGCGTCAGGGACTTTGCCGACCTGGAAAAGCATGCCGACAAGTTCGACAGTAAGATCTACGGCATCGAGCCAGGCAACAACGGCAATCGCATGATCCTGGACATGATCGAGAAGGGCGACTTTGGTCTTTCCGGGTGGGAATTGGTGGAGTCCTCCGAACAGGGGATGCTGGCCGAAGTGGACCGTGCAATTCGCTCCGAAAAATGGATTGTCTTTCTCGGCTGGGCACCGCATCCCATGAATACACGCTACAAGATCGAATATCTGGCGGGAGGGGATGAATATTTTGGCCCGAATTATGGCGGTGCTGAAGTGATGACGAATATCCGCACCGGCTATGCCGAGGAATGTCCGAACGTGGCTAAGTTCGTCTCAAACCTGCGGTTCACGCTGGATATGGAAAACGAACTTATGGGTGCCATCCTGGAGGATGGGAAAGATCCCAAGGTTGCTGCAACCGAGTGGCTGCGCGAGCATCCGGATAGTGTCAAGCCGTGGCTTGAAGGCGTTACCACATTCGACGGCGGCGATGCAGGCAAAGCCATCCAGGAAGAATTGAACCTGTAAGGCTGAGGCAGAATTCTCTCGACGCTCCCGCGCGACCCCCACGTGGTAGTAGGCTGAACATAAAGACGCACGGCCTCATCACCGAGTTCGACGTCATAGTCTGTTTTGTCGTCGAGCCTGATGTCTTCGCGCGCCGGTCGCGTCATTCCAGGAACTTGCCACGGGTGTGCCGGTCGCCAAGAGCAAAAGGCGGAAAGTCACCGAATTCCTTTTCCATGTCCTTTATCAATCCCGACCTCTTGCCCCGGATTTGTTCCGGCGCTGGTATCGGAGAGCCCTTCGAAAATCAGGTTCCGAAGCCGGATCGCCAGCGGACTCATGGCCTGGTTCTTCAGCGAAATCAGGTGGTACGGATTTACGATGATCGGCTCCTCGAGATCGAGCGCGGCGAGCCTGCTTTCCTCTCCAGCGGGCGCGACCAGGTCTGCCACCTCGCGCGAGATCGGAGCGATTGCATCGGTCGAGTTAAGATAGGCAATCATCACCAGGAGAGAGGTCGTGTTGACGATTTCGCCAGGTAACGGAATCCCGTAAGAGAAGAATGCTTCCTCGACGGCCTGGCGCATCGGCGTGTGTGGCGCCTGAATGACCCATTCGTGGCCGACCAGTTGCTCCGGTTTCAGCGGCCCGCGGCCGACCAGGGGATGGCTCCGGCGCACCAGGAAGCGGATGACTTCGACCCGGCCGCGCCGCACCGCGAACTGCCGTGCATCGGTTCCGGGCGGAATGCGCGACAGGACGAAATCATAGTCACCGCGCAGGAGCCCGGCGATCAGAATGTCGCTTGGCGCGACATCGATATGGATGTCGGCTTCGGGCGCGGTTTTCTTCAATCGCCGGATGGCAGGAACAACGAAGCCGACCGCGCCGCCGGTGACGGACCCGACACGCACCGTCCCTGCCCGACCCGAAATCGCTGCTTCGGTTTCCTGCAACGTTTGTTCCAGGCTTCGCAGCAGGCCGTTAGCGTTGCGTGCCAATGTCTCGCCGATCGGCGTCGGCGTCATGCCTTTCGGATGACGGGCGAAAAGAGGCACCCCAGCCAGACGTTCGATGCCAGCCAGCATGCGGGACGCCGCCGGTTGGCTCACGGAAAGCCGTTCAGCTGCGAGCGCCAGCTGGCCCGTCTCTGCGATCGCCTGGATCAGCCGATAATCTTTCAGTTGCAGCCGATTCAGAAGATCAAGCATTTGATTGCATATCAATTCTGATAAGCAGATTGTCAATCTAATTAATTGAAAGACATTCTCCCAAACCATAATCGTTCGCGCAGGGTCCCGATCGGGGACCTGATTTGGTTGTCGCTGGCTGGGAGGAACGGCCGGTGGTGGTGCGACTTCTCTGGGAGGATTTCATGAGAAAACTGATTTCTCTGCTGGCCGCGCTGGCCTTTGGCGCAGGTCTGGTTGCAGCGCCGGCATTGGCGCAGGACAAGGGGACGATCGGCATCGCCATGCCCACGAAATCGTCTGCGCGCTGGATTTCCGACGGCAATTCCATGGTCGAACAGTTCAAGGAGGCGGGCTACGCCACCGACCTGCAATATGCCGAGGATGACATTCCCAACCAGCTCGCGCAGATCGAGAACATGATCACAAAGGGCGTCGACGTGCTGGTGATTGCGGCGATCGACGGCACGACGCTGTCGAACGCGCTCGCCAATGCTGCCGCTTCCGGCATCAAGGTGATCGCATACGATCGCCTGATCCGAGATAGCGAGGACGTCGACTATTACGCCACCTTCGACAACTTCAAGGTGGGTGTCCAGCAGGCCAATTCGCTGGTCAAGGGGCTGGAGGAGCGTTTTCCCGATGTGTCCCCCTGGAATGTCGAGCTGTTCGGCGGCTCGCCGGACGACAACAACGCCTATTTCTTCTACGATGGCGCCATGAGCGTCCTGCAGCCGCTCATCGATTCGGGCAAGATCAAGATCGTCTCCGGCCAGATGGGCATGGACACGGTCGGCACCTTGCGCTGGGACGGCGCGGTGGCGCAGGCCCGCATGGATAACCTGCTCTCTGCCCACTATTCCGACGAGCGCGTGCACGGCGTGCTGTCGCCCTATGACGGCCTGTCGATCGGCATCCTGTCGTCGCTCAAGGGCGTCGGCTATGGTTCGGGCGATCTGGAGATGCCGATCGTGACGGGCCAGGACGCCGAGGTCCCCTCGGTGAAGTCGATCCTTGCCGGCGAGCAATATTCGACGGTGTTCAAGGACACCCGCGAGCTGGCCCGCGTGACCGTCGGCATGGTCGACGCGCTGCTGGCGGGCGGCGAACCCGAAATCAACGATACCGAAACCTATGACAACGGCGTCAAGGTCGTACCTTCCTATCTGCTCGAGCCCGTCTCGGTCGATGCTTCGAACTGGGAAGAGATCCTAATCGGAAGCGGATATTACACCAAGGACCAGGTACAATAGGCAGGTAGCCTCCTTGCCGCCGGCGTCGCAGCGCGCCGGCGGAGCCGGTTCAGGCATGGAAGTTGTCTCATGGATACGATTCTGGAAATGCGCGGCATCTCTAAGCGCTTTCCTGGCGTGAAGGCGCTTGACAATGTGACCTTCAAGGTCCGTCGCGGCGAAATCCATGCGCTGGTCGGCGAGAACGGCGCCGGCAAGTCCACACTCATGAAGGTTCTGTCAGGCGTTTATCCGCATGGCGAGTATGAAGGCGAGATCGTCTATGAAGGCGAGCCGGTGGCGTTTCGCGACATCACGGACAGCGAACGCGCCGGCATCATCATCATCCATCAGGAACTGGCGCTCATCCCGCAGCTCTCGATTGCCGAGAACATCTTTCTCGGCAATGAGCGGGGTCGGCGCGGCATCATCGATTGGCGTGAGGCCAACCGCCGGACCGAGGAACTGCTGGCCAAGGTCGGACTCAAGGAGCCGCCCACGACGCTTGTCGATACCATCGGCGTCGGAAAACAGCAGCTTGTCGAGATAGCAAAGGCGTTGTCCAAGGACGTCAAGCTGCTGATCCTTGACGAGCCGACGGCTGCCTTGCAGGAAACGGACAGCCGCAAGCTCCTCGACCTCATGCTGGAACTGAAGTCGCATGGCGTGACCTCGATCCTCATCTCGCACAAGCTGGGCGAGGTGCGCTATGTCGCCGACACGGTCACCGTCCTCCGAGACGGTATGACCGTCTCGACACGCGACGCAAAAGCGGGCCTGAGCGAGGACATCATCGTGCGCGACATGGTCGGCCGCGACATGACCCATCGCTTCCCCGAGCACAACCGTTTACCCGCCGAGGTGCTCTTGGAGGTCGAGGACTGGTCCGTCTGGCACCCGGAGCATACCGACCGCAAGGTCATAAAGGATGCCAGCTTCACGGTTCGCGCGGGCGAGGTCGTCGGCATTGCCGGCCTGATGGGCTCCGGCCGTACCGAACTGGCCATGTCAATCTTCGGCCGTGCATGGGGACACCGCGTCTCGGGAACCGTGAAGCTGAGGGGCAAGCCGATAGACGTCTCTACCATCCCGCGCGCGATCGAAGCGGGCCTCTCCTATGTCACCGAGGACCGCAAGTCGCTCGGGCTGGTACTCGACGAGACAATCCGCTTCAACACCACCCTGGCCAATCTCGATGGGGTATCGAGGCGCGGCGTGCTCAAGCGCAACGAAGAGACCCGCATTGCCGAGCGCTATCGTGACGCGCTCGCCACCCGCACCCCTTCCGTATTCCAGAAAACAGTGAACCTGTCCGGCGGAAACCAGCAGAAGGTCGTGCTTGCGAAGTGGCTCTTCACCGCGCCGGACGTGCTGATACTCGATGAGCCGACGCGCGGCATAGATGTCGGCGCGAAATATGAGATCTACACGATCATCAACCAACTGGCGGAAGAAGGCAGGGGCATCGTTCTGATCTCCTCGGAGATGCACGAACTGCTCGGCATGTGCGACCGCATTTACGTGATGAGCAAGGGGGCGTTGGTGGGCGAGCTCACCGCTGCCGAAGCCAGCCAGGAGCGCATCATGTCGCTCATCGTGAGCAATTAAAGTCGATGGAGGAACGGCACATGGCTGTGGTCGACGATGTCGACAGGGCGGAGGAAAAGGTCCCTGCAAAGGGCATAGCCGCCTACCTCGCCTCGCATCTGCGCGAATACGGACTGCTGCTCGCGCTGATCGTGGTGATGGTCTTCTTCCAGATAGTGACGGACGGCACGCTGCTGCGCGCGGTGAACGTCACCAATCTCCTGCTGCAGAACAGCTACATTGTCATCATGGCGCTCGGCATGCTGATCGTCATCGTGTCGGGAAATATCGATCTTTCAGTCGGCTCGGTGATGGGCTTCATCGGCGCACTGGCGGCCGTGCTGATGGTGCATCACGGACAATCCGTTCTGGTCACCACTCTCGTATGTCTCGGCATCGGCGGTCTGATCGGAGCCGCGCAGGGTTATTGGGTGGCCTACTGGAAGATCCCGTCCTTCATCGTGACGCTGGCCGGCATGCTTGTGTTCCGCGGTCTGTCGCTATGGCTTTTGGAGGGGCAGTCGGTCGGGCCGTTTCCGCGGGAATTCCAGGTCATTGCCAATGGCTTTGTTCCGGACATATTCCCGGAAGGCATCGGCGCGGCGCTCACCGGTCTGTTTGACGTGCGGCAGGTCAACCTGCTTACGCTTGCGGCAGGCATTGCCACCACCGTCGCGATCGTCTGGTTGGGCATGAGGCAGCGCTCGCGTAACAAGGTCTACGGCATCGAGGACGAACCGTTCAGCTTTTTCGTCGCGCGCAACGCCATCATCGCCGCAGCGCTGATCTTCATAACCTTCAAGCTGGCGACCTTCCGGGGTCTGCCCAATGTTCTGATCACCATGTCGGTTCTGACGGTGATCTATGCCTTCATCACCTCGAGCACCGTCATCGGACGGCGGATCTATGCCCTGGGCGGAAATGCGAAGGCGGCAAAGCTCTCGGGCATCAAGACCGAGCGCCTGACATTCCTCGCCTTCACCAATATGGGAGTGCTGGCGGCAGCGGCGGGCCTCGTCTTTGCCGCGCGCCTCAACACGGCGACACCCAAGGCCGGCTTTGCGCTTGAACTCGACGTGATCGCCGCCGTCTTCATCGGTGGCGCATCGATGTCGGGCGGCGTCGGTACCATCATCGGCGCGGTTGTCGGAGCGTTCCTTATGGGCGTGCTCAACAATGGCATGTCGATCATGGGAATCGGTATCGATTACCAGCAGATGATCAAGGGACTGGTGCTGCTCGCGGCCGTGATCTTCGACGTCTACAACAAAACAAAGCGGGGCTGACCGGCATGCATCGACCCGGCGCAAGCAGAGATTCACACTGATGACGATGAAGGTTGCCATTGTTGGTGTCGGCAAGATCGCACGCGACCAGCATGTGCCGGCGATCGCGGCGTCTGCGGACTGGGAACTCGCCGCGACCGTCTCACGCAATGGCGTCGTCGAAGGCGTGGAGGCATTCGCGGATCTTCACTCGCTGCTCTCGTCCCGGCAGGACGTGGAAGTGATCTCGCTGTGTCTTCCGCCGGTCCCGCGCTTCGCCTATGCGACGGCCGCCTTGCAAGCCGGCCGGCATGTCATGCTGGAGAAACCGCCGGGTGCGACGCTTTCCGAATGCCACACCTTGGAGAGGATGGCACGCGAAGCAGGCGTTTCAATCTATGCCACCTGGCACTCGCGCGAGGCCGCGCAGGTCGCCAAGGCAAGAGCGTGGCTGAAAGACAAGCGCCTTCGCTCCCTGAAAGTCGTCTGGAAGGAGGACGTGCGCCGCTGGCATCCGGGACAGGAATGGATCTGGCAGGCCGGCGGCCTCGGTGTCTTCGATCCCGGCATCAATGCCCTGTCCATCGTCACGGAAATCCTACCCGACCCCTTTCATCTGACGGCAGCCACGCTGGAATTTCCTGAAAACCGGCAGACGCCGATTGCGGCCTCGCTGACCTTCGCGCACCCGCACGGTGCTGAAATGTCGGCGGTCTTCGATTGGCGCCAGGATGGCGACCAGACATGGACCATCCAAGCCGAAACTAACGGAGGTTTCCTGCTGCTTTCCGAAGGCGGTGCAAAGCTCGCCATCGAGGGCGAAATCCAGGCCGAGACCGAAACCGAGGACAATCCGCTCCAGGGTGAATATCCGCGCCTATACGCGAAGATGGCCAAGCTGGTGCGGTCGCGTGGAATCGACATGGACCTCACGCCGCTGACTCACGTGGCCGATGCTTTCCTGCTTGGCCAACGCGTCATCGTCGAACCGTTCAACGAATGACAGGCTTGGCCGGGAAAATATCTGTCACCCGGACTGAATTGGATTGCCGCCAACCGGGCATCAATGATTGCAGGAGGAGTAATATGAAAGAAGCGCTTGCGGGCATCTTGCCGGTAGCACCGACGCCGTTTCACATCGATGGCCGGGTCGATGAGGACGGCATGCGCCGGGTTATCGACTGCATGGTCGATCAGGGTGTCGACGCGATCTGCATCCTTGCCAATTATTCCGAACAGTTCCTGCTTTCAGACGAGGAACGCGCGCTGCTAATGCGCCTCAGCCTCGAACATGCCGCCGGCCGCGTGCCGGTCATCGTGACGGTCAGTCATTTCTCGACCGATCTTGTCGTGCGCCGCGCCAGGGACGCGCAGGCGATGGGCGCTGCGATGGTGATGATGATGCCGCCCTATCACGGCGTCGGCCTCGTCCCTGCACCACAGGGGATCTATGAGCATTTCGAGGCGGTCAACAATGCGATCTCGATCCCGATCATGGTTCAGGATGCCCCGATCTCCGGCATCTCGCTTTCGGTCGATCTGCTGGCACGGATGGCGCGCGAGCTGGAAAATGTCAGCTACTTCAAGATCGAATGTCCGTTCGCTGCTGACAAGCTGGCGGCGCTGATCGACGCGGCCGGCGACCATGTCGTAGGACCATTTGACGGCGAGGAGGCAGTCACCCTGCTGGCAGATCTTGATGCGGGCGCGACCGGGACCATGACATCGGCCCTGTTCCCCGAGAAGATACGCCCCATCGTTACCGAATACCGTGCCGGCAACCTCGATGCGGCACTGGCGCAATGGAAGCTCTGCCTTCCGCTGATCAATCACGAGAACCGTCAGTGCGGCCTGCGCGCCGCCAAGACAGTATTCATGGAGGGCGGCGTGATCGGCAGCGATTTCGTCCGCCACCCCCTCAAACCGATGTCGCAACGCACGAAAGACCGCCTGTTGCATCTTGCGCGCGAACTCGATGTTCTGGCGCTGGGCTGGGGCAAGTAGCAGGTGTTCCGGCTGTGACAATGACCAAGGCGGCAACGCGGAAACTGTCTGCCGAGCGTAGCGAACTTGGCGAAGGCCCGCACTACGATCTGTGGAACGATACGGTCTGGTGGTTCGACATAGTCGGCCTCAAGCTGTTTGAACATCGCTTCGAGACGGCCGAAACGATCTCACATTCCTTGCCGCGCATGGCTTCCGTCATCGCACGGATCGACGACAAACGGCAATTGCTCGCAATGGAAGACGGGCTTTACCAGCGTAACATATCCAATGGCCAGCTCGCGCTTATGTCGCCGCTTGAGGCGGACAATCCGGCTACCCGCTCCAATGACGGCCGCGTTCACCCATCGGGCCGTTTGTGGATCGGCACCATGGGCAAGAACGCCGAATGGCAGGCCGGCTCGATATACTGGTTCGACGGTGTCGCGCCCCGCGCCTTGTTCCGCAAGATCACCATTCCAAACTCCATCTGCTTTTCGCCGGATGGCCGCACAGCCTATTTTGCCGACACGGCCGTCAATGCGGTATGGCGTGTCGCCCTCGACGCGGCGACCGGGCTGCCTACCGGTGAACCGGAGCCCTTTCTGACCCAGACGGATCTGCCGCTGGGCGGCTATTTCGATGGTTCGGTGACGGATGCCGACGGCAATCTATGGAACGCGGCATGGGGAGGCGGTTCGGTTTCGGGCTACTCACCCGATGGCCAGCTCATCCGAACCTTCGAGATTCCGGCCGCACAGACCAGCTGCCCCGCCTTTGTCGGCAAGCACCTCGACAAGCTTCTGGTCACCACGGCATGGCAAGGCTACGACAAAGCAGCGCGTGTTTCCGATCCGGGCGCCGGATATACCTATGTGATCGAAGCCGGCTTTGCAGGTAGCACCGAACCGGCCTTTCGTTTGCCGGCGGGAACTTGGACGGATGGGAGAAATGAACAAGGGTGAATTGTCCCGCGATCGCATGTTTACAAAAATCATATAGTATGATTTTTTCCGAGCGCGGGCCTGATGCCCAAATCTCGTGGAGGAGAATATGATCCGGAAATTGATATTCGGCGCGGGCCTGCTCGCGTCCGCTAGCTTTCTTTCGTCTGCGGCCCTCGCGCAGACGGTCGGATTCTCACAGATCGGCTCGGAATCGGGCTGGCGCGCGGCCGAAACGACCTTGACACGCCAGGAAGCCGAAAAACGTGGCATCGATCTCAGATTCTCGGACGCCCAGCAACGTCAGGAAAACCAGATAAAGGCCGTGCGTTCATTCATCGCGCAAGGCGTGGACGCGATCCTGCTTGCGCCGGTCGTCGCCACCGGGTGGGATTCTGTACTCGAGGAAGCCAAGGAAGCAGAGATTCCCGTCGTGCTTCTCGATCGTATGGTCGATTCCAGCGACGACCTTTACCTGACGGCGGTCGGCTCAGACCTCGTTCACGAGGGCCGTGTCGCCGGCGAGTGGCTCGTCGGCGAAGTGGGTGACGCCGAATGCAACGTGGTCGAGCTTCAGGGCACCACCGGTTCGTCGCCGGCTATCGATCGCAAGAAGGGCTTCGAGGAAGCCATTGCCGGCCACGACAACATCAAGATCGTGCGCAGCCAGACTGGCGACTTTACCCGCGCGAAAGGCAAGGAAGTCATGGAGAGCTTCCTCAAGGCCGAATCGAGCGGCTCGATCTGCGCACTCTATGCACATAATGACGACATGGCTGTCGGAGCCATCCAGGCGGTCAAGGAAGCCGGACTCAAACCCGGCACCGATATCAAGATCGTGTCGATCGACGCCGTGCCCGACATCTTCCTCGCAATGGCGGCGGGCGAGGCGAATGCGACCGTGGAGCTGACGCCGAACATGGCCGGCCCCGCCTTTGATGCTCTCGAGGCGTTCTGGAAAGACGGCACCGTACCGCCCAAGTTCATCCAGACCGAATCGAAGCTCTTTACCCAGGCGGATGATCCGAAAGCGATCTACGAAGAGAAGAAGGGTCTCGGCTATTAGGCCCGAGAACCGGCTGACGGCGTGGGTACACGCCGTCAGCATGCTTCCGTCGATGCCACCTGCAAGGATGAGCCATGGCTGAATCGCCCTCCGGCCGCGATCCGCTTTTGCGTGCGGTCGCAATCTCGAAAAGCTTTCCCGGTACGAAAGCGCTCGATCGGGTCGATTTCACGTTGCAGGCAGGAGAGGTACACGCCCTTCTCGGCGAAAACGGGGCTGGCAAGTCGACACTGATCAAATGTCTGACCGGCGCCTATCGCCGCGACAGCGGCGACATCCTGCTCGAGGAGCGCGCCATTGACCCGCGCGATACCATCGACGCCCAGCGCCTTGGCATCGGCACCGTTTATCAGGAAGTCAACCTGCTGCCCAATCTCTCCGTCGCGGAAAATCTGTTTCTGGGCCATGAACCGGTGCGCTTCGGTCTGGTCCGATCCTCGCAAAGAGCCCGGAACGCGCGCACCCTTCTTTCCGAATACGGGCTGGACATAGACGTGAATGGTACCCTGGCCAGCTATTCGGTCGCAGTCCAGCAGATCGTTGCCATCGCGCGCGCTGTCAGTCTTTCGGGTAAGGTACTGATCCTAGACGAACCGACCGCGAGCCTCGACCGGCACGAAGTCGAGATGCTGTTCTCAATCATCCGCCGACTGAAAGAGCGTGGCTTGGGCATCGTCTTTATCTCGCATTTTCTGGAACAGGTATTTCGCGTCTGCGACCGCGTAACTGTGCTGCGCAACGGCCGCCTTGTCGGCTCCGACGACACGGCAGCGATCGACCGGGTGGATCTGGTCAACATGATGCTGGGCCGCGAGCTTGCCGAGGAAACACGCGAAACCGGCAAGCCGCTGGTCGCGCGCACACAAACGCCCCGCGTCTCGTTTTCGGGTTTCGGACGCCGCGGCCTTGTCGAGCCGTTCGACCTCGCCGTCTATCGCGGCGAGGTGATTGGAATGGCCGGACTTCTGGGGTCCGGGAGGACGGAGACGGCAGAGGTGATTTTCGGCGTACGCCCGGCCGATTCGGGCGAAGCGGCCAAGGACGGTCAGCCCATTCGCATCGGTTCGACGCGTGCGGCCGTGGCGGCGGGTTTCGGATTCCTGCCGGAGGACCGCAAGACCGAAGGCATCATCGGCGAACTGTCCGTCGGCGAAAACATTGCGCTCGCCCTACAGGCGCGGATGGGCTGGTCACGGCCGCTGTCGGCCAGACGCCAGAAGGCGATGGCGGAGGATTTCATACGCCGGCTCGACATCCGCACCTCCGGCGCGGAAAAGCCGGTCGGTGAGCTTTCGGGCGGCAACCAGCAGAAGGTCCTCCTGGCACGCTGGCTCGCAACCAACCCCGATTTCCTGATCCTCGATGAACCGACACGCGGCATCGACGTCGGCGCGCATGCGGAGATCATCCGCCTGATCGAGGAATTGTGCGAGGCCGGCATGTCGCTGCTCGTCATCTCCTCCGAACTGGAGGAACTGGTTGCCTACAGCCATCGCGTGATCGTTGTCAGGGATCGGCAGCACGTGGCCGAACTGGTGGGGGAGGAGATCACGGCTGAGCGCATTGTCTCAGCCATCGCCGGCCGGCGAGAGGAAGGACGCGCATGACGGGGGCTCACCGTATCGTCAGCCGTCTTCTGCCGCAGTTCGTCACGCTTGCGGCTGTCCTGGCATTGATTGCCGCCGTTTATCCTGGCTTCTTTGATGTTTCCGTCGCCAATGGTCGCCTATACGGCAGCCTGATCGACATCCTCAACCGCGGGGCACCAGTGGCGCTGCTGGCCATCGGCATGACGCTCGTCATCGCCACGCGCGGCATCGACCTGTCGGTAGGCGCTGTCATGGCGATATGCGGCGCGGTGGCGGCATGGGCGATAAGAGAAGATTACAGCCTCGGCGCCGCGCTGGCGCTCAGCCTGTCGGCCGGTCTGGGCTGCGGGCTGTGGAACGGCCTTCTCGTCGCGGTGCTGAAGATCCAACCAATCGTCGCAACCCTCATCCTCATGGTGGCAGGACGCGGCATCGCCCAACTCGTCACCGAAGGTGCGATCCTGACATTCAACCATCCCGGCCTGATCTTCATAGGCGCGGGCTCTTTCCTCGGCCTGCCGATGCCGGTCGTCATATGGCTGACGGTGGGAACACTGGTCACGCTGCTTGTGAGGCGCAGCGCGCTTGGCCTCCTCATCGAAGCGGTGGGCGTGAACCAGCGTGCCAGCAAACTTGCGGGCGTCAACGCGCGCGTATTGCTCGTCGCCGTCTATGCGACATCCGGCCTGTGCGCGGCGCTCGCCGGCATCATCGTAGCTGCCGACATCCGTGGCGCCGATGCGAACAATGCGGGGTTGTGGCTGGAACTTGACGCGATCCTGGCCGTGGTCATCGGAGGCACGTCGCTGCTGGGCGGCCGCTTTTCCATCATCGCGTCGCTGCTTGGCGCCATGATCATTCAATCGGTCAATACAGGGATACTCATTTCCGGCTTTCCGCCCGAATTCAATCTCGTCATCAAGGCTGTGATCATCCTTGTGATCCTTGTCGTGCAATCGCCTGCGATGCGACTCGTACTGACCTATCTCAAGCCATGGCGGAGCGGACAATGAACGAACGTCTTCTGCCGCTGGCGGCCACTGTCGTGATCTTTATCGTCGCCTACGCGATCTGCTACGCCCAGTTTCCGGCGATGCTGTCGACGCGTGTCATCGGCAATCTTCTGACGGACAATGCCTTCCTCGGGATAGTCGCGGTCGGAATGACCTTCGTCATCCTTTCAGGTGGCATCGATCTGTCCGTGGGATCCGTGATCGCGTTCTCCGGCGTTTTCATCGCCGTGCTCCTTCGCGACACCGGCCTTCCTCCGCTTGTGGTCCTTGCCCTTCTTCTGACCATCACCACGCTGTTTGGCGCGGCCATGGGCGCGACCGTCCACTATCTCGAAATGCCGCCCTTCATCGTGACCCTGGCCGGCATGTTCCTCGCGCGCGGCATGGCCTATGTGCTGTCGATCGACAGCGTTCCCATAGACGACGAGACAATACAAGCCCTGCAGCGGCTCTACTGGCGCCTGCCGGGTGGAGGGCGCCTCACCTTCATCGGTGTGCTTATGCTGATCGTCGCCGTCGTCGGGATCCTGATCGCCCATCGAACGCGTTTCGGCATGAACGTCTACGCACTTGGGGGCGGGGTGCAGACGGCACGTCTCATGGGCGTTCCGGTTGCCCGCACAACGATTGGCGTCTATGCGCTGTCCGGCCTTCTCGCAGGCCTGTCGGGAATCGTTTTCACGATCTACACGTCAGCCGGTTACTCTCTGGCCACGGTCGGCGTCGAACTCGACGCCATTGCCGCTGTGGTCATCGGAGGCACGTTGCTGTCGGGCGGCAGCGGCTTTGTTGCCGGAACGTTGATCGGGGTGCTCATCATGGGGCTGATCCAGACATATATCGTCTTTGACGGCACGCTTTCCAGCTGGTGGACAAAAATCGCCATCGGCCTTCTTCTGCTCGCCTTCATCGCACTGCAACGGGGGCTTGTCTGGGCGGGTGATCGTCGGCGGGGACATGGCCATGCGTCCGAGTAAAGGAAAACGGCCGTGCTGAAGAGCGCTATTTCCGGCAGTGTGCCGCGCAACAGCCATTCGCGCGTGGTCAATGAACTTGGCCGCGCCATAGTTGGCGGAATTTATGGCAACGGCGCCTTGCTTCCCGGTGACACCGAGCTTGCGCAGCGATTCGAAGTCTCGCGCACCGTATTGCGGGAGGCAATGAAAACGCTGTCTGCCAAAGGCATGGTGGTTCCCAAGGCAAAGATCGGCACGCGCGTCACCGCCCCCACAAGCTGGAACCTGTTCGATGCCGATGTTTTAAACTGGCATCTGGAGAATGGAGTCAATCCGGACTTCCTCCAGCATTTGTCGGAAATGCGGCTCTCCTTCGAGCCATTCGCCGCACGACTTGCCGCCGAACGAGCCTCAGAAGAGAAGATAGCAACGCTTTACGAGCGCGTGCGAGCCATGGAGGAAGCCAATTCGATGGAGAGCTTTGCGCTGGCTGACCTCGACTTCCATATGGCGCTTCTCGACGCATCGAAGAATCCCTTCATGTATTCCGTGGGTGCGCTGATCGAGGCGGCGCTTGCAACGAGCTTCCGGCTGAGTTCACCATTCGGCGACCCGGAAAGGCATCGCGCGATATGCGGCGCTCATCGAAGGATTGCGGACGCCATTGCCGAACATGATGCGGATACGGCGGCAGAAGGAATGCGCGGCGTCATCCTCCACGGACGCGATCGGATTTTGGAGTCAGGACTGGATCGGGAATAAACGTCCCGGCCGTGCATCTATGGCTTGCAGACACCTTGAGGTTGGGGCGCCCGAAATGAGCCGTCTCCCGATGCACATTGACAGTGCACCCATTTGCTTGCAGGCTGGCGGACGAGGCACCCAGTTCGATGCATTGCATTGTGGGAGATGGCATGAAGCAGCCGCTACTGAAGGGAATGTCCGCCGCCTTTGGCGGGATTTTCTGATAGGCCGAGGCATATGCCGTCATGTCGGCCAATCTGACGGATCGGCCCTCGTCCCATCACAAGCCGAGGTTCTCCGGCAGGCGCATAGCTGATGCAGGATTCTCCCGTTCGCCTGCGATGTCGCGGCGGGACGTCTTGCTCGGAGGATTCTGCCTTTGCTGCATACCTCAGCTCGGCTTCGCCGCCGCTGAAACGACGGGCCTGGAGGAGATTGCTTCCGGCGTCTTCGTCCGTCGCGGACCAGATGTGGAAGCAAGTCCCGGCAACCGCAATGGCATCGCCAATATCGGCTTCATCGTCGGACGGGATGCTGTTCTTGTCACCGATCCCGGCGGCAGCCTTGCCGATGGACGCTGGTTACGGTCGGAGATCAGGAAACATACCGAGAAGCCGATCAGGCATGTCGTGGTAACCCATATGCATCCCGACCACTGTTTCGGTGCGGCGGCATTCGAGGAAGACAGGCCCAACATAATCGGTCATCACGGACTGGGGGCAGCTTTGCAGGCCAGAGGTGAATTTTATCGCCAACGCCTTGCCGAAATTCTCGGCCCTCAGGAGGTGGGGGCCGTCGTGCTGCCCACCCAGGAGGTGAGTCCCGATGGTGCGGAAGTCGACCTTGGCGGTCGGGTCATTCGGCTCAAAGCCCATGAAGCGGCACATACGACCTGCGACCTTTCCATGACCGATTCCGAGACTGGCCTTCTGTTTGCCGGTGATCTGCTTTTTGTGGGACGTGTGCCTTCGCTGGACGGCAGCCTGCTCGGCTGGCTGGACGAATTGCAGAAGCTGCGTGCGCTCGATGCGAAAAAAATAGTGCCGGGGCATGGCCCCGCCGCGGCGGAGGCGGCACCGGCCATTGCCGATCTTGAGCGATATCTGGCGACGCTCCGCGACGAGACACGCGAGGCGATCGACAACGGAATGACGATCGACGAAGCCGTCGAAACCGTGGCGCAATCGGAACGCGACAGGTGGACATTGTTCGATGACTACAACGGCCGCAACGTCACTCAGGCTTACAAAGAGCTTGAGTGGGAATGAGGGCTGGGAACAACCGGAGGACTGCAAGATGAAACTGCTGCGGAATCTCGCGATAACTGCTTTATTTGCGTTGGCTTATCCAGGAGTTGCCTCGGCGGGCGTCTCCGTCATCGACGGCACTGAGCCGGAACGGCAGGCGCGATGGGAGGAGATCAGCGAATATGTTTTCGGAGATCGGCCCATTGAGGCAGGAGACGACCATATTGCGATCGAGGCGCCGCGCCGCGCGCAGGATCCGGCTCTGGTCCCAATCACCCTCAAGGTCCTGAAGAAGGATGAAGTGCGCGCCGTCCATCTCGTTATAGATGACAACCCGTCACCATATGCGGCAAAGATCACTATCGGCCCGGCTGGCGATCCCAGCGAGATCAGGCTCAGGGTGCGGGTCAACGACTACACTAACATACATGCGGTCGCGGAAACGGCGGACGGCAAGCTTTATCAGACGAGGGCCTTCGTGAAGGCGTCCGGCGGTTGCTCGGCTCCCATCAGTGTCGCCGATGCGGAAGCCCTGGAGGGTGCTGGTCAAATGAAGATGAAATTCGGCGAAGGCGACAAGACCGGGAGCGCGACGCTGATGATCCGCCATCCGAATTTCAGCGGCATGCAGATGAACCAGGTGACACGGCTTTATACGCCTGCCAGGTATCTTGACCATGTCAAGGTAAGCTACGGCGACAAGACCGTCTTCGAACTCAAGGGCGACATCTCGCTATCATCAGATCCGGTGATCGGTTTCGCCTATGATCCATCCGAAACGGGCGAGTTCATCGTTCAGGCAACCGACACGAAAGGTGCCAGTTGGAAGGAATCGTTTGTGGTACCCGCCAGGACAAACTGATGGATTTCCGCCTGATCTGCCGCAAGACTCTACTGGCTGCGATCTTCGCAGTCGCGTCGGTTTTTCCTGTCTTGGCCGCCGAAGGCACGAAACATGCTCCCGAGCCCCCGGGGCTTTGGACCGGCCCGATGGTGAGCGACACGCCGGCCACCCTTCAAGGCGCAAAGGTGATCGATGTTCCGGATCTGGAAAAGCTGATGCCGCAGAAACCCCTGTTGATCGACGTGGGCCCCGCGGACCCCAAACCGGATGGCCTCCCCTCTTCGACAATATGGATGCCGACACATCGCTCTATCCCCGGGGCAGTCTGGTTCCCTGGAGCCGGCAGCGCGGACTTGCCGACGGAAAAGGTCGAAGCGCTGTTCCAGCGCATCGCCGAATTGACGAAGGGGGACAAGTCGGTACCTGTCGTGACGTTCTGCCGGCCGAGATGCTGGGCAAGTTGGAATATAGGCAAACGTCTCGTTCAGGCGGGTTACACTTCCGTTCACTGGCTTCCTGCAGGAGTAAGCGGCTGGCAGGAACGCAACGACACAACAGCCGTCGATCCCGAGGCTGGATGGATACCGAAACCACCCACCGGCGGCCAAGGGGCATCACAATGATGGTCTCCGGCTTTTAGAGCCATCCATCTTCGAATTGAATTCTTTGAAGATGAACGGCCCTAGAGCGTTTCAGGTTTTGACGGAAGCGTATCCTGCGCTTTCGAGATAATTGCTGCATTCGGTTGGTTGGATTGTCGAGACGAGATGTCCGACGTGGCGCCAGGTATCCTCGATGGTGGGCTTCTGGGCGGCTCGCATCCAGTGCTTGATCTTGGCGAAGGCCTGCTCGATGGGATTGAGATCGGGCGAGTAGGGCGGCAGATACCAGAGCCTGGCGCCGGCTGCCCGGATCATCTGTTTG
>NZ_VLJP01000015.1 GCF_007829525.1 Mesorhizobium sp. J18
GGGGGTATAAAGCATCCGGCAACGATCATGGAATGGAAAGGATGAGGACTGGTGCGATACTGCCTCAGCCAATCGCGAAGGTCGGCGATCTGCCGATACCGCCCCACCCTCGTCGTCCTCGACCTCGAAGCAAAGCGGAGAGTGTTGGGGACCCAGGTCTCGGCGGCCAATGACGCGTGCCAGCGGCGGGACGAAGCAGCCATGTGCAGCCGTTCCGCAACGCCGCCGGCTCAGGCATGGAACCGCAGGTCAGGCTGGAGAATGACGAAGCATGACATTCCACGAAGAACCGATCCCGGACCCGCTCAGTGCCCTTCATAGGCAATCAGCGTCCGCACCGGCGCGCCCAATGCCTCCAGCTTCGCCCGCCCTCCGAGATCAGGCAGATCGATGACGAAGCAAGCCGCAACGATCTCGCCGCCCATCTGGCGGATGAGCTTGACCGCTCCCTCGGCAGTGCCGCCGGTGGCGATCAGATCATCTACCAGGATGACCTTCTCGCCTTCCGCGATCGCGTCGCGATGCATCTCCATCTCGTCTATGCCGTATTCGAGACTGTAGGCGACGCGCACCGTGTCATGCGGCAGCTTGCCTTTCTTGCGGATGGGAACGAAGCCGGACGAAAGCTGATGGGCAATGGCGCCGCCAAGAATGAAGCCCCGCGCCTCGATGCCGGCCACCTTGTCGATCTTCGAGCCGGCATAGGGATGGACAAGCTCGTCCACCGCGCGGCGGAAGGCACGTGCATTGCCGAGCAGGGTCGTGATGTCGCGGAAAAGGATTCCCGGCTTCGGATAGTCCGGAATCGTACGGATCGCCGAAAGAAGCGTCTCTTCGAGAGTTGATTTCATGGCTTCCGCGTTCCCCTTCGTGCGGCCCATTCATGCAGCTTTCCGGCCGAATGAAAAGGGCGCCTTTCGGCGCCCGGCTCATTTACGGGTCGTCGGACCTGCACGATCAGTGCGGTACCTCGGCCCAGATCTTGCGCTTGGTCAGATAGACCAGTCCGCCGAAAAGGACGAGGAAGACCATTACGGTGAAGCCGGTGGCCTTGCGCTCCTCCAGATGGGGCTCGGCAGCCCACATCAGGAAAGCCGAAACATCACGCGAGTACTGGTCCAGCGTCTCCGGCGCGCCATCGTCATAAGTCACCTGACCGTCCGCCAGCGGGGGCGGCATGGCGAGCGCCGAGGCGTTCAGGAAGTATGGGTTGTAATACGCGCCGTCAGGCACCTCCGTGCCCTCGGGCGGATCCTCATAGCCGGTCAGCAGGGCATGAATATAGTCCGGTCCGGCTTCGGCATATTGGGTGAATATGTCGAAGACGAAAGTCGGAAAACCGCGCTCCACCGCGCGCGCTTTGGCGATCAGCGAAAGGTCGGGCGGTGCTGCGCCATTGTTCGAAGCAGCGGCCTGCTCGGGATTGGCATAAGGCGACGGGAAGTGATCGGAAGGCTTTCCAGGGCGCGTGAACATCTCACCCGCCTCGTCCGGCCCGTCCTCGACTTCATATTCGCTGGCGATCGTCTGAATCTGCGCTTCCGAATAGCCGAGATCCTCAAGCGTGCGGAAGGAGACGAGACTAAGCCCATGACATGCCGCGCAGACCTCGCGATAGACCTTGAACCCGCGCTGAAGCTGGCCCTTGTCATAGGTGCCGAAGGGGCCGGCAAAGCTCCAGTTCTCCTGAGCGGGCTTCTTGAGCGGATAGTGCGGCGTCTCGCCTTCCTCGGCGGCCTGGGCCGAGATCGCCATGGCAAGCCCGAAGCCGAGCACCGCCAATCCATGGAGGATCTTCTTCATTCTCAAAATCCCTTTCGAGCTTTCCGTTCGCTCAACCATTGGTTTCCGGTGCGGCGGCAGCGCCGGCAGGTGTGGCGTCAGCGCCCTTTTTCTTCGCAAGCACCGCTTCGGTGATCGAATTGGGCGTCCGTCGCGGCGTCTCGATCAGGCCGAGCAGCGGCATCAGGATCAGGAAGAAGGCGAAGTAGTAGAGAGTAGCGATCTGGGCCATGGCGACATAGGCGCCTTCCGCCGGCCGCGAGCCGAGCCATCCGAGGAAGATCGAATCGAGCACGAAGAGCCAGAAGAACAGCTTGTACCATGGGCGGTAGACCGCCGAGCGCACCTTGGAGGTATCGAGCCATGGCACCACGAAAAGCACCGCGATCGCGCCGAACATGGCGATCACTCCGCCCAGCTTGGAGTCGATCGGTCCGATATTGAAGGTGATGGCGCGCAGGATCGCGTAGAAGGGCAGGAAGTACCATTCAGGAACGATATGCGCTGGCGTCTTCAGCGGGTTCGCCTCGACATAGTTGTCGGGATGGCCGAGATAGTTGGGAATGTAGAAGACGAAATAGGCAAAGACGAGCAGGAAGACGACCATGGCGAAGCCATCCTTGACCGTCGCATAGGGCGTAAAGGGAACGGTGTCGGTCTTCGACTTTACTTCGATGCCTGTCGGGTTCGTCTGGCCGGTGACGTGCAGAGCCCACACATGCAGCACCACCACGCCCGCGATCATGAAAGGTAGGAGGTAATGCAGAGAGAAGAACCGGTTGAGGGTAGGATTGTCGACCGCGAAACCGCCAAGCAGAAGCTGCTGGATCCAGTCGCCGACAAGCGGGATGGCGGTGAAGAAGCCGGTGATGACGGTCGCGCCCCAGAAGCTCATCTGGCCCCAGGGAAGCACATAGCCCATGAAGGCCGTCGCCATCATCAGGAGATAGATGATGCAGCCGAGGATCCACAGCAACTCGCGCGGCGCCTTGTAGGAGCCGTAATAGAGCCCGCGGAAGATATGGACATAGACGGCCACGAAGAAGAACGATGCGCCGTTTGCATGCAGGTAGCGCAAGAGCCAGCCAGAATTCACGTCACGCATGATCTTCTCGACGGAATTGAAGGCGAGTTCGGTGCTCACCGAATAATGCATGGCCAGCACGACGCCGGTGAGGATCTGGGCCGCCAGCATCAGGGTCAGTATTCCGCCGAAGGTGTAGGCGTAGTTCAGATTGCGCGGCACCGGATAGGCAACGAAGGAATCATAGACCAGGCGCGGCAGCGGGAGACGCGCGTCGAACCAGCGGCCGATGCCGGTCTTGGGTGAATAGGTGGAGTGTCCAGCGCTCATAGAAGTTCCTCCCTCACCCGATCTGGATCGTCGTGTCGGAAACGAATTGGAAAATCGGAATATGCAGGTTCTCTGGCGCCGGTCCTTTGCGGATGCGGCCCGCAGTATCGTAATGCGAACCGTGGCAAGGGCAGAACCAGCCGCCGAAATCGCCGGACTGGCCGAGCGGCACACAGCCCAGATGAGTACAGGAGCCGACCATCACGATCCAGTTTTCCTTGCCCTCGCCTGCCGAGCGCGCCAGATCGGTCGCCTGCTCGTCGGCGGGAAGGTTTTCGTTGCGGGCGGCCGGGTCCTTGAGATCTGCCAGCGGCACTTCCCTGGCCTGTTCGACTTCCTGATCCGTCCGGTTGCGGATGAAGACCGGCTTGCCGCGCCACTTCACCGTTACCGACATGCCGGGCTCGATCGCGGACACATCGACCTGGACAGACGCCAGGGCCAGGGTGGAAGCGTCCGGGCGCATCTGGTCGATGAAGGGCCAGGCCACTCCGGCAGCACCTACGACACCGGCCATGCCGGTTGCCACATAGAGAAAGTCGCGGCGGGTGTGTTCGGTGGATTCGTTTGCGCTCACGGAACCAAGATCCTTTCGCCTCATGCCTGCCGGAGAGACGGAGATGTCATCCGCTCAATGCTGAAGGCCCGCTTCGCTCTCGCGACGGACCATTCCATTCCCCCGGCATTTGGCGATGGTTTCTATGCGTCACATATCCGCTTGTCCAGAGTCACATGGGGGCGATGGGCAGTTTGTCGCGGGCAAAAAACACAGCCCCTGCCGATGCTTCCTCGTCAGCCTGCGCAACAGCCCTCAGGATGAGCGTATCGGACGGCCCTAGGGCGCGAATCAGTACTGGCTGCAGCATTCCAGCGGCAGACGCCACGCCTATCTCGCGCCAAGACGCACCAGCACCTCGCGCGGAATGCGCCATTCCCTGACGATGTCGTCATGGCGGCGCAACCCGCAAAGCTCGCGCTGGATGAAATAGGCATAGACCGCCTCCGCCGCCTCGCGTAGCAGGCGGGGGCGTTGCGCATCGTCAGGAGCGGTCCGGTTGAGATGCGCCACGCAGGATTCGGCCTTGCTGCCGGCCCGTCCGAGCGCGGCTGCCTTTTCGCCCAGTATCTCGTAGTCGAGCGGATTCTGCCCGGCCGTATAGGCGCCGCCGGTAAATTTCCGTGGCACCGTAGGCAATTTAAGCCGCAGTCCTGCGCGCCATGCGGTCGCGCATTCCTTGTGGGTCATCATAGATAAGATCGATGAGCGTCTTGGCCACCGCATCGGGCTCAGTGCGGCGCTGCTCCCAATTGCGCAAGGTGGCCACCGGAATACCAAGCAGGCCGGCGAAATCGCGTTGACTCAAATCGAGCAAAGCACGCGCCAGCACCAGCTTGGCGCTGGCATCAAGCGGGCGGGTGTTGCCTCCATGCCATTCCGGACTGTCATCGAAGTCGAAATCATCTTCGACCATATCTTGCAATCTCCCGATCGTTCGCCTTGCGGACTGAGATGATGTGAAACGTCGTGTCGCGCATGGTGAAGACACAAACGAACAGACGCTCACCCACATATCCGAATGAAATGAAACGGTCTTCGCCGTAATCGTGCCTGTCATCCAAAACGGTATGCACCCGGTTCCGAATGATTTCGGCCCCCAGGGCTAAAGAGAGACCTCGTTCGTGTTTCGTCTTTTCATCCTTGGCCGGATCGAAGGATATCCTCATGGGCTGGATTGGATATACGCTAAAAGCGTATATATTTCAATTTCAATATGGCCTCACGGCCACTTCACTTCCGGCGGCAGGCTGGAAAGGATGGAGGCTACATTGCCGCCGGTCTTCAATCCAAAAATGGTACCACGGTCGTACAGGAGATTGAACTCCACATAGCGGCCACGCCGTACCAGCTGTTCCTCGCGGTCGGCTTCGGTCCAGTTCTTGTTGAAGTTCTGGCGCACGAGAAACGGGTAAAGGACGAGGAAGGCCCGGCCGACATCCTGGGTAAAGGCGAAATCGGCCTCCCAGCCGCCCTTTTCCTCCGGCGAGTTCAGCCAATCATAGAAGATGCCGCCGGTACCGCGCGGCTCGCCACGGTGCGGCAGGTAGAAATATTCGTCGCACCATTCCTTGTAGCGCGCGTAGTCGGCCACCCCCGCATGCTTCTCGCAGACGAAGCGCATCGCCTTGTGGAATGCAATCGTATCGGGATCGTCCTGGCTGCGCCTTCGGTCGAGGACGGGTGTCAGATCGGCGCCGCCGCCGAACCACTGCCGGGTGGTGACAACCATGCGCGTATTCATGTGCACGGCGGGCACATGAGGATTCTGCGGATGAGCGATGAGCGAGATGCCGGAAGCCCAGAAGGCCGGATCTTCCTCCGCGCCAGGGATCTGCTTGCGGAACTCGGGCGAGAATTCGCCATAGACCGTGGATGTATGGACGCCGACTTTCTCGAAGACGCGCCCGTGCATGAGGGACATGACGCCTCCCCCGCCCGCGCCCTCGTCTCGCTTCCAGGGTGCGCGCTCGAACCGTCCCGGGGAGCGCGAGGACAAGGGGCCGCTCACCTCGTCCTCGATCTGCTCGAAGGCAGTGCAGATGCGGTCGCGCAGCTCTTCGAACCAGGCCTTGGCTCTCGCCTTTTTCTCTTCGATCGCCTCCGGCAGACCGGCGGGGATGTCGGGACGTTCCATATTGCTCTTCCAGACGCTGCGGGTGCCCGGCGCGCGGGCGAGCGCCGCGGTCATCCATGACAAATGACTCGTAATTTTCCTTCGCGATCCCTAATCTCCTGACCTGACGGGTCAAGGAGTTCTTTTGTGCGTGTGCCCGCGAAACCACCGCTGGAAAGCCTGAGGCGCAACCTCGAAAAGCAGCGTACCCGCGGCAAGCGCATGCCGCGCGACGGTTTCCTGCGCGAGACCTTCTCCCTGCCGCGCGAAGAGGCGCGGGCCAAGGCGCGCGAATGGTTCGACCGGTGGCCGAAGCAGGCTTACTGGACCGAGATCGAAAGCTGGTGCGAGCGTCCGGGCGACGTGATCGAATTCACCATGCGCCGTCTGCCGAGCGCGGACTGAATGCCGCAGGGTAACTGGTTCTTGCACATGCTTCTAGGCTTCTTCGGGCCGGTCGCCAAAATCGCGTGCAATCTCGTCCTGTAGCCATCGCCGGAACGCATGAACCTTGGGGTGCTCGACGTTTGAGGGCGCACAGACGAAATACCACGAAAACCGTGTTGGCATTTCGGGGCCGAATGGACAGACTAGAATGCCGGCCTTGAGATCGTCCCCCACAAGGGACCGCCGGGCCAAAGCGATGCCCTGACCGGCAGTGGCCGCCTGAAGCGCCATGGCCGTATCGTTGTAGGATGGCCCCTTTTCGGCATCGATGCCCGTCACCTGGGCGCGGTTCAGCCAGTCGCGCCAGTTTGGGCCGTCCCCGTCGCGCGAGACCGAGAAATCGTGCAACAGCACATGGTGGCCGAGATCGGCTGGCCGGCGAAGAGGCTTCGGCCCATCGAGGAGGCGCGGCGAGCAAACCGGGAAGGCCAGATCATCCATCAGCAGCACCGCATGAAGATTGGGATAGTTGCCGCGTCCCGCACGGATGGCGACATCGACCTCTTCCGCCTCAAGCTCGACGAGACGTTGGGAGGTGGAGATCATGGGGTCGATATCAGGGTGCCGCTCGTGGAAGCGCGCCAGGCGCGGGATGAGCCATTTGGTCGCGAAGGATTGCAGCGTGCTGACTTTGAGCTGACCGGATCCGGTGTCTGGCCGCAGTCGGCGCGTGGCAACAGCCATCATGTCAAAAGCGTCACGCAGCGGCGGCAGATAATGTTGGCCAGCCTGCGTCAGTTCGAGCCGGCGATTGTACCGCCGGAACAACCGGACCCCCAGCGTCTCCTCCAAAGACTTGATCTGGTGGCTTACGGCCGCCTGCGTAACGAAAAGCTCTTCCGCTGCCTTGGTGAAGGACAGGTGACGCGCGGCCGCCTCGAAGGCCCGCAGGGCGTTGAGCGGAGGAAGTCGTCTGGTCATTTCCTCTTTCGCATAAATTTACCTCATCTGAATTCTGAGAAATAGTCGTTTGTGATGCAAGCCCTGTTCGGTCAAACTTCAGCGCATGAACAGCTTTGACCCTTTTTCAAGGCTGAAAAGGAGGCTGAATCATGGCCTATTTTGCGTTGAAAGCTTCAGAAACAAAAGTTTTCGAGAGTGACCGATCATCAGAGGATAGATTAGGTTCTCTCATGTTTATCCGGTCCATACTGAGCTGGTCCCGGCGATGGCGGCAACGCGCGCAGGACCGGCGGTACCTTTCCGAACTCGACGATCACGTTCTCTCCGACATCGGCTTGACGCGATGGGATGTCACCCGCGAAACGGCAAGACCGTTTTGGCAGCCGTTGAATCTGCGTTCTTAGGGCCGTCGCTATCCGGACCTGAGAGCCTATCAGATTGTCCTTGCCGCTTCGACGAGGACGACAATGATATTTCAATTCCGGATATTTCAATCCCGCCGGCTCATCGACAGTCACCCGCTCTGCCGCAGTGCCTCACCGGCAGCCATTGCCGCTGCAAGGGCGAGATTGAGACTGCGGCCGCCACCCTTCATTGGGATCAGAAGCCGCGCATCGGCGGCATCATGCACGAAATCCGGGGCGCCGGCCGATTCCCGTCCGAAAAGCAGAATGTCGCCGTCGGCGAAGGAGAAATCCGTGTAGGCGCGCTCCGCTTTCGTGGAAAAAAGGATGGCGCGGCGCCCTTCCTCCTGGCGCCAGGCCTCGAAGGCCTCCCAGGACGGATGCCGGGCAAGCGCGGCGATTTCGATATAGTCCATGCCCGCGCGCCTCAGCGCCCGGTCCGACATGTCGAAGCCGGCAGGCTCGATGATATCCACCACAAGACCGAGACAGGCGGCAAGCCGAAGGATCGCGCCGGTATTGCCGGGTATGTCCGGCTGGAAAAGCGCGATGCGGATTCCCGCCGCATGCTGGTTCATGAAAGATCCGATCTCTGCGTGAAAGCCCCGCGGCCGATGCGTACCGAAAAAACCGGCCATGACCTATGGCCAGAAACGAAGAATCTGGTTATAAGCACCGCCCTGTCAATGCAACTGACGGAGGCTGATATGGATATCCGGATGCTCGCATCCTCCATCTGCCTGCGCCCTTGGCTTTCAGCCGGGCCAGCAGCCTGACGGCGGTTTTCGTCACGACGCTTTCCACCATTCTCCGAAGCCTCGCCTGAGCGGATCCCGCTGGAACCTTTCTCCGGAATTCCAAGGATTCGTTCCATGCATGCGAAATCACAGAAAGGACGTGGATCTGCGTCCTCCATTATCGACGCAGTGACAAGACACGCCGCCACCCTGGCGGCCGGCTCCGATTCCGCCGTCGCTATGTCAGCAGCGTTCAGATCCGCGCTTGGCGCGGGCAACAGCAAATCCCATCTTGCGGCTTTGGCGGACACGCACGCACAACTTTCGAAAAGGCTTTGAAGGCTGACCGGCCCGAGAAACCGATCCAGACCAGGCCTGTACGAAACACGGTCCCGGGACCGCGACAGGGCCACAAATAAGAGAGAAGACGACCATGTTCGCCTGGTTTGAGAAGAGACTGGACCCCTTTCCGCCCGAGGAGCCCGTCGAACCACCGAAATCGCTGGTAGCCTTCTGTCTGCACTACACGAAAGGCGCCTGGCCCTACATCGCTGTGGATGTAGTGTTGGTGGCGGCAATCGCCATCACCGAAGTCTGGATGTTCTCCTTCCTCGGCAACATCGTCGACTGGCTGTCGGTCCAGAACCGCGAGACCTTCCTCTCCACTGAGGGGTGGAAGCTCGCTGCGATGGCGGCAATCGTGCTGGTCGCGCTGCCGCTGACGGTGCTCTTGCAGTCGCTGGTGCACACGCAGACGCTCATGGGCAACTATCCCATGCGCATCCGCTGGCAGGTCCATCGCTACCTGCTGAAGCAGTCCATGAGCTTCTATCAGGACGAGTTTGCCGGCCGCATCGCCACAAAGCTGATGCAGACGGCGCTCGCCGTGCGCGAATGCGTCATCAAGCTCATAGACGTGCTGAACTATGTCTTCGTCTATTTCCTGGGCGTGCTGTTCATCGTCGGCTCCGCGGATCTGCGACTGGCAGCACCCCTCGGCATCTGGCTCCTGCTCTATATCGGCCTGCTTTGCTATTTCGTGCCGCGGCTCGGCAAGGTCGCGGCGGAGCAGGCCGATGCGCGCTCGACCATGACCGGCCGCGTAGTCGACAGCTACACCAATATCCAGACGGTGAAGCTGTTCAGCCATGCGCGCCGCGAGGCCGCCTATGCCAGGGAAGGCATGGCCGACTTCATGGATACGGTCTACCGCTCCATGCGGCTGGTCACCGGTCTCTATGGCCTGCTTTATCTTCTGAATTCCATGCTCCTGGTCACGGTGGCCGGTCTTGCCATATGGCTCTGGCTCGGCGGCCTCATCTCCATCGGCGCAGTCGCCGTGGCGCTCGGCCTCGTGCTGCGGCTCTGGGGCATGTCGCAATGGATCATGTGGGAGGTTTCGGCCCTGTTCGAAAACATCGGCACGGTGCGCGACGGCATCAACTCGATCTCGCTGCCACGGCTCGTCGAAGACAAGCCGGGAGCCAGTGAAATCACGGTGGAACGGGGCGAGATCGCTTTCGAGAACATCCGCTTCCATTACGGCAAGCGGGGCGGCGTCATCGACAACCTGTCGCTTGTCATCAAGCCCGGCGAGAAGGTCGGGCTCGTCGGCCGCTCCGGTGCGGGCAAATCGACGCTCGTCAACCTGCTCCTGCGCTTCTACGATCTGGAAGCAGGCCGCATCCTGATCGACGGGCAGGACATCGCCGAAGTCCGCCAGGACAGTCTCCGCGCGCAGATCGGCATGGTCACGCAGGATACCTCGCTCCTGCACCGGTCCGTCAGGGACAACATCCTCTACGGCCGGCCGGATGCCGACGAGGCCATGACCGTGGAGGCGGCCCGGCGCGCCCAGGCGCTCGATTTCATCGCCGGACTGACCGACCCCAAGGGCCGCAAAGGCTTCGACGCCCATGTGGGCGAGCGCGGGGTGAAGCTTTCCGGAGGTCAGCGGCAACGTATCGCCATCGCGCGTGTTATGCTGAAAGATGCTCCGATTCTGATTCTGGACGAGGCGACCTCGGCGCTGGATTCGGAGGTGGAGGCGGCCATACAGGAAAACCTCTACAGGCTGATGGAGGGCAAGACCGTGATTGCAATTGCCCATCGTCTTTCGACAATCGCCGCCATGGACAGGCTTGTGGTGATGGATCAGGGACGCATTGTGGAAGAAGGCGCGCACGAGGACCTGATCAGGCGCAAGGGCCTGTATGCGCAGCTCTGGCAACGACAGTCCGGCGGCTTCCTCGACCTGGCAGCCGCGGAGGCAGCCGAGTGAGAAGCGAGGCAGGTTTCCGCGAACGCCTCTGGCGCAGCGCCGAGGAGGTGATCGACCCTTTCGGCGATACCGAACGGGACGTTCTCCCGAAGACAGCGCATGAATTCATCCTGTTCTTCGCCGGACAGGCGAAATGGCCGTTCGCACTGCTCCTTATCGCCGGCGGCCTGTCCGGTGCGGTGGATGCCGCGCTCTACTGGTCGCTGGGCTGGCTGATCGACCTGCTCGACGCCTCCTCCCCGGCCACGCTCCTGGCTGATCACTGGCCGGAACTGGCCGCCCTGCTCGCCCTCATCCTGGTCGTGCGGACCGTGGTGATGATCGGCAATGCGGTCGTCGAGCAGCAGATCATTGTTCCGCATTTCTATCAGCTCGTGCGCTGGCAGGCCTTTCGCAGGGTCATCGAGCAGCCTTACGAATTCTACCAGAACGACTTCGCCGGCCGCATCGCCACCAAGATCCTGCAAGGCGGAGAAGCGACGGGCGACTTCATCATCTCGTCGCTGCAAACGCTCTGGAGCTTCCTGACTTTCCTCATCCTGGCCGCCACGATCCTGAGCGCGCTCGACCCGATGATGGGGGCCGTGCTCGCCATCTGGCTTGCCGCCTATCTTGCGGCCGCGCGTTATCTCCTCCCGCCCCTGCGCCGCGCCGGCCGGCGCACCGCCGACGAGCGTTCGGTGCTTAATGGACGGCTTGTGGACGCCTTCACCAACATCATGGCGGTCAAGCTGTTCGACAGCGGACGCCGTGAGCACGCTTTCGTGCGCGACGGCATGAGCCGTTTCCTCGATGCGGTGAAAACCTTGACCCGTGCCATCACGCGCGTGCGTGCCGCCGTCGCCATCATCAATGGACTTATGATGAGCGCCGTCATCGCGCTCGCGGTGAACCGCTGGATGCAGGGCGCGGCCACCACCGGGGAAATCGCGGCCGCGATCGGCCTCGTCTTTCGGCTGAACCAGATGTCGAGCTACATGATGTTCAACATCAATGGCCTGATCCGCTCTTACGCGACCGTCCAGGACGCCACGGGCACGATCTCGGTCGAACCCGCCATCCGCGATGCCGCGGATGCCGACGTGCTGCAGCGCGTCCATGGGGACATCCGCTTCGAGAACGTGTCGTTCCATTATGGCAAGGAAGGCGGGATCATCGAGAATCTCGACCTGCATATCAGCCCCGGCGAGCGGGTTGCCCTCGTCGGCCCTTCGGGTGCGGGCAAGACGACCATCGTCAACCTGATGCTGAGGCTCTTCGATGTCGAATCGGGCCGCATCCTGCTCGACGGGCGGGATATCCGCTCCGTCACCCAAGGCTCCCTGCGCGCCCAGTTCGGCGTCGTTAGCCAGGAGCCGATCCTAATGCATCGCTCGATCCGCGACAATATCGGCTACGGCCGGCCCGGCGCGACGGAGGAGGAAATCATCCAGGCGGCTAAGCGCGCCTCCGCCCACGATTTCATCATGGGCGTCGAGGATCTGAAGGGCCGCAAGGGCTATGACGCCTTTGTCGGAGAGCGCGGCGTGAAGCTTTCCGGCGGCCAGCGGCAACGCATCGCGATCGCCCGCATGATCCTCAAGGACGCCCCGATCCTGATCCTGGACGAGGCCACCTCAGCGCTCGATTCGGAGATCGAAGCAGCCATCCAGGAGAACCTGGAGCAGTTGATGGAAGGCAAGACAGTGATCGCCGTAGCGCACAGGCTTTCCACCATCGCCGCGCTCGACCGGCTGATCGTGCTCGACCATGGCCGCATCGTCGAGGAAGGCAGCCATGCCGAGCTCGCGTCCCGCGACGGCCTCTATGCGCAGCTCTGGAAACGTCAGTCCGGCGGCTTCCTCGGCGGCCGGCTGGCGGCGGAATGAGCGCTCCCGCAAAATTCCGGCAACCTCTGGCCCCATTTCTGCGTTACACTCTTTCCCGCATCTGACGGAACATGGATCGATGAGGAGGACTGAAGGATGAAGGAATTTCATTGCGGTTCGCTGGTTCCCGGCTGCGACTGGCATACCCGCCATGAGGAGGAAGCCGAGGTGATGCGCCGGGCGGTCGAGCATCTGCGCACCACCCATGGCGAGGACACGATCCGCGAATCCATGATCGAGGCGATCCGCTCCCGTATCGTGGAGGCGAAGGACGCGGCCTGACTTTATCTGCCGATCATTTGCGCGGCGCGTTCCAGAAGCGCGTCGCGTGACATGGTGAAACCGGAATCCACCCATTCCGCTTCGAGCTTTCGCAAGGTTTCACCAAGCTTCTTTCCGGGCTTGGCCCCGATTGCCGTCAGATCGTCGCCGCCGATCGGAAAGCGCGGCTTTTCCCATTTCGCCAATATGTCCAGAAGACGCGAATAGCCGGCCGCCTGGGCCAAGGCTTCGCCGTCGCTGACAGCGCGCGAACGGGCCGAGACCAAGGCCAGCCGCAGACGGTCCTCGACCGCTTTTTCTTCCGCGTGATAGAGTAATTTCACGAATTCCCGTTCCGCCATCTGCGGCTCGGGAACCACGGCGAATGCCCATTGCCGCAATCTTTCGGCTTCGGCCTTTGAGAGTTTCAGCCGTTGTGACAGCGCTATCATTCTCGCCGCGTCGGGCGGAACGATGGCCTCCAGCCGCAGCAAAGTGTCGGGTTTCCAGCCGAGAGCCTGCTCCGTCGCCATGAGACCGTGCACGCTGTCGATGCCCCATTTCTCCGTCTCGGGAAGAACGAAGGTCAGCACCCCGGTCTGGCGCATCCACAGAAGAGCGCGCGCCGGATCGGGGGCGGAAAGCAGCTTCTTGAGTTCTCCCCATACGCGTTCGGCCGAAAGCCTTGCGACCCCGTCCTTCAGCCTCGCGCAGGCCTTCACGCCGGCAGCGTCGGGCCGCCCTCTCCCATACCAGGCGAAGAAACGGAAAAAGCGCAGGATTCTCAGGTAATCCTCGCGGATCCGGTCTTCCGGATCGCCAATGAAGCGCAAGGTACGGCTTTCCAGGTCGGCCAGCCCGCCGACGAGATCGACAACCGTGCCATCGGCCTCGGCATAAAGCGCGTTGATCGTGAAATCGCGCCGCGCGGCGTCCTGCTCCCAGTCCTTCCCGAATCTCACTCTCGCCCGGCGTCCGTCAGTCTCGACATCGGCGCGCAGGGTGGTCACCTCATGGCCCCTGCCCTTGACGACGACCGTTATCGTTCCGTGCTCATAGCCGGTGGGGACGGTCTTGAAGCCGGCCGCCTGCGCCCGCCTGACCGTCTCGTCCGGCAGCGTCGTGGTGGCAATATCGATATCCGTGACCGGCTGGCCGAGAAGAGCATTGCGCACCGCCCCCCCGGCAATCCGCGCCAGTTCCCCTTCGGCTGAAAGGGCTGCCAGCAGCTTCTGCAGGCCGGCATCGGCCAGCCATTTTGCGTGACCGGCAATGGAGGCTGCGGCCATCAGGCGTAAAGCCTTTCATAGAGGGTGCGGATGATTCCGGCGGTGACGCCCCAGATAAGGCGATCGCCGAAAGGCATGGTGTAGTAGAAACGCTCGTTTTCCTGCCAGAGGCGGCTCTCGCGCCGATGATTGGCCGGATTCATCAGAAAGGCGAGCGGCACTTCGAAGGCCGCATCGACCTCCGCCGGGTTCAGAGCCAGCCTGAAGCCCGGACGCACGATCGAAAGCACCGGAGCGATCCGATAGCCGCTGCCGGTGACGTAGTCGGGTATCCTGCCGACGATCTCGATGCGGTCCCGCTCAAGGCCGATCTCTTCCCAGGTCTCGCGCAGCGCGGCTTCTTCCGGCGTCCTGTCCGTGGGGTCGATGCGTCCGCCCGGAAAGGCGACCTGCCCGGAATGGCGGCGCAAGGCCTCTGTCCGCTTGGTCAGGATGACGGTGGCGCCTTCCTCGTGATCCACCACCGGTACGAGCACCGCCGCATCGCGCAGGCCTTCGCGGACGATCAGGTGCCTCAGATCCGGATTCATGCGGTGGTCGCCATATTCGTCGCCGCCGAAAGGACCGCTTTCGAGAGCGGCGCGGCGGCGGAAATCCGCGGCAGAAAAATCCGTTACTGCGCGGGCGTCCATGTCAGGCGCTCAAATGCTTGAGCCGGTCGGCCGACATGATGGAAAAGACCGCTCCCCTTGAGCGTATGGCGAACATAATCCGTCCATCCACCTCGATTTCCTCGCCGATTTCCACCAGTTCATACATGACGGAGCGCGCGACAAGGGCCTCCAGCCGTCCGCGCACATGAAGATAGGGCTTAAGGCCGTCCGTGCCCTCCTTGTCGACAAATCTGATTGGATGATCCGGCCCGGCCTCGACGACGTCACCGACATTCGTCCGAAAGGTGAGCTTCTGCTCGCAACCCTTTCCTTCAACTGCCATTTCGACTGCGACGAAAGGAGCATCCTCGACACGGATGCCGACCTTTTCCACCGGCGTGACCAGATAGGTCCTGCCGTCCTCGTCCTTGCGCAGCACGGAGGAGAAGAGTTGTACCAGTGGCATGCGGCCGATCGGTGTGCCGAGATAGAACCAGGTTCCGTCTGCCTTGATCTCCATATCGAGATCGCCGCAGAAGGGCGGATTCCAGCGCTCTACGGGGGCCGCGCCCTTGCCGGCGCGCGCCGCCCGCGAGATCAGCGCCTCCAGCCCGCCGGCGTCGCGGACGGCGGTCAGACCGCTTTTTCTCACAGTGCTTTGATCGTTCATGGTCACGAAATAGTCACTGTTGTTGCGCTTGTCAGCAAGGTTCAGTGTTTTAAGTTTCACTGGCAGCGTGACGATGGCACGATGACAGTGCGGCAATGGCACGATTCGTTGTTCGCAAAAATCGTCGCCGGCAAGCGTGTCATGCAAAGCACAAGGATCGAGGCGGCATGAGCATCATCGTGAAGGAGAAGGCGGGCAGCGAAAAGGAGATGATTGCTGAGGCCGAACGTGCCCTTGGCGACATTTCGAAGGTCCGCGAAGGCGTCGGCAAGGTTATCTTCGGCCAGGAAGCCGTGGTCGAGCGGGCGCTTGTGGCCATCATGGCCGGTGGCCATGCCTTGCTCGTCGGCGTTCCGGGCCTTGCCAAGACCAAGCTCGTCGAAACATTGGGGACCGTGCTCGGCCTCGATGCGCGCCGCATCCAGTTCACGCCCGACCTCATGCCTTCCGACATTCTGGGTTCGGAAGTGATGGAACAGGATGCCAAGGGCAAGCGCTCCTTCCGTTTCATTCCCGGCCCGATCTTCGCCCAGCTCCTGATGGCGGACGAGATCAACCGCGCCAGCCCGCGCACCCAGTCCGCCCTGCTCCAGTCCATGCAGGAATATCACGTCACGGTCGCCGGCGCCCGGCACGATCTTCCGGCTCCCTTCCATGTGCTGGCGACGCAGAATCCGCTTGAACAGGAAGGCACCTATCCCCTGCCGGAAGCCCAGCTCGACCGCTTCCTCATGCAGATCGACATCCTCTATCCCGAGATAGAAGCAGAACGCCGCATCCTGCTGGAAACGACCGGCGTGGACGAAGCGCAGGCGACCAATGTCCTGTCGCCCGAACGCCTGCGCGAGATCCAGTCGCTCATCCGCCGTATGCCGGTGCCGGAGAGTGTCGTGGAAGCCATCCTCAACCTCGTGCGCTCGGCGCGTCCGGGCGTTGGCAATGCCGAGACCGACAAGCATATCGCCTGGGGTCCCGGCCCGAGAGCCAGCCAGGCGCTGACGCTTTGCGCCCGCGCCCGCGCCCTTTACGACGGCCGGCTGGCGCCATCGGTCGACGATGTCTACGCCTTGGCCGAGCCTGTCCTGCAGCATCGCATGGCGTTGACCTTCGCCGCCCGCGCCGAGGGCATGGGCGTGCGCGACGTGATCGCGCGGCTTGTCAAGGCCGCGGGCTGATGGCAGGGCGGATTCCGATCTGATGGCACGCATCGGCGAAGTCACAACATCCGTCGCGACCACTGATGCACTTGCACGCGCTCGGATTCGGGCTTCGCTCATCCCCGACCTCCTGGTGGAGGCCCGGCGGGTGGTCAACAATGTCATTGCAGGCTGGCATGGACGCCGCAAACGCGGCATTGGCGAGAATTTCTGGCAGTTCCGTCCCTATGTCGAAGGCGAGGCCTATTCTCGCATCGACTGGCGCCGCTCAGCGCGCGAAGAGCACCTCTACGTACGCGACCGCGAATGGGAAGCGGCCCACACCGTATGGCTATGGGCCGATCCGTCACCCTCCATGCTTTATAAATCGAGCTATGCGTCCGTCTCCAAGGAGGCGCGCGCACTGGTGCTGATCCTGGCGCTGGCCGAACTGCTGTCGCGCAGCGGCGAGCGCATCGCCTGGCCCGGACTCACCGACCCTTTCGCGGCGCGCAACGGAGCGGAGCGGCTGGCCTCCCATCTCGCCCACGCGCCGGCCCTGCCCGCCCGTCCCGACCTGGTCCATGTCAGCCGCTTCTCCGATGTCGTCATCGCCAGCGACTTTCTCGACCCAGCCGAGGAAGTGATGGAATGGCTCGACATACTCGCCCGGCAAGGCGCGCGGGCGCATCTGATCGAGGTGGCCGATCCGGCCGAGGAAAGCTTTCCCTATTCAGGCCGTACCGAATTCCGTGATCCCGAGACCGGCGACAAGCTCACCGCCGGCCGGGCAGAAACCCTGGCCGATGATTATCAACGGCTTTACATCGCAAGGCGCGAGGCGCTCGCCGCCTGGTGCAAGCGGCTCGGCTGGAGCTATACGGTGAACCATACGGACCGCCTCGCCTCCGAGGCGCTTGTCCGCATCCATATGGCGATGACGGTCGAGACGGACAATCTCGCTGGAGGATGGGCCGGAGGGGTCGCATGAGCTGGTTCCCCATCGCTTTCGGCGCGCCGATGGTCCTCTGGGGCCTCATTGCCCTGCCGGTCATCTGGTGGCTCTTGCGGCTGACGCCGCCGCGGCCGCAGACGGAGACATTCCCGCCGCTGCGCATCCTCGCCAATGTTCTGAAGAAGGAGGAGACGCCGCATCAAAGCCCATGGTGGCTGACGCTTCTGCGCCTGCTCATGGCAGCGCTGATCATCCTCGCGCTTGCCGCCCCCGTCTTTAATCCGCGCGAGAAGCTTGCCGTATCCGGCAGCGCTCTGGCGCTCGTCATCGACAATGGCTGGGCGAGTGCGCCCGACTGGGAGCGCCGCGCCGCGACCGCCGAGCGGCTGATCACCGATGCCCGCGACAGAGGCGTTCCCGTCCTGCTGGCGCTGACGGCGGAAAAGGAAAATGCCGATATCGGTCCCTTCGACGCCGAAACGGCGCTACAGAGATTGAACGCGGTGGAGCCGCGCCCGGTGCCGACCGACCGGCCGGCCATTTACCAGCGCGTCGCGACCGCGTTACAGGATCTGCCGGGCGCGAGCGTCGCAGTCCTGGCCGACGGCCTGGCGGCGGAAGGCGACGAGCAGGCCTTTGCCAACCTCTTCCGCAACGCCCCATCCAACATCGTCTGGATCGAGCCGGAACGGCTTTCCGCCATTGCCGTCACCAATGGCCAGAACGAGCCAAATTCCTTCATCGTCACGGCGGTGCGAACCAATGACGATCCGGCGCCGAGACAGGTCACCGCCTACGCCTCCGACGACAGGGGCCGCCGCATCGCGGAGACGATACTGAATTTCGGCCCCGGCGAAACGGAGGCGCAGGCCGAGATGAACGTGCCCTTCGAGCTTCGCAACGACTTCACCTCGGTAGGCATCGACGGCGAGAGACATGCCGGCGCCGTGCGCATGCTGGACGAGAACTCCAAGCGCCGCCGTGTCGGCCTCATCTCGCAGGGAGAAGCCGACCAGGCACAGCCGCTGCTTTCGCCGCTCTATTATATCCGCCGGGCGCTCGGCCCCTATGCCGATCTGGTCGAGCCTTCGACCGCCGATCTCAGCGAGGCGATCCCGCAGATCATCGAACGCAAGCCGGCGGTCATCGTGATGGCCGATGTCGGCACGCTGCCGGAGGCAGCGCGGCAGCAACTCGTGGAATGGGTGCGCGACGGCGGCACGCTCCTGCGCTTCGCAGGACCGCGCCTGGCAGCCGCAGGCAATGACGAGGATTTGTTGCCGGTTCGCCTGCGTGTCGGCGAGCGGTCGCTTGGAGGCACACTGTCATGGACGGAACCCCAGGCGGTCGCGGAATTTCCGCAAAGCGGCCCCTTCGGCGACCTGACGCCACCGCGGGAAGTCACCGTCAGCCGGCAGATCCTGGCCGAGCCCTCCCCCGACATCGTGGAGCGCACCTGGGCGAGCCTCGCCGACGGCACACCGCTGGTCACCAGCGCCCCGCGCGGAGACGGCACGGTGGTTCTGTTCCACATCACGCCAGAGGCCACCTGGTCGAATCTGCCGATTTCCGGCAGTTTCGTGGAGATGCTGCGGCGGGTGGTGCAGCTTTCGCGCAATCAGGGAAGCGTGGAGACCAATCAGGAAGAAAATGGCGGCGGCCTTGCGCCATACCGTATGATCTCGGCCACCGGCGAACTCGTCCCGCCACCGCCCGATGCCCGGCCGCTGCCGGCATCGGGAGCGGCCGAGGTAAATATAGACAATCCGCCCGGCCTCTATGGCAGCGAGGACGGTGTGGTAGCGCATAATCTTTTCGATCCAGGCGACGCGCTTGCGCCGCTTCAGCGGCCCGAAGCCCCGGTGGCGATGGCGCAGGCGAGCTACGCCTATGACGAATCGCGCGACCTGAAAGGCCCATTGATGGCGGCTGCTCTTCTCCTGATGCTCCTCGACACGCTGGCGGTGCTCTGGATGGGCGGGCTCTTCACCCGCCGTCCGAGACGGGCGACGGCAGCGGCGACAACCGTCATTGCCATCGTCGCGGCCGGTTGCGTATTCCTGTTGGCCTCGCAGCCCGCTTCCGCCCAGGAGCAGCAGGTGGCCGACGCGGATGCGATCGACGCCATCTCCGTCACACGCATCGCCTATGTGATCACCGGCGATTCCTCGGTCGATTCGGTCAGCCGCGCAGGCATCGAGGGCCTGTCACGCTTCCTTGCCGAAAAGACGGCGCTGGAGCCGGGTGAACCGGCCGGCGTCGATCTCGCGGAGGACGAGCTCTCCTTCTATCCGCTGATCTACTGGCCCATAGACGAAAGCGCTCCCATGCCTTCGGAGCAGGCGATCGCACGGCTCGACGCCTATATGAGGCAGGGCGGAACGGTTCTTTTCGACACGCGGGATCAGTACTCCTCCGATTTCGGTTCGCAGGGCTCGGCCAGCCCGACCACCATGCGCCTGCGCGAGATCCTTGCCGATCTCAACGTGCCGCCGCTGGAGCCTGTGCCGGAGGATCACGTCCTGACGAAATCCTTCTACATCATGACGGAGTTCCCGGGCCTCTATCGGGGCGGTCCGCTCTGGGTGGAAGCTTCGATGAATGCCGAGACCCGCTCCGACCGGCCGGTGCGGACCGGCGACGGGGTGACACCGATCATGATCACCGGCAACGACTTCGCCGGCGCCTGGGCCGTGGATGCCAATGGCGAGCCCCTGCTGCCGACCGTTCCCGCCGATCCGATGCAACGGGTCTATGCCTACCGCGCCGGGGTCAACATCATGATGTATATGCTGACCGGCAACTACAAGTCGGACCAGGTGCATGTGCCGGTCCTGCTCGAGCGCCTGGGGCAGTAACATGAACTGGTCCATCAGCCTCGAACCGCTCCTGTCCTGGCCGCTGCTTGCCCTGTTCCTCGTGCCGGTGGCATTGCTTGCGATTGCAGGGCTGTGGTTGCGCCAGCGCGGCGCATGGCTGCGGCTGGCCGCTTTCGCCGCCCTCGCCGTCGCGCTTCTCAATCCCGTGCTACTCGACGAGGAGCGCGAGCCGCTGAAAAGCGTCGTGGCGCTGATCGTCGACCGCAGCCAGAGCCAGGAGATTGACGACCGCACCGAGACCACCGAAAGAACCGCAGAGGCATTGAAGGAGCGGCTGTCCCGCTTCCGGCAGTTCGACCTGCGCGAGGTGGAGGCCGGCAGGGCCAATGCGGCCGACGAGCGCACCGAGACGCGCCTGTTCGAGGCACTGGAAAGCGCCTTCCGCGACGTGCCGCCATCCCGCATTGCCGGCGCCATCATGATCACCGATGGGCAGGTCCATGACGTGCCGCAGAATGCGGCCTCGTTCCATGCGCCGCTGCATGCCCTGATTACCGGCAATGAGGACGAGCAGGATCGGCGGATCCGCTTCGAGCGCGCGCCGCGCTTCGGTCTGGTCGGCAAGCCGCTCGAAATGACCTACCGCGTCATCGCCACCAATCAGGAAACGGGCACGGTGGATGTGCGCGTCAATGTGAATGGCGAGCAAGTGGCCGTGGAGCAGGCGATCATCGGGGAGGAAACCCCGCTTCAGATCACCATTCCCAATGCCGGGCGCAATATCATCGAACTGGCGATCGATCCGGTCGAGGGGGAACTCACCGAGACCAACAACCGCGCGATCGCCATGGTTGACGGTATCCGCGAGAACCTGCGCGTGCTCCTTGTCTCAGGCGAACCGCATGCCGGCGAGCGCACCTGGCGCAACCTCCTGAAATCGGACGCCTCTGTCGATCTCGTCCATTTCACCATCCTGCGGCCGCCGGAAAAACAGGACGGAACGCCGATCAATGAATTGTCGCTGATCGCCTTTCCGACGCGCGAGCTTTTCGTCGAGAGGATCGACGACTTCGACCTGATTATCTTCGACCGCTACCAGCATCGCGACGTGCTGCCGATCCTCTACTACGACTACATCGCCGAATATGTCGAAAAGGGCGGCGCGCTTCTTATCGCGGCGGGACCGGAATATGCCGGAGTGCAGTCGATCGCCAACACCCCGCTGATCTCTGCCCTGCCCGGCATGCCGAGCGGCGACGTGATCGAGGAAGGCTATCTGCCGCGCCTGACGGAAACCGGCGAGAGGCATCCGGTCACGCGCGGACTCGAAGGCTCGGCTGCGGAACCGCCGCGCTGGAGCCGCTGGTTCCGACTGGTCGGCATCGACAATCCGCAGGGCGAAGTGGTGATGAAGGGCGCGCAGGAACAGCCGCTGCTCATCCTCAACCGCCATGGCGAGGGCCGCGTCGGCATGTTCCTTTCCGACCAGGGCTGGCTGTGGGCACGCGGCTTCGAGGGCGGAGGGCCGCATGTCGACCTCTACCGCCGCATCGCCCATTGGCTGATGAAGGAGCCGGAACTCGAGGAAGAGCGCCTGACGGCCGAGGGCCGCGGCATGGTGCTGGACATCAGGCGCCAGACCATGAGCGACGAAGCGGGGCCGGCCCGCGTCATCACCCCGACCGGCGAGACGCGCAATGTTGAGCTCACGCAATCGGAGCCCGGTCTTTTTACGGGCAGCATGGAGACCGACGAGATCGGTCTTTACCAGATCGCCAATGGCGACCTTACCGCGCTCGCCCATGTCGGGCCGGTGAATGCGCCGGAATTCGCTGATGTCGTTTCCACGACCGAGGTGCTGCAGCCCTTCGCGGACGAAACCGGCGGCAGCGTGCGGCGGCTTGCCGGGTCGGGCGGAGGACTGGACGTTCCCGACATCCTGCCGGTGCGCGGAACGGCTGCCACTTCGGGGAATGACTGGCTGGGTCTCAGGACCACCGATGACAGCATCCTGAAGTCCGTCAACCGTGTGCCGCTCTTCGCCGGCTTCTTCGGCCTTGCCCTGCTTCTTCTGGCGCTGGGCTCCATGTGGTACCGCGAGGGCCGGTAGGCTGAGCTACCCCAAAAAGGAATCTACGCGCCTTCCCTGACAAGGTTCTCGTGGACGACTTCGCCCCTGAATTTCTCCAATGCCCCTTCGATCAGTTCGGCGGCGAGCAACCTGTTCGGATCGACCGGCCGCGGCATGGATAGCTGGCCATATGGAATGCGGCTGAAACCGAGCGGGCCGTAATAGGGCTCATCGCCGACGAGCACGACCAGGCCAAAGCCTTTGTCGCGGGCTGCCTCCAGCGCGATTTTCACCAGCTTGCGGCCGATGCCGATATTCTTGTAGGCGGGCCGGACCGCGAGCGGGCCGAGAAGCAGTGCCCTGCCTTCGCCTGCCGCAATCCGCGTCATGCGGACGGAGGCGATGACCTTTTCGCCATTGGTCGCCACGAAGGAGAGATCGCGCTCATGCGGCCCGCCCTCGCGGATCTTGTAGGCAGCACGGGTGAAGCGGCCTGGCCCGAAGGCTTCTTCGTTGATGAGTTCGATTTCAGCGTCGTGGGCCTGCTCTTCCGGCAGGTAGGCGATATCGGCAAGTGACATGGTGTCGGCAAATCCGGTGCGAGTGGAAAGCGGTTTTCAGGCGCGCGCATGCGCCGCCCGCGCCTTTCAGGCGCGGCTCCGCTCTCGTCGTCGATCGAACCGGTAAAGTGCCATGATGCCTCCCAGAGGGATTTTCCCGTTACCATCATTCGCTGCCGCCGTCTACGGGAATTCGCTCGCACCTACACTTTCCAATGACGGACTGTTCATGCCCTCCAGGATTGGGCAAAAGCCTCGATGCGCCTACATTGCCCAAGGGCGGGGCGGACAAGAAGAAAGGACGATCATGGGTTTGCTTGTCGAAGGCGTGTGGCGCGACCAGTGGTACGATACGAAGAAATCCGGCGGGCGCTTCGTGCGCTCCGAATCCGGCTTCCGCAACTGGATCACGAAGGACGGCTCCCCGGGCCCCAGCGGCAAGGGCGGCTTCAAGGCCGAGCCGGGGCGTTATCATCTCTATGTCTCGCTCGCCTGCCCCTGGGCACACCGGACCCTGATCTTCCGCAAGCTGAAGAAGCTCGACGACCTGATCTCGGTCAATGTCGTGCACCACTTCATGGGAGAGAACGGCTGGACCTTCCTCGCCGAGGACGGCGCCACCGGCGACGAACTCTACGGCTCGGATTTCCTGCACCAAATCTACACCAAGGCGGACCCTAAATATTCCGGCCGCGTGACCGTGCCCGTGCTGTGGGACAAGCACAACGAGACGATCGTCTCGAACGAGTCCGCCGAGATCATCCGCATGTTCAATTCGGCCTTCGACGAATGGGGCGATGCCTCGCTCGACTTTTGCCCCGAGAACCTGCGGGCCGAGATCGACGCCATGAACGATTTCGTTTATCCGGCGATCAATAACGGCGTCTATCGCGCCGGTTTCGCCACCACGCAGGACGCCTATGTGGAAGCCTTCGGCGAGCTCTTCGGCGCTCTCGACAAGGTGGAGGACCGCCTGTCATGCCAGCGCTATCTCATCGGAAACCGGCTGACCGAGGCCGACTGGCGGCTCTTCACGACGCTGGTGCGCTTCGATGCGGTCTACTATTCGCACTTCAAGTGCAATCTGCGCCAGATCGCCGATTATCTTAACATTTCCAATTACCTGCGCGATCTTTATCAGGTGCCGGGCGTGGCCGAAACCGTGAACATGCACCACATCAAGTGGCACTATTACGGCAGCCATACGACGATCAATCCGACACGTATCGTGCCGGTTGGCCCGGAGCTCGATTTTGACGCTCCGCATGATCGGGACCGCTTCGCCAAGGCGGCTTGATGGAGCATGCCGGAACGGCCGCCGTCACCACTCCGCCGCCACTTCTGCTCCCTCGAAGACTTCGGCCAGCCGCCGGCGCGTGGCGGACGTGATCTCCGGCGGCAGAGCCTCAAGAGGGAAGAACCTCGCCTCTGCGATTTCCCGGTCAGGCACATGCTCCCCGATCCGGCGAAAGTTTTTCACCAGATAGAGTGCGACATGGTCACGGCTGGTGGCAGCCTTGTTGAAATGCAGGGAACGCAGTTCCGGCCGTCCAAGAAGCTCGATATTGCCTTCTTCCAGCACCTCCCGTCTGAGCGCGTCCTCGACGGTTTCGCCCGCCTCGACGCCGCCGCCCGGCAACTGCCAGCCGGGCACATAGGTATGACGTACCAGAAGGACGGCATTTTGAGCTTCGTCGAAGACAATGGCCCGCGCGCCGAGGGTCATCGGCCTCCGCAGCAGGAACCAGAGGTGAAAAAGCCTGATGACAAGGCGCGAAGGCCGGCGGGAAGCCGCGGACGACGAAGACGGATTGCTCACGCCGGATTACCGAAAAGGTGGAAACCCGGTTCCGCGTGGACTACAGAGATTCCATGTTCAGGCTCGCGCATTTCTCCGATATCCATCTTGGCCCTCTACCCCGCATATCCTATCGCCAACTGATCTCGAAGCGTATCACGGGCTATATCAACTGGCACCGCAGGCGCCGTATCAAGCTCGACAATGGCATCATAGACCGGCTGACGGACGACATGGTGGCGGCCGCACCCGACCACATCGCCTTGACCGGGGACCTTGTGAACCTGGCCCTCGACAGCGAGATCGAGATGGCGCGCCTGTGGCTCGAGGGGTTGGGCGAGCCGGACCGGATCTCGGTCGTTCCAGGCAATCACGATGCCTATGTTCCCGGCGCTCTCGACAAGGCCTGTCGCGCCTGGGGCCCATGGATGAGAGGCGACGGTCATAACGGCCCGATCGACCGCCATTCCTTTCCCTATATGCGCGTGCGCGGGCCGGTCGCGCTGATCGGCATATCCTCGGCGCGCGCCACGGCTCCCTTTCTCGCCAGCGGCTATTTCCAGGAAGAACAGGCCGAACGCACGGCTGCCTTCCTCAAGGAGGCCGGCGAACGCTCGCTTTTTCGCGTGATCATGATCCATCATCCGCCGATCCGCGGCGCAACCAGCCCGCACAAGCGCCTGCTCGGCATTTCCCGCTTCAAGAAGATGCTGAAGGCCTATGGCGCGGAACTCGTCCTCCACGGACACACGCATCTGGCCACGGTGCACTGGCTCGACGGCCTCGAAGGCAGCGTCCCGGTCGTTGGCGTGGCCGCTGCCGGACAGAGCCACGGCAGCCGCAAACCGGCCGGCCACTACAATCTTTTCGAGATCGTCGGCGCACCCGGCGCCTGGCAGGTGCGGCTGACCCGGCGCGGAAGCAATGGAAAATCGCCCGAGATTTGCGAACTGTCCTCGCAGCTCCTTGTATCCGGCGACCGCATCCCGGCTTGAGCAGCGATCGTGAGCGGCGGTCAGAAGCCGATCCCGAGCTCCGGATATTTCAGCGACAGGTAGAAAAGCATCGCCACCACGCCGACCGCTCCGCCCGCTATCACCAGCACGAGCCCGGAGAAGAACGCGCCCAGCGCGCTCGAACGCGAATTTGCCGGAGTCACATAGCCCAGCAGTTCATTGCGGATATGGCTTTCCAGATCCCCTTCGAGGAAGCGCTCGCGCTCCACGATGCGCTCAGCTATGTAACGGGTGACCTGCTCGGCCACCGCGTGGAGATCGGTCGATTCCGCCAGCACGATCCGGCCGAGACGGGTGTCGCGCAGGAAGCGATAGGTGCGACGGTCGCGCCCCATGGTGACATGGCTGACGGCATCGATCCACAGTCTGGGCTGTTCGCCGGAGGAAATGGCAAAATCGAAATTCGGATTGTCCTCGGGCACCTCGGCGAAGACGGGCGCCAGTTCCTGCGCCAGAAGTTCCAGCCGTGTGCGCTGCGCCTCGCGCAGATCGACCACCACGTCGTCGCGATCCGCCGTCGCGACACGCACCTCGCGTATCGCATCGGAGAGCCGTTGTGGCTGCTCCCCAATATTTGGACTCGGAATCGGATCACTCATCGAAGGGTACCCCACGCACAAGCGGCAACCTTTATTAGCATGATCGTGGGGCCAATGCCACGCTTACGAGGCGCCTCGGACCGTGCCGCGGATGACGGTCGTCACGAGCTTGCGCGCCTCCACGGGCAGCATGTGCCCGGCATCCGGCACCACATGCAGCTTGAAGCCGGCCGGCAATCCAGCGGATTGCGTGAAGGGCAATACAGGGTCCTCAGTACCCCAGATCACCGAAACGGGCATCTCAAGGCCGGCAAGGCTTTCGCGCGAGATTTCCCCCTGCCGGCTGTCCTTGGCGATGACGGCGACGATCTCCTCAAGCTTCTCCCTCTGGCCGGGAAGCGAGCGGACGGCGGCAACCGCCGCCACGTTTTTGGTCGGCATGGAGAAATCAGGCGCCGTCATGTCGTTCATCGCCGCCCGCAATTCATCGGCACTGGCAGGAGAGGCAAAGCGGCGCAGCAGCGGCTCGCTGATTTCCGGCCCGAAGCCGCCAGGCGCGATCAATGTGAGGGAGGCAACCGTGTCCGGCGCTCTCAACGCGATAAGGGCGGCAACGGCGCCGCCCATCGAAAACCCCGCAATATGCGCGCGGGCAATGCCGCGCCGGGCAAGATCGGCAAGCACCGCCTTGGCCGCTGCCGTGGCGGAGCCGGCTCCCGGAACGCCGAGAGAACGGCCATGCCCCGGAAGGTCATAGGCGAGCACCAGCCCGTCCCGCGCCAGATTGGGCTGGATGTCGGTCCATTCGGAGTGATCTCCGCCGAAGCCGTGCAGGAGGACGATCGTCTGACCGCCCTTCCCCTTTTCCCGCGCGTAAAGGACGTCGCTCACGCGATGATCCGATTGGCCGCCGATACCACCGCCTCGAGCGAGGCAGTGACGATATTGGTGTTGATGCCGACGCCGAAAAGCCGGCCGCCAGGATGCTCGATCTCGACATAGGAGATGGCCGCGGCATTGGAGCCGCGCTGGATGGAATGCTCGGAATAGTCGTGCACGGTCATCTCCTTGCCGATGTGGCGGGAAAGCGCGTCGACGAAGCCGTCGATCGGCCCGGTGCCGGTGCCGGTCACCGTGATCTCCTTGCCATTGTCGGTGATGGTCGCCTCCACCACCCGCCGGCCCTTCACCTCGGCATCAGGATAGGTGCGGTGATCGACGAATTTCAGGCGTGCGCCAGGCTGATCGACATAGAGTTCGAGGAAGCGGTCATAGATCTGCTTCGACGGCAGTTCCCTGCCCTCTGTGTCGGTGATCGCCTGGATGTCCTCGCGGAACTCGATCTGCAGGTTGCGCGGCAGATTCAGCCCGTAATCGGCCTGCATGATATAGGCGATGCCGCCTTTGCCCGACTGCGAGTTGATGCGGATGATCGCCTCGTAGCTGCGGCCGACATCCTTCGGGTCGATGGGCAGATAGGGAACTTCCCACAATGTCTTGTTCGCCCTGGAAAGAGCCTTCATGCCCTTGTTGATGGCGTCCTGATGCGAGCCGGAAAAGGCGGTGTAGACCAGTTCGCCCACATAGGGGTGCCGTTCCGGTATGCGGAGCTGGTTGGAGTATTCGAAGACATCCTTCATGCGATTGATGTCGGAGCAGTCCAGTTCGGGATCGACGCCCTGCGTATACATATTGAGCGCCAGCGTGACCACATCGACATTGCCGGTGCGCTCGCCATTGCCGAACAAGGTGCCCTCGACGCGATCGGCGCCGGCCATCAGGCCCAGTTCCGTCGCCGCCACGCCGGTGCCGCGATCGTTGTGAGGATGCAGGGAGACGATCAGGCTGTCGCGCCGGTCGAGATTGCGGCACATCCATTCGATCTGGTCGGCATAGATGTTCGGCGTGGCCATCTCGACGGTCGAAGGCAGGTTTATGATCAGCTTGTCCTGCGGCGTCGGATTGACGATCTCGATGACGGCATTGCAGATTTCCAACGCCACCTCGAGTTCCGTGCCGGTGAAGCTTTCCGGCGAATATTCGAAACGGTAGCCGCCGCCCGCCTTCGCCGCCATGTCGGTGATCATCTTGGCCGCGTCGGTCGCGATCTGCTTGATGCCTGCCACGTCCTTCTCGAACACCACGCGCCGCTGCAGTTCGCTTGTCGAATTGTAGAAATGCACAATCGGGTGGTGAGCGCCTTCCAGCGCCTCGAAGGTACGCGCGATCAGCTCCGGTCGGCACTGCACCAGCACCTGCAGCGAAACGTCGTCGGGGACATTGCCTTCGGTGATCGCCCAGCGCGCAAAGTCGAAATCGGTCTGCGAGGCGGAAGGAAAGCCGATCTCAATCTCCTTGAAGCCCATCTCCAACAGAAGCTGAAACATGCGCGCCTTGCGGTCATGTCCCATGGGATCGATCAGGGCCTGGTTGCCATCACGCAGGTCCACGGAACACCAGATCGGGGCCTTTTCGATGCGTTTGGATGGCCAGGTGCGGTCGTCCAGTCCGACGAGGGGATACGGGCTGTATTTGCGGGCCGCATCCGGCATGCCCTTGCGCTGCATAGTCCGCGGAGCGTCCGATCGGTCTTGAGGTTCGATATTTGCGTCCATCTGCTCTTTCTCCCGGCGCCTGGCGCATCACACGAGCCGGCTGCCTTTCAGGTCATCAATCGGATGTGTTCGGGAAGGAGCATTCCGCTGCCGCGGCGACATCGATCGCCGGGCGCCCCTTCAACGGACCCGGCGATCGCCGCTAAGGCCGAGAAGAAGGAGCGAGGAAAGCGCATGCGCCGGCGCGCCCTTGGCGGCGGTGCGGCAAATGAACTGCATGCGCTGGTCGATCGTCATGGGCGCAACTGATAGCCGAGCCTCGGCTTAGAGGCAAGAGGCAGGATCTTCCTTGCAGGTTTCATCATGTCTTGTGACTTCTTGCGGAGGCGAGCCCGGACTCAGATTGCTGCCTTCCGACGCATCACTTCCTCATAAGCCGCCTGCAGCCGCTCGCGGACCGAAGATGGCATGCCGAGATGCTCCTCGCGCAGATCGGCNCAGATTGCTGCCTTCCGACGCATCACTTCCTCATAGACCGCCGGCTGCCCCTCCGGGCGGGAAGATGGCATGCCGAGATGCTCCTCGCGCAGATCGGCCATGAAATCCTCCCACAAAGCCGGCCCGCCCTCCTCCAACAGCTGCGCGCGAATCGACAATTCCTCGCTGACCGGCAGCCATTTGCGCCCCCAGGCGCCGATGGCTGCGAATACGGGAACAAGCTCGATCCCCATCTCCGTCAGGCTGTAGATCGCCTTCTGCTTGTGGCTGGGATCGTCCTGTTTAGTGATGACGCCCTCTGCCATGAGGCGACGCAGGCGATCGGCGAGAATATTGGAGGCAATACCTTCCTCGTTCTGCGAAAGCAGCTCGCGAAAATGCCTGCGGTTCCCAAACATCATATCGCGCACGACGATGAGGGACCATTTGTCCCCCAGCACCTCGAGCGTGAGGTTGATCGGGCAGCCCGAGCGATGGGCTTCCGCGTTTTCCGTTTTAGCGGCCAAATCCCATTCTCCAAAAAACCAGTTGCAAAATAAAATCAGTTCACTTATGGTTCAACCAGTTGCAAAATGCAATCACATTTTCAGGCGGCCATTCAAGCCGCGCTGGAACTGTTTGAAAGATCTCGCCGAGCCGAGGGAGCGCCAGCGGGACTCGCATGGAGGAGCACATGGCCAAGCTTGTCTTCGGAATGAACCTGTCCCTGGACGGCTATGTCGATCACGAGAAATTCGCGCCGGGGCCTCAGCTCTTTCGTCACTGGATAGAATATGAGCGCGGCCTTGCCGGCTCCGTGTACGGGAGCCGTATGTATGAGATCATGCGTTACTGGGATGACGATCATCCTGAATGGACTGCGGAGGAACGCGAGTTCGCAGCAGAATGGCGGCGCCAACCGAAGTGGGTCGCATCGCGCACATTGAAATCGGTCGGCCCCAACGCCACCCTCATCGGGGAAAACGTCGAGACGGTGATACGGGACCTCAAGAACCGGCTCGCAGGCGAAATCGCCGTTGCCGGGCCGAATCTTGCGGGGGGCCTCGCCGGTCTCGGCTTGATCGATGAATACCGCCTTTACTTCCACCCCGTCGTGGTTGGCCAGGGCCAGCGATTCTTCGCCGGAGCGCGCCCGAAACTGCGTCTCGCGGCCAGCGATCTTATCTGCGAGGGCACGGTCAGGCTGACCTACGTTCCCGCCTGAGTGGGCTCCATAGGGACCTCAATGCCGTGGTGACCGGAGGGGCGGCAACCGGCAGCTCCGGCCGACCAGATGAAAGAGTACGGCAAACCATTCCAACAAGGGAGACAAAGGGATGAGACGATTGGTGGCTTGGAACGTGATGACGCTCGATGGCTATTTCGAGGGCGGGAGCCCGTGGGACCTCGGCTTCCACGAGACGGTCTGGGGAGATGAATTGCAGGAGTTCTCGCTCGAGCAGGGCAAGGAGATCGGCACGTTGCTTTTCGGGCGGCGCACTTATGAGGGCATGGCCGACTACTGGACCAAGGAGACCGGGGATATTGCCGACATGATGAATTCGATCGAGAAGGCGGTGGCGACCCGCACGCTCGAGGAGGCGACATGGAACAATACCCGGCTTCTGAAGGGCGATGCCGTGGAGGCGGTCAGGGAGTTGAAGGCGCAGGAGGGGAAGGACGTCTATGTGTTCGGCAGCGCCGACCTGCTCGCTTCCCTCCTCAAGGCCGGGCTCGTCGACGAATACCGGATCTGCCTCGCGCCGGTGGTGCTGGGCGGAGGCAATCCGCTGTTCAAGACGCGCGACCGGCAGATCAAGATGCGCCTCGAAGATACGCGCGCGCTCAAGACCGGCGGGGTGGTGCTGACCTATGCGGTGGGCGGGTAAGCCGACGGATGACCCAACTTTGGCCCATGGTGTGAGCGAAAATCATCTGGCTTCAGGGGCAGGACCGCAGAAAAAGCCGCCCCTGCAAGCCTGCAAGCCGAAATGGGGCGATTTTTGCTATCCTTGCAGCCAAAAGTAACCGCCTCCCACATCAACCACAGGAAAAGAGCCATGCCGCTCGAGCTCTACTTTCATCCACTAGCCTCGTTCTGCCATAAGGTGCTGATCGCCTTCTACGAGAACGAAATCCCGTTCGAGCCGGTTATTGTCGATCTGGCCGACGAGGCGTCCACAGCCGCCTTCAAGCGCGTCTGGCCGATGGCCAAGATGCCGGTGCTGCGTGACGGAGAGCGTGGCGCCACGGTGGCGGAATCCACGATTGTCATCGAATATCTCGACGCCTTCCATCCCGGCACGATCCGCTTCGTCCCTGCCACCCCCGAAGCAGCATGGCAGACCCGCATGTGGGATCGTTTCTTCGACCAATATGTCCAGGAGCCCATGCAGAAGATCGTCACCGACCGCATCCGTCCCGAGGGCAAGAGCGACCCCTTCGGCGTCGAGCAGGCCAAGGCGCTATTGCTGCAGTCCTACGATCTGCTGGAGGAGCACATGACCGGCAGGCAATGGGCGATCGGCGAGGATTTCACCCTGGCCGATTGCGCGGCCACGCCTGCCCTCTTCTATGCCAATGCAGTGGTGCCGATCGGAGACCGTCCGGCGCTCAGGGCTTATGCCGCCCGTCTGATGGCACGCCCCTCGTTCCAGCGTATCTATGAAGAGACCACACCCTATTTCCGCTTCTTCCCCATGCCCGACAAGCCGGTGATCGTGACCGCTAGTTGAACTTCGCCTTATGGGCCGGCTCCACGTGAATGGTGACGCGGAGCCCCGGCATGGCGGATATCAGTGCATCCTCGATGCGGTCGCAGATTTCATGCGAGGTCTCCACTGTCATGTCGGAAGGGACGACGAGATGGAATTCGAGGAAGCGCGCCCTGCCCGCCTCGCGTGATTTCACGTCATGGAATTCCAGCGCCTCGCCGGAATTCTCCTCCACGATGCGCCTGATCCTGGTCAGATCATTATCGTCGAGGGCGACATCCATCAGCCCTTGCACGGAAGAACGCACGAGAAGCCAACCCTGCCAAAGGATGTTGGCCGCCACCACGATGGCGAGCGCCGGATCGAGCCAGAACCAGCCCGTGGAGAGCGCCAGCACAAGGCCGGCGAAGACGCCGGCGGAAGTGACCACATCAGACCACAGATGCTTTCCATCCGCGACCAGCGCGGGCGAGCGCTCGCGCCGTCCGGTGGAAACCAGCAGCCATGCCCAAACCGCATTGAGGGCCGTGGCCACCATATTGACAGCAAGGCCGAGCGCTGGAGCATCGAGCGGCTGCGGTTCGATCAGAGCAAGTGCAGCCTCGCGGAAGATCAGGAGCGCGGCCACGACGATCAGCACACCTTCGGTGACGGCGGAAAAATACTCCGCCTTATGATGACCGAAGGGATGGTTGGCATCCGGCGGCAGTTGCGACACGCCGATCGCATAGAAGGCGACGGTGGAGGCGACGACATTGACGATCGATTCGAGCGCGTCGGAGAACAATGCGACCGAACCCGTCAGCCACCAGGCCGCGAATTTCAGACCGAGAACGGCAAATGCCACGATGATCGACCAGAAGGCGAGCCGCCGGACCTTGTCCTGCATCACGTGTCCCGAAAGTGGCGGTGTCAGAGCGAAATGAACCCGGATGGAATCATCTCGCCCTAAGCAGCCTTTACCTTGGTGCGGCGCTGCAGATGAGCCACCACATTCTCGATCATCCGCATGCCGGCATTCTGGCCAAGGGTCATGATCGATTCAGGATGGAACTGGACCGCCGCCACCGGCTCCTTGCGGTGCTCGAAGGCCATGACCACACCGTCCTCGGTCTCCGCCGTCACGTCGAATTCTGCCGGCAGACGCACCGGATCGGCGAATATCGAATGATAGCGGCCGACGGTAACCTCCTTCGGCAGGCCGGAGAAGATGATGCCTTCATTATTGACGCGGATGCGCGACGGCTTGCCATGCACCGGCTCATGAAGCTGGCGCAACTCGCCGCCATAGGCTTCGGCCAGAGCCTGCAGGCCGAGGCAGACGCCGAAGATCGGCAATTCGCGCTGCCGCGCACGCCTGACCGTCGCCGCACAGTCGAAATCTTTCGGCAGACCGGGGCCGGGCGACAGCACGACCAGATCCGGGCGCACATGCTCGAACACATCGTCCAGAACCGGACTGCGCACAGTCGTCACATGAGCGCCGGTCTGGCGGAAATAATTGGCGAGCGTATGGACGAAGGAATCCTCGTGATCGACGAGCAGGATGCGAGTCCCCTCGCCCACCCGCGCCGCCGGGCGCGCCTCTGCGGAAGAATTCTTCGCGCCAGCCTCGCGGATCGCCGACAGCATGGCGGCGGCCTTCAGCTCGGTTTCGGCTTCCTCCTCATTCGGATCGGAATCGTATAGAAGCGTCGCACCGGCACGCACTGAGGCTATGCCGTCCTTGATGCGGATGGTGCGCAGCGTCAGCCCGGTATTCATGTCGCCGTTGAAATGCACCATGCCGATCGCACCGCCATACCAGGCGCGCGGGCTTTTCTCGTGATTTTCGATGAAGCGCATGGCCCATAGCTTGGGCGCGCCAGTCACCGTCACAGCCCAGGCATGGCTGAGGAAGGCGTCGAAAGCATCCATGCCCTCGCGCAGACGCCCCTCGATATGATCGACGGTGTGGATCAGCCGGGAATACATCTCGATCTGCCGCCGACCGATGACACGCACCGACCCTGGCTCGCAGACCCGGCTCTTGTCGTTGCGGTCGACATCGGAGCACATGGTGAGCTCCGACTCATCCTTCTTTGAATTCAACAGCTTGAGGATTTGTTCTGAATCGGAAATCGCATCGTCGCCGCGTTTGATCGTGCCGGAGATCGGGCAAGTCTCCACCCGCCTTCCATTCACCCGCACAAACATTTCCGGCGAGGCGCCGATGAGATACTCGCTCTCGCCGAGATTGATGAAGAAGGAATAAGGCGACGGGTTGATCTGCTTCAGCCGGCGCGAAATGTCCGACGGCCGGCTCTCGCAGCGCTCGAAGAACATCTGGCCCGGAACCACCTCGAAGAGATCACCGCGCCGGAAGCTTTCCTTGGCTTTCTCTACCAGCTTGGCATATTCACCGGGCTCGTGATCGGCCCGCGGCGGAATCTGACCGGAAGGCACGAAAGGCTCGTCGACCCCTTCGCGAAGCAGCCCATTGGTAGAAAAGCCCGCACCGGAATAGTCGTAACGGTCATGCCAGGCCTTGGCCTGATGATGGTCGACCACGAGGATCTCATCCGGGAGGTAGAGCACCAGGTCACGCTGGCTGGCGGGGCGCTCGAGCTTCAGTTCGACCGGATCGAACTGGAAAGCGAGATCATAGCCGAAAGCGCCGTAGAGGCCGAGATTGGAATCGTTCTCGGTGTGGAAGAGATGGATTATCGCCCGCAAAACTGTGAAGACGGAGGGGACGCGTGACCGCTCCTCCTCGGAAAAGACATGATCCGGTTCCGCCACCTGGAGAGCCACAAGGCGCGAATTGCTTTCCGTTATAGTCACTTCGGCAAGCTTTTCGACAGCCGCGGCGAGGACCGGCATCAGCATCTCGCCGCGCGTATTCAGCGCCTCGATCCGCATGGCCCTTCCATGCGAGGAAATCACGAGCGGCGGATTGACGATGGCCGTATCCCAGCGCGTGTAGCGGCCCGGATATTCGTAATTGGAGGAGAATACCGCGCCGCGCCGGGAATCCAGAGCGTCGATATATGCTTCGATCGCGCCTTCATAAGCCGTCTCGTGGCGCTCGCGGGTAATCGCGATGCCGCCCGCCGTAACGAACCTCTCGGCTCCGTTCTCCAGAACTTCCACGCTCATTTCCTGCTTCCCTCTCTTTCCAGGCTTTGCCGGGAAGCCGAAAGCAAAAATGGCCGCCCGGTCTTCACCTGCGGCCATCCTCGAACTTTCGCGCAAACGCACCCGTGGCCGCTGTCAGCGAGCCCACCACCAGAGATTTGCGGTCGAAACGATCTTCATGGTGCTTTCAATAAGCGAGATAAGGAGAAGGAGCAAGCAGGATTCCAAGTCACAGGCTCAGTTCCCAGTTCTGCCCCACCAGATCCTTGCCGAAGGAATGGTGCTTTTCCTCCTCGACCAGCCTGAACCCTGCAGCCTGATAGATACGGCGCGCCGAAACCAGCACGTCGTTGGTCCACAGTGTCAGTGTCTTGTAGCCCCGTTGCCTCGAGAACCGGATGCATTCGTCCACCAGACGCCGGCCGATCCCGAGGCCGCGCGCCGCCGGCTCCACAAAGAGAAGCCGCAGCTTCGCCACCTCATGCGACTGCCGGACCACGAAGACGGAGCCCACGATCTCCCCTTCCCGCTCAGCGATCCAGGCGTTTTCATATTTCGGATCGAAGTTTTTCAGGAAGTTGCCGAGGATTTCCGATATGAGCGCCTCATAGCCTTCGTCCCAGCCATACTCGCTGTTGTAGAGGACCATCTGTCTATGGATGATCCAGCCCATATCGCCGGGCCTGTGCGAACGGAGAATGTAGGGAACGGCGGCGTCCGGGGCCTTGCCGAGCAGCCGCTCGATCGTTTCCATCGAATTGGTGAGCTTCCGCCGCTGCTCTGGCCTCAGCGCCTCGAGCATCCCGGCAACCTGCTCCACGCTTCCACGATCAAGCGGACCGAAAGCGGCGCGGCCTGCCTCCGTGATCGTCAGAACGGACTGCCGCCCATCCTGCGGCGACGGCGCTCGGCTCAAAAGGCCCTGATGCTCGAACCGTTTTAAGATCCGGCTGAGATATCCCGGGTCGAGGCCGAGATCCTTCACGAGTTCGGACGCAGTGACGCCGTCGCGATTTGCGAGTTCATAGAGGATGCGCGCCTCCGTGAGGGAGAAGGCACTTTTCAGAAGCTTGCTTTCCAGCAGGCCGATCTGGCGCGTGTAGAAACGGGTGAAACGCCTGACGGTCGCGATCTGGCTGTCGAGGGTAGCGGAGTCCGGTTTCATGGCCGACATCATAATTGACTTTAGCAACTAAATTATTGTCTAAATCAACTATCTGTCAATCGGCAATCCGATGTTTCTTGTCAGGAGATTGTTGTCTCCTGCGGCGTTGGAATTGCAGCATCGAGACCACCAGCCAGGACAAGCTCGCCCATGCCACGCCGAGCGCCCATCCGGCCGCGACGTCGCTCGGCCAGTGCACGCCGAGATAGACGCGGCTGATCCCGACCGCCMGKGCCMTCAGCACCGCCACGGCCACCACATAAACGCGCACGCGGAACTCATCCACCAGCCGGATGACCAGGGAGGCGAGCGTCAGATAGACGACCGTGCTCATGGTCGCGTGGCCGCTCGGGAAACTCGCGGTATGGATGGAGACCAGGTGGTCCACGACATCGGGACGCGGACGCTCGTAGTGCAGCTTGAGCAGGTGGCTTGCCAGCGCGCCGGTCGAAGTCGACAGGAGCACGAACAGCGCCGGCCCGTATTTCCGCGACACCAGCAGGAAACCGATGACGACACTCACCACGACGACCACGATGGGATAGCCGCCAAGCGCGGTTATCTCGGTGACGGTTTCCTCCAGCCAGGGCGGCCCGACCGGTTGCGACGGGTCAGACGGATCACGGAAGAGAAGCAGGAGATAAGTATCGAAGCCGGCAATCTCGTTCTCGCCCACCTCGTCGGCGATGGCAAGGAAGGCATAGATGCCAAAGGCCAGGACGGCGAAGATCGCCGCAGGCAATATAGCCTCTCGCCTATGTTTTATTCCCTGCACGAGATCGGTGATCATGAAGGCCATTTCGCTCCTTTTACCCCTTTCTGCTGGTCGGGCGAGCAGCAGCCCGCGAATGACGGCCTTGAAAATGGGGCGTCACGGCGCAAATGTCATCCTAAGGTATCTGTGCCGTTTTCGAATGGGCGGAGGGTTTCAGTCGCATGACCTGGTCTTTCAATATCGGCAAGATCGGCGGAACAGTGGTGAAGGTGCATGTCACCTTCGTGCTTCTGCTCGTATGGATCTGGTTCATGCACTACCGCATCGGCGGAACAACCGCCGCCTGGGAGGGCGTCGCATTCGTTGTCGCCGTCTTTGCATGCGTCGTCCTGCACGAGTTCGGCCATGTGTTCGCCGCGCGCCGCTACGGCATCCGCACGCCCGACATCACGCTGCTGCCGATCGGCGGGCTGGCGCGGCTGGAGCGTATGCCGGAGGAGCCCGGCAAGGAATTCGTCATCGCCATCGCCGGGCCGCTGGTCAATGTCGTGATCGCGGCGCTCATATTCCTGGCCCTGGGCGGCGTGACGGGTATCGATCAGATGGCCGCGATCGAGAACCCGCGCGCGGATTTCCTGGTCCGGCTGGCGGGTGTCAACGTCTTCCTCGTGCTCTTCAATCTCATCCCGGCCTTTCCCATGGACGGCGGTCGCGTCCTGCGCGCCCTGCTTGCCACACGGCTGTCATGGTCCAGGGCGACGCAGATCGCTGCCTCCATCGGGCAGGGCCTCGCCTTTCTCTTCGGTTTTCTCGGGCTTCTCTACAATCCGATCCTCATCTTCATCGCCATCTTCGTCTATCTGGCCGCCGCGTCGGAAGCCCAGAGCGCGCAGATACGCGACATTTCCGCCAGCGTCCTCGTGAGCGACGTGATGGTAACGGAATTCGCCCGGCTTGACCGTTCGGCAAGCATAGCGGATGCGATCGACAAGCTCCTTGCCACGACACAGAACGAATTCCCTGTCGTCGACCCTGCGGGGCAGATCGAAGGCCTTTTGATGCGCAACGACATGATACGCGCCCTGAAGGAAAGCGGGCCGGATGCGTCGGTCGTGAGCGCCATGCGCACCGACATTCCGGTCATCCACAAACGCAACTCGCTGGCGGAGGCCTTTCGCGCCATGCAGCAGAAGACCGTCCCTGCCGTTGCCGTCCTCGACAGCAGCGAGCGCCTGGTGGGCCTGATCACCCACGAGAACATAGGCGAGATGATGATGGTGCGCGCGGCCATGCCGGAAGGCTTCCGTTTCGGCCGTTTCCGCGCACGTGGTCCCTGGTCTAGGCGGATCTGAGAAGAAGGCTAAAAGAGCCCTTCTATCTGCCCCTGCTCATTGAGGAAAATCCGTTCCGAGGCTGGCGACTTCGGCAGGCCGGGCATGGTCATGATCTCGCCGCAGACCGCCACCACGAAGCCGGCCCCGGCAGACAGGCGCACCTCGCGCACCGGCACCACGTGATCGACTGGCGCGCCGCGCAGGTTCGGGTCGGTCGAGAAGGAATATTGGGTCTTGGCCATGCAGACGGGGAGATTGCCGTAGCCTTGCGCCTCCCATTGGTGGAGCTGATCGCGCACCGATTTGTCTGCGATCGCCTCCGAGCCGCGATAGATGCGCTTGACGATGGTGTTGATCTTCTCGAAGAGCGGCATGTCGTCGGGATAGAGGGGCGCAAATTGCGAGCTGCCGGATTCGGCAAGCCCCACCACCTTGTGCGCCAGTTCCTCTATGCCGGCGGAACCCTCCGCCCAATGCCGGCACAGCACCGCTTCCTCGCCCAAGGAGGCCACATATTCCTTGACGGCCCGGATTTCAGCCTCGGTATCGGAATGGAAATGGTTGATGGCGACCACGGCCGGCACACCGAACTGGCGGACGTTCTCGATGTGGCGGCCGAGATTGGCGCAGCCCTTTTTCAGGGCAGCCAGATCCTCCTTGCCGAGCTCCTCCTTCTTGACGCCGCCATTCATCTTCAGAGCGCGCACGGTGGCCACGATGACCGCCGCCGCTGGCTTCAGCCCCGCCTTGCGGCACTTGATGTCGAAGAACTTCTCCGCTCCCAGATCGGCACCGAAGCCTGCCTCGGTCACCACATAGTCGGCAAGCCTGAGCGCCGTGGTGGTGGCGACCACCGAATTGCAGCCATGGGCGATATTGGCGAAGGGGCCGCCATGGACGAAGGCCGGGTTGTTCTCGAGCGTCTGCACCAGGTTGGGCTGCATGGCCTCCTTGAGCAAAACCGCCATCGCGCCGTCGGCCTTGATGTCGCGGGCATGGACGGGCGACCTGTCGCGGCGATAGCCGATGATGATGTCCCCGAGGCGCTTTTCCAGATCACGAAGATCGCTGGCAAGGCACAGGATCGCCATCACCTCGGAAGCGACCGTGATGTCGAAGCCGGCCTCGCGCGGAAAGCCGTTGGCGACGCCGCCGAGCGACACGACGACGTGCCGGAGCGCCCGGTCGTTCATGTCCATGACACGGCGCCAGGAGATGCGGCGTATGTCGATGCCCTGCTCGTTGCCCCAATAAATGTGGTTGTCGATCAGCGCGGCGAGCAGGTTGTGCGCCGTGGTGATGGCGTGGAAATCGCCGGTGAAGTGGAGGTTCATGTCCTCCATCGGCACCACCTGCGCCCGGCCGCCGCCGGCAGCGCCGCCTTTCATGCCGAAATTGGGACCCAGAGAGGCTTCGCGAATGCAGATGACAGCCTTTTTGCCGATGCGGTTGAGCCCATCACCCAGGCCGACCGTGGTCGTCGTCTTGCCCTCGCCCGCCGGCGTCGGATTGATGGCCGTGACGAGGATGAGCTTGCCTTCCCGGTTGCCCCGGACCTGCTTGATATACCCGGCCGAAACCTTCGCCTTGTCATGGCCGTATGGCAGAAGATGCTCGGGAGGAATTCCGAGCCTGGCACCGATCTCCTGGATCGGCTTCTTGTCGGCGGCGCGGGCGATCTCGATGTCAGATTTGAATTCGGCCATGTTTCCGTTCCCCGGATTGTCTGAATGCGACGCGGAAGCGTCCGGACGGCGCGCATAGAAGCGCGCGACAGTCGCCCCGTGCCGTCTCAAAACAGCCACTGAATGCACGGATTGCGACAGGGAGACGGTCGGTATTCGGCAAGAGGCAATCGGCAGTCGGAAACTGTTGGCGCATGTTCCCTCAGCCTGAGATATCGCTTCCGGCTATCCGATTGCCTGTTGCCTACTGACGATTGCCGACTGCCTATTGCCTACCGGTCCAACACCTGCCTCAGCTCCACCAGATTGGAGCGGGCGCGCAGGATATAGAATCCCATGGTCGCCAGATGCGTCGGCATGATCCAGCCGTCCTCGCGGCCATTGGAGATGATGGCGGGCTGGATACGCAAGGCGGCGCGGAACTGCTCTTCGGTCTGATCCCAAAGCGGGCCAAGCGCGCGCTGACGGATGACCTCGTGGAAATCGGCGCTTGCCGCATGCAGGATGCCGTAATAGCCGTAAAGCTGGCCATAGGCGAACCAGAAGCGGTCGTCGCCGCGCGTATCGAACCAGCCGCCATTGTGATGCTCCGAACGCTCCCGCAGGATGGCGGAGGTCGAGCCGAGATCGCTGGCGATCCGGTCAAGGAACTGGATGAGGTTGTCGGCCCGCGCATCGAAAGTGGCATTGCAGGCCGCGAGACGGTCGTTGAAGCTTTTCAGCTTGCGCGCCGCATCGCGATAGAAGGCGGGTGTCGGCGTCTTGGGGCCGAACGGCGACAGCTCGAAATACCAGGTCGTCTCGCTGAACTGCAGGCTTTCACGCGCGCTTTGCAGGTCGGAATCGATCTGCGACGTGCCGCGCACCCGGCCGAGCGTGTCGACCAGTTCGACGGCGGTGCGGCGCACCGCCTGGTTCACGCCGCGCTGAAACGAGGCCTTGTTGTCGAAGAAAGGCGTGCGGTCCCAATCGAGCCCGAAGAAGCCGAGCTTGTAGAGGATCATGGACGAAATCCATGCATTCTCGTCGACATTGAAGGTCGTCAGGTCGGCCGCGACATCGGCAATGGCCGAACGCCCGCAGCTTTCGGCCGTCTGTGCGCCTTGCGTTGCCGCGACCTGCGCGCCGGCCGAAAGGTTGCGGCTTTCGAGATTGTAGGCCGCGACATAGTCGGGATTGAAATTCGTCCAGAGCTGCGTCTGCCAGAAGAAATAACCGTAGAGCCCGATCAGCCCAAGCACCACCAATGTGAAAACGCCGCGCAGGATCCATCCGCGTCGCGTGAACCACCGCCCGACGGCCCGGAAAGGCGAAAGGAGCCAGAAGAAGAACCTGCCTATGCCGCGGCCGATCGCGCGGAAGAAATCGGAGATCGCGTATAGCACTCAACGTCCCTTAAGGTTGTGCGGCGCGGCAAGCGGCCCGTGGAGCCGTGAAATAAGGGCTTTCGGCAATGTCCACAATAGCGGACGGCCCCGAACCCCTATCAGCCCTTCATGAAACCGATGAAGTCGTCCGGGTCTATCCGCCCCATTTCCTCCTCCCAGTGACGGCGGCACAGGGAAACGTAGACATCCTTGCCGATCGCCACCTGAGCGCCCTGCTTCGCCACCCTGCCGTCCGGCCCGAGGCGCACGACCATGGTCGCCTTGCGGCCGCAGCGGCATATGGTGCGCACCTCGCGCAATTCGTCGGCGATCGCCAGCAGCGCCTGCGAGCCCGAGAACAGCCTGCCCTGAAAATCGGTCCTGAGCCCGTAGCACATGACCGGTATTTCCAGCCGGTCCGCCACCCTTGCAAGCTGCCAGACCTGTTCTTCCTCAAGGAACTGGGCCTCATCGACGAAGACATAGTGAACCGTGTTGCGTGCATGCTGCTCGCCGACGCGTGCGAACAGATCGTCGCCGGCGCGGAAAATCTCCGCATCCGCATCGAGGCCGATTCGGGAGGAGATGTAGCCGCTCATGCCCTTCCGGTAGTGGCCGGCAACGAAGAGTACCGTGTGCATGCCGCGCTCGCGGTAATTGTAGGACGCCTGCAGGAGCATGGTCGATTTGCCCGCATTCATCGTCGCGTAATGGAAGTAGAGCTTGGCCATCCCGGTGTTCCGATTGGTGTATGAACCTTCCCTTAGCCGAGATCGGCCCGCAGCCGGAAACGGAATGCATCCGCATCCACCGAAAAGCCATTAGACCGAAACAAATCCGTCCGGCCATTCCGCTTGAAACCTCGCGGAAATGGTGTTTGGTTCTTGGCGATCCTACCGGCGCCGCCGGAACGGCGGCACCTCGCGCAAAAGAATGGAACAATGGGAGATCGTCATGTCGCGCATCGTCAAGCTCGCACTCACCCTGGGTATGGCAACGGCCGTATCTTCTGGCATCGCCCTCGCCACCGAACCTGAAAGTTGCCAGAACGTCACCTTCTCCGATGTGGGCTGGACCGACATCACCGCGACGACGGCGACGGCCTCGGTGATCCTGGAAGCGCTCGGCTATACGCCCGAGACACAGGTGCTTTCGGTCCCGGTGACTTATGCCTCCCTGAAGAACGGCGATATCGACGTCTTTCTCGGCAACTGGATGCCGACCATGGAAGCCGACATCGCGCCCTATCGCGAGGACGGGTCGGTCGAGACGGTCGTGACCAATCTCGAAGGAGCGAAATATACGCTTGCCGTGCCAGCCTACACCTATGAGGCCGGCCTGAAGAGCTTCGAGGATATCGCGAAGTTCCAGGACAAGCTCGACGGCAAGATCTATGGCATCGAGCCGGGCAATGACGGCAACCGGCTGATCCTCGACATGATCGAGAACGACAAGTTCGGCCTCAAGGATTTCGAGCTTGTCGAAAGTTCCGAGGCCGGCATGCTGTCGCAGGTGCGCCGCGCGGTGCAGTCCAAGGAGGATGTGGTGTTCCTGGGCTGGGAGCCGCACCCGATGAACGCGAACATCGAGATGGAATATCTGTCGGGCGGCGATGAGGTCTTCGGGCCCAATTTCGGCGGTGCAACCGTTCACACCAATGTCCGCAAGGGTTTCACAGAGGAATGTCCCAACCTGGGCAAGCTCCTCAACAATCTCGTCTTTTCGCTGGAAATGGAAAACGAGATCATGGGCGCGATCCTCGATGAAGGCAAGGAACCGGCAACCGCCGCAGCCGACTGGCTGAAGGCCAATCCCGACGCCGTCAGCCCCTGGCTCGAAGGCGTCACGACCTTCGACGGCGGTGATGCGCTGGCGGCCGTGCAGGAAAAACTCGGAATGTAGACGGAGCCGTGGACGATGTTCGGCAGGCGGCCACTCTTGGAGATTGGCCGCCTTTGCTTTTTCATGATCCTTGCCGGTGAACGCATCCGGCACTGAGCAAAGCCATTTTGGAGGGCAATAATGGACTGGGTTTCGGAGTGGATTTCAGCGTGGAAAATTCCCATCGGCCGCTGGGGCCGGGATTTCTTCGATTTCCTGACAACGAACTTCACCTGGCTCTTCGATACCCTGGCCGACTGGCTCGCAACCATCCTCGGTGGCCTGACGCAGGCGATCTTCTGGCTGCCGCCGTTCATCGTGGTCTTGCTGATCGCAGGCCTGGCATGGTGGCTGCAGAAATCCTGGAAGCTCGCCATCGGCGTGGTGCTCGGCCTCGCCTTCATCATCAATCAGGGTCTGTGGCAGGAAACAGTGGAAACACTGGTGCTCGTCGTGGCGGCGGCAACCGTATCCATGGCCATCGGCGTGCCAATCGGCATCTGGGCCGCGCACAATGAGCGCGTCTACCGGGTGCTGAGGCCGATCCTCGACCTCATGCAAACCCTTCCGACTTTCGTCTATCTGATTCCGGTTCTGATCCTTTTCGGGCTCGGAGCAGCCCCCGGCCTCATCGTCACCGTGATCTTCGCCATGCCGGCCCCGATACGGCTGACCTATCTCGGCATAACCTCGGTGCCAAAGCCGATGATCGAGGCGGGACAGGCCTTCGGAGCCACCAAGGGTCAGCTCCTGTGGAAGGTCGAACTGCCCTCCGCCCTGCCGACAATCATGGCCGGCCTCACCCAATGCATCATGCTGTCGCTCTCCATGGTCGTGATTGCGGCACTGATCGGCGCCAACGGTCTCGGCAAGCCGGTGGTGCGCGCGCTGAACTCGGTCAACATCCCGCTCGGGCTCGAGGCCGGCCTCGCCATCGTTGTGCTGGCCATCATACTCGACCGCATGGCCCGCATCGGCAGGGAGCAGGAACGATGAGCGCCGCGGTCGATTTCCGCAAGGTCGACATCATCTTCGGCAAGGAGAAGAACACGGTCGAGGCGCTGAAACTTCTCGATGCAGGCGCCGGGCGCGCCGAAATCCTGGACAAGACCGGTGCAATACTTGGCTGCGCGGGCTGCGACCTGACCGTCGAGAAAGGTGAAATATCCGTGCTTATGGGCCTTTCCGGCTCGGGGAAATCGACCCTGCTGCGCGCGGTGAACCGGCTGAACAAGGTCACGCGCGGCGAGGTGATCGTGCATGACGGCGACTGGTCGGCCGATGTCGTTTCCTGTTCCGAGCAGGAATTGCGCAAGATCCGCCGCGAATGCGTCGCCATGGTGTTCCAGCAATTCGCCCTCCTGCCCTGGCGCACCGTAGCCGAGAATGTCGGCTTCGGCCTCGAGCTTGCCGGCGTGCCGCCAAAGGAGCGGCAGGAGCGCGTGAGGCGGCAACTGGAGCTCGTCCATTTGCAGGAATGGTCGGGCAAATATGCCCATGAGCTTTCCGGCGGCATGCAGCAGCGCGTCGGCCTTGCCCGCGCCTTCGCAACGGAAGCGCCCATCCTGCTCATGGATGAGCCATTCTCCGCGCTCGACCCGTTGATCCGCACAAAACTGCAGGACGAGCTGCTCGAGCTCCAGGAGCGGCTGAAAAAGACGATCCTGTTTGTCAGCCACGATCTCGAGGAAGCTCTCAAGATCGGCAACAGGATTTCGATCATGGAAGGTGGCCGCATCGTGCAGACGGGAACGCCGGAGGACATCGTTCTCAGGCCCGCCAACGCCTATGTCGGCGACTTCATCTCCAACGTGAATCCTCTGTCCGTTCTGACCGCCTGGAACGTCATGCGCGACTGGCGCGACCTGGAGCCGGCGGGGGAAGGCTGGCTCTGGCTCGACCGGCGCCAGACGACGCGCTTCAAATTCGACGAGAACATGCTGGTCATCGATGCCGAGAGCAATGGCCAGCCAGCCATCTGGACCTCCTGCGACGATATCGAGGAGCTTCCTCCGGACAAGCCGAGGGTCTTCTGGGCGCGCGCGGGAACACCCCTAAAGACAGTCATGCACGCCATGCACCAGTCCCACACGGCGCCTGTCGCCCTGTTCGACGAGCGGTCGCGTTTTGTCGGCGCCATCGGCGTCAGGGATGTGCTGAAAGCTGTCGTTCGGCGGTGAAATGTGGCTGCAGCGCCACTCCGGCCCAAATTTTTCCAAATTTGGAACAATTTCGGGAACTGAATCGCTTTTGGATCATTGTGCGGCGAAGGTTGGACGCCGCGCACGGTGCCGCAGCCAATTAACAAAAACCAAAACAATGGCTTGAAGTCCGAAAATGAAAAATACGGAATTCGCGGATCTTCGCATCCTCATCGTCGAGGATGATGTGCTTCTGGCGATGGAGCTGGAGGATTTCCTGCGCGATCTGGGCTGCGAGGTCATCGGCCCCTATGCCCGGTTGGACAAAGGCATGGAGGCGGCCGAGCATGAAAAGCTCGATGGAGCGATTCTCGACCTCAATCTGCGCGGCGAGCTATCCTTCCCGCTGATCGACCGTCTGCAAGAGCATTCCGTACCGCTGGTTCTGTGCAGCGGCTATGCGGACCTGCCGGGCATGAAGGAAAGGCTCGACGGCATGCCCAGCCTTGCCAAGCCTTACAGTTTCGACAGCCTGCTGGCGCTTCTGCACTGCAATCTTGTGAGAGGGACAAGAAGCGACATGGCCGTCGCAATGCAACGAGCGTACCGGCCGGTACAGTAGGAAATCCCTATCCTCAAACCCCTCGAGCAGCATGGCGTACCGAACGGTACGGTTCAGCCCGCTGCTCCTGCAGCAAAGCTGAGATTGCAGACAAACCCCGTCTCCGGAAATTCCAGGCAGGCCTCACCGTCCAACTCGTATCGGGCACTGCGCTCCAGAAGAAGCATTCCAAACCCGTTTCCGGCCGGGGCAATAACCTGCGGACCGTCCTGCTCGCGCCAGACAAGAGTAACGTTCCCGGCGTTGCCTGGGTTCTTTTTGGCACTCCACTTGACAGTCACGGAACCTGCTTCCGAGGACAGCGCGCCATGTTTGATGGCATTGGTCACCAGTTCGTGAAAGACGAGGGTCAAGGCCAGTACCGCCCGGGGCTGCACCTCCACCGTGGGACCGGACGCCATCACCCTGGGGCGGATCTGTGGAAAGGGCTGCAAGGCGCGTTCCAGAACGCGATCGAGATGAGCCTCCCGCCAGTTTGCCTCCAGGACAAGGGCATGGGCATTGGCCAGAGCATTGAGCCGGCCAAGCAAAGCATCCTGAAACTCATCAACGCCGACGCTCTTCCTTGCCGTCTGACGCACGATGGATATGACGGTCGCAAGGGTGTTCTTGACCCGGTGGCTCAGTTCCGCGACCAGAAGCTCCGTCCGCTGCTCCGCCTTACGGAGTTCCTGCCGCTTGCGCGCTTCGGCAAGTGCCCTTTCGATGGCGGCAGGCAAGCGGGACAGACGCTGCTTCAGTACATAGTCCGTTGCGCCTCTCTTGACAGATTCGATGGCAATTTCCTCACCCAGAACACCGGAAACGAAGATGAAGGGAATGTCGGGAGCGCGTTCGGAGGCCAGCGTGAGAGCGCTTACTCCTTCGAAATCCGGCACGGAATAGTCTGCCAGGATCACATCGAAATCCGCCTGACCAAGAGCATCGAGGTACTCCTTGCGGCTAGCGGCACGGACCACGATGGGATTGGGATCGAAATCCGCAAGATGCGCCAGGATCAATTCGGCATCGAAGCGGCTGTCCTCCAGCATGAGGATACGCAGGGACTCTGAATCCTCCCGCCTTTTGATCCTGTCAGTCATGAATTCGTCTCTGAAAACCCCTCACCTCTCTTGTTTCGAGGGCAACGATTTTCACCACCAGAGGTTCCAGAAGGATGGTTGCGCCCCTGATGTGGGGCCCGCTAAGATGATCCCCGAATATGTTACACTATAACAATTGCTGGAGGTAGATTCATGAATCCATCGGGTCAGGTTGCGATAGTCACCGGCGGCGGTTCGGGGCTGGGCGAGGCGACCGCAAGGGTGCTCGCCGCCAAGGGCGCCAAAGTCGCTCTTCTCGACGTCGGCATGGACCGGGCGGAAACGGTCGCGGCGGATATCGGCGGCCTGGCGATCAAATGCGATGTCTCCAGCGCCGAAGGCGGCGAGGCCGCCATTGCCGAAGCGGCCGAAAAGCTCGGTGCGCCGAGGATTTTGGTCAATTGCGCCGGTATAGCCATCGCCATGAAGACGGTCGGCAAGGACGGACCGCACCCGCTGGATCTTTATCGCAAAGTGCTCGAGGTCAATCTCATCGGCACCTTCAACATGATCAGGCTGTTTGCGGCGCGCGCCCAGGACAATGAGCCTCTGGACGGCGGCGAGCGCGGCGTCATCATCAACACGGCCTCCGTCGCCGCCTTTGACGGGCAGATCGGGCAGGTTGCCTATTCTTCCTCGAAGGGCGGCGTGGTCGGCCTGACGCTCCCCGTCGCACGCGACCTGTCGCGTTCGGGCATCCGCGTCTGCACCATCGCTCCCGGCATCTTCAAGACGCCGATGATGGCGGGACTTCCCGAAGAAGCCCAGAAGTCTCTCGGCCAGCAGGTACCCTTCCCGCCGCGTCTCGGCGAGCCTTCCGAATATGCCTCGCTTGCGTGCCATATCGTGGAGAACCAGATGCTGAACGGCGAGACGATCCGCCTCGACGGCGCCATCCGCATGGCGCCCAGATAAAGGGCAGCCGGATGATGGCTAAGGCGGCCGGCAGCGCGGACGGGACCGGAGCCGGTCCCCTCGCCGGTCTCAAGGTGATCGAGATGGCGGGGCTCGGTCCCGTGCCGCTGGCCGGACTCCTGTTGGCAGAAATGGGTGCCGAGGTGCTGCGCATAGAGCGGAAATCGAAAACGCAGCCTTTCCTGCAGGTACCTCCGGAGTTCGATCTCGACCGGCATGGGCGCGAAATCCTGAAGATTGACCTCAAGCATTCCGAAGGGGCGGAATTGTTGTTGCGTCTCGCGGATAAAGCGGATGTGTTGATCGAGGGCTTCCGGCCAGGTGTCATGGAGCGCCTCGGCGCTGGCCCGGAAAAGGTTCTGGCGCGCAACCCGGCTCTCGTTTACGGCCGCATGACCGGTTTCGGCCAGGACGGACCGCTGGCAGACCGCGCAGGCCACGACCTGACCTATCTTGCCTATTCAGGCGTGTTGCACGCCATTGGGCCGAAGGACGGCAAGCCGGTGCCGCCCCTCAATCTCGTCGCCGATTATGGCGGCGGGACGATGTTCCTGATCGCCGGCATTCTGGCGGCGCTGTTCGAACGCTCCCGTTCCGGCAAGGGGCAAGTGGTCGATGCTGCCATGATCGATGGCGCCTCCATGCTGGCTGCGCCCTTCTTCTCCTTCCTGGCGACCGGCTTCTGGCGCGACAGTCGAGGTTCGAACCTGCTCGATTCCGGCGCCCCGTTCTACGACACCTATGAAACGTCCGATGGCCGGCACGTTGCCGTCGCCTGTCTGGAGCCGCAATTCTTCGCCGAATTCGCGCGACTCCTGCCGCTGGAGGAGCGCTTTGCAAAGGCGCAATATGACCAGAGCCTGTGGGGGGAAATGCGTGACGCCATAGCAGCGCGTCTGAAGCAGAAGAGCCGGGACGAATGGGCAACCCTGTTCAAAGAGACCGATGCATGCGTTGCACCAGTGCTTTCGCTGACGGAGGCGCCGCTGCATCCGCATAACCGCGCCCGCAAGACGCATATCGCGGCAGACAGGCTCACCCGTCCGGCCCCTGCCCCGCGCTTTTCACGCACGCCCGGCATCGTCTCAGGCGAGGCACGACCTGCTGCTTCGCTGGAACGATACGGGATCGACCGGGAAGAAACCGAAAGACTTGCCGCCTCAGGCGTGATCGGCGAATAGACGATCCTGATTGAGTTCTTGTGACCAAGGAGCATCCCTCGTGACCGAGGAGAAGAAAGACGTCATCCAGGAGACAGACGAACAGGCGATCACGCTGGCACGATCGCTGATCCGTTCCGCGCGATATGGTGCGCTGGCGACGCTCGACCCTGAAACGGGTGCGCCGATGGCAACCCGCGTGGCGGTTGCGACCGATCTCGACGCCGCCCCCCTGATCCTGGTATCGGCGCTTTCGGCGCACACCGCCGCTCTGCTTGCCGACCCACGCTGTTCCCTGCTTCTTGGCGAGCCCGGCCGTGGCGACCCGCTTGCCCATCCGCGCATCACCCTGCATTGCCGGGCCGAGAAGCTGGAACGCGGCACGCCGGAGCATATCCGCGCAGAACGGCGATATCTCAACCGGCAGCCGAAGGCGAAGCTTTATGCCAGTTTCAACGATTTCTCCTTTTTCCGGCTCGAACCAACGGGCGCCAGCCTCAATGGCGGCTTCGCCAGGGCATACCTTCTCAAGCGCTCCGACCTTGTGAGCGACAGCCCCGCCCTTGCGGGATTGGAAGAGAGCGAGCAGCGCGCCATCGATCACATGAATTCCGATCATAGCGACGCAGTGGCGGCCTATGCCCGTCATTTCGCCAAGGCAAAGCACGGCGACTGGAAGCTGACGGGAATCGATCCCGAAGGCATCGACATAGCTTCGGGCGACGAGGTGAAACGCATAGATTTTGCCGAAGCTTTGCAGGATGCGGCAGACGTAAGGAAAAAACTTGTAGAAATGGCCCGCCAGGCACGAGATTCCGCGTAATACGCTGTCAGCAATATTCTGTCACAACCCGCAAAGTGTTGTGATTTGAAGGCTCAAGACAAATTCACATAACGTTTCAGCAAGGAAACGCTCGGGTGGCGGCTGCCTTCAGGTGGCAGCCGGAACGAGGACATGCGGCGGCGTATTTTTCATGTATTCTGCTGGTTTGATCGAGAGAGCCGATGAATGTGCGGCGTTGCTTGCAGCGCTGGGCAACAGAAATCGTCTGGCCATCATGTGCCACCTTCTGGATTCGGAGCTCCCGGTAGGTGAGATCGCGCAGAAAGTTGGTCTGAGCCAGTCGGCACTCTCCCAGCATCTGGCCAAATTGAGAGCAATGGAACTGGTCAACACCCGGCGCGACCGGCAGATGATCTACTATTCCTGTTCGTCGGATCACGTTCGCGCGGTTATGTCGACGCTGGTCGACCTCTATGTGGAAGAGATTTGAACAACGCTTCTTCCGGACTGCGCCAGCCGATCCGTATCGATGATCCCGCCGATCCGCGCATTGCCGCCTATCGCGATATTCGCGAACGGGATCTGGTCGGCCGGCAGGGCCGCTTCGTCGCCGAAGGCAAGGTGGTTCTGAATGTACTCTTCACGGCCCGGCGTTTCGAGGCCGAATCGGTGCTTCTTCTGGAAAACCGCCTTGCCGGCATGGAAAGCTTGCTGGAATTGATACCCGAGGAAGTCCCTGTCTATGTCGCGTCGGCCCCGGTCATTGATGCGATTGCAGGGTTCCACATGCATCGCGGAATCCTGGCTATCGGCATGCGGAGCGAGGAAGAGACGCATGCCGGACTGCTCTCGGCGTTGCCCGAAGAAGCATTGGTCGTGGCGCTGATGGGCATCGCCAATCATGACAATATGGGGGCGATATTCCGCAACGCCGCCGCCTTCGGCGCGGACGCTGTGCTTCTCGATGGTACATGCTGCGATCCGCTTTACCGCAAGGCCATCCGCGTTTCGGTCGGTGCAGCGCTGAAGGTTCCCTTCGCCAGACAGGGCAGCGCAGACGAGCTCGTTTCGACCCTGACGGACAACGGTTTCGAGATCGTCGCGCTCACGCCGGCGGGAAAAACCGAAATTGCCGATGCAGCCCGATCGCGACGGATGGCACTCCTGTTGGGTTCGGAAGGCGAAGGTCTGCCCCGCAATGTTCTCGAACGGCTCAAGACGGTGCGCATCGGCATGGCGGAAGACTTCGACAGCCTGAATGTGGCGGCCGCTTCCGCCATCGCGCTGCATCACATGCGGCATTGCGACCGTCGAAGCGTGAATCAGCTTCCCTGAGCAGCTTTCTGAAGCGCTCGGACACGGTCCGCAAGGCTTGGAAAAGCGGCTTCCTTTGCCTTGCCTTTTGCCGGCTCCTCCATGCCGAGGGCCTTGTAGATCTGCGATTCCGGACCTTCGAGCAAGGCCGTCAGATGAACGACCTCGGCCGCCAGCGTGCTGATCTGGTCGCGAAGCGCCTTGTCGTCCGATCCCTCCCCCTGGCCCGCTGTCGAGCCCGCAGCGGACATAGCCTTTATTTCCTCGCGCAGACGATCGAGTTCCCTCGCCTGCCGTTCCAGCTTCTCCTCGCGATCCGACAGTGTGGTGAACATTCGCTCCAGCTTTGTTTCGAGTTCGGCGGCGCGCTTGCGTTCGGCCTGCAACGCACTTTCGGCCGCCTTCCTGTCGTTTACCGCCTGGCGCATGACCCGATCGGCTTCCTTGCGCGCCGCACGCATTCCTTTGATCTCTTCCGACAGTTTTTCGATCTCGGATTCACGGGCGACAAGCTCGATCTGTCTGCTGCTCGAAGCGAAACTTGCTTCCTCATAAAGCCTTTCGAGCCTTTCCAGCTCTTTGCCGCGTTCTTCGGCCATGCGTTCCGTTCCCGCAAGCTTTTCCGTCAATTCCTCCACGATCCGCGCATGGTCTGCCGCCACAGCTCCAAGCCGCCGGGTTTCGCTGTCGAGGTGCCCGTTTGTATGGGCCTGCTTCTCCAGGTCCTGCGCAAGCCGGTCTGCTTCTTCCCGGAGCCGCACGATTTCCAGGCTCTGGGCCGTTGATTTTTCCGTGAGAGATTTCAGTTTCATCTCCAGCCGGCGCGTCTGCATCGCATGTTCGGCGCGCAGGCGATCCTTTTCCGCCTGCAATTCGGCGGCCGACAGAGGTACGGATGCCTCGATGCGCCGGCGTGTGAGCTCAACGGCACGCCGCCAGAGGGCAGGCGCGACCATCAGGGCGATAAAGGCAGCGCAGAGGAAGCCGAGCGAAAAGAAGAGGATCGATTGGATCACGGGAACATGTCCCTCGGGCGCATGCGGTTTGCGAATTTAGCACATCGCGCGTCGATAGCATTGGCCGCAGACCTTGTCCCGCCAAATCTCCGCCGGCCGGGAGGAAAAACCGGCCGGCAGGGGATGGCTCAGAACGGGTTCCAGGTTGGGGACTGCGTCAACTTCAGATAGCCGACATTGACCCCGAGACGCGCTCCCACACCGGTCCGGATCGGCACCAGAAGAACATCGCCATGCTTCAGGACGTTGAAGCCGACGCCGGCGACCACATAGGCAGAGCCGGCCACGCCGACAAAACGCCGGTAGAGGCTCTCCACCGTATCCAGCTGATAAACGAGAAACATCACACGCGAGCCGCCGCCGCCGAAGTCCCAGCCGATCGATGGTCCCTGCCAGTAGACGTTATGGTCACCGGCATTCTTGGTGTAGAGCATGCCCTCGCCATAGGTCAGCCCGCCGACAATGGCCCCGGAACCTTCCTGGCCCAGTACATAGCCGTTCGGCAGCCCGTAGGAGGCGAAGATCTTCTCGATGACGGTTGCCAGCCCGCCCGTCGTGGCACCAAAAAAGCCATGGCCGGCATCGACGATTTCCTGTGCCGTGTAGCCGGTGTTGGCGCGTGCCGGGACCGGCGAGGCCGTCGCGATCCCGATTACGGTCAGCGCCAACACGGCAAAGCGCAGGACCGCCCTTGGGAAAATTTCGGAAAGCATTTATCCAATCTCCGTTTCGGAGCACTCTGCAACGCCGGAACCGGCGGCTTCTTTTTTCGGCCGCCTGACCCCATTCTCGTTAACCTAACGCCGTAATCCTTTTTCAACCATTAAACTTCGCAGGGAAGTCCCTTCCGAGGGCTTAAAAAGCCGGGATTTTGCCCGGAAACAGGATGTCCTGTATCCGGCAAAGGCGGATTGTTGCGACGCAGGCAAGCCCTGTGTATCCAGATCAGGCCTTTGCGGAGCCTGATTCGCATTGATGTTATGACCGATTCCGGTCGGAATTGAGAATGCCATTTGGAAGCGGGGACCACCAAGACATGGCCGATATCTTCACCCTGTCCGCACCCGACCTTGCCGCACTCCTGTGCAGCCGCGTCTGTCATGATATCATCTCCCCTGTCGGCGCCATCAATAACGGGCTGGAACTGCTCGAGGAAGGCGGTGCGGACGAGGATGCGATGCGGCTCATTCACGCCAGCGCCGCCAACGCCTCGGCACGGCTGCAGTTCGCGCGGATCGCCTTTGGCGCCGCCGGGTCGGCGGGGATGCAGATCGACACCGGCGATGCGCAGAATGTTGCCACCGCGTTCCTGAAGAACGAGAAGCCTGAACTGGAATGGATCGGTGGACGCGCTCTCGTTCCAAAGAACAGGGTCAAGCTGCTCCTGAACCTTCTTCTCGTGGCCAATGCCGCGATTCCGCGCGGCGGCAAGCTCACTGTAACGCTGGAGGATCTGGAGACCAGCCCGAAATTCAGCCTGCTGGCACGGGGGCCGATGGTCAGGGTTCCAGCGAAATTTCTCGAACTGCATTCCGGCCGCGAACCGGAAGAGCCGATCGATGCCCACAGCGTGCAATTCTACTACACGCTGCTTCTGGCACGCGAGACGGGCATGACCATCTCCATTCGCGCCACCGCCGAGGATATCCTGCTGACCGCAAGCTGATCGGCAGCATGTCCACGGGATCACCAAGCATCCTGCGCGGGCTTCCGGAATGCGTTCTGCCAGGCCGCGGAATTCAGATCGCCGCCTGCGCGGGCTGACAAATCGGAAGTTCGACAAAAAACCCGGCAACCGCCGGGCTTTTCGTCGATAGACAATTTAACGGATCAGGCGCTTTCGCGAACCTCTTCGGGCTCGCGAAGCACATAGCCTCGCCCCCAGACCGTTTCGATGAAATTCTGTCCGCCCGAAGCCGCGTCGAGCTTCTTCCTGAGCTTACAGATAAAGACGTCGATGATCTTCAGCTCCGGCTCGTCCATCCCGCCATAGAGATGGTTGAGGAACATTTCCTTGGTCAGCGTCGTGCCCTTGCGCAGCGAAAGCAGCTCCAGCATCTGATATTCCTTGCCCGTCAGATGCACCCGCTGCCCGGCAACCTCGACGGTTTTGGCGTCAAGATTGACGATCAGATCGCCTGTGGTGATGACCGACTGGGCATGTCCCTTCGAACGGCGAACGATCGCATGTATGCGCGCCACCAGTTCGTCCTTATGGAAGGGCTTGGTCATATAATCGTCAGCGCCAAAGCCCAGTCCGCGCACCTTGTCCTCTATGCCCGCCATGCCGGACAGAATGAGGATCGGCGTCTTGACCTTCGAAAGTCGCAGCGTCCTCAGAACCTCGTAACCCGACATATCAGGCAGGTTAAGGTCGAGCAGAATGATGTCGTAATCGTAAAGCTTACCAAGATCCACGCCTTCTTCGCCAAGATCGGTCGTGTAAACGTTGAAGCTTTCCGATTTAAGCATCAACTCGATACTTTGTGCCGTCGCACTGTCGTCTTCTATCAGCAGAACGCGCATCCTAGTCCCCTTTCCGCCGCCGTCCCGGCAGGCAGGTATCCGGCACCAAGCGGTCAATACCGTGAATCGGACCCTGCCATCCAATGGTTAACAAAATCTGATTCACTCTTGCAAGTGCCCAAAAACTCTTTTCAACATTTCAGACTAGATACTTGAATTCACACACGAATCCTGATCGTAAAATCGCGATCGGATACATGAAGAATCGGCTGTAAGCGACTCCACCGACTCGCAATATTCGGGTTCTGAACGTCGCCATATTTTTACCACGCCTTAAGTCCTCGCCAGTATGATTAACAACGCACGTAAACGAATGGTTACCAATGGCGGGGAATTTTAGGATTTTGTTTCCAAAGCCGTCGGGCCGCTCGCTTGCAAAGGTTTTTCTATGGATTTTCACGCCGGCAGGGAGTCGGCAAAGCATTCGCGTTTCCGGGAGTATCGGATCATGAAGTCACGGGAGAATCTTGTTCGGCTGAAGCAATTTCAGGTGAATGAGAAGCGACGGCAGATCATGCAGCTCGATATGATGATTGCCGAATTCGATCGCATGGCCGCCGAGCTCGATGCGCAGGTCGCGAATGAAGAAAAGAAAAGCGGCATCACCGATGTGAACCACTTCGCTTATCCGACCTTTGCCAAGGCGGCACGCCTCCGTCGCGATAATCTTCGAAACTCGCAGAACGACCTGCGGCAGCAAAGGGAACAGGCCAACGCTGCCCTCTCCGAGGCCGAGGCCGAGCTTGCCAGGGCCGAAGCTCTGGAATCCCGAGACGCCAGGGGACGCGAAGCAGAACCCGGACGCGCCCTCACTGGCTGAGATCACAAGCATCGGCGGCTGATTAGCACCCCCGGCGTTCCATCCCGAAGACTCTCCAAAAGGACGACGTCCGGCAAGCATGACCGAGATGTCCTAGCGGGATCGGCCACAGGGAGGGAATCGCTGACAGGACGAAAGCAGAAGCCGTGCCGGGCGTGATCAGTCTTTTGAGGAAGATGATCAGTGGCGATATTGCTGGATGCGCGTCGTGCGCAGACCGGCAAGGCCATATTCGTCGATGGAAGCCTGCCAGGACAGGAATTCCTCGACTGTCAGCCGATAGCGCTGGCATGCCTCTTCGAGGCTGAGCAAACCGCCGCGGACGGCTGCCACCACTTCAGCCTTGCGTCGAATAACCCAACGGCGCGTATTGGTGGGCGGCAGATCGGCAATCGTAAGCGGACTGCCATCAGGCCCGATGACATATTTCACGCGCGGTCGTACCAGATCGGTCATCGTACTCTCTACACAAACCCCAGACCTAATCGTTGTCACATTAGCGCCACAGCTTTAAGATTTGCCTAAGCGTAGGGTAATCTTAAAGTAACGGAAGTGAATCCGCTGTTAGGGTTTTGCGCCGGTTTTGATTAAAACTCTAACGACTGGACAAGCCTTTTCGGCGTCGGCACTGCCGATGGTAAAGCTGCGGTCCTTGACCTATCTTGGCCGCATTGGCATTACCCAGCTGCATATTTAGACAGATGACAGAGATGAACAGCCTCGACCTGCCCAAGAGCCCGGAAGACACGCGCGTTGTCGTCGCGATGTCCGGTGGCGTCGATTCCTCGGTCGTGGCCGGGATTCTCAAGAGGGAAGGCTACGAGGTCGTCGGCGTCACCTTGCAGCTTTATGATCACGGCGCGGCCGTGCATCGGGCCGGCTCGTGCTGTGCCGGACAGGACATCGATGACGCGCGCCGGGTTGCCGAGACGCTCGGCATCCCGCATTACGTGCTCAATTACGAGAAGCGTTTTCGCGAGGCGGTGATCGATCCCTTCGCCGAGAGCTACGTTTCGGGCGAAACGCCCATCCCCTGCGTTGCCTGCAACCAGACCGTCAAGTTCGCCGATCTCCTGGAAACCGCTCGCGAACTCGGCGCCGACGCGCTCGCCACGGGGCATTATATCCGCAGTCGTCCCAATGGTGCGCATCGCGCACTCTACCGCCCGGTCGATGCCGATCGCGACCAGAGCTATTTTCTGTTCGCGACCACCCAGGAACAGGTCGACTATCTGCGCTTCCCGCTTGGCGGCCTCTCCAAGCCCTCGGTGCGCGCAATCGCGGAAGAGATGGGACTTTCGGTTGCCGCCAAGCATGACAGCCAGGACATCTGTTTCGTGCCGCAGGGAAAATATTCGGACATCATCGCCAGGCTGAAGCCGGAAGCAGCCTCGCCGGGCGAGATCGTGCATATCGACGGTCGCGTGCTTGGCCGGCACGACGGCATATTGCACTATACGATCGGGCAGCGGCGCGGCATCGGCATCGCAACCGGCGAACCGCTCTATGTCGTCCATCTCGATGCCGACAGGGCAAGGGTGGTCGTCGGTCCACGCGAGGCGCTGGAGACCCGGCGGATATTCCTGCGCCAGATGAACTGGCTGGGCGACGCCGCGCTGAGCGACATTCCGGTCGAAGGCGTAGAGCTCCTTGCACGGGTGCGCTCCACGCGACCGCCCTGCCCCGCCATACTCCGTCACGAAGCCGGCGTGACCTGGGTCGAGCTCGCCAAAGGCGAGTCCGGCGTGGCCCCGGGACAGGCCTGCGTTCTCTATTCTGACGAAGGCGAGGAAGCGCGGGTGCTCGGCGGCGGCTTCATCGAGCGCTCCGAGCGCAGCACGGCGGCAGAGGCCATGCTTTCGCGTCTTGCCGAGGCCCCTATCCCCTGACGCTCAGTTGTGAACGATCGTGCCTGCAGTGAGGATGCGCAGCACCTCGACAGCCTCGGCACCGGTTGTCCGCGGTTCGCTGCGGGTGCGGATGCAGGAGATGAAATGTTCCAGCTCTCGGGTAAGCGGCATGCCTTCCTCGACAGGCACATAGGTGGGCTCGTTGGTGGTGAAGGCCCATTGGCCGCTATCCTGCCACACGGCGTGCCGATAGACGGCCAGCTTGCGTCCCCAGGGTTCCACATCATCGAACACAGCCATTGCCTTGTCGCCGACCACGGTCAGGCGGCGCTCGCGATAGGGATTGAGGCGCGAGGTGAAGAGATGGCTCCTGAGCCCGCCCGGAAAGCGCATGTGGAGATGGGCGAAATCGCTCAGATTGTCGAGAAGAGCCGCGCCCTCCCCGCGCACCTCGACAGGCGGCGAGCCGGTGATCGCCAGGATCATCGAGAGATCATGCGGCGCAAGATCCCACAGGGCATCATTCTCGGTGTGGAACTTTCCGAGCCCGAGACGGTGGGAATGGATGTATCCTACATTCCCCAATTCGCCGGCATCGATCAGCGATTTCAGCTTCTCGAAGGCGGGATGAAAGCGCAGCACGTGGCCGACCATGAAAATGCGGCTAGCCTTCCTGGCGGCTTCAACGGAGCGCTCGGCATCTTCGACCGTGAGCGCAATCGGCTTTTCCACCAATACGTCCTTGCCGGCATTGACGGCGCGGACCGCACTTTCGGCATGAAACTGTGGAGGCAGCGCCATCACCACCGCATCCACGTCCTTGCGTTCAAACAGCGCATCAGGATCAATGGCCAGGCAGTCATGCTCACTGGCGAAGCCTTCAGCCCGCGCGCGGTTCGCATCGGAAACGGCGTGCAGCGCTCCAAGCGATTTCAGCGTGCGGATATGGTTCGACCCCCAATATCCGCATCCAAGGACAGCAATACGCGGCTTCATTGAATCTTTGCCCGACATTGGCGTGGGGAGTGACATATCGGGGCCGCGCGCGCAACTCAACCCCGGGATTTTGTCGCGATCTGCACGGCTTTCCCGGCGACATGACGGTGTGCTGAACTTTCCTTCTCGATGGACCGCGGACTGCTTGACACCGTCACCGACAGGACCTTATATCCGCGCGTCTTCGGCGGCCCCGGTCCGGCACTGCAAAGCTGGCCTTGAGAGACCGCACGGGGCGGAGTAGCTCAGTTGGTTAGAGCAGAGGAATCATAATCCTTGTGTCGGGGGTTCGAATCCCTCCTCCGCTACCACCAATCCCCACACCCGTTTGACCCCATTGGGGTAAGCGCGCTCGCCAAGGATCGAATTCAGGCGTCCTGCAATCTCGATCTCGACCGCGCCCGGTTCTGAAGGGTCGCGGTAAACCGTTACCGTTTCGACGAGTTCCCGTATGGCTTCCGCGCATTCCCGGTCGCCCGAACGCATGCCTTCCGCTAGTGCATCTTGCAGGCTTTCGAGTTGCTCTTCGTAGCGCTTCAGGATTGCTGGATGCAGCGAGACGACCTCGAATGCGGGCGGAGCTTTCTCCAGCTCAGCAAGCACCGCTTGGCGCTCGTGGTAGAGTTCCGTCGAGCGGGGACCGATCACATATGGATCGCCGATGCCCTTGGCGAGATGATCGACCAGCCGGTCGATCTCGCGTTTGAGCTTATCGGCACGGTGCTCAAGACGCGTTCGATTGGCATCGGCCTCCGCCGATAGTCGCTTGCGCTCCTCGTGATAGGTCTTCACGTATTCGGCGAGCACCTTGGGGCTCTTCATCTCGGCCCGCAGTCCGGTCAGAACAGCGGCTTCCACGGTTTCGAGATAGAAGGTCTTCGGGTCTGGACACGACCCGCTTTCCGTCGCGGCCGAGCACCTGATCCGGATGCGGCCCGACTTGTCCTTGCCGTTGGTCGACATGCCCGATCCGCACGCGCCGCACCGCAAAAGCCCCGAAAGCATGTGACGCGGTCGGCGATGGTGGTGAGGATGGTCAAGGCTACGCTCACGTTTGCGTGCCTGCGCCTGATCGAACAGTTCGCGATCGACAATCGCGAGTTCTGGCACGTCGGACGACTGCCACTCCTCTTTCGGATTAGGGCGCGAGACGCGGCGGCCCGTGTCAGGATCCTTCACCATGCGCACCTTGTTCCAGACCAGCCGGCCACCATAGAGTTCGTTCTGCAGGATGCCGGTGCCGCGTTGCACATTGCCGTTGATTGTGGAAGCGTTCCATTTCGTACCGCGCGGAGGTGGAACGTTGTCGCAGTTGAGGTCACGCGCAATATCACGCGGGGTGCGCCCGGCGACATACTCATCGAAGATACGACGGATGACCTCGGCCTCTTCTTCGACAATCTGCCGCTTCCCAGGCTCACCAGGAACCGGAGCATAGCCGTATGTCAGGCCACCGGCGTTGAGGCCCTGACCGACGCGTCCGGCCTGGCCGCGGCGAATCTTGTGCGCGTTGTCTTCACGATAGAGTTGACCGACCAGCCCCCGAAGACCGACGAGAACCGTATTGGCGACACCATCGTGGACAGCGCGGATTTCAATGTTGAGAAAGGACAGGCGCTTGTGGATACCCGCCAGGTCCTCCATGTCGCGTGAAAGCCTGTCGAGGGCTTCGATGACCACGACATCGAACGCGCCATCACGGGCGGCATCCATGAGTTGAACGAGGCCTTCTCGTCCAAACACCGAGGCGCCTGAACGGGCTCTGTCTTCATAGGTCGCAACAATCGTGAGATTGTGTTCTGCGGCATGCTTCCTGCAGAGGGTGACCTGATCCTCGATTGATCGTTCATTTTGCAGGTCGGTGGAAAATCTCGCGTAAATCGCCGCGCGTTTCGTCATGACGAGCGCTCCCAGCTTGTTGGCGCGCATGGTCTTCTCTGGCGGCTTGGCGTGCGAGAACCCGCGCGATTTTCAGAATCGCATCGTCAATCTCCGCGGGCAAGTCCTTTCCTGTAAATGGAAGATGTTCCCGACAGGTTTGTCCATCGGCGCGAGATTTCTTGGCGGACAGCCGCACGACCTGGGAAGTCCCTCGCGCATTGCGCTCGACCACGAGAGAAGGTGATGCAACACTGGAAATTTTCTTGCTGCAGTCGGCCATGACGATGACCATGAGGCGCTGCAGTGAACTATGGAATACCTACCGGTTTGCGCTCGAAGCATGGCGCAGCATAGCGTGCACAACGGTCGGGTAAGCTCAGTGCGACAGCTTGGAAGATCGTTCCGGCCTGCAGCCGTGTGACCTTTAACTCAGGCGGAGACGGGTTCCTCGTTCGCGGGAGATGGCAATCTCCTCTCACAACGCGGATCGAGTCCATCAAATCGCGGGAACCCCAATTGGGTCCGTCAACTACCATTGAATTGGCTCTATTTCAGGGCCGTGTTGCGCCGCACCATTACGAGCATTCAGTACGCGGATTCTCCGTGCAAGAAGCAATTCGTGAATGGTGTTGATGGATCTCTTCTTTCTTACTCAATACGGCCATCTCTGGCTGTTCTGGATCCTTCTGTTTGGCATAATTGCCCTCCCCGGAGTGGATATGGCTTTTGTGTTGGGCAGCACAATGGCTGGTGGCCGCAAGCTGGGAGCGGCAGCCTTGTCTGGCATCGTTGCTGGCGGGGCGATGCACAGCCTGATGGCCTACTTCGGTATCGGAGTTGCCCTTCAGTCGATTCCGGGCGTTTTCACCGCAGTTCTCGTTCTGGGTGCGCTTTTTATAGCCTGGGTCGGGTTGGAAATTTTTAGAGGTGCGTCCGCACTTACGAACGTCAAGGCAACCACAAATCTATCGGCGGGAAAGGCATTCTCTCATGCACTTGTCATCTTGATCGGCCCCCACGGACGGGTCCAATTTGATTGTTAGTGCAATGATGGTCGCGGCGCCAGCGCGGGCGGCATTGCTGGTTGGGG